>MNYZ01000097.1:1039-46459 GCA_001873365.1 Oscillatoriales cyanobacterium CG2_30_40_61 | reverse complement strand
AATTGGGTCAGAAACCGGGTTTCTTAACTGATATTTCTGTTAATAGCAAAAATGATGACAGAAACCCGGTTTCTTTTGCCCCCGCCTCTGGCCTGTACTGGTCGCTGATTGCCTATTCTGTGATAAAGTTAAAAATTGTAAAGAAAATGAGAGTCTGATGATCTCTCGATTAACAAAAAACCAATATTGCTCACCCTTATAAACATTTATAGGATCTCCCATGCAACAGAATTGGCCCAATAGATTGCTTCTCTCTATTGCTATATTAGCTATAACTCTCTCCACCTGGGCAATTACCCCGGTTGCTCATGCGTTTAATAATCCCGACTTACTTCCTGAGATTCAAACCCCGGTGATTGACCTGGCGGGAATTTTTACCGATGTCCAGGAAAATATCTTAGCCAAGGATATAGAAAACTTTGAATCTGAAACCGGTTGGAAAGTTCGGGTATTAACTCAATTTGACCAAACCCCCGGTCGCGCCGTTAAGGACTATTGGGGACTAGATGATAAAAGCGTTTTGGTAGTCGCTGATGAACGGGGGGGAAATATCCTGAACTTTAGCGTCGGTCGTCAGGTTTACCCGTTTCTGTCTCGGACATTCTGGGTGGAGTTACAAACTCGCTTCGGAAATCAATATTTTGTTAGAGACAATGGAGAAGATCAATCTATTATCCAATCTATTGATACCATTCAAAGCTGTTTAATCCAAGGGGGTTGTCGGGTTGTCCCCGGACTTCCTCCAGAACAATGGATTTTAACCCTAATTACTTCTGCTATCGGTGGGATTATTTGCGGCGTGGCGAGTATTCCCCGCAAGTCTGGACAATTAATTTCCTGGCAGTGGGCGTTAATTTTCTCACCCCTGTGGGGAATTTTATTTATTGCCTTCGGAATTGGCCCGGTGATCTCCCGTACCCAAGAATGGCTTCCCCTTGTCCGCAACATTTCCGGGTTTTTAATTGGTTTCTTGGTGGCCTATCTGACTCCGATATTAAATCAGTCCTTCTCCCAGGAAGGTTGAGGAAGCATGGGGCACTTCGACAGGCTCAGTGGCCACAGGGGAAGCAGGGGGAATATAATTTATCCCCCGCATTCCGAACCCTGATTTCTCGTCAAATCGACAACAACCTGATACACTGGGTAAGTTGTAATCTGGTTGTGCTAGGTAAATTTTACTTAGTCCCAGAACTTCAGTAATAATCGGCGAGTCACAATGGAATGGCATATTACCGATGCCCAGAGTTTAGGAATTATCGACGATGAAATTGGCGATCATGTCCTTTCGCCAGCCGAATATGAAATTGTGCGCCGGGTGGTTTATGCGACGGCGGATTTTGAATATAAAAGTTTAGTGCGGTTTTCTGACCAAGCTTTACAAGGCGGGGCGGCGGCCTTAGCAGCCCGGACAACAATTGTGGTGGATGTACCCATGGTACAGGTGGGGATTACTCCTCGAATTCTTTCGACTTTTGCTAATCCGGTTTATTGTTCCATGGAGGCGGTAACTCGGCCGCAACGGGAAAAAACTCGCTCGGCTTGGGGGATTGAGACGTTAGCAAGGCGCTATCCCGAAGCGATTTTTGTGATTGGTCAGGAACAAACGGCCCTTTCTGGGATAGTGGATTTAATTGAGGCGGAGGAAATTAAGCCCGCTTTGGTGATTGCCACGCCTTCTGGTTTTGTCGGGGCTGATGTAGCTAAGTCCCGTTTGAATGATTCGATGGTTCCCCATATTCGGATTGATGGACGCAAGGGCAGTGCGGTAGTGGCCGTGGCTTTGGTTGATGCCTTGGTTGATCTGGCTTGGCAAGCCTATGGTCGAGAAGGGAATGGGAATTAATCAATTTATTTAACCACAAAGACACAAAGACACAAAGGGGTGGAAAATACTAAGTTATTGGTTAGCCCATAGCATATTTTGGTCTTTTTGTCAAGGGGTGTTCGGAAAGGGTGGAATTTAGAAAGTTGATGATGGGGTTTTACTAGGGGTGATTTTTGGGGTTTTGGTTGATTTTTAGAGTTTTTATAGGCTTTGTGGCTTCTGATTTGGGGTATGGTTATAGAAAGACCAACTATAGTCTATTTACTAAAACTCTAACATTCGCTGAAAGTATTGTCAAGTGGTGGGCTTAATAGAAGTTTTTCTCATTAGTGGGGATTTTGTTAAGAATTGTGAAATGGGGATAATTTTGAATTTTAAAATTATTCGGTTGTAGGTATTAGATTATTTAATCTATTGAGGAAATTGTCCGGTTAGGGTTGATCATCATCATAAACCTGATCATAACCGTTTGCGGGTTGATAACGTTCAATTGCGGAAGTTTGGCGAGATGGGGGTGCTTTTTTCGGACGTCGGGACTGGAAGCGATGACTAATTTCTCTGAAAATATCTCGACGGACGTAAGGATAGTCACTAATCCAAAGATTTTGACTGGGAATATAGATATCGGAAACTTCGTTAATTTCGCTTAAATCATCTAAATAAGACATCACCATCATTTGGGCAATTTGACCCCGACGTAAGCGTTTATGGTTGCGATTTAGGGGGGCTTGAATTAAGGTACTAAACCCAGTGGCATCTCCGACTTCTACATTAATTCTTCTTTCCAAATTTTCAATAATAATTAGTTCTCCGCGCTTGTTCACAGATTCCTGTTGTTCGGTGACGGCTTCACTAATATAAAAATCCAGAATTTTTCCCTGTAAAAATCCCGCATAGGGATATTTTCGATATTTAATATTCCGCCAACTCGCTTCCCAAACGGGCATCCATAACCAATACAAAGAGGAGCTAATTCCGGCTATTAATATTAGGATTCTTAGGGTATCTCCTTCTACGGTATATTCCAGAAAAATCCAAACCGCTAAACAAACCGCCGAAACCAATAGACGTTTTAAAAATTCCCGAGGCTTTCCCCAACAATATTTATATTGTTCCCCTGTAGCCACGGCGGGAATTAATTCTTCAAAAGTTTTACGAGTTATCGGAATAAGCATTTTTCAGTTACCAGTTATCAGTTATCAGTCATCAGTTATTAGTCATCAGTTATTAATCGAGACAAGGGAAGTTTGAGTGTTCTAATCCTTGATTTAAGGGAATAGGTAATGGGTAATGGGAATAGTTTACTTCGCGGGCTCCCCCTGCCTTCCCTGTTCCCTGTTCCCTGTTCCCTGTTCCCCATTCCCTACTATAAGATTTTTTCCAATCCATAAACCAAGGTTTTTAAGGCTAAAACTTTGCGAATAGCCAGTAGAACTCCGGGCATATAACAGGAGCGATCGCTAGTATCATGACGTAAGGTATAAATTTGACCCGCCGCCCCAAAAATTACCTCTTGATGGGCAATTAATCCGGGTAAACGGATACTATGAATTCTAATTCCTTCTCCAGCTTCGGCACCTCTAGCCCCGGTTATTTTTTCGGTTTCCGTCACCAGGGGAGAATTATAGGTTTTCCCCAATTCTGCTAATAATTGTGCTGTTTGAATGGCTGTACCACTGGGAGCATCGGCTTTTTGATTATGATGTAATTCGATAATTTCCACATGATCAAAATAGCGAGAAGCCGCAATAGCAGCCTGTTGTAATAACACCATGCCAATAGAAAAATTAGGAATCAGTAAACACCCCATACTGGCTTTATCAGCAAATTCGGCTAAGTCTTGAATTTGGGCTGGACTTAACCCCGTAGTTCCCACAACCGGACGCACCCCGTAGGCGATCGCCGCCCGAATATTGTCGTACACTGAATCAGGATGGGTAAAATCTACCATCACCCCGGGCTGTTTTTCCTGGGCTGCCATGGCTAACATTCCCTCGCGGTCATTAGTAATCGGAACTTCTAGGGGGTCAATTCCCGCCAAAGTTCCCGCATCCTGTTCTTGATAGGCCGGGTTATGATCAATTGCCCCTAACAAGGTCATATCGGCAGAAGCAGCCACCGCTTTAATCACTTCGCGGCCCATTTTTCCGCCGGCGCCATTAACAATTACAGGAATAGTCAGGGAATTAGTCATAATAAATTCAATAGATCTCAGTCAAAATTTCCAGTCACAGAAAAGATTTCGCGTAAATTATACCCAGAAGGAGCATTTAATTAAAATCATGCCTGGTATTTATATTTTACCTTAAATTCATGTTTTCTCGAAAGTGGCGTTTTCTCAAAACTTGGTTATCCTTACCTATGCCCGCAGATCAGGGAAAAATTTTACCCTCCTTAGTCCGGTTATCCCCGGCTTTATCGACCAGTTTAATCATTACGGTGTTTGTGGTCGGATCTCAAAAATTAGGCTGGTTAGAACCGTTAGAATTAAGAATGTTTGACGCCTTAATCTGTTTGCGGTCTATTCCTGAACCCGATCCTAACCTATTAGTTGTTGCTATTACTGAAGATGATATCCAATCTCAAAAACAATGGCCTTTGACCGATCAAGTTTTGGCAGAGGTTTTTGCTAAACTTCAACAACATCAACCCCGGGTAATTGGGTTAGATTTATACCGAGATTTACCCCGAGAACCGGGGGGCGCTAAATTATTACAGCAGTTAAAAGCAGATAATGTTATTGTAATTACAACAATCGGAAATTCTAAAAATCCTAGCGTGTCACCTCCCCCGGGAATTTCCCCGGAAAAAATTGGATTTAATGATTTAGTATTAGACCCGGATGGGGTGGTGCGTCGCCAGTTATTATTTGCTAGTGGTCAAGATAATCAAACGGTTTTTGCTTTTTCTTTACAACTAGCATTAATTTACTTAAAATCCCAGGGAATTGAGCCTAAAAACAATAGCCAATATCCTCAATATATGGAACTGGGAAAAACTGTATTTTTCCCATTGAAATCTGGAGATGGAGGCTATGGTAATATTGATGATCGAGGCTACCAAATTCTGCTCAATTATCGAACTCCAGAAATTGCTAGAATTGTCAGTATCGGAGAGGTTTTATCAAATCAAGTTGACCCAACATGGATTAAAAATAAAATCATTTTAATTGGTACAACCGCTCCGAGTATTCCCGATGTTTTCTTAACTCCCTATAGTATAAAAGCCGGGGATGATTTTAAAATGCCTGGGGTACTCATCCATGCTCAAATGGTCAGCCAGATTATTAATTCTACCCTAAGTTATCAATCTCCGAACCTATTATCTACCTCGGATTTATTTAGGTTTATACCTCAATTTTTAGAACTATTCTGGATAGGAATTTGGGCAATAGTAGGGGGAATATTAATGTGGCAAATTTCCCATCCTCTGAACCAGGGGGGAGCTTTATTAATTGGAATTGTGAGTTTATTTGGAACTAGCTACGGACTATTTTTATTAAATATTTGGGTTCCTATTATTGCTCCTATTTTTTCCTTATTTTTGTCAGGAACAGGAGTGATTGGTTATAAACAAATTCATAATTCTTTGCATGATACCTTGACCGGATTACCTAACCGTATTTTATTCTTAGATCACGTAAGATGGGCAATTGCAAATACAAAAAATGAGCAATATCAATGTGCAGTTGTGTTTTTAAATATTGATCGATTTAAGCGAATTAATGATAGTTTAGGATATGAAGCGGGAAATCAATTATTAATTGAGATTGTCCAAAGAATCAAATATTGTTTGAGAAATAAAGATCTTATTGCTAGGTTAGGGGGCGATGAATTTGCAATTTTAATTGAACATTTAAAGTCCCCGGAAAATGCCATTTTTGTAGCTAATCGCATTCAAAATAGTCTCTTTTCTTCTTTTAAATTGAATAATCATGATATTTTTATAACTTTAAGTATGGGAATTGCTTTCAGTCAAACCGCCGAAGGAAAGGCAGATTATTTATTAAGAAATGCCCATACTGCGATGTATCGCGCCCGCAGTTTGGGAAAGGGAATGATCCAGGTTTTTGAACAGACCATGCACGTTAATGGCATCGAGCAATTAGAATTAGAAACCTCTTTAAGATTAGCCCTAAAGCGTCAAGAATTTGTCTTATATTATCAACCAGTGATTGAATTGAAATCCGGTAAAATTTCTGGGTTTGAAGCCCTAATTCGATGGCAACATCCCGAGGAAGGATTAGTTACCCCAGAAGGATTTATGGCTACGGCAAAAGAGACTGGATTGATTGTCCCCATGGGGAAATGGGCAATTCAAGAAGCCTGTAATCAATTAAAAATTTGGCAACAACAATTTAATTGGCAACCGGAATTAATTTTAGGAGTGAATTTATCCGCTAGACAGTTTTTTCAACTTGACTTAATCGAACAAATTCAAGAGATTATTAAAACTTCAGGAATTAACCCGAATGGGTTGAGATTGGAAATTACAGAAAGTGTGATTATGGATGATTTAGAGGCAACTATTAATTTATTAAACCGGTTAAAATCTTTGGGGTTAAGATTAAGTATTGATGATTTTGGGACAGGGTTTTCTTCCTTAAGTTATTTACCTCGATTTCCCATTGATACACTGAAAATTGATCGATCTTTTGTGGGAAAAATTGAAGCAGATGAAGCGGGAGAAAATTTAGTCATTGTCCGCACGATTATTCGGTTAGCTCATGCCTTAAATAAAGAGGTCGTTGCTGAAGGAGTAGAAACCGCTTATCAACTGACACAATTACGCTCTCTAGGGTGTGAATATGCTCAAGGGTATTTCTTTCTTAAACCTGTTCCTCCAGACATTGTAACAGCCTTTGTTGAATCTAATCCGCAGTGGTAAAATCAGTTATCAGTTTATGACCCATTAACAAAATGAATTATATCAACGATGCTAGACAATATGCCCCGGCGACAGAACGAAATCAACAACCAATTTTAGAGGTATTAAAACGGGTACTTCCAGCCACAGGAACAGTTTTAGAAATTGCCAGTGGTACGGGACAACACGCGGTATTTTTTGCCCCTGAATTAAAACCTAGAAAATGGTTGCCATCGGAAGTTAATCCGCTTTTGCAAGCCAGTATTTTAGCTTGGGAAACCTATTTTCCTTCAGATAATTTATTTCCTCCTTTAGAATTAGATGTACAAAAATCTCTTTGGTTAGTCGAAAATCCCGATTTAAAACTGCCCTTTTGCTTACAGGAATTTCCGATTAATGCCATAGTTAATATTAATATGATTCATATTTCCCCATGGTCAGCTTGCCTCCAATTAATCGCAGGTGCTAATCGAATTTTACCCCCAGGAGGAATTTTATATTTATACGGCCCCTATAAACAAAATGGCAAACACACCGCACCAAGTAATCAAGATTTTGATACTTCTTTGCGGTTATCTAATCCAGAATGGGGCGTGAGAAATTTAGAAGAAGTTGTTGCAATTGCAACCTTAGAAAATTTGCAATTAGTGGAAGTTGTCCCCATGCCAGCTAATAATTTATCCTTGATTTTTCAGAAAATATAGGATATAATTAATTAGGGTTAAGAAGTTGCAACTTCTATCATTTCTGGTGGAGAAAAATCCGAACTAATCTGAATATCATGGGTTTTTGATTGTCTCCCGGGTATGGGATTTGTTGGTTCTTGGTGGCGAGATTGAGGAACTTTTTGTTCTAATAAATTCTGAATATCGGGAGGGAGAGTTACATCAGGAACACTTTGTTGAGATAACCAAGCCACTCCCCCCATAGAACTAGCTAAAATCGCCGCATAACCCAAATATAAATGGACGGAATTAAGGTAAAATTCTGAATCAACATCAACCTGAGAATTAGACTTTCCCAAGGGTTGATTAAATTCCAAACAAGGAAAAGAAGATGCTAGTTTTCCCCCTTCTAAGCCCAAAGCATTCGCCACCCGATAAATAAACCCGCGAATATAAATATCTTCGGGTAAAGCCTCAAGTTTTCCCTGTTCTAAAGCTTCTAAATGATGCAAAGGAACTAAAGTAAAATAGTGCATTTGCTGTAAACTGAGGTTGTAAGATTCTCTAGCTTTACGCAGTTCTACCCCAATTTCTTGTAAATAAATCTTTTGTTTTTCATGAATTTGATGATTGATTTCTGCTTGATTTGGACGTTGAGTTTTAGTTTTAGTTTTAGGAATATGATCTGATGCAGAAATAGTCGAAGTTTCTTCTGGAGATTCTACCGTTAAATCCAGTGCTTGATATCCCGCAACTAACCCCAGGGGAGAAACTACAAAAGTTTGAACTTCTGTAGGAGTAGAAATATCTGGATCATTCGCAGGAATAGCAGTTACGGAAATAGAATTATTGGGGGAAGAAGATATTGTAGAAATAATAGCTGTTTGTTGTATAGCCAGTTGTTTTAAAGACAATTGAATGGCTTCTCGCCCCACCGCTTTAATTACAATTTCGGCTTTACTTGCCGCCTGTCCTAACATTTTTTGTAAACTTTTTAGAGCAATATTATAGACTTCACTACAATATAATTCTGCCTCAATTTGACGCACCAGGGAGCGTAAACCTTCAGGAGAGACCTCTGCTGTTGTCGGTGCTGTCACACCAAAACCATTGACCGGATTTAGTTCCATAATTGATACCCCGCCTCCATACCAGCTATCTAAGTCATTTCTTCTATGGTTTGGTTGTGATTCCGGATGCGGAGGTTATGAAAAAATCTTTTTGCTCAAAATGTTTCAGCATTTTTTAACTGAATATGTAAAAATAAATTACGTTAATATTGGAAATTGAGAGTAAACTGTGAGTTCAACTGTCGTCACGCCAAAAGATACACAAACAACGGTCAACCTGTCTCGTCGTCCTGTTTTTCCCTTCACCGCAATTGTCGGCCAGGAAGAAATGAAACTAGCTTTAATTTTAAATACTATCGATCCGAAAATCGGTGGTGTGATGATTATGGGCGATCGCGGCACAGGAAAATCCACGACTATCCGCGCCCTAGCGGACTTACTACCGGAAATTGAAGTCATCGCCGATGACCCCTTTAATAGCCATCCCACCGATGCGGAATTGATGAGTGATAACGTCCGCGAACGTCTGAGCCAGCATCAGGATATTCCCGTATCTCGGAAAAAAGTCCCGATGGTAGATTTGCCTTTAGGGGCCACGGAAGACCGAGTTTGTGGCACAATTGACATTGAAAAAGCCCTATCTGAAGGGGTGAAAGCCTTTGAACCCGGACTTTTGGCCAAAGCAAATCGGGGGATTTTGTATGTGGATGAAGTCAACCTCCTCGATGATCACTTAGTTGACGTCTTGTTAGACTCGGCGGCCAGTGGTTGGAACACCGTGGAACGGGAGGGAATTTCCATCCGTCACCCCGCCCGGTTTGTGTTAGTCGGTTCGGGAAACCCCGAAGAAGGGGAGTTACGTCCACAATTATTAGATCGGTTTGGAATGCACGCCGAAATTAGAACTGTAAAAGAGCCGAATTTACGAGTTAAAATTGTTGAAGAAAGAACCTCTTTTGATCAAAATCCTCAAAGCTTTTTAGAAACCCATATTAATGACCAAAACCAATTACAACATAAACTGGTAGAAGCGCAAAATCTCCTCCCTTCTGTAGAAATTGATTATGATTTACGGGTAAAAATTTCCCAGATTTGTTCAGAATTAGATGTGGATGGTTTACGCGGAGATATTGTTAGTAACCGGGCGGCTAAAGCCTTAACAGCTTTTGAAGGACGCACAGAAGTCACCGTCGATGATATTCAACGGGTGATTACCTTATGTTTGCGTCACCGTTTACGCAAAGATCCCTTAGAAACTATTGATTCTGGTTTCAAAGTTCAAAAGGTTTTTCGTCAAGTCTTTGGTTTACCTGATGCCTAGTGACAGGTGAATTCGTGTAGGGTTAATTGAAGTGGAAAATCCCTGATTACAGCCGAAATCTGATCCCCTTAAATCCCCCTTCCCAAGGGGGACTTTGATCGGAACTTTCCCAACTAGAAAAAAACCAGGGATTTTATAACTCCGGTTCCCCCATTTTTAAGGGGGGTTAGGGGGGATCAAACCGGGAGCCACTTATAGCAGTTTTCAGATGAAAAAAATAATTTTAGGTTTTGATCCGGGTTTAGCCATATTAGGATTTGGAGCCATTGAATGTCAAATTAACGATAAAACTCAAGAACAAGAAGCGGTTTCTTTAATTGATTTTGGGGTAATTAAAACCCCAGCTAAAACTGAATTAGGCAAGCGTTTATGTATTATTTATGAGGATTTAAACCAGTTATTAACCCAGATAAAACCCGATTTAGCTATTGTGGAAAAACTATTTTTTTATCGCATGGCAAATACCATTGCCGTTGCTCAAGCCAAAGGAGTGTTATTATTAGTCTTGGCTCAACACCAGATTCCGTTAATTGAGTTTACTCCTGGTCAAGTTAAAAAGGCTTTGACCGGACATGGCAATGCGGACAAATATCAAGTTCAAGCAGCGGTGGCTAGGGAATTGAATTTAACAGAAATTCCTAGACCTGATGATGCTGCGGATGCTTTAGCCACTGCTTTAACCGCTTGGTTTGATCCTGATATAATTTTCCAATACGAATTAATTCACTGAAGTATAACGGATTATTTATGATTATTCTCACATCTCAGGAAATTGCTCAATTTCGCTCACAATTAGCTGAATATTCCGTTGCTTTAGAAGCTTTAGATAGAATTGAAAATTGTGAAGGAGATCTCGAAGATGCGGCCATTGAAATGGCAATTTATGTGGGTCAGTCACCTGATACTTCTGAAAATTGGTTAGATGGTTTAGCCAAACGATATCGAGTTAGTTTGTGTAATAAAGACCTGCGGGAAGAATTAATCAAGGGTAATATTACAGCCATGGTAGAATCTCTAATTGGCGAAAATCAATGTCCCGCCCTATTAATTACTCCGGTTGTCATTTATGCGGTGAAATCGGGAATTGAGCAATTTTGTCAACCTTTAGAATATAAATTATAGGGATTTGGTAACAAAACCAACCCCGGAAATGAAGATTTTACCCTAAAATCAGAAATCAAACACAAACCGAATTTAGGAGTAATTCATGAGTCCAGAAACCTTAGTCAAAGCAGCACCTGTTAGCAGCGATTTTAGTATTGATGATTTTAATTCCCATGTTATGAATACCTACGCCCGTTTTCCCATCGCCTTAGAGCGCGGAGAAGGGTGTCGCGTTTGGGATACCAACGGCAAAGAATACTTAGATTTTGTCGCCGGAATTGCTACTTGTACCCTGGGACACGCTCATCCGATATTAATTGAAGCGGTCACCAAACAAATTAAAACTCTGCACCATGTTTCTAATTTATATTATGTTCCCGTGCAAGGAGAATTAGCCAAATGGTTAACAGATCATTCCTGTGCGGATAAAGCTTTTTTCTGTAATTCTGGGGCGGAAGCTAACGAAGGTGCAATTAAATTAGCCCGGAAATATGCCCATGAAAAATTAAATATTGAAGACCCGGTTATTATCACCGCCCATGGGAGTTTTCATGGTCGAACTTTAGCCACAATTACGGCTACGGGACAACCTAAATATCAAAAAGGTTTTAGTCCGTTAGTACCTGGGTTTGTGTATGTTCCTTATAATGATATTGATGCTTTAGAAGCCACTATTTCTGAGGTTGATAAAGATAGCCGACGGGTGGCTGCTATTATGTTAGAAGCTCTGCAAGGAGAAGGAGGTGTCCGTCCTGGGGATATTGAATATTTCCAACGAGTTCGGGAAATTTGCGATCAAAAAGGCATACTTTTAATCTTAGATGAAGTTCAAGTTGGCATGGGTCGCAGTGGGAAATTATGGGGTTATGAAAATTTAGGAATTGAGCCCGATATTTTTACCTCGGCTAAGGGTTTAGGTGGTGGTATTCCCATCGGAGCTATGATGTGTAAAGCTTTCTGTGATGTTTTTGAACCCGGAAGTCATGCCTCTACCTTTGGTGGTAATCCTTTTGTTTGTGCGGTGGCGTTGGCAGTTTGTCAAACCTTAGAAACAGAAAATATTCTGGAAAATGTACAGAAGCGCGGTGAACAACTTCGTACCAAACTAACAGAAATTGCCCAAAAATATCCTGATTTAATTGCTGAAGTCCGAGGTTGGGGTTTAATTAATGGTTTAGAATTGAAACAGGAGATTGAATTAACTTCTCCCCAGGTCGTAAAAGTAGCAATGGAAGCCGGGTTATTATTAGTTCCGGCTGGCCCAAAAGTGTTACGTTTTGTGCCACCTTTAATTGTGACGGAGGAAGAAGTTAATCTAGCTTTACAAGCAGTTGAAAATGCCTTACAACAGTTAACAGCTTGATGTTAGAAATTCCCTATTCTTCTTTCTGGAATTGAAAAAGAGTAGGGAATATTTTAGAGTTGATCCTGAGTCAGTGAAGCAGATTATTTATTCTGTTTAAGGATTATCAATATAAGTCAGTAATTCATCAACTTTAACCAGATATTTCCGATGATTTTTGTAAGGAATCTTACCTTCATACTGAAGACGACCGACAATAATACCCGGATGACGCGCTTGACTCCCAGCAAATTTCTCAATTGCTTTAGTTGAGAAGCGAGAGGAGTTAGTAGCAACAAATTTAGCCAGGGCATTACTATCAATCAGCCAATCACAAGAGAGTTGATTTGCTTCTTTTTCTTGGGGATTATCTTCTAGTTGGCTGAGGTCATCTAAATATATACCCTCATGACCTGCGACAATATGACCTAATTCGTGCATTAGGGTAAACCAGAAAGAATCAATACGGTTATATCTCAGGGTTAAGGCAATCATAGGGTGATTATTAATGGTAAAAGTTGCCCCGTCTAGGTATGTTTTAGACAGATGGGGAACAATTGCGAAATGAACCCCCAAAGACATCAGTAGGGAAGGAACTTTAGTAATATCTTCTTGGGTCTGGGCATAGCTAAGAATTTTAGGAATAGCAGACTTTAGTTGTTCTCGGTCAAATTTGCCTACAGATTGCTTTTTGGCTAAATGTTCAACTCTTTTAATCCAAGCAATTAGGGCCGTATCTTGTGATTGTAGGGTATGGTTATGACGAAAATTAACGGTTAGTTTAGGGGTTTCCGTCGGAGAGGCAATATCAAGAAAGTTACAAACTGCGGTTTCTAATTCTTCTAGGGTTTTGGTCTGGGGTAGCCATTGTCTTTTACTCAGTTCTGAAACAGGGACGAGTTCGTATAATCTTCTCCGCCTTGAAATTTCCTGATTATCAGAATTTTTTTTTGCTTGATGTAAACGATAATTAGTTTCGAGATTTGTCCAAACTTCTGCGGAAGTTCCCAAAGCCGCAGCTAATTCTATGGCAGTTTCGGGAGTGATTTCTTTTTTAGCATTGATAATAGCATTAATGGTTTGAGCCGGGCGATCCATAATCTCGGCAAGATCTTTTTGCGTCCAACCACGAGCTTCTAATTCCATGCTTAAAATGTCGCCTGGTGTAACAATTCGTGCGGGTATAAGTTTGTTTGCCATTTTCCTGCTCCTCCTAAAATATTGCCTTAGTGATAGTCTTCAATATCGATCACTAGGATAAAATTACCGTCTGAGTTTTTTTTAATCATAAGAATTAAACGCCATTGTCCATTAAGACGGATTGAGTGTTGTCCCTTTTTGCCTCGTTCTCCTTTGAGTTTTTCAAATCTTAGTCCTTTGAAGTTATAGAGATCTTGTTCATTTGGTATTCCGTCAATTAATGTGATTACCTCAAAAAAACGATCTACTACGTCGTTAGGATATTTATGGGCATTTTTTTCTTCTGTATAAAGTGCTTCTAATTTTTTGTTTTTAAATTGAAATTTCATGAACTCCCCAAACCTATTTTTATTTCTACTATTTTATAATAAACAATTCGGCTTTGGGGTGAATCACTTAATCTATTATAATTTTTTTTATAATAAGGTGCAATCACCTTGATTGAGAATGGCAGGGAAGGGGAGTAATGCCACTATATATAGGGGTATTGATTAGGCATTTTCCCGGTTTAAAGGATTGGGTTACGCTAAATAAAGATTATTAAGTTTTGTAAAGAGGATGAGTTTAGGCTCAGGGGTCAGATATTCATAACCCATAGACATATCATCATCTCAAATGTTCGGTTATAATAAATTGATCGAGGTAAACTTAATATGACTACAGCTACTTTACTGATACCTGAACAACGCACGGTTTTAAATCAAGTCAGTTGGCAAACATTTATTAATTTATTAAACGATTTAGGAAATAATCGCGTTATTCGTTTATATTATGATCAAGGAGTATTAGAAATTATGACTCCATTGGGAGAACATGAAAATAATAATCGGTTTATTGATGATTTAGTCAGAGCGATCGCAGATGAATTAAACCTAAATCTAAAAAAAATGGGGTCTTTAACCTTAAAAAGAGAAGAATTATTAAAAGGTGCAGAACCGGATTCTTGTTATTATTTGAATAATGAACCCTTAGTTAGACATCAACAGAATATTAATTTAGAATCAGACCCGCCCCCTGATTTAGTATTAGAAATTGATATAACTAGCAGTTCCTTAGATAAACAAACGATTTATGCCGCTTTTGAAATTCCTGAACTATGGCGTTATAATGGTCAGAAATTAGAGGTTTTTATTTTAGATAAAACTACCCAATCCTATCAAAAATCAACTCAAAGTTTATATTTTCCTTGGCTCCCTTTAGAAATTATTCCCCAATATATTCGTCAAAGTTTGCGAGATGGCGAAACTGCCACATTAAAAACTTTTAGACATTGGGTTCGAGAACAACATCATAGCCAGGAATAATAAAAATCCTCTTATGGTTTATCCGTAATTGAAATTACATAAGGGTGATAAGCATTGGGTTTATAAGACCCTACCCAAATTTCATATTTTCCCGATAACCATTGACCTTCAATACTAGGATTCATGTCTTTAGCATCATCACTACACCAACTTCCCCCCGGCCCCCGAATCACTAAAACCGTATCTTCGCTACTTTGGACTTGAAGTTTTAAATAATCAAAAAAACTGGTTAAAATTACCGTATGATCCGGTTGTTGATCCACATAACCCTGACAAGTTCCGGTTTGGGTTTCTTGGCGTCCCGCGATATCCTTGGCCAAAGTTGGGCCGCCACTTAATCCCCGAATTAACATAGGGTTAGGTCGGAATTGAGGACTAAGGGTGATATTTTCAAACATGGGGGTGGATGCGCCGTTAAACGGTTGAGCTTCCACTGAACGAGGCAGCAATAACCCAACCGTAACCATCACAACGCCCAATGCTAAGTTTTTGAGAGTGGCATTAGTCATTGTTAGAACTGTTTGGTTTATGATTTTTTACCCAGGATTTCTTCTTTGAGGGTATTAAAATCTGCACTGAGTTCTTTGCGGTTATCTGCTTTGAGGAGATAACGATAAATAAACCAAGCTGAGTATCCTAAACCAACGGTTTCAAAGGTAGGTTTAATTAGAGGAATTTCATTGATAATTTCTACTAATCCTACTAAAATTTTGAAGGTAATTAAGAAGGCAACGATTAAACCGACCGTAGTTAAAGGACGTTTGTAATCTTTAAAGAAACTTCCTAAATTTTCGGGAAGTTCAGATAAAAATGCGAGAATTTCTTCTTTCATGGGTTGTACAGATTGGTTAACAGAATCATAGGAGAAAGTCGTTGGAGAATCAATCACTACTTCCACTGGACTTGGACTCGTAGTTATCGGTTCAGCATTGAATAAAATCTCTGTTGCTGAAGTATTAACCCATTTTGGTTGATCTTCAACTAAGGGTTTTGGTTCCTCCACAATAGCTACGGGTTCGGGTTCGGGTGCTTCCACCATCATCGGAGGTTCCACAATAGCTACGGGTTCTTCTTCCACAACCACAGCAGGTTCCACAATAGCTACGGGTTCGGGTTCGGGTTCGGGTTCGGGTGCTTCTTCCACAACCATAGGAGGTTCCTCAGCTACGGGTGCTTCCACAACAACAGCAGGTTCCTCAGCTACGGGTGCTTCCACAACAACAGGTTCCTCAGCTACGGGTGCTTCCACAACAACAGCAGGTTCCTCAGCTACGGGTGCTTCCACAACAACAGCAGGTTCTGAAGATAGGGATAGGGGGGAATCAACTCCCGTTTCTGTTTCAGATGCTTGGGGGGGTGTAGAATCGACTGTAGGCTGAGATTTTTTAGACTGGGAAGCATTACCTTTTGCATCAGATGATTTGCGAGATCTAGGAGAAGTTGCCATAATATCTGCCTCGTTAAATATTAACCCGGTAAAACAGTTTGAAAACGAATTAAATCAATCCCTTTTTCATGGAACAATAACCAAGATTCGATTAAATCTGGGCCGTGCATTGTCCCCATCAAAGCTGCCCTAAGCGATCGCATAACTAACCCTTTTTTGACGTTTGTTTCCTTCATCGCACTATTAATTATTGCTTTAGCGGCATCGGATGTTAAGGGTTGATCTCGTTGTTGGGTTATTTTATCCTGAATTGCCTGCACAATGGCGATCGCACTTTCCTGTTGTAATTGAGCGGTTGCTTCTTCATCTAATTCAACCCTTTCGGTGAAAAATAATCGACTCATTTCCACCGCATCTTTAAGAGTGGTTAAACTAGGGCCAATTAAAGCCGTAAGCTGTTCTAACCAAGATTGATCCGTATTAGAGTTAAATTGATAACCTGCTTCTTGCCAATAGGGAATTAATAACTGGGTTAATTCTGGTATGGGCATTTTATGAAGATATTGGCTATTAATCCAATTTAATTTATCCCAGTCAAATTTTGCCCCAGCCTTATTAACTCGTTCAAAACTAAAGTGTTTTGCTGCGGTTTCCAAGGTAAATAATTCTTCCGTAGCATCGGGAGGAGTCCAACCCAATAGGGTCATATAATTAGCAAGAGCTTCTGGTGTATATCCCATATTTCTAAAATCAGAAATTGAGGTAACACCATCCCGTTTTGATAATTTCCGACCCTCAGCATTCAGAATTAAAGGAGTATGACCAAATTCGGGAATATTGGCATTTAAAGCTTCATATAACAGAATTTGTTTAGGCGTATTAGAAATATGATCTTCCCCTCGAATCACTTGGGTAATATTCATATCAATATCATCAACAACCACCACAAAATTATATAGAGGTTGCCCAATTTCGCCACTACTAGAAGCCCGGGCAATTACCATATCACCGCCCAAATCACTGCCCTTCCAAGTGACTTTTCCCCGGACTAAATCATTCCAACTAATTTCTCGGTCATCGTCTATTCTGAAGCGAATTACTGCTTGACGACCCTCGGCTTCAAAGGCGGCTTGCTGTTCAGGCGTCAGGTGACGATGGCGGTTATCATAGCGAGGGGCTTCATTTCTAGCCTTCTGCCCTTCTCGCATGGCGTCTAGTTCTTCTGGGGTACAATAGCAACGATAGACTAAGCCCTTATCCAGTAGGGTTTGGATGGCTTGACGATATAATTCTAACCGCTCGGATTGATAAAATGGCCCTTCATCCCAAGTTAAACCCAACCAGGTTAACCCGGTGATAATATTTTCCGTATATTCGGGGCGAGAGCGTTCTAGGTCGGTATCTTCAACCCGCAGGACAAAAGTACCTCCTTGGTTGCGGGCAAATAACCAGTTAAAAACCGCAGTTCTAGCAGTTCCTATATGTAAATTTCCGGTGGGACTTGGAGCAAGACGAACTCTAACAGTCATATTGATATCAATTCTTAATTTAACATAGTCGTAAAAACGCACTGATACAGCTATCCTACCATTATTAAGTTCCCTTTCGGCAGGAATTTTTCTCTAAAGCTGGTTAATAGTCAAGGTTTTTCAAAGACTAAAAAATGTTGTTGGGGTAAAAAATCTTGGGTTTCTTTCCAGTTTAAACCCACTGTTGCCATTTCTTTTTTTACTTGTTTTTCTGACATCTTA
Organism: Oscillatoriales cyanobacterium CG2_30_40_61; assembly: GCA_001873365.1. Lineage (GTDB taxonomy): Bacteria > Cyanobacteriota > Cyanobacteriia > Cyanobacteriales > Microcoleaceae > Planktothrix. The sequence goes on along the minus strand of MNYZ01000097.1, from coordinate 28,624 downwards.
TGGAGTCCTTTAATAAAAATTAATGGATTTTCTTGACGATATTCTAATAATACTACCCGTCCCCCTGGTTTTAAGGCTTTGACAATTCCTTCCATCATTTCTTGGGGATATTGAAATTCATGATAAGCGTCAACCATTAGGGCTAAATCTACGGTAGATTCGGGTAAATTGGGGTTATCAATGGTTCCTAAAATGGGTTCAACATTTTGAATATTTTCCTGAGTTTTAACAAAATTCATTAACTCTAACATTTCCGGTTGTACATCCACAGCTAAGACTTTTCCCCGGGGAACCAGGGGACTAATTCTAAAGGTAAAATATCCGGTTCCCGCCCCAATATCGGCGACAATATCGGTGGGTTTTAAATTCAAAGCTGCGATCGCTTGTTCAGGTTGTTCCGAACTATCTCTACTGGGACGTTCCAACCATCCGGCTCCTTCATGGCCCATCACCGGAGCTATTTCTCTGCCCAGATAAAATTTCCCAATCCCGTCGGGACTGTGGAGGGTGCGGTATTCATAAACAGAATCAACTTTTGGGACAGTTAGGGCGCTGGTGGGAGCGGGGTTGAACAGACATCCCAACAAAATCACCGCAACGCTATAAAGAATAGGGGATAAATATTGATATAAAGATTTACGCATTGTTTACTTAGCTTGCAACTCTTGTTAAACTATAAAAAATAGCACAAAATAAAAATCCGGTGCAATTATTTTATAGGAGAATTATACCTTGCATCAAGAATATAACAAATTAGTCCGCGATCGCATCCCAGAACTGATTCAAAAATCAGGATTTCAGTATAATATTACAACGTTATCAGAAACCGAATATCGTCAAGCCTTGCGTGATAAACTCATCGAAGAAGCCCAGGAAGCGGCTCAAGCATCACCGGAGGAATTAGTCCATGAATTAGCGGATTTATTGGAAGTGATAGCGGCATTAATGGAAACCTACGGCATTGAAGATGAACGAATTTTATTAGAACGGGATCATAAACGGGCAGAAAAAGGCGGATTTGAACATAAAATTAAATTACTTTGGACTGAATCTACTTAATTTTTATGCTGATTAATTATGGCTGTTAGTCGAATTAGAATTGCTAAAGATAAGGCGGAATTAGTGCGATCGCTCACAGAAATAGAAGGCAAAACCGGGCCGTTTCAAACCTACGCCGATGTGATCGCCTTTGCCGCCTTATTAGGAAAACGACGGCAAAAACGGATAACCGTTGATGGACTTTCTAAGCGAGATCCCGGGCCAATTTCCCTGGAGGTTTTTATTTCTCGCGGGTATGATGGAATTATTAAATTAGTCGCGATCGCCGAAACCGAAAATATCAAACTTTTATCTCCGTTTGACCTAGAAGCGGAAGAAGAAAGAGCCTTAATTTTTGAAGAATATGCCAATGGCGGGTTAGAAGTTCTACAAGATGAATGTCGTGGGACTGTTGATTATTCCGATCGATTATTATTAATCTTAATGGCGGAACGCGATCGCCCCTCCGAACCCGTCGGAGAATTTGATTTAAGCCGTTTTTTAGGTTAATAAATTGGATATTAATGCAATTAGGCTAAAACCCAATTAAGGATTAGCAAAAGTATTAATTTCCCCCCCACCAATATAACGACCCGGCACAGAATTAGGCAGAGAAAAATTAGGTTGGGGCTGACTGATTTGACCCTGTTGGATATTAGGATTCAGATTACTAGGAGTCATGTAGTTATTGGGTTGAACCGGTTGAACGGTGCTGTTAATATTCGTGTTAGGTGTGATCGTATAGGAGGGAATACTATTATTTAAAGGTGAAGAATTAAAGTTAGAATACCCACCAATAGGATCTGTTCCCGGTGTAACCGTTGGCACGGCGGGAAGCACAGGAGGCAGGGTAACATTAGTTTGATAGGGACTCTTCGGAGCCAGGGGAACTATACCAATAGCTGGATTAGGATTGCTTCTGGGAACGCTCCAACTGGGTTGGGCTACCTCTCCCACAATGGTAGGAGCTCCGGTAAAGGGTGTGACGCCGACGGTTGTTGGGGAGATCGGATTTAAGGCACGATTCGGATTAACCAGACTATCACCAGGTGTATCAGTAGAATTTGTTCCCGATATAACTGAGTTATTTGTCCCATCAGCAGTATCCGAGGGAACAGTATTGTTTTCCGTTTCCTGGGTTTGCAGATAGTTCTGCATAGCTTGTTGCAGGGAAGTTTTTGGTGCTTCGGGATTTTGGGCTGCTGCTGAGGGAGAACCCAACCCCTTGAGACCTAAGTTAGAACCTGAATTCGTCTCTACTGGGGGACTTTCCGCCGCCCGATTCCCCAGATTAGCAGGTTTTGGAGAATTTCCCTCTAAAAAAGCTTGGGTTTTTGGCGGGGATAGGTTAAGTAAACCCTCTAATAGAGGATTAGACCCAGAAATCGATTCAGTTTTTTTAGCCTGATCCCGAGCAGGTTTAAGTAAACTATTATTCACCTCAATATTCGTATTCCGCGGCCCGGCTAAGGAATTATTACCGCCCAATGCTTCGAGCAAGACTTTAGAATTATCAATATCGGCGGCAATGGATTGTTGTTCCGGGGTAAGTTGACTTCCCGAATTCCCAGGATTCACGGTTGAGTCTGGGTCTAAGCTAAACCATTCAGGGTTTTCAGAAAACTGCCAAAAGAAAATCCCCACCACCGCCAGAACACCGACGCCAAGCCAAATCCGAGGTTGGAGGAGAAACCGCAATTCTTCCCCCACGGCACGAATAGATTCAGGAATTCGGTGATGAATTGACATAACTAACAAACAGCCTATTGCTGAATTGAATGTTCACAGGGCATAACTGTTGGGTTTCATCCCTCAACCGCTAATAGACAAAACCCCCTATGATTATTGTAGCCTGTTAATTTGATCCCTAACTTCATCGGTGCGAGGTAATTCCCATGGAAAAAAATATAGAAATTTTAGCAAATCGAGAGGAACTCATTGATCGAGCTTTAGAAATCCTTCTGGCTAAAATTGCCGAAGCACTGGAAAATCGGGATCAATTTACGATCGCTTTGGCCGGAGGGAGTACCCCCAAACCTCTATATGAAGCCCTGTCGCGACAACTTTTACCCTGGGATAAAATTCATGTTTTTTGGGGAGATGAACGCTATGTAGCACCAGATCACCCCGATAGTAACCAAAAAATGGCAGCGCAGGCTTGGCTGGATCGGGTAAATTTACCCGCCACCAATATTCATCCGATGCCAACCTTAGCTAATAATCCCATTGCCGATGCAGAACAATACAATAGGGAGTTAGTACAATTTTTTGCCCTCAATGCCGGAGAGTTCCCCGCTTTTGATGTGGTTTTATTAGGGATGGGAGATGATGCTCATACCGCATCTTTATTTCCCCATACCGAAGCCTTAACCGTTGAGGATCGCTTAATTACCGTGGGCAATAAGGACGGTCAACCCCGAATCACTTTTACGGTTCCCTTAATTAATCATGCCCGTTGTGTGCTGTTTATGGTCACGGGGTCAAATAAACAAGCACCCTTAGCCCAGGTGTTCGCAGCCCAAGGGGATGCCATGACCTATCCTAGCCGCCTAATTCAACCCCTAGGGAAACTCTGGTGGTTATTGGATCGGGAAGCGGGGGCTAAACTAGCTTAAAATTTGCCAAAATTAAGCATCTAAAACCCTAATTTTACTCAAATTTGTTGATCTAACTCTTATGATTGTTTGTCCAAATTGTAGTCATCAAAATCCCGAAGGGGCGACCCAATGCGAAGCCTGTTATACCCCCTTACCCTCCACCACCAGTTGTCCCCATTGTGGAGCAACGATACAAACGGATGCGGCCTTTTGTGGTCAGTGTGGGTCGAATTTACAACCCGCCACGGTCGGTAATGAGGGGGAAATCCAAGCCGTAATTCCGACGGTGGTTTCGCCTCCGAATCTACCTACACCCTTTGTGGCGGTGAGTTCGGGGTTGAATTTAGAGAAATCTCCCCCTCCGGTGGCGATGGAAACGACTCCCCCAGTAGTTCCGGTGGTCATTCCTGAACCGCCTCCGATCCCGATGAATCTGGGTTCCCAAAGTTCTGCTACCCAGTTACAGCGACAGACGGCTAAGTTAATTCATGTCCAAACCAGTACGGATGTGGAATTACCCCAAAATGTGTCGGTGATTCATTTGGGAAAACCGAATGATTTAGTCCCGCCGGATGTGGATGTTTCAGGATTTCCCAATTCGGAAATTGTGTCTCGTAGCCATGCGGATATTCGCCTGGAAGGAGATGCCTATTATATTGAGGATGTGGGCAGTTCTAATGGCACTTATATTAATAATACGGCTCTACCCAAGGGGAATCGTCATCGGTTAAAACCCGGCGATCGGATTTCTTTAGGGAAAGGGGATTTGGTTTCGTTTATTTTTCAGGTTTCCAAGAGTTAAAACGATTAAATGCTGATGTCAATTACCCTCTAAACCTGATTAATTGATCAGTTCCAAAAGTTTTTAGTCATGGAATAGAGGGTGTTGTCAACTGTTAATAGCTTCGGGATAAAATGGGTTTTAGGCATAGCTGTTAATGGTTAGATTGTGCCAATGTGATTAGATTAACCTTATTACATCCTCTCCAATCAATTCCTGTCCGCAGTTGGCTATTTGACCAGGACAAGGTAATTCGGATTGGGCGATCGCTTAAAAATGATGTTGTCCTCTATAGTGCGGTTGTTTCCCGTCATCATGTCGAAATTTGTCATGTCGGTCAAAATTGGCTGGTGGTGAATCTGGGAACTAATGGCACCTATATCGATGGACAGGCGGTTAAACAAATTCGTTTAGTGGATGGACAGGTGATTCGCTTGGCTATCTCTGGCCCTCAAATTCTCTGTAATATTCTACCTGATGCGACGGAATTGGTTTTAGCCGCAGGAACAGACTTGGATCAATCGGAACATCAATGTCAATCTCCACCAAAACCGCTTTTTCCCCATCCTAACGAGGATACAACCGTGGTTGATCAGGGTCAACACCTGACCCGCCCTACCAATCACCAGGCTTAAGCGGATACCACAATAATCGAGTCAGTGCTATTGAGCTCAACCCGGCTACAATTGTCCAAACTAGGAACAAACCTAAAACATCTCCCAGAAAAAAGCTAGTTCCCTGACGCATCATTGCTCCAAACATCCAACCAATGGGTAATGCAACTCCCCAAGCGAGTGTGGTAGCTATCATCCATCGCCAGGCGTGAAAGACTTCGGTGCGTAAGACCAACCATTGTCCTAAACTTAAACATAATCCTAATTTTACTCCTTCAATTAGCCCATAAATTATTCTCGGGGTTAGACTCAAGGTGCGCGGAGCGACCCAACCCAATAGTCCCAGGGGAGTGAAGGCGATAATACTCCAAAGGAAAACATGAACAAAAATCCACCGCCAACTTTGGGTAATATACTGTTTTAAAACAAACCATTGAGCCACACTAATAATTAATCCGCCAATGGCTCCTTCTAAGGCTCCTAAATCGGGTCTTTCTCCAATTTCTATCCAAATTAAACTGACTAAAAAACCTATCAAGGTGACAAATATCCATTGGAGAATAAATCCTAGATCGGTTTGTATATCTAAATTATCATATACCCATTTCATATACTAGGGAACACCGGAACACCGGAACACCGGAAGCGATCGCCTTTAAAATAACTTAATAACGGATCATATTGTTGATTTAAGACCCAATTAGAAATTAATTGAGCCGTAACCGGAGCTAATAAAATCCCATTCCGATAATGACCAGTTGCTAGGGTTAAGTTTTGCCAAGAACTCTGGCCTAATATGGGCATTGAATCCGGGGTTTCCGGTCGAAATCCCCACCAAAATTCTTCAATTTCAAACTCTTTTAAAACTGGATATAATCGCATAGCTCCTGATAGTAAATGTTCAATTCCATTCGGGGTTAAACCGGAGTTAAAACCAACATTTTCCGATGTAGCTCCAATCACAATTAAACCATCTCGACGCGGCACAATATAAATATCTGAACCGAATAAAACTTGTTTTAAAGGTAAAGATTTAACCGATTTTGGAACCCGCACCGATAACATTTGTCCCTTCCTCGGATATACGGGAATTGATAACAATTGTCCCGACCAAGCACCCGCCGTTAAAATATAATGATCCGCTCTAAAATTACCTTGATTTGTCACAATTTCTGTGATAATTTGATTAGGAGAAATCACCAATTTTTCTACCGTAACTCCCTCAATTATTTTAACTCCTAATACAGTCGCCGCCGTTTTTAATATTTTAATTAACCCCCGACGGTTATCGACTTGACCATCCTGGGGAAACCACCAACCCCCCACAACATCATCCCCTAAGCCGGGTTGTTGCTGTAAAATGACTTCGGACTCTAACCAATGGCTGGGAGTGTCTGGAGTGGCTTCTAAACGGGTACAGGGCGGACGTTCATAAACCGGAGCTAAGATACCACAGGGCCAATATCCCGTATCTAACCCGGTGATTTCCTCCAGTTTGCGCGTCCAGTCATTGTAGAGGGCGCGACTGCGTAAACACAATTCTAGCATCGGGCCAGGGGGAAGTTGTTCGGCTTGGGGTGCTAACATTCCCGCCCCGACTAAACCCGCCGCTTCTTGGACGTCCCGACTCAAAACCGTGACCGTAGCCCCTTTGCATTTTAACTCAACGGCGAGGGACAAGCCAATCAAACCGCCACCGATTAGAATAATTTCACTATGTTGCTGCATAAAATTTAAAAGTTCATCTTAGGAATTGAATCTACTTTCTATTTTAAACTTTTAGGGTTGATTTTTCTATAGGTTAACAATGATTAAACATTTTTTTACAATTACAGTCTCCGCCCTGTGTTATTCTTTGATTGATTATCGGTTTAAATCCTCTCCAATTCTCCAGCATTTTCCTAATAATTCCGCGGTTAATTTTGTCATCGAACAACATAATCGAATGCCGGATTATCTGAGATTACCTTTATTAATTTTAACATTAATTTTTGATATTTGGGGACTGCTGTGTACAGGTTTATTCTTCCATTCTCAATCGCCATCTGTACGTCAACAGCTAATTCAAGCCTGGAAAAATTCCCCCTGGCAAATTTGCCGAGACTTGATCAGGTTTTATGAAAGTCTAGTGGTATTATATTGGCAATCTGATTATATAAAATCTTTAGATTCTATCTAATAATTATCATGTCTGAATCTAACCTAATTTCCCCATCTGCATCTCCTTTAAAAGTTGAAATTGCCGTGATTGGTTCTGGCCCAGGAGGAGCAATTACCGCCTGTTTATTAGCTGAAGCTGGGCGGGATGTTTTATTAATTGAAGAAGGTGAATATTTACCATTAGAATCCTGTGAACCTTTTTCCGTTGTAGAAATGACTCAAAAATATCGTAATGGCGGTCTAACAGCAGCTTTTGGTCAACCCAAAGTTCAATATGTTGAAGGTAGATGTGTGGGAGGGGGAAGTGAAATTAATAGTGGATTATATCACCGTACACCCCCTAATATTCTAGCACAATGGAGTCAAGAATTTGAAGTAGAATCTTTAACAGAAGCCGATTTAATTCCTCATTTTGAAGCCTGCGAACAAGCGGTTAATGTTTGTTATTTACCAGGAAAAGCTCCCACTGCTTCCTTAAAATTACAGGAAGGCGCGACCCGTTTAAATTGGCAATCTTTAGAAGTTCCTCGCTGGTTTCGTTATCAAGAATTAGATGAAACCGCAATCCCTAAAGGAACTCGACAATCAATGACAGAAACCTTTATTCCCAGAGCATTAAAAGCTGGATGCAAATTATTAGCAAATACCTGGGTTAAAAATATTAATCAAAATCATAATAATTGGAGTTTAACAGGTTATTATCAAGTTAATAAGTCTCCTAAACAACTAATAGAAATTCAAGCGGAAACAATATTTGTTTGTTGTGGCGCAATTCAAACCCCAGCTTTATTAAGAAGAAGTGGAATTAAAAATAATATTGGTAATGCTTTAAGAATGCACCCGACAGTTAAAATAATTGCTCAATTTGATCAAGATATTAACACCTTGGATATGGGAGTTCCTGTCCATCAAGTTAAGGAATTTTCTCCTAAATTTAGTTTTGGGTGTTCAATTAGTTCTCCGCCCTATTTATCCGTGGGAATGACTGACCATCCTGAATATACAGAAGAAGTCCAAAAAAATTGGCAAAAAATGGCAATTTATTATGCTATGATTACAGGGGAAGGTTATGGTACGGTGCGAAATATTCCCTTTTATCGTGATCCTTTAGTTCGTTATCAATTAACATCTCAAGACTTAAAAGATTTATCAGAAGCATTACAAAAACTAGCTCAATTATTATTTGAAGCGGATGCTAAAATTCTTTATCCTAGTATTTCTAATAGTTTCACCTTGACCAATTCCCAGGATTTAGCTAAAATCCCAGAACAACTTCCTATAAAACAAACTAACTTAATGACAGTTCACGTTTTTTCCTCTTGTCCCATGGGAGAAAATTTACAAAAATGTGCGGTTAATTCCTTTGGTAAAGTTCATGGATTCAATAATTTATATATTGCAGATGCTAGTTTACTTTGTACCGCACCCGGGGTCAATCCCCAAGGTTCAATTATGGCGATCGCCCGTCGAAATGTGTTAAACTTTTTACGGAATTAATCTGTTAACATTATCGTCTATTGTTGCGCTTTGAAAAACCACAAAGTCACGAAGACACAAAGAAAGCAAGGGGGTCTGAAGTTGAAGACGGATTTAGTTTTGATCACGGGTGCATTAGGTTGGTTAGGAATTAATTTAGTAGAATCTTTAGTTAAAGGATTGGCAGATTTTAAACCCCTAGGTCAACCTCAAAATAATTTAAAAATTCGCTGTTTAATTTTACCGAATCAAGACCCAACGGTATTAAATAAAATATCGGATCAAATAAAAGTTTATCAAGGAGATTTAAGAAATCCCCAAGATTGCGATCGCTTTTGCGAAAATTCTGAAAATGCTCTTTTATTTCATACCGCCGGAATTATTCACCCGCAAAAAATATCAGAATTTTATCAAATCAATGTCGAAGGAACTAAAAATCTATTAAATTCCGCCATTTCTGCTAAGATAAAACGAGCGATTATTGTATCTTCAAATTCTCCCTGTGGTTGTAATCCCCATCCCGATCATTTATTTGATGAAACCTCTCCCTATCATCCCTATATGAACTATGGACGTTCAAAAATGTTAATGGAATTAGCTGTAAATCACTATCAGCAACAGGGTAAAATTGAAACAGTTATTATCCGTCCTCCTTGGTTTTATGGCCCCCATCAACCCCAGCGTCAAACCCTATTTTTTAAGATGATTAGAGATGGAAAGGGGCCAATAGTTGGAGATGGGAATAATTTACGATCTATTGCTTATGTGGATAATATTTGTCAAGGATTAATATTAGCAGCAATCACCGAAAAAGCCAACGGACAAACCTATTGGATAGCTGATAAACAATCCTACTCAATGAATGATATTATTAAGACAATAGAACATTTATTAGAAACGGAATTTCAACAATCTTGCACCCATAAACGCTTAAAATTACCGGGTTTAGCCAGTGAAATTGCTTTAGTTGTTGACGGAACATTACAAACCCTAGGATTTTATCATCAAAAAATTCATGTCCTCTCAGAAATGAATAAAACCATTGCTGTTTCTATTACTAAAGCTCAACGGGAATTAGGTTATAATCCCACAATTGCTTTAGAAGAAGGAATGAGAAAAAGCCTAAAATGGATCTTTGAGAATTATGGAGGATTAGACTAATATCAGAATTAGATTATATGGCAAAATATCTGATTTATTATTGTCTGTTTTTAGTGTATAATATAATCAGATTTTATCAATTTTAAAATAGTTTTTAAATCAACAATAAAACCATGAAACATTTAATTACCGGAGGATCGGGATTTTTAGGCAATTTAATTGCAAGACGATTGTATCAACGGGGGGAAGATGTCAAAATTTTAGATATTTGGGAAGATTTAACCCGTCCCCCAGAGATCGAATTTATTAATTGTGATATTCGCGATCGCGATCGGGTAGAAAAAGCCATGAAAGACATTGATATTGTCCATCATAATGTGGCTTTAGTTCCCTTAACAAAATCAGGGAATAAGTTTTGGGAAGTTAACGTAGAAGGCAGTAAAATCGCAGCCGAAGCGGCAGTAAAAGCCGGAGTTAAGAGTTTTATTCACATGAGTTCTAGCGCCCTATTTGGGGATGCTAAATGTCCGATTACTAATAATACCCCCCCTAAAGCCGTTGAAATTTATGGACGGGCAAAATTAGCGGGGGAATTAGCCGTTAGAGAGATTTGTGATCGGGGGGGTTTACCCTTAATTGTAATTCGTCCCCGGACTATTTTAGGAGAAGGTAGATTAGGGATTTTTCAGATATTATTTGAATGGATTCAAGAGGGAAAAAATGTTTATGTGATTGGCAGTGGTGACGTTCAATTTCAATTTGTTCATGCTCATGATTTGATGGATGTTTATCTGCTTGCTCTTGATTTGGGTCAACCAGGAATCTATAATGTGGGAAGCGATCGCTTTGGCACATTACGAGAAGGATTAGAACATTTAATTGAATATGCAGGCACAGATTCTCAGGTTAAAAGTTTACCCACGGGATTAACAATTGGAACCTTACAACTGTTAGACTGGATGGGATTAAGTCCCCTAGCTCCTTGGCATTATTTAACCTATGATAAGGAATTTTATTTTGATGTTGATCCTCTGCTAAAATTAGGCTGGAAACCCAAATATTCTAATGATGAAATGTTCCGGGAAAGTTATGATTGGTTCAAAAACAACTATAATCAACTGCAAGCGGAAAAAGCCGGATCTGCCCATCGTCGCCCGGTGAAAGAAAAGTTACTTTGGGTATTAAAACAACTATCTTAATTAGACACTGTGAATAACATTAACTCAATTAACTGGATTTCCTGGAGTTTGGTTTTAATCGCCGCTATTAATAGTGGAATTGGTAACTTATTGCTGAAAAAATCTCGAATAGAAGCCGCCGACCCGGGTTTATTAACCCTGTTATTATCCCCTTGGTTTCTGGCAGCTATTATCGTTTATGGAATTAATTTAATTGTTTTTGCCAAAGCTCTTGATAGTTTACCTGTTTCTGTTGCTTATCCCGTGTTTGCTGCCATTGGTTTTAGCTTAGTTGCCTTAACCGGAAGTCTTTTATTAGGGGAGCGTTTTGGATTTAATCAAATGATCGGATTGGGTTTAATTATTACTGGAATTATTATTATGTCTCGTTAAATAATTAATTGTTTTAATCCCATGAAAATACCAAAGCCATTAGAAACCCATGATCATCAAACTAATCCCGAATTTGTACCCGTTAAATCCTCAACTTTGCCCCCCTTAATTAAACTAATTCGCCCCCATCAATGGACAAAAAATCTATTCTGTTTGGCGGGACTTTTATTCGGCGGTAGACTATTAGAAACCCAGTCTATTTTATTATCAATATTAACGGTAATTTTTTTCTCGTTAATGGCATCGGCAATTTATATTTTTAATGATATTCAAGATCGAAAATGCGATCGGCTGCACCCGAAAAAAAAGTATCGTCCGATTGCCAGTGGTCAAGTTTCAATTAAAATCGGATTAGCGATCGCATTCTGTTTAACAACGGTTTCTCTTTTGGGTGCTTATAGCTTAGGAATAGCCACATTTATTTGTGTTTTACTCTATGCTATTAATAATATTATTTATTCTCTAAAACTCAAGAATTTAGCCTTATTTGATGTTAGTTGTATTGCCTTTGGTTTTGTTCTGAGGCTGTTAGCTGGAATTTATGCTTTAGGAGATATGCCGACGGCTTGGATTGTTTTATGTACGTTTTTCCTAACTCTATTTTTAGGATTTTCTAAACGACGTTCAGAACTTTTATCTTTATTACATCTTCAAAATAATCAAGAGAATTTTTATCCAGAAACCTCCCTACAGCCCGATCTAAAATCACCCAATTCAGAACCTTCCTATTTAGAGTTATTCTATCAACGGGGAAGCAAAAATCAACAACGTCCAGTTCTCTCCCAATATACCTTACCCTATTTAGATTCTCTCCTGAATAGCACCGCAACCATGACCATTATGTGCTATGCTTTGTTCACAATCCAATCGGGTAAAAATCCCTCTTTAGTGATTACAGTTCCCATTGTTTATTATGCGGTGATGCACTATAAATGGTTAGTTACTGTTTTAGCCGATGGGGAAGAACCCAGCCAGATTTTAATTCAAGATCCGACAATTAAATTGAGTTTAATCATCTGGCTAATTTCTTATTTAGTTATTCTCTATTTTAATATTTATTTATTTGATTAATTTATTCTCCAATAAACCACAAATGCACGAAGACACGAAAGCAGCAACTTCTAACACTTCCGAGGGAATTTCTTCTGGAATTTTAGAGTGATCACCGATTAATGACTTATGATTTAATTAGAATAGATTAGCTAGAACCTTTAGGACGTAGACAATGGTATCTCCCGCGTCGTCATCATCGACCTTAGAACCTCTCAAAACTTCGCACACCTTGAGTGCTGAGAAAGTTCTCAAAGTCTTGGACAGCAACCCCGAAACCGGGTTAACCGCAGAACAGGTAACTCAACGTCAGGAACAGTATGGTCTGAATGAATTAAAAGAAGCTCCTGGTCGCAGCACCTTCGAGATTTTATGGGATCAGTTCACGAATATTATGCTCGTGATGCTGATTGCTGTGGCTATTGTATCGGCGGTGATTGATTTTCGCAAAGGAAACTTCCCCAAGGACGCCGTTGCTATTTTTTCAATTGTGATTTTGAATGGGATGTTGGGCTATTTCCAAGAAAGCCGGGCAGAACAGGCTCTAGCCGCCCTGAAACGAATGTCTTCCCCTAGAGTTCGGGTGGTGCGGGACGATAAAATGCTAGAACTGGCCGCGAAAGAACTGGTTCCGGGGGATATCATGTTTCTGGAAGCTGGAGTCCAAATTCCGGCCGATGGTCGCCTAGTTGAAGCCCAAAATTTGCAGGTGCGGGAAGCTGCCTTAACGGGGGAAGCAGAAGCGGTAATTAAAAAACCGAGTATGGAATTAACTGAAGATGTCCCTTTGGGCGATCGCCTGAATATGGTATTCATGGGGACGGAAGTTGTCCAGGGACGGGGACAAGTGATTGTCACCAATACGGGAATGACCACGGAACTCGGGCGCATCGCCGAAATGATCCAGGGGGTGGAAACGGAACCAACCCCCCTCCAACAACGGATGACGCAGTTAGGAAATGTTTTAGTTAGTGGGTCTTTAGCTTTGGTTGCCCTGGTGGTTGTCGGTGGGATTCTGCAAACGGGGGATTTCAGCAATGTTGAAGATTTATTAGAAGTATCCTTGAGTATGGCCGTGGCCGTAGTTCCAGAAGGTTTACCGGCGGTTGTAACAGTTACCTTGGCAATTGGTACACAAAGAATGGTCAAACGCCATGCTTTAATTAGAAAACTCCCGGCGGTGGAAACCTTGGGTTCTGTGACAACAATTTGTTCAGATAAAACCGGAACTCTCACCCAAAATAAAATGGTGGTGCAATCGGTTCAGACCTTTGATCAGGTGTTTCAAGTCACCGGAGAAGGATATGATCCAGTAGGGGAATTAATACCAATAACCTCAGAACAAAATAACACAATTGACTCAGAATATAAAATTTTAGAACCTATTTTAACTGCTTGTGTTTTGTGCAATGATGCTCAATTACAACAGGAGAAAAATCAATGGATTATTTTAGGAGATCCCACGGAAGGGGCGTTATTATCCTTAGCCGGAAAAGTAGGTTTATTTAGAGATATTCATAATCACAAAAACCCTCGTGTTGCTGAAATTCCTTTCTCCTCAGAACGGAAGCGGATGAGTGTAATTTGTCAACTTACAGACCATGAAAACCAGGAATGTGTGATCTTTACTAAAGGCTCACCGGAGTTGATTTTAGCTCAATGTACTTCTGTTTTGGTAGAAAATCAAAACGTTTTTTTAGCAGAAGCAGACCGTCAACGAATTCTTGAACAAAATAACGAAATGGCGGGGAAAGGTTTACGGGTTTTAGGATTTGCTACCAAATCTTTAACAATATTACCGCCAGAAGGAGAGGAAGAAATCGCCGAACAGGAATTAGTTTGGTTAGGATTAGTAGGAATGTTAGACGCGCCTCGCCCTGAAGTTCGAGAAGCGGTTAAACTCTGTCGAGAAGCCGGAATTCGTCCGGTGATGATTACTGGAGATCATCAATTAACTGCAAAAGTTATTGCTCAAGATTTAGGCATTGCCCAATTAGATTCTGTAAGTTTAACAGGTCAGGAATTACAGAAATTAACTCAAACGGAATTAGAACAAAAAGTTGAAGAGGTGAGTGTCTATGCCCGGGTTTCTCCTGAACATAAACTGCGGATTGTTCAAGCGTTACAAAAAAATGGTGAATTTGTCGCCATGACCGGGGATGGTGTTAATGATGCTCCAGCTTTGAAACAGGCAGATATCGGTATTGCCATGGGAATTACTGGAACTGATGTTAGTAAAGAAGCCAGTGATATGATTTTATTGGATGATAACTTTGCTACTATTGTTGCCGCCACCGAAGAAGGGCGAGTTGTTTATAGTAATATTCGCCGTTTTATTAAATATATTCTCGGTAGTAATATTGGGGAAGTGTTAGTGATTGCGGCTTCTCCTCTTTTAGGCGGGGGAGTGCCGTTAATCCCGTTACAAATTTTATGGATGAACCTTGTTACCGATGGTTTACCCGCTTTAGCATTAGCTATGGAACCTGCTGAACCTGCGGTGATGCAACGTCCACCTTATAATCCCCGCGAAAGTATTTTTGCGCGAGGATTAGGGTTATATATGGTAAGAATTGGGATTGTTTTTGCTATTTTAACGATTGTTTTGATGGTTTGGGCTTACAACTATACTCTAGGCACTCCTAACCCTGACCGTTGGAAAACCATGGTATTTACAACATTATGTTTAGCCCAAATGGGTCATGCTATAGCGGTGCGTTCCGATACTCAACTGACTATTCAAATGAATCCCGCAACGAATCTTTATTTGTGGGGTGCTGTGGGATTAACAACAGTTCTTCAGTTACTATTAATTTATTTTCCGCCTTTAAGAAGTTTCTTTGGAACTCACTTTTTAAGTTTACAAGAATTATCAATTTGTCTTGGTTTTAGTGCTTTAATGTTTATCTGGATTGAAATGGAAAAAGTGGTTTATAAGTGGTTTATCAATCGTCGCTAATTGATATTGAAAATGGAACCCGTATTTATCCAGATTGACGTTTGACAGGGTTAATGGTAGGTTTGCACCAGCACAAAAGCCATGAGAAATCAAAATACAATCGATAAATTATTCGAGAACGACTTATGACTTACTTGAATCTGATTTCATTTTTGGGAATTTTTGGCCTTTGCTTTATTGCTTGGTTATTTTCAGAAGATAGACGAGTCGTCCCCTGGCGAACCATGGGTTTAGGGATTGGCCTACAATTAGTTTTAGCCTTTCTGGTCTTTCTATTTCCGCCTACGAGAACAGCCTTAGAATGGTTTAGTAGTCTTCTCGATAGTTTATTTTATGCCGCCGATACCGGGGCTAGATTTGTCTTTGGAAAAAATATTGTTCCCATTCCTGGGCAAACTCCCGATGTCAATTTAGGTTATATTTTTGCCTTTCGCGCCTTACCTACGGTGATCTTTTTCTCTGGTTTAATGGCGCTTTTATATAATTTAGGAGTGATTCAAGTCGTCACTAATGTTTTTGCCAAGTTATTCTATAAAACCATGCGCTTAAGTGGGGCAGAAGCCTTAAGCGGGGCGGCTAATATTTTTGTCGGAATTGAAGCGGCTATCGTGGTCAAGCCCTATTTGGAAAAGATGACCCGTTCGGAATTATGTGCTATTTTAACCTGTTGTTTTGGAACGGCTGCTTCCTCAACTTTAGCCATTTATGTTAGTTTTTTGAAACCCGTTTTTCCTAATATTTTAGGACATTTAGTTTCCGCCTCAATTATGGCAATTCCCGCCTGTTTTGTCATTTCTAAAATTTTAGTTCCTGAAACCGAACAACCCCTAACATTAGGGATGCTACCCGAAGAAAAAACCGAAGATAACTTAATCACGCATGAAGATGAAGACCATGAATTAGAAACCGTTGGCGGTGAACTTATAGAACGAGTGAGTCCCTTAGATTCAGCAATTATTGGCGCATTAGATGGTGTAAAAATGTCCGTTGCTATTGCGGCAATTTTGATCTTAATTTTGGGATTACTGTCTTTAGTTAATCAATTCTCAGCTTGGTTAGGTTTATTACCAAGTCCAGTAGGAGACTTTTTTCAAGTTGTCACTTTAGCGAATATTTTGGGATTTATTTTCTATCCCTTAACGATTTTAACTGGAGTTCCCATTCAGGATTCCTGGGCAGCTTCAGTAATTATTGGTCGTCGTTTATTAGAAACAGCAATTCCCCCCTATCAAGCCTTAGCAGAAGCTGCCAAAGCCGGGTTAATTACTCCTAGAACAGTTTTAATTGTTAGTTATGCTTTATCGGGTTTTGCCCATGTTGCTTCCGTGGGAATTTTTGTCGGCGGAATGGTCGGTTTAGTCCCCTCGCGCCGGAAAGATATTTCTGAATTGGGTTGGAAAGCCCTATTGGGAGGAACTTTAGCCACGATGATGATTGCCTGTTTAGCCGGATTCTACGATAATGGAAATCCCAGTATTATGGGAGACCCGGCCGCCACTCCTCCGGCTATCAGTACCCCAGCAGCCCCAAATACAACGGTTTCACCCGCCCCGAAGGTTAGTCCTTCCCCTAAGTCTTAATGGAGTAGGGGAGGCCCCGGGGACACCGGGAGGTAAACTCTTGCTATTACCTATTACCCATTACCTATTACCTATTACCCATTCGTAATTTCACTTACATGACAAATATTGTTCTAACCCTTAGTATTGTAATTCTGGCTTTAATTGCCTTTATTTTTGAGTGGCTTCCTGTTGATTTAACGGCGCTTACTGTCACCGTTATTTTAATGCTTTTGAAGTTAGTCACACCCGAGGAAGGGATATCCGGGTTTGGTAACTCCGCCACCATTACGGTGATGGCAATGTTTATTTTAAGTGCTGGAATTACAAAAACCGGGGTAGTACAAACCGTTCGAGATTTATTATTAAAATGGGGAGGAACAACGGCTAACCAACAAATTTTAGTCATGGGATTAATTGTGGGGCCAATTACCGCTTTTATTAATAATACCGCCGTTGTTGCTATTTTCTTACCTATTGTCGAAGATTGGTGTCGCAAGCAAAAAATTTCCCCATCTAAATTATTAATCCCCCTATCCTATTCGACGGTTTTGGGAGGGATGATTACGGTTATTGGAACTTCAACTAATGTTTTAGCCAGTGGTATTTCCAAACAAATGGGATATGGGGAATTTCAGTTATTTCAGTTTACCGTATTAGGAATTATTACCTTTACTATCGGGATTATTTATCTAGCGCTGATTGCTCCTCGACTCTTACCCGACCGCAAACCCGCAAATTATGATATTCTGCAAACAGAATATGGGTTAAAAGATTATGTGAGTGAATTAGTCATTACCCCCCGTTCTAGCTTAGTCGGACAAACAGTTAAAGAGAGTGAAATTCAACGCAAATTTGACTTAGATGTGTTAGAATTAATTCAGAATAATATGCGGTTTGCTCAACCTTTAGCTGATAAAATATTAAGTGTTGGAGATATTTTAATTGTTAGAAGTAGTCGAGAAGATTTACTAAAAATCAGAGATGAAAAAGGCTTAGATATTCTTCCAGATGTTAAATTCAAGGAAGAATCTTTAGAAAATATTTTGAGTTCTGGACAGGAAAAAATAGCCGAAGTATTGATTTTATCTAATTCTCGGTTAATCGGCACAACCTTAAAAGATTTAAGATTCCGTCAACGTTATAACGCCACGGTTTTAGCCATTCGTCGAGGTTCGGAATTAGTTCAAGGGCGATTAGGCAAAGTTACCCTAAGATTTGGAGATTTATTATTACTTCAAGGGCCGAAACAAAGTTTTGTTGGATTACAAACCACCCGAGAACTTCTGGTTTTAGAAGAACGAGATGTAGAAACACTCAGACAGGATAAAGCCGGGATTGCTTTAGCAATTGTTTTGGGTGTTATTATTCTAGCAGCTTTTGAAATTATGCCTATTTTAGTTAGTGCTTTAGCGGGTGTAATTTTAATGGTAATTACCGGATGTCTCAAACCCGGAGAAATTTATGGCTCTGTGCGTTGGGATGTGATATTTCTATTAGCGGGATTAATTCCATTAGGAATAGCCATGAATAAGTCCGGTGCTACCCAATGGTTAGCTGATACTTTAGTCGGTTTGGGTGGTAATTTATCCGGTTATTGGATTTTATTATTATTCTATATTGCCACCTCGATTCTGACAGAAGTTCTTTCTAATAATGCTACGGTCGTATTGATGATTCCCATTGCCGTAAAAGTTGCGGTTGCATTAAGTTTAAATCCCTTTGCCTTTATGTATGCGGTGACTTTTGCTGCTTCTAATAGTTATATGACTCCCATTGGTTATCAAACTAATACAATGGTTTATAGTCCCGGGGGATATAAATTTTTCGACTTCACTCGGGTAGGCGCTCCCTTGAGTATAATTCTAGCAATTGTTACCCCATTATTAATTATTTGGCTATATGGATTATAGTAGTAAGCCCTTTAGGGCTTACTGTTTTCCCTATTGGCTTTTAAGTCTAAATTAGGATTACTATAAAAGGATTTTAATATGAAAACATCAGCAATTTTATCAGGTTTAATCGGGGTTTGTGTGGGGGATGCTTTGGGTGTTCCCGTGGAATTTACCAGCCGCCAAGAACGTCTAAAAAACCCCATCACAACGATGACTGGCTATGGAACCCATCGACAACCTCCGGGTACTTGGTCGGATGATAGTTCCTTGATGTTATGTTTAGCTGATAGTCTTTGTCAGGGCTATAATTTAAAAGCGATCGCCGCCTCTTTTTGTCGTTGGCGCTATCATCAAGAATGGGCAGCCCATGGGGTTATATTTGATATTGGAGGAACCACCCATAACGCTATTCAAAATCTCCAAAATGGGGTAAATCCCGTGGAAGCAGGAGGAACCGATGAACGCAGTAATGGTAATGGTTCTTTGATGCGAATTTTGCCTATGGCTTATTTATATTCTTCGGTTTCATTCTATCAATTAATTCAGTGGGTGCATGAATGTTCCTGTTTAACCCATGGTCATCTCCGTTGCCAAATTGCCTGCGGAATTTATATTAGTATTGCGGTTAAATTACTCCAAGGATTAGACCTAAAATCCGCCTACCTTCAAGGCATAGAAGCCGTCAAACCGATTTATTATCATCCTAGTTTAACCGTAGAATCTTCTCGGTTTGATCGCATTTTAACGGGTAATATTGATCAATTATCCCTGGAACAAATTCAATCGGGCGGTTATGTAATTCATACTTTAGAAGCCTCGTTATGGTGTTTATTAACAACATCTTCATACCCAGAAGCAGTTCTCAAAGCTGTTAATTTAGGAGAAGATACCGATACAACAGCCGCCGTCACAGGAGGTTTAGCTGGAATTTATTATGGGTTTAACAATATTCCCTCAGAATGGGTTGAACAAATAGCCCGAAAAGATGATATTATTGTCTTAGCTGATCGATTAGAACAAACCATTGAGTGATGATCTAAAAGAATATTAACTCTGATTAAAAATGACTCAAATCGCTCTCTTTGGAACCAGTGCCGATCCTCCCACTTCAGGACATCAAGCGATTCTTTTTTGGTTGTCTCAACGGTTTGATAAAGTCGTGGTTTGGGCATCGGATAATCCTTTTAAAACCCACCAAACTTTATTAGAACATCGGATGGCGATGCTATTATTATTAATTGAGGAAATTAACGCCCCTAAAAACAATATTGCTTTGCATCCTGAACTTAGTAGTCGCCGAACTATAGAAACCTTAAAAGGAGCTAAAAATTACTGGTCTGATGCGGACTATACTTTAGTAGTTGGTTCGGATTTAATTCAACAAATTACCCAGTGGTATCAGATAGAAACCCTGTTAAAACAGGTAGAATTATTAATTATCCCCCGACCGGGTTATCAAGTAATAGAAACGGACTTAGAAAACCTCAAAAAATTAGGTGCAAAGCTGACAATTGCCACGGTAACAGGTTTACCAGTTTCCTCTAGTCACTATCGCCAAACGGGTAATATAGAAGTTTTAACGACCCCGGTACAAGATTATATTAACCGAGAAAAATTATATGAATAAAACTTTGCTCTTAGAAGATTTTAAAGTCGGTGTTGATCATGTGATTTTTTCGGTTGATACTGGACAAAATCGCCTATTAGTTTTATTGGTAAAACGTAAATAAGAAATAATCTGTAAAGGAATTAGAAAGGTTGCTAAAGCTTTTCGATTTTGTTGTTGCTTCTGGCTTTTGTAAACTCCGTATTCTAATTCAGCGGGTAAGACTAGAGTTTGTTTATTGCTATTTTTAAAAAGTTGAGCAGTATCCATCGCTTTAATGTTGTCGAAGGTGGGTTAATATTATTATATCAAAATATGGGTTTAATTTACCTAGCATCAAACAGTTGTGGAGTCAGAGTCAGAACAAGAAATAGAGAATTTCGTTCACAACGGGTAAATTAAGGTATACTCATGTCTGAATTTCATTCTCTATGATCGCAATCCCATGACCACCCTCAACACTATTTGGCAACAATTTACCCTACAAAATCTATTACTCTACCAATGGCGTAATAGTAGTTTTATCTACCAGTTGACGGGATTTTTACACCAATGGCGACAGGGGAGTTGGTTATTGCAGTGGGGTGACACCCTGGGAGCATTATTAATTAGTATTGTATTTTGTTTAGCCCCCTTTGTGGGTACGGCATTAATCGGGGTTTTATTAATCGCTTGTGCCGGATGGTGGCTATTATTAACCATAACGGATGAAGCCTCACAAACTGCCTTTACTCCCATACATTTAATTGTTTTATTATATTGGGGAATTGCCACCATTGCCACGGCTTTATCTCCGGTTAAAATAGCCGCCTTTAGTGGCTGGACAAAATTAACTCTTTATTTAATTTTATTCGCTTTCATGTCAAGAATATTGCGATCGCCTAAAATCCGCTCGATTTTTATTACCCTATATTTACACACGGGTTTATTCGTGAGTGTTTATGGTTTAAGACAGTGGTTTTCGGGTGCAAAAGCCTTAGCGACTTGGGTTGACCCCACCTCGCCCCAATCTAACTTAACCCGGGTTTATAGTTATTTAGATAACCCGAATTTATTAGCCGCATATTTATTACCCGCAGTTGGTTTAAGTTTGGCATCATTCTTTGTTTGGAAAGGTATTTTACCGAAAGCACTAGCATTAACAATGATCATTGTCAATTCATCTTGTTTAGTCTTAACATTTAGTCGAGGAGGATGGATTGGATTAGTGCTATTAATGTTTACATTTGCCGTATTATTATTATATTGGTTGAGTATTACTTTTTCTCCCTTTTGGCGACAGTGGGCTTTCCCATTGGGATTAATAGGATTAACTCTTTTTCTAGTCTTAGCAGTGGTATTTGTTCCCCCGGTGCGCGATCGCGTGGCAAGTATGTTTGTGGGACGGGGAGATAGTAGTAATAACTTTAGAATTAATGTGTGGATGGCAGTCATTGAAATGATTAAAGATCGTCCGATCTTAGGAATTGGCCCTGGAAACGTGGCTTTCAATAAAATTTATCCCCTTTATATGCAGCCTCGTTATACGGCTTTGAGTGCCTATTCCGTAATTTTAGAAGTGGCGGTTGAAACTGGAATTATCGGTTTAAGTTGTTTTCTGTGGTTATTAACTGTCACCTTTAATCAAGGATGGGTACAATTAAAACAACTCCGAGAGTTAGGAAATTCTCAAGGATTTTGGTTAATAGCAGCTATTTCTACCTTAGTAGGAATGATGGGTCATGGTTTCGTTGATACGGTTTTATATCGTCCCCAAGTTAATACTTTATGGTGGTTAATGATTGCTCTAATTGCCAGCTATTATCAACCCAAACCTAGGATTTTAGCAGATCAAGTTTGAAAGAATAATCAATCAATTCAGCCATGAGATTCGTTTATATAGTATCGGGACTCAGGTATTTACCGGACACGGGGACAACCCCGGAGAAAAGAGGCGGTAATATTTTCAGCCCTGGACATCCGCAAATTTACCATTGTAGAGAAACAGCGATCGCCAAAAATCTCAGTAATTTACCCTAGAGGATCTTCCATTTTTTAAAAAAACCTGTATTATGTGTAAGATGAACAATGAGAAATTTTAAACTTGCCTTAACTATTCAGGAAAGTCGTGTTTTCTTCAAGGTATAGAAACCAAAAATCCGCAACCGAATAACTGAAACTGAGTTAAAACTGTTGCGGTGAAAACTTGGATAGTTTAATCTCTATGCGGGTTTAATGGCTAACGTACTATTAAGGAACATTTCTGAGATTAGGGTCTGTTTATTCTCAATTTCGTCATCCACCTACTTTCAATTTTCTTGAGATCTCCTATGAAAAACTTAGCCCTAGTATTTACAGGTTTAGCCATAGCTTCTTCCTGTTTATTAACTGGTTGTGGCGGAGCTCCTACCACCGAAACAACTCCTGCTCCAGCGGCTCCTACCACCGCTACCCCTGCCCCGGCTGCCCCTGCCCCGGCAGCTACCCCCAGTCCGGCGGCTAAATAAGGCAAATGCTTTTACAGGGTTAAAATTAATTTCCTCCCCTAAGTCATTGGAGAGGAAATTTTTTATGAATCATAGGTAATTTGCTCCGATTTATATTCGAGGGGTTCAACATGAATTAAAATTCTGACGGGGCTAAATTCTTGTCCCAATGCAGCTTCTACTGCTTCTGTAATATTGTGGGCCGTTTCTACATCCGTTGCTTCCACAATTAAGTGCATTTCAATAAAAACCTGTCGTCCAATCATTCCACGCGAAGCAATATCATGGCAGTTTATCACCCCCGGAACAGACATGACAATCTCTTTAATGGTTTCCGGTGCAATTACCATTTGATCTACTAACCAAGGAAGATTTTCTTGTAATACACTCCAGCCACTTTTAAATACTAATAATGCCACAGGAAAGGCTAAAATCACATCTAAATATTGCAGTTTTGGTAAATTCCAGACCTGTCCTTGCCAAATCCCAATTAATCCAGCAATTACCATAATTGTCACCCAAACATCACTCATTGTATGTTTAGCATCTGCTATTAAAATTGCACTACCTAAACGCTTTCCCGCCTCTCGCTCATAATAAGTCACGAAAATATTAATTCCTAAAACGATTAATAATATCCATAATTCATTAGGAGAAATTGTCACTGGTTCACCACCTTTAAACACCCGTTTTACGGCACTACTGAAAATTTCAAAACAGGCAATTCCTAAAAAGACACCAATCCCTAATGCTCCCAAAGCATCGAATTTTTGATGTCCATAGGGATGTTCGCGATCGGGGTTGGGAGAGGCAAAATGGTTAGTAACTAACCCTAAAACATTATTAGCACTATCGGTGACACTATGCAGAGCATCGGCGAGCAAGCTCAGAGAACCTGTCATGTTGCCTACAATCACTTTAATTAACATAACTAACAGATTTAAACCCAGTGTTAGCAATAAAACAAATTGAATTTTAGAACGATTATCCTGAACCATAAAATTTTTCCTATTAAGTTTTGACGGTGATCAAAAACTGTTTTTAATATATCACTCTATTTAGTTAATCTAACTATTGAGATTAATTTTCACTAAAAATATAAAAGTTAATTTAGGTTAATTTAAGGCTAAAATTAGATTAGAGGATTTCAATTATTGTTTTAAATCATTATCCTATGTCTATTCCTCCACTCACAATTAATTTAACCCAAGGTTCGGTTTCCCTGCGTTTTACCCCCGAAGCGGCTCAGAATTTAAAAGGGGTACTCGATGAATTAATCCAAAAACTCAAAACCGTCGCGGCCAAAAACGCCCCAGGAGGAGCAGGGGGTAAACCTACCCCTCAAAAACCGATGGAATATCAATATACCGGAGATGTTTTTTTAGAGGTTTTCTGTAATCCTAATATTTGGCCGAGTCCCTTTGCCGCCAAAGTCTTAATTACTGTCCGGGATGAGCGGATTAAACTGACCACAGAAGCCGAACTCACCCGGATGATGGACGACGTGAATCAATACCTCGACCAAGTTAGGGAATAAGCTGTTAGAATATACGGGAAAAATCGGTCTACTTGGGGGGTTAGCCGACTGCTCCCCAACCAAACCCACCACAAGTTGATTTCAACCCAGCTTGTATTGTTGTTGCTACTAGAAAAATTTTTTAACGATTATGAATGCTGAACAATTAACCGACTTATTTCATCAAGGATTTCGAGTTACCCTCGGAGCCACATCTTCCCTAATCGAACTCCTACAAAATCCTTACAAACGCCATCAGAATCTGGGGAAAATTCAGTCACAGTTTAGCGAATTAACTGAAGAATGGGCGGAAAAAGGAAAAATGACCGAACAGGAAGCTAGAAATTTTGTAGATACAATTCTCTCCCAACGTTCTCCCAATATTAATACAGACACAGCAACCATAGTAACAACTTCAGCTTCTGTTGTTACCTCCAGTGTCCCCTTTAGTTCAGACCCAGAATCCGTGAAGGAAATTCAAGAACTCACAACCCAAATTGCTGAGTTACGAGAGGAATTAAAACGCCTGCGGAACTCCAATACTTCTGACTAATTAGAGCGATAAATCCTGCTTCCACAACTCTACTGATTAGCACCAGTATTGACATGAATGGGGCTCAAAACTGTGGAGCGGATTTATCGTGATTAGTATATTAAATGATATCAAATTGCAGAACCCATCTCAATATTGTTTAACTTCATGTTGCAATTGATAACCGATCGCACGCACTTAAATTTTTACTTTATTCTTGACTTGGGAATCTCAGACACCGCACAACTTTCCTTTAAGTTAGAAAGATCCATCCAAGGATAGTTGGATTGAGTCGGTGAATTCACCTGAATCGGCAGGGAAACTCATTTTCGACCCTAGGAGTCAACACCTAACGCACTTATAATGTTTGAAAGATTTTTTGTGTTTTCAAATTTAATCGGGATTTTAGTCGTTATCCCAGGTTTCATGGCCAATTAGGTCGCCAATTCGGTCTCGGAGTAAGAAGTCGCATTCTTCTAACTCACACTCCACACAAGCCCATTCCCGCGCTGGAATATATTGGCAGAGTGTATAGATGGGTTGCTGACGGCTAACAACCCCCTTACTAACGAGTTGACGGGCTTCGTCTTTGATCACATTTAATGAAAACTGGACAGTTGTGTAAGTCATAATTCGCCCTCTTTCGCGTTGCCGGAGAAGTTTTTGGCATCACACCTAGTGTAATCTAAAAAATCATTTTAGGAAATTTTTTTTTTTCAGTATAGGCAAATACAAATACCTAGGGTTTTCCGATAACAATATGCAAAGTCACTGGACAGAAGCCCAAGACATAGGTTAAGCATCAGGGAATGGGTAATGGGTAATGGGTAATGGGGAATGGGTAATATGATTAAATTGCCCAAAGGACTTTTAAGGCGACCTCCTGGGCGGCGGGAGTCTGACCGTATGAGAATACATAGGGAGTTTTGGGGGGAATTTGGGGTAAAAACTGTTCTAGGGTGTAGGGACTCCCGTAAATCAGCAAAGCTTGTAAACTATCCTGCTTTAATAGAATACTTAACCAATTTTGAGCAATTTGTGTTAATCCTGAACTATCGCGGAAGGCATTAGCTCGAATAAAAATTTGCAGTAATGTGGGTTGACAAGACTGCTCAAGATCGGAAAATTCTTGATCATGACAATCAATCATTTGTAAACAATACCCTAACTCAGTTGGACGGGCGATCGCCGGGGTATGATTTCCTAAAATAGAACAATTGAGCAAATCATCCACAATTACTAAATTTCGCAAGGGTTGTGGCTGTTTGGGAAGGACTAAGGGTAAATTTCCTCCCTGTTTGATCGAATCTTGCAGAATCGTTGTTATCAGTGATCCAGAAGTAGGTTGAGATAGAGAATAAAATAATTTCTGGGGATCTTGACTAGCTGGGGAATAGGGTGCGTCCGGTCGCCAGTCGGGGAATACCTTCGCCTTAGCCCGCCTAATGCGCTCTACAGATGCCGCAATCCGTTCAGGGGAAATTCGACCCTCTGTCACCGCCGTACAGACCGCATCAATCGTGACTTGGGGATCAAGAGGCATTAATAAAACATCAGCCCCAGCTTCAACGGCTAAAA
The DNA here is from genome assembly GCA_001873365.1 of Oscillatoriales cyanobacterium CG2_30_40_61. Lineage (GTDB taxonomy): Bacteria > Cyanobacteriota > Cyanobacteriia > Cyanobacteriales > Microcoleaceae > Planktothrix. The sequence goes on along the minus strand of MNYZ01000097.1, from coordinate 2,126 downwards.
TTGCCGCTGCTTCAGGAGTATAAAGTTTTGCGATCGCCCCCATCACCAAAGCATCCGTCACCACTAACCCCTGAAAACCCAACCGTTGTCTCAACTGTTGCTGAATAATCACCGGAGATAAAGTAGCGGGATTTTTACTATCCCAAGCCGGGATCAACAAATGAGCCATCATCACCGAATCCACACCCGCAGCAATACTAGCCACAAAAGGAGGTAATTCGACTTCAGCTAAACGCTGATCACTATGGGGAATTACAGGTAATTCCAAATGGGAATCAATCGCCGTATCCCCATGACCCGGAAAATGTTTCGCTGTAGTTAATACTGGATAACCCTGACATCCCCGGATAAAAGCCGTGGCCAAGTGACTCACCCGTTCTGGAGTTTCCCCAAAAGAACGAACATTAATCACCGGATTTTTAGGATTATTATTCACATCAACCACCGGAGCCAACACCCAATTTAAGCCAACCGTTAAGGCTTCTTGGGCCGTAATTGCCCCCATTTTTTCCGCATAGAATTGCGCCTGTTCTAAAGATTGATCAGCTAATGCACCAATAGCCATCAAGGGCGGAAACCAAGTCGCCCCCGCAAAGCGCTGACCGACTCCTTCCTCCACATCCGCCGCCACCAATAGGGGAAATTTAGCCCAAGATTGCAATAACTGAGTCCTAATCGCCAACTCCGCCGCACTGCCATCCACCAAAATCACCCCACCCACACCCAAGTCATGTAACCAATGTTCCAATCGCTGTGCAGGGGGTTCCCAAAGGGAGTAACGAATTTGATGATCAAACAAAAAACCAGAGGCGCGAACCACAACCATCTGGGCAACTTGTTCAGCCAAAGAAAGAGTCATATTCATTAATCAGTAATCAGTTATCAGTTATAAATGGGTGATAGGTAATAGGTAATAGGTAATAGGTAATGGGTAATAGGTAATGGGTAATAGGTAATAGGTAAATGGGTAATGGGTAATGGGTAATGGGTAATAGGTAAAACTTGACTTCCCCTGCCTCCCGGTGCCTCCCGGTGCCTCCCGGTGCCTCCCGGTGCCTCCCGGTGCCTCCCGGTGCCTCCCGGTGCC
>MNYZ01000097.1:0-1028 GCA_001873365.1 Oscillatoriales cyanobacterium CG2_30_40_61 | reverse complement strand
CCTCCCGGTGCCTCCCGGTGCCTCCCGGTGCCTCCCGGTGCCTCCCGGTGCCTCCCGGTGCCTCCCGGTGCCTCCCCTACTCCTCCTACTCCCCTGCCTCCCCTACTCCTCCTACTCCCCTACTCCTCCTCTCCATAATCGCTAAATTCATAATCATCGGGTTTCCGGTTCTGGGAGAGTTCGTTTAATAGAATTAACATTTTGTCTCCGCGCTCCAAGGAACGATCTTCTAAAAAAACCACTTCTGGAGTCCGGCGCAAACGGACACGCTGACCTAGGGAAGAACGAACATAACCCGTTGCTGATTTTAAGCCTTCCATGGTTTCTCGTCTGGCTTCTTCAGTGCCATAAATACTGACAAAAATTTTGGCGTGTTGGAGGTCGCCAGAAACATCGACATCGGTAATACTCACCATTCCGATTCCAACCCGGTCATCTTTGATCCCATCCAGTAATATCTGGCTGACCTCCCGCTTAATTTGTGCAGCCACCCGGGAAACTCGGCGATCTGTAGCCATAATTACTACCCCCTCAAACGGTCTTGTTCTTCTATAGTCTCAAGTTTAGCGTGGTTATTTCTCTTTTTCGCGACAAAATCCCGATGAATCAAGGGACAAAGCCTCGTGATATCTTACAGAAAAAGTTAATTCTTAGGGGGGTTAATGGAAAAAAAGTTTGAAATCCGGCAAAAAGTCAAGGTGATAGCGATTCCTCCCTATTTGAAAACAGCAGAACCCATGCCAATTTTACGTCCATCCAACCTGATTAATATTGGTGAAGTTGGGATTGTAATTGATAGGCGACCCGGTGGATATTGGGGGGTTTTATTTCAAAAAGGAGCCTTTTTAATCGATAGCCAGTATATCGAAGCGGTGAAATCCTGAATATATTTTAGAGCCACAAACAAAAGTGATGCCACCGATTAATTAAAAAGATGGCATCACCGGGATCAAAGCGTGATTTTCCGACTCACACCCTTACCACAAACCTCGGACTGGGGGTGGGGGTGGTGCGAGTGGTGGGGGTGG
>MNYZ01000032.1:32622-35751 GCA_001873365.1 Oscillatoriales cyanobacterium CG2_30_40_61 | reverse complement strand
TTAACCCTGTTTCCTTTGGAGGCAGGGTTATAGAATCAGTCATCAGTTAACAGTTATCAGTTAACAGTTAATAGTTAACAGTTGTTAGTTAACAGTTAATAGTTAACAGTTGATTGTAGGTGAGAGGTCTGGGGGCGATCGCAATATCATATAAAATTCCCCTTGACAAGAAAATTGTTTCGGTTTATTATGATTTTCGTGAACCTAAGCGGGGGCGAAAACCTGGGGGGGTTCACGAAAAACGCCAGAACCTTGACAAATCAATAGTTTATACTTTTGAGTCCGGTTAGTTATTGATAATCTGTTGCAATAACGAAGCCTGAAATGAGGCAATTTTTGAGGTTCACGAAAATGGGCTTTAGAATCACCGCTTCATAAGGGTTTCAGACGGCAGAGTTTCAATTAAAATAATCCCGCTTGCGGGACTGAAACAAGCGACTTTACTAAGTTTTGCATTGTCGATTTTTGGTTTCAATTAAAATAATCCCGCTTGCGGGACTGAAACTATGGAAGTGATTTTCGATTCCATAACTAGACTAAAGTAGGTTTCAATTAAAATAATCCCGCTTGCGGGACTGAAACTAAATAATCGGGAGTCATCCAACTAAATAACTCGATTTGGTTTCAATTAAAATAATCCCGCTTGCGGGACTGAAACCAAACGATCCGATCCTTGGGACGGATTCTTTCTATGGGGTTTCAATTAAAATAATCCCGCTTGCGGGACTGAAACTTTTTCCTTTAGCTCAATAATCTCGCTAATTTTGCGGTTTGGGTTTCAATTAAAATAATCCCGCTTGCGGGACTGAAACGCCTCCAATAAAGGAGGTACACATCGCCTCATTAGAATTACTAGTTTCAATTAAAATAATCCCGCTTGCGGGACTGAAACTCGAAGTCGATATCGCCAGCTAGGAGAGCTAAGCAGGTCGTTTCAATTAAAATAATCCCGCTTGCGGGACTGAAACGAGAATATTCGATATCGGGAGATTCAGGGCAGACCGGTTTCAATTAAAATAATCCCGCTTGCGGGACTGAAACTTTTCCTCCATAGCTTTTCGTTGCTATTGTAAGTGGCGTTTCAATTAAAATAATCCCGCTTGCGGGACTGAAACTCTGAAATCTTTTTTCCATTTTTCGCTTGACATATTTCTAGTTTCAATTAAAATAATCCCGCTTGCGGGACTGAAACTGCCATTTCGAGGTAATACAGTTCGGCATCGCGCTCGGTTTCAATTAAAATAATCCCGCTTGCGGGACTGAAACAGCTCCACCACTGGGGATCGCCACATAAACAACTAGTTTCAATTAAAATAATCCCGCTTGCGGGACTGAAACGTTTATATTAATAACATTACTAATATTTTGTTGGAAGTTTCAATTAAAATAATCCCGCTTGCGGGACTGAAACCAACTATCAAATAGTATTAATCTCTCTTGACAAAAACAGTTTCAATTAAAATAATCCCGCTTGCGGGACTGAAACACTAAGCATAATTCCATATGACCCAATGATTTAGTTTGAGTTTCAATTAAAATAATCCCGCTTGCGGGACTGAAACACCCCCCCCACCAGCACACTCTAGCTTCGCACCTCAGGTTTCAATTAAAATAATCCCGCTTGCGGGACTGAAACAAAACTTTAGAATTTAAAAACAAATATAACAGAAATGGGTTTCAATTAAAATAATCCCGCTTGCGGGACTGAAACCTTCCGGTTTTTGTACGTTGAATCATTCATCGTAGTGCTATGGTTTCAATTAAAATAATCCCGCTTGCGGGACTGAAACAATCATTTACTGGCATATAAACCCTTAATATTTACGTTTCAATTAAAATAATCCCGCTTGCGGGACTGAAACATCGGAATGTCGTTTTCTCCGACATAATATTCATTGTTTCAATTAAAATAATCCCGCTTGCGGGACTGAAACATAAAAATTGTCCTAGTTATCAGCGTTCTTTCAATCAGACAGTTTCAATTAAAATAATCCCGCTTGCGGGACTGAAACAACTATCAGACTTTTAATAAGTTTACAAGACCTTGTTTCAATTAAAATAATCCCGCTTGCGGGACTGAAACAATCCATAGAATTTGAACCCATTCCACTCTTTCAATGTTTCAATTAAAATAATCCCGCTTGCGGGACTGAAACAAGTTAAAATCAAAATAATTCTTGATTGTAATAATTCCGTTTCAATTAAAATAATCCCGCTTGCGGGACTGAAACACGGGTTTGTACAAGTTAATTGCAGACATAATTTCAGAGTTTCAATTAAAATAATCCCGCTTGCGGGACTGAAACAATAACCCTATACTTATCTATACCAACATTTAATCAAAGTTTCAATTAAAATAATCCCGCTTGCGGGACTGAAACTCGAATTTCTGTGATATTGACGGACTTTGGATTTCAGGTTTCAATTAAAATAATCCCGCTTGCGGGACTGAAACATTCCTGTGAGGCAATCAATTCCCATTCCTTTATTGATGTTTCAATTAAAATAATCCCGCTTGCGGGACTGAAACTTTAGACTTTAAATTCTTAGCAGTTAGGATGACGGGTTGTTTCAATTAAAATAATCCCGCTTGCGGGACTGAAACTACAATCTCCGTTTTATAAACTTCCTCTTATTACTTTCAATTAAGTTTCAATTAAAATAATCCCGCTTGCGGGACTGAAACAATCTTTTCAACAATACCTTCCGTCGAGGCTTTGACAGTTTCAATTAAAATAATCCCGCTTGCGGGACTGAAACCACAAAATCTTTCTCTCTCTCAACGAACCCTAGAAGGTTTCAATTAAAATAATCCCGCTTGCGGGACTGAAACTTAGCATTTGCCCCGTGTGTTGTTTTTGCTGTGCGCTTGTTTCAATTAAAATAATCCCGCTTGCGGGACTGAAACATAGTTTTATTAATTCGATCAATTTTTCTATCGTTAAGTTTCAATTAAAATAATCCCGCTTGCGGGACTGAAACATAAATAATGGAGTTATGCTTAACTACGTTTTTGCTCTTTCAATTAAAATAATCCCGCTTGCGGGACTGAAACAGATCACTCTGTTCTAGGGGAAAAGGATCTCTTAACTTTTCTTTTCCTGGCGATTAGAAATCGCAGCTACACAG
>MNYZ01000032.1:0-32611 GCA_001873365.1 Oscillatoriales cyanobacterium CG2_30_40_61 | reverse complement strand
TAGTCCACGCAGGTGGACTTTGTTTATGTAGTAGCGAATTATATTCGCCGAAAACTTTTATTTCTTTTCTTTTCTTGGCGATTAGAAATCGCAGCTACACAGATAAAACCCACCTTCATGGGTTCAGAAACCTGAATTTTTATTAGTCCACGCAGGTGGACTTTGTTTTTGTAGTAGCGAATTATATTCGCCGAAAACTTTTATTTCTGATTCAAATATCGTTCAATTAATATAATCGCCACAATATCATCAATCGGACGGGGTGGGGTTCGCATTCCCTTGGGAATTAAACGAGTTAAACCCTTGGGGGGATAAAGTTGCCAATAGCGATCGCGCGCTTCTAAAGTGGAATATCGTTCATTCACTTGAATAATAGAAAGGGATTTCGGCAAAATTTCAGTTAGTTTTTGTTTCCACATTTTTGAAGTGGTTTGATCTCCCATCACCACCGTTTCAATAGTAAATTGTTGACAAAGAGATGTAATGATTTTAGGAACATCCGCTGCCAAAATCACCTGATGATAATATAACTGGGAATCATTACCCATCACCGCAATTCCACATTTTTCTCGACCGGGATCAAACCCTAAAATCATTTTATTTTTGATCATATTATTGAATATAATTAGATTCAGAGTAAGGGAACACCGGAACAGGAAGGTTTTTGATCATTTTATTGAATAGTATCAGATTGGGAAGTAGAATTTTTTATATTATTCTGTATTTCAGTTGAGGGATTTTCTAATTGATTAGAATTATTAAACTGTTCCTGTTGTCGGGTACTAAATATTACTTCTCCATTGCGAAGTGCTAATAAATCCAATCTTAACGGCCCAATTGTATAGGCATCTTCAGCCGCAATAGCTTGAATTTCCAAGGGTTGATTATGTTCTTGAACTTGTTGGAAAAAACGAATTAATGTATCCATTCTATCATTACCAATTTGTACTCTTCCCCCCACAACCCCAACAAAACGCGCCCGAAAACTAGACGCATCTAAAAGTTGTTGCATTTGCCTTCTTAATTGATCATTAGATAAAATAGAAGGATTCAAGGTTGTGCCCGCAATAATTTCTCCTGTTGTAAATAATAATCGATTCGGTTCAGCTTTAGTAAAAACCGATACTTTAGTTTCCCCAACTAAATAATTAGCAGCCGAAATCACTTGTACCACATAATCTCGACCATCATCAATTTGATTAATTAAGTCTTCAACTTCTGCTTTTGTAATTTGGATCACCCGGGCTTGATCTACCTTAATATTTCCTAATTGTACAGACTCAATGGCATAATTATTGGCTTCTTTTAAAAGCGTATTAACCGCTTGAATTGAAGTTTTTGGGTCACTAATTCTAACTAAGCCACTGGATAAAACCTGGCCCCGTTCTAAAACCACACTACCTTCTCGTAATAATTGAAAATCCCGTCCAATCAGTTCCACCTGTTGACTTAAAACTTGTTTTTGCTGTTCTAATTTTGTCTGTTCAGTTTCCAATTCTTGAAGTCGAGATTCCCGTTTAGCAATAATTTGATCCTGTTCAGTAATCCGTTTTTCCTGTTGTTCGAGTTCGCGATCCTGCTGTTTCATTTCTTGATCACGTTTGCCAATTTCCTGATCCCGTTTGGCAATTTCTTGATCGCGATTGCGAATTTGTGCCTTAACTTGTTCCTGTTGCTGAATCAAATTTCGACGTTCCGTTCTCAGTTTTTGAATTTCTGATTGTAAACTTTGTTTTTGTTGAAACACCACTTGGAGTCGATCTTCTCTATTTTTAAGTTCAGCTTCCGTTGCGGTGCGGGCTACTTGAATTTCGCGTAATTGTTTCTGAAGATCTCCTAATTGATTTTGAGTTTTTTCCAATTCTTCTGATGTTCTCATGGCTTGAGATTGAGCAATTTGTAAGGATTGATTAATCGTATTTAACTGCGCCATGGCGGTGTTAATTTCCATTTTAGCCCGGGCTAAATCCTTTTCTGCCCGTTTTTTTTCATCTTCGGCCCGAGTTAAATCCTTGCGAGCATCATTCAATCTACTTTGAATTTGATCAATTTGAAACACACCTCGACGTAGGGGTTTACTCGAAGCAAATAAAATCCCCAAGGTCAATGCCGAAAGCACACTGCCTGTTAAAATAGTCACAACCATAGCAGTGTTGCGGGGGCGGAGATTAAATAAACTCAACCTGGCTTTTCCCACTTTAGTTCCAAGGCGATCGCTAACGGTTGCAATCACACCTCCTAAAACCAAGATGGATATAACCAGGATAATTCCTGCGGTCATAAAGTCAGAAAAATCTGGGAGAGTGGAAACTCAGGATTTTAAGACCTGAGAATCTAAAAATTTAATAATCTAGTTAATGCAGTTTGCTCAATTTTCTCTGATTATATCTATGAGCAAGTTTCCTAGATCTTTTCTGGGTTAATCTAGGAAACCTACCGACAGATTAAGTAAATTGTTGACTTAGGGTAACGGGATTATGGACTGTGATCTTTTTCTTATAAATTGAGATCATGTTTTTTTGCCGTAAATCTCCTAATAAACGGGTAACTGTAACTCGCGTGGAACCAATTGCTTCGGCGATCGCTTGATGGGAAAGTTTCAAATCAATCCGAATTCCATCTTTACCCGGTACACCAAAATCTCGACAAAGAATCAGCAGAAAACTAACTAATCTCGATCCCATATCTCGGTGAGCTAAGGTTTCAATCATCATCTCCGTTTGTAAAATCCGAGACGACAATCCCCGCAACATCACCATCGGCAGTTCGGGATCGCTTTTCAGGGCTTTCTCCACCTGTTCAATCGGAACTGAGAGTAATTCTACAGAGGTAAAGGCGACGGCATGGTAAAACCGATCTGACCGATGACCTGTAATTAACGATAAAACACCAAATACACTATTTTCTCGCAGTAAAGCGACAGTAATTTCTTCTCCAGCTTCATAGACTCTGGACAATTTCACCGCACCTTTGATCAGAACATAGACGCGCTCCGCCGGATCGCCGGGAAAGAAGATCGTCTTACCCCGTTCAAAGCTTTCCACGACAGGAGGGAACGCCCCTCCGCCGATGCTGCGGAACACTTCTGCTAACGGTCTATCATACGTCACGACCCGATCCCTTGCACTAACAATGCTCTAATATATCTTCCGTATTTAAGTTTACGCTAATTACGCTAATTGCATCATTTATCTGTTTAATCGACCGATGATTGTCCGATCAATATTTTATCCCTGGTAGAAATGGGTAAATCCATGGCTTTGATTAGGATACCAATTGCTTATAGAATAATCTATTATGCTAAATTTGAACGGAAAAAACGCACTTGTTACCGGCATTGCCAATAATCGCTCCATTGCGTGGGGCATTGCCCAACAGCTTCACCAAGCTGGAGCTAATCTTGGAATCACCTACCTTCCCGATGAGAAAGGTCGTTTTGAAAAAAAGGTGCAAGAATTAGTTGAACCCCTCAACCCTAGTTTATTTCTGCCCTGTGATGTCCAGAATGATGCTCAAATTGAGCAGTTATTTACGGCCATCCGTGACCAATGGGGACGAATTGATATTCTGATCCATTGTCTGGCTTTCGCGGGCAAAGAGGAACTTTCTGGGGACTTTACCAATGTATCCCGGGCTGGATTTACTCGCGCCCTGGATATTAGTGCCTATTCTCTAGTCCAACTGAGTGCGGCGGCTAAACCTTTAATGACCCAGGGTGGTAGTATTGTCACCCTCACCTATCTAGGCGGTGTGCGAGTCATTCCTAATTACAATGTGATGGGAATTGCTAAGGCTGCCCTAGAAATGAATGTTCGTTACCTGGCGGCGGAATTGGGCCCCTTGGGAGTTCGGGTGAATGGGATTTCGGCTGGCCCGATTCGTACCTTAGCATCTTCGGCCGTGGGTGGGATTTTGGACATGATCCATCACGTTGAGTCCATCGCTCCCTTGAAACGGACGGTGACTCAAACGGAAGTGGGTAATGCGGCTGCATTTCTCTGTAGTGATTTATCCAGCGGCATTACAGGTCAAATTCTGTATGTCGATTCGGGTTATTGCATTATGGGAATGTAATCAATCAGTTATCAGTTAACAGTTAACAGTTATCAGTTTAGGAGTTATCAGTTTAGGAGTTATCAGTTTAGGAGTAAATTAACTGTTAGCTTATTAACTAATTACTGATATAGCAGTCGCCATAACGCTTAAGACATGGATTACCGCTGTCGCGGTAATGACAGCCGATAAGTAGTCCTAATAGCTAGGCGCGGTTGCTATAACTGATTAACGATGACTGCTAACTGATAATTGATTACTAATGATTGTTAACTATTAACTGACAACTGTTAACTAAAAACTGTTAACTGATAACTAAAAACTGTTAACTATTAACTGTTAACTATTAACTGTTAACTATTAACTGTTAACTGTTAACTAAAAACTGTTAACTAAAAACTGTTAACTATTAACTGTTAACTATTAACTGTTAACTATTAACTGATAACTGTTAACTAAAAACTGTTAACTAAAAACTGTTAACTAAAAACTGTTAACTATTAACTGTTAACTATTAACTGTTAACTATTAACTGATAACTATTAACTGATAACTGATAACTAAAAACTGTTAACTATTAACTGATAACTGATAACTGATAACTGATGACTGATTCAAATATGCTCCCGAGAATTGCTACGGTATATCGCAAAACCGGAGAAACAGAGGTTAATGTTACGGTTAATTTAGATGGAACAGGAATCTGTAAGGTTTCTACGGGAGTTCCCTTTTTAGATCATATGTTGCATCAAATTTCGTCCCATGGCTTAATTGATTTAGAAATTCAAGCTACCGGAGATATTGAAATTGATGATCACCATACCAATGAAGATGTAGGAATTACTCTAGGTTTGGCTTTAGCTAAAGCCCTAGGCGATCGCAAAGGAATTGTCCGGTTTGGTCATTTTATTGCCCCTTTAGATGAAGCCTTAGTGCAAGTGGCGTTAGATTTTTCCGGTCGTCCTCACCTCACCTATAGTTTAGAAATTCCGACCCAACGAGTAGGAACTTATGATACTCAATTAGTCCGAGAATTTTTTGTGGCTATTGTTAATAATAGTCAACTAACATTGCATTTACGTCAGTTAGATGGAATTAATTCCCATCATATTATTGAAGCTGGGTTTAAAGCCTTTGCTAGAGCTCTAAGAATGGCGGTAGAAATTGATCCCCGTCGAGCCAATACTATCCCCAGTTCCAAAGGAGTTTTGTAAGTAGGTCGGCATCAATAAACCTTACCCATTACCGATCACGGATTTAAGAGGATTTCACGGATTTTAATCTGTGTTAATCTGCGTAATCATCTTCAATCCGTGATCCCTATTCCCAATACTGCTGTAACATTTGTTCCAACTGCATAACCGACATTCGCGGTGAAGGACGGGGAATAGGTTGGTCTGGTTCACCGGATTTAAACAGAACAGGAATAGAATATTGATAGGCTTGAAACCAATCTTCCCGGGTGGTAATGTCTCGAATTTCTAATTGAAATTCTCCTAATTTTTGAGATGAAGATTGAATTTTTTCTAATTTTTCTTGCAGTCCTTCGCATAAGTGACAGCCGGGTTTACTGTATAAAATCAGTGTAATCATGAAATTTCTTTAGCCTCCGATAGTAATAGTTGGGTGGCTTGTTCCGGTTCTAAGGGTTTAGCAAATAAATAACCCTGTCCGAATGGACAGCCCAAATCCTGTAAAATTCTCCTTTGTTCACGGGTTTCTATACCTTCAGCCACAACGTCTAAATCCAAATTTTGAGCTAAAGAAATAATAGCTTTGACAATTTGTAAAGGCTGGCTTTTTTTCCCTTTAAAGATACCACTTTTCTGATCTAAAGGGCTAATAAATGAACGATCAATTTTTAAGCTATTTAAGGGGAATTGATGTAAATAACTCAAGGATGAATACCCCGTACCAAAATCATCAATCGATAGATGAATTTTCCGAGATTTGAGTTGAGCTAGAATCATAAACGAAGTGGATAGGTTTTCCATAATCACACTTTCGGTAATTTCTAGTTTTAAATCACTAGGATTACAACCTGTATCGACTAAAATCTGGTCAATTTGTTCTAGTAGATTAGTTTGACAAAGTTGTTTACTCGATAGATTTACACTCATATTTAAGGGGTAAATATCATAATCAGAGCGTGGTTTTTGAGGATGAATCTGTTCCGTAGAAGCAGCTTGAATTAAACTAAATTTTTGGGTTAATTGTTGTTTCCAAACTTGCAATTGATGACAGGCTTCTCGTAAAACCCAAGCCCCTAGGGGAATAATTAACCCAGTTTCTTCTGCTACCGGAATAAACTCTATTGGAGATACTAAACCCCGGGTAGGATGTAACCAACGTACTAGGGCTTCAAAGCCCGTAATTCTACCACTGGATAAAGAAACAATTGGTTGATAATAGACTTTAAAACCCCTGAGATTTGTGGGTTGATCACGGGAGCTTTCTAATAGGTGTTCTGTGGTTTTTAATCCATTCAAATTGAAACTTTCTAAGGGAGTTACGGACTGAGATTGCTGTGGATTAACCATTTGTATTCGTCCATAAATAGCTTGTCGTAAATCCGTTTCAAGCTGCAATATAGACAGAGTTTGACTATGTATACTTAAATCAAAAACTTCATATCGAGCTTTGCCTTTTGCTTTAGCTCGATACATGGCAATATCCGCATCCCGTAAAAAATCGTCAGGGTTATTATACAATAAACACTGATGGGATTCACTATTATTTTCCGATAGTGGATAATGACCTCGACTGGGAACAATCCCAATACTAACGCTGGTAAAAATTTCGTGTCCTTGGATATAAAAAGGCTGGGTTAATTCATAGTGAATTTTCTCCGCCATGCGGGTAGCATCAAATATACTTTCAACCCGATGAATCAAAATTGTAAATTCATCTCCTCCCAAACGAGCAACGGTATCTAATGGGTTGACACAATATAAAAGACGATGGGAAATTTCAATTAAAAGTTGATCTCCGATCAAATGTCCTAAACTATCATTAACGACTTTAAATCGATCTAAGTCTAAAAATAAAACGGCAAATTGATAATTAGGTTCTTGTCGAGATCGTTTTAAAGATTGGGCTAACCGTTCATTAAAAAAGCTCCGATTCGGTAATTGGGTGAGGGCATCATGTAGGGCTTCATACATAAGTTTGGCTTCAAATTGTTTGCGTTCGGTAATATCCCGAATAATAATTTGAATCGCAGATTGACCCTGATAGGTAGCTGGAATTCCGACAATTTCTACATCAATAACTTCTCCATTTAATCGAGTTAATGTTTGTTCGATTAACTCCAGGGGTTGCTGTTCATTAGTATGCTCTTGAATGTGAATCTGAATCGAATTAAAATAATCTGGGGGCAGAAAATCAAATATAGAGCGACCGATTAAATCTTGAGGACGATTTGCTCCTAATAATTTTGCTCCAGCCATATTAATATAAACTAATTGTTCTCCATCATGGATGGCAATAGTTTCGGGGGATAATTCCACTAAACGGCGATAGCGTTCTTCACTTTCTCTTAGAGCTAATTCGGCTTTAATCCGTTGTTTTTCAGTTTGATTAGCCGCAATAAATCGACCAATACTTTGAGCCATTAACTCTAAAATTTCCAGTTCATAGGATTTATAATCTACGGTTTTAGCTTCTAAATCAGCAAAAGCTAATGTCCCATAAATTTCACCGTTGACCCAAATTGGAGTTCCTAAACAGGTTTCCAGATGAAACTTTTGATAGCTTTGGAGTTGGTTGAACAGAGGATCTTGACCAATATGGGTATGAACTTGAGTGGTCTGAGTTTGAATGACTTGAAAACAGTAGCTTTGTTCAACAGGTAATCTCATCCCTGGTTGAATTAGATCTAAATCGGAATGAACCGTATCAATAATAATATTACTGTTTTCTAGTTGGCTGATTAAACCAATGGATAATTTAAAAATTTCACATCCCACTTGTAGATAATCTCGAAAAAGTTCATCTAAATTTTGATGATTATAGGTGGTAATCCGATGCAAATGTTTGAGATTAGAACTAAATTCAGCTAAGGCTTGGGATTGTGAAAGCAAAGATTGTTCGGATTGCTTGCGTTTAGTAATATCCGCTTGAATCCCAATAAAATGAGTCAAATATCCTTTGGAACTATAGACAGGAGCAATGGAAAGTTCATTCCAGAAAAATACCCCATCTTGACGATAATTCTGGAGTTCGACATGACATTCTGTTCCTTCTAAAATAGCGCGACGAAGTTGATTAACGGCGGGATCTTTAGAATTATTTCCTTGTAAAAAGCGGCAATTTTTGCCTAAAATATCTTCCCGGCCATATCCGGTAATTCGTTCAAATCCATTATTAACAAAAATAATCGGATTATCGTGTTGTGTAGCATCGGTAATTACAATCCCATTACTACTACTATTAATCGCTCGTTCCATTAATTGCAGGTGTTCTTGGGCGCGATGACGTTCAATCGCCGCCGCTAGGACATTGGCGATCGCTTCTAAAAAATGCACATCCTCGGAGGTAAACTGGCGGTGGTGATCGCAATGGACACTTAAAACCCCCCAGGCTTTGGTAATCTGGGACTCTGTCTGGGTTGGACTCAACCCAGAATTCTGATCCCAACGGGCAATAACCACACTCATACCACTAATCACCCGATGATTATGCAGTAGGGGACTACCGGAGAATCGAGTTTCAACCCGTAAATCATCCACAATAATAGGTTCATTTTTGATTAAGCTATAGCCAGCCTGGGAATTAATATAGGCACTCACCCGAGCATTACCCACCAGTCCTTTTTTCCAACCGAATCCCGCCGTCAACCCAAAAGCATGACCCCCGGGCATAAGTTCGAGCAGTTTGCAGTATTCTACATTCAAGGTTTGGGCTACCAACGAGACCGCTTCATCCATTAAAGCCGATAGGTCAGAATGAATCAGAGCCTGTTGACCCAGGTGAGCAACGGTAGCTTGTTGGCTGACCCGAGACTGCAAACTAGCCAAAAGGGGGTCTACTGGCACCAATGCACCGGACACTTCCGCGATTTCCTGGGTACTGATTAAGGTGGCAAATAACTGGCCCCATTGATTCCGTAGGGGTAACAGGGTGGCACGACAACGACCCAAACTCCCATCTCGACGGGAGAATTGAATTTCACGGGTACAGCCGGAATATTCCAACTCAGGTAACAGGGGGTGTAAATCGAGGGCGAATTCCTGAAACGGGGACAAATTCAAAGCCACCAGAGTTTTACCCAGAACTTGAGATTTGTCATATCCCAACATTTGTTCAGCCACCGTATTCCAATCGATAATCTGGTTTTCCGTACCGATCAAAATTACCCCCTGTTGCCAATGGTCAAAACTGGGAAGATAATCCCAGGGCAGGGGTTGGCTCAGGGGAAGCTGACGGAGATTGGAGTAGGTAGACAAAACCAACTTTTCCCCATTCAGGGTCAGTAAACGCATGGATACTAATGTCCACCACAGGGTTCCGTCGGCTCGTTTGACTTGTAGAGGGTGTTGTATAGACTTCTGTTCTTGTAGCCTTTCTAGCAGAATTTCTCGATCCGTGGGATTCGCAAAAATATCGGATTCAGAAAAGTGTGACCGTTCCGATGGTAGCAATCCAAAGGTGTGTTGGAAGCGAGAATTACAATAAAAAACTCTGTCATCATCCTGATAACTGATAATCAAGGCAACTTGCAGTAGGTCTGCAATGACTTGTATCAGTATGGGACTCTCAGACAATCCAACTTCTATATTTGTATCCATGACCCACGCCTGATCAATAGATACAATCGGATAAAGTTGGTCTTGATTGATCTGTATCCGGTTTTTGTTGAGCATCAACTAGGTTCTGTGCATTATCGATGAGATCACTCGTAGTTATCGTGCTTCTTGCAGAGTGTTTGACATACCAAGAGTTTTTCATTTATCCCTCCCTAATTCATTTTACGATTATTTCTATTAAGTTTTGACATTTTTTCATGAAAATTAAAAAAAGGTTAACAAACCTCTCCTGGGGATTTTGCCTGGATGTCTGTTTCGGGGAAAAATCCGTGACTATCTCAATATCCGCCAGACCCTGATATTTATTTTTTGACAAGGAATATTAGCCTTATTATCAATAGTCTAATGGAGTTTCCACAAGACTGTCACTAAGCACTGGGCAATTAAATTCAGTCAGGATCGCTTTTATATCAAAGGGGATCAAGTATTTTGGGGTCTTGAGGCAGGTTTAAAACATGAATTTGGTCGATGATCACACTTTCCCAGCCTCTCCCAAAAATTAGCACTATTTTTTAGAGAGTTGATAACAAAAATTTATTTATTCTTTGCTAGGGTACTAAATTTAATTATTTAATAATTTTCGGGTTTATCCCTAGACAAATTACCCTTGATTATGATAGAATGTGGTTCATATTTTTATTGATAGTGATTATCCCTATTGACATCAATCCTATTAACAAATTGTCTATAATAATTGGCGATCGCAGATTTTAAGGTGAATTTCCGCTTAGATCACCCCAATTCCGGCATAGTAGGGGCGAACGGCCGTTTGCCCCTACAGATGGTGTATAATTGGGTATTCTGCGTAAGTCCTATTAGATAGAACAGTCCTAAAGGTTAACCGATTTGATCAATGATTAAAGGTACATATATTTAGAATAAACGGCAGCTTGTCCACAATACTGCTCTTGTTCATTTAAAACATTCCAAATTAAAACATCTTGAATTAAAAACCGTTTTCCACTACTAGAAATTCTCACCCCTTGATAGTTTTTAACAAATCCTTTTGCCGCGGTTTCAGCTAATAACTGATCGCGTTCCTCCTGTAACATCGGTTCGGCGGTTTTTCGAGAAGGCATTTGAGTTAATTCTTCCCAGGTTAATTCCCACATTTTTAAAGCTCTTTGATTGCCATAATTAAAAATTGGATCGGGTTCAATTCCGTGGGAAACTAACACAAAAGGCGCGTAAAATAAGGTTTCTGCAACCTCCTCCGGGGTATCATTCAAATTCAATAGGGTTTCCCCCATCCAATGTTGATAACTCCTCAAAATTCTTTGGGTATGAATCATAATTCCGTCTTGTTTCCAGGGTGAAATCATCTATGATAGAAAGATAGTGTTTACAAATCTTAATAAAATGACAACCACAACCTCCCCCCAAATAACAACCGCCTTTGAACCCCTAAGCTGGACATGGAAAGGTCATCAAATCCAGTATACTGCCACCGGAAGCGGACAGCCCCTAGTCTTGATTCACGGTTTTGGTGCATCCATTGGACATTGGCGTCATAATATCCCCATTTTAGCCCAAGGAGGATACCAGGTTTTTGCTTTAGATTTATTAGGGTTTGGCGCCTCTGCGAAACCCAATCTCGATTATAGCTTAGAATTGTGGGAAGAATTACTAACGGATTTTTGGGCAGAAAAAATCAAACAACCTGCCATTTTTATCGGCAATTCCATCGGAGCATTATTAGGCTTAATTATGGTTGCTAACCATCCCGAAATATCATCCGGGGCGGTATTAATTAATTGTGCAGGAGGGTTAAATCATCGCCCCGAAGAATTGAATTTACCCCTACGGTTGATTATGGGATTATTTGCAAAAGTTGTGAGTAATCCTATTCTCGGGCCGTTGATGTTCAATCAAATTCGACAAAAACACCGGATTCGTAATACCTTAAATCAAGTTTATGGTAATAAACAAGCCATTACCGATGAGTTAGTAGATTTATTATATAATCCTTCTAATGATATTGGTGCTCAACAGGTTTTTGCTTCAATTTTAACCGCTCCTCCCGGCCCCCAACCCTCAGAATTATTACCCCAAATTCAACAACCGTTATTAATTATTTGGGGAGAAACTGACCCTTGGACACCGATTACCGGGGCAAAAATTTATCAAGATTTAGCGGAAATTAATCCATCTGTTGAATTTATTTCAATTCCCGATACGGGTCATTGTCCCCATGATGAACGTCCTGAACAGGTCAATTCTATTATTTTGAATTGGTTAAACCAATTGAGTATAAGATAAACTATTCTATGCCCTTGGTGTCAAATTAAGCAGCCCCCTAGATTTGATCCCCCTAAATCCCCCTTCCCAAGGGGGACTTTGAAGTATTTTCGCCGCTATTAAAAAGGTGGGCTAGGGGGATATCAACCAGAGGAAAAGCAATATATTTTAAGTTTTATAGCCTGATTTTAGTCTTAAAATTGACAGTAATATTGCCTAGCTCACCTAATTAATAAAAAAGTCTAAAATATTATGGGAATAGGAAACTACGAAAGCCAAAGCCAATATTTTAATAGTCCTGAAATTTATAAATCCTCAGAAGAAATTTATTCTGATTTAGATAGCTGGACTAATGAAATTTTTGAACAGGAAGCTAATCGGTTTGAAAACGTAAATTTCCAGGTTTTACTCCCGCCTTTATTATATCAAGGTAAATTTATTAAAGGATTGTATTTTAGTGAATCTGTAGATTTATTAAATAAACTTTTACCTCAACTTTCTGAGGTTTTCTTTTCAATAGCTGATTCCCTTTGGTGCGCCTACCCTTGGTCTAATACGGCTGATGCCTATTTCTGTTTATATGATTATCCATCCCGGGCAAATTGGTTTAAAAAAACCTATCCCCAACGGGCAAATAAAGTTTTAATTCCTTTGTCTGAGTCAGATTTTATTAATGAATATTTGATTGCACCTCAACCTATAAATATCAAAGATATTGATATTATATGTGTGGCGAAATTATCTCCTATTTATAATTTACCGATAATTGTCAAAGCGTTGAAAGTCTACCAAAAAAAATATAATAAATCTTTAAAAATGAAGTTGATTTTAGAGGATTATTTTGATTTAAACTCTATTTATTTACTCAGTAGTGAAGCTCAATTGGAATGGCAAAAAATTCAAAATATTTTAGTTCACAATTTAGATGATATTAAAATAGTTTCTCAAGTTGACTATTATCAAGAAATGCCCCTCTATTATTCTCGGTCTAAAGTTTGTGTTTTGGGTTGTCTTTTAGAAGGAAAAAACCGCAGTATTTCAGAAGCAATGAGTTGTAATATTCCGGTGATTTGTTTTAGGGAATTTAATCAATATCTCAGAGGTAAAGCTGAATTATTCCCTCCAGGGTCGGGGTTATTATCTGAATTTGATCCCGAATCCTTAGCTGATACTATCCATACTGCTTTAGAAGATTTAACGGTTTTTCAACCGCGTTTTAATTATTTAAAATATCGAGGACGAAAAAACTTTTTTAATACTTGTTTAGATAGTTTTCCCTATTATTATAACACAATTCCTGATTATATTACCGGGGAAGCCTATAATAATTTATGGTTAGATTTAGCGATGCAATATAATTATCAAATCAGTCTGCATGATTTTTTATATGGACGTTCTCCGCGATCGCATATACAAGGATTAGTTAATATTTATAAAATCTTGAATCAATGGATTAAAATTTAAGATTAAAGAGAGAAACACAAAGGCACTAAGACACGAAGTAATAAAGTAGAATAACTACAATTAGGTTGTTATTGCTAAAAATTTATAATATTTTATGGTTACCTAGTAGCCTAACCCTTGAATTCTGACGACTTGAGCCATAATTTCCCCATCGGGGCGTTAAACTAGATAGAAATGAGCGTAGCAACAGGAAAAGGTAGAATGAATAGGTCTTGGATCAAAACCTGGATGGGAGGGTCAAATCCTCAACAGATAGTCCCCCAAAAAACGAAGATTGGGAAACAACTGGGAAGGCTTTTGGGGACTTGGATCATCGCCCAGGGGGTGCTACTGGGAACTCCGGCCTTTGCCGATAACACCCCAAAAACCATCACCTACAGTCAACTGTTGCAGAAAATTCAAGCCGGGGAAGTCCAAAAAATTGAAGAAGACCCCTCGCGACAAATGGCGAAAGTCACCTTGAAAGGGGAAAAAGATAAAAAACCTGGGTCGGTATATTTTGTATCCCTGTTTGCCCAAAACCCGGAATTGATGCGGGAAATTCGGACGAATAATGTCGAGTATGGGGTGAGTCCCTCGGCGGATAATAGTGTGGCCATGGGGCTGATTGTCAATATGCTGATTATTTTTGGCCTATTGGCGGTTTTATTAATGATTTTGCGACGGTCTACCCAAGCATCGGGTCAGGCGATGAATTTTGGCAAATCCAAGGCCAGATTTCAAATGGAGGCGAAAACCGGAATTCTATTTGAGGATGTGGCCGGAATTGAGGAAGCTAAGGAAGAATTGCAGGAAGTTGTCACTTTCTTGAAGCAACCGGAGCGTTTTACCGCGATTGGGGCTAAAATTCCCCGAGGGGTATTGTTAATTGGGCCGCCAGGGACAGGAAAAACCCTATTAGCCCGGGCGGTGGCTGGAGAGGCGGGAGTACCGTTTTTTAGTATTTCTGGGTCGGAATTTGTGGAGATGTTTGTGGGGGTCGGCGCTTCCCGGGTCAGGGATTTATTTAGAAAGGCGAAGGAAAATGCCCCCTGTTTGGTGTTTATTGACGAAATTGATGCGGTCGGACGTCAACGGGGCGCGGGTATTGGTGGGGGAAATGATGAGCGCGAACAAACCCTAAACCAATTATTAACGGAAATGGACGGGTTTGAAGGAAATACGGGAATTATTGTGATTGCGGCGACTAACCGCCCTGATGTTTTGGATGCGGCGTTATTACGTCCGGGTCGATTTGATCGACAGGTGATGGTGGATTTACCGAGTTTTAATGGCCGCTTGGGGATTTTGGAAGTTCATGCTCGGAATAAGAAGTTATCGGAGGAGGTTTCTTTAGAGGCGATCGCCCGTCGGACTCCGGGATTATCGGGGGCAGATTTAGCGAATTTACTCAATGAAGCGGCAATTTTAACCGCCCGACGTCGCCAGGAAGCAATTACTCCTTTAGAAATTGATGATGCGATTGATCGGATTACGATTGGGTTAGCTTTAACGCCGTTATTAGATAGTAAGAAAAAGCGTCTGATTGCCTATCATGAAATCGGACACGCTTTGTTAATGACTTTGTTGAAGAATTCCGATCCTTTAAATAAAGTTACCATTATTCCGCGTTCTGGAGGAATTGGCGGTTTTGCTCAACAAATGTTTAATGAGGAAATGGTCGATAGTGGATTATATACCAAATCCTGGTTAATTGATCAAATTACGATTTGTTTGGGCGGACGGGCGGCGGAAATGGAGGTATTTGGGGATTCGGAAGTTACGGTTGGAGCTAGTAATGATATTCAAACGGTGACGAATTTAGCCCGGGAAATGGTAACTCGTTATGGGATGTCGGAATTGGGTTTAGTGGCTTTAGAAAGTCCCTCGGAGGAAGTGTTTTTGGGTCGAGGATTTCCCTCTCAATCGGAATATTCGGAGGAAGTAGCTACCCAAATTGATCATCTAATTCGAGATCTGGCTTTTGAATGTTATGAACAAGCCCGAAAAATGGTTCGGGAAAACAGAATATTAATGGATCAGTTGGTGGAATTACTGTTAGAAATTGAAACCTTAGAGGGAGAACAATTTCGGCAATTAGTGGCAGAATATACTCCTGCTGTGGTTAAGGTTAGTTAGGAAATGAGGATCACGGATTTAAGAGGATTTCACGGATTTCACGGATTTTAATTTGTCCTCCAATTGGGGTTAGTTGGCGTAATCTTCTTAAATCTGTTATCCCTATTATCTGAACTTTTCTATAGCAACTGTGCCTAGCTATTAGGATTACTTATCGGCTGTCATTACCGCCTTAGTGCGGTAATCCATGTCAATAGCGTTATGGCGAGCCTGGATGCGCTGAAGCGCAACAACTATATTATGTGTGAAAGTATGGAGTTTGAGGTTTTCCCATCCCATCAGTTAAAGCATAACTGGTTGTTAATAACCACATCCAAAGCTTAGGATAACGGGGTTCTAACCAGGGTTGAATTTTGCGACTGAAATTAGGAAGCCAACCGCAAAAGAAACTAATTATAGATAACACCATGAATTGAATAAAGTTCTTCAGCCACCTGACAACTTCTCTAACCGTTATAAAGTCTAAAATCCAAACTAATAATAGAGGATTTATCCGGGCAGCTTTTAGCGCTAACCTTGTGAAAGTCCACCAAGTTGTTCGATCTTTAATAAAGGTTTCGGCAATTTCTTGAGATTCCGTGGCTAAAACCCCAAAAAAAGTATTTAAAATTGAGTTAATTTTCTCCGGTGGTAAATATTTCCCCATGGGCACCATCATCCCTTTAGAAAATAACCAGGTTACGGAAATATTGGTTTGATACGCCCGAATTTGATCTAACCAATCTGCGGTTAATAAATCATGTTTTAAAGCGGTATTTAATAAATCAGTTAATCGAGATAAATTCCGCACTAAAGACCCAAATCCGGTAAAGACTAAGGGAGATTGTAAAGAAGCGGCATCCCCAATTAAAATTAATCGATCAACACTAATTTTGCGATCGCGACTGCCATTACTAAAATGCCCTGGAATATAACCAAAAGTTGGTTTTTTCCAAACTAATTTATCCATGTCACAGCGACGATATTCTGGTAAAATAGTGAAAAAATCCTCATACATTTCTAACAGAGAACCTGGGTTTTTAGGATTAACTTGATGATAGTGAAATAGATAAAAAGTTAACTCATTGCCCGCCCCAGGAAACAGTTCCCAAATTAACTGTCTTCCCCTAGAAATATCCCCATGACTATTTAAAACATCTCCATAGGTAGCATCCCAAACCCCCGGTTCAAACCCCCCCTCAATTACCGCTCCCACCGTCGGACATACGCTATCAAAAGCCCGTCCTCCGTTCAGTTGCCAAGCAATGGGGGATGCCGTTCCCATGGCATCTACTAATAGCCGTCCCGTGGCACTGCGTTCAGTTTGGCTGGGAATATGGAGGGATTCAAGGGTTACTTGATCCCGATTAATATTCGCTTTTAAAAACTCCGTTTCATCCCAAATATCTCCCCCAGCTTGTTTGAGTTTTTCCCCTGATAATTTTAATAAAATTTCAGCATTTAAGGCAACATTTAGAACCCTGGGAGTATGGAGAATTTTGGCTTGAGCAATTTTAGGATTATAAGCATCAAAAAACTTATGAAATCCATCTTTATATTCTCTGGCGATAAAACTTTCTATTTCTGTCGGGGTAAATAATTTTAAATCAATTAAACTTTTTAACTCACTGCGAGAAATATTCCATTCTCGGTTCATCCGACCAAAGGGCAACCGTTCCAGTAATAATACTTTATAGCCTAATCTTGCCATAACTGCTGCATGAATCACCCCTAAAGCACCCCCGATATAAATTAAGTCATAATTAGGGGAATCATCGGTCTGGGAATCATCGGTTTTAAAAATAACTTGTTGAGGAGTTTGGGGATTTCTTACCCCTTCTCGCCAGCGTTTTTCCCACCAATAAACCCGTTTAAGATCAAATTCTCCATTGGGCATTTTTTTGAAGTATTTAACCGTTAGGGGATAATCTTTTTCTAATCCTTCAAAAATGGATTGTTGAGATAAATTAATCTCTGGAGGTTCGGGATATTGATGGGGAAATGCGGTTCTAATTTCCGTTTCTAAATGCTTTAAAAATAGTTTTTCTTGGATTTTAGGCGGTTGACCAAATCGGAAGACTTTTAAATAAGTGGTGCGTTGAACTGACCAGACAAAAATCGAAAGTTCACTGGATTCTGTTAGATTTTGATTAGGTTGATAAAATTGTAATCGAAACCCATCGGGAGTAATAATTTTTTCTCCATTTGGTGCTCGAAAGTTTTGTTGCAACCAATTACAAACCTGTTGAGTGCCGGGAGTGGGAACTTCAAGATATAAAATTTCTTTAATATTTGCCATTCTCAGCTTGACCTCAGTTGCGATAACTTGACTAGATCAAGTTGTACCATAAAAAGGGGATCAAGGAATTTTGGAAAAGCAAAAATGAGTCAAAAAACAGCAATTCAAGATTTAATCCAGCAACAGCGAGACTTTTTTGCCACGGGACAAACCCAGGATATCCAGTTTCGCTTTACCCAACTTCAGGGTTTGAAACAGGCGATCGCCTTCCATGAAACAGCGATTATTAATGCCATAAAAGCCGATTTAGGCCGTCCTGACCTGGAATCCTATTTTGAACTCTCCCCCGTGGCTGAAATTAATTATGCCATGAAACATCTCAAATCTTGGGTTAAACCGCAAAAAGTCCGGGCGTCTTTAAGTCAACTTCCCGCTTCCACCTGGATTTATCCTCAACCTTTGGGAATTGTGTTAATTATAGCACCTTGGAATTATCCGTTTCAACTATTAATTTCTCCTTTAATTGGAGCGATTGCGGCGGGAAATTGTGCGATTTTAAAACCTTCAGAAATTGCTGTAAATACCTCTAAAATCATCAAAAAAATTATTAGTAAAACTTTTAATTCTGAATATATTGCCGTAGTTGAAGGAGGAATAGAAACCAGTCAAGAATTATTAGCCGAAAAGTTTGATCATATCTTCTTTACCGGGGGAACAAAAGTAGGTCAAATTGTCATGGAATCTGCGGCTAAACACTTAACCCCGGTCACCTTAGAGTTAGGAGGAAAAAGCCCTTGTATTGTCGAGGATGATATCCAATTAGATTATACAGCCAAACGAATTATTTGGGGTAAATTTATTAATGCGGGTCAAACTTGTATTGCCCCCGATTATATCTTAGTAAATTCTCTAATAAAATCGGAATTAATTATAGCGTTGCCAAAATGGATTAAAACTTTTTGGGGCGATAACCCCGAAACAAGTCCCGACTATTCCCGAATTATTAATCAATTTCATTTTAACCGATTACAGCAATTCTTAAAAGCGGGTAATATTATTACTGGAGGCAAAACCAACCCCGAAACTAAATATATTGCTCCCACTTTAATCGATAATATTTCCTGGGATGATTTAATTATGCAGGAAGAAATTTTTGGGCCGATTTTACCTATTTTAGAATATCATAATTTAGGAGAAGCGATCGCAAAAATTAACAGTCGTCCCCAACCTTTAGCATTATATTTTTTCTCCAGGGATAAAGACAAACAAAACCGAATCTTACAAGAAACATCATCAGGAACACTATGTTTTAATGATACAGTATTACAATTTGGGGGTAAATCTTTACCCTTTGGCGGCGTAGGAGAAAGTGGGATAGGAAGTTACCATGGAAAAACCACCTTTGATCGATTTTCCCATGATCGCAGTGTATTAAAACAAACATTTTTATTAGATTTACCCCTGCGTTATGCACCCTACAAAGGCAAAGAATGGTTAATTAAAAAAATTTTAATGCAATAAAAGCAGAAATATAGCAATTTTAAATGGATTTTACAATCCTAATCCGAAAGCTGATTAGAACTCTTAATTATCAATATTATCGTTTAACTTTGTAGAGACATTACCAGCAACGTCTCTACAAAGATTCATACTAGCCAATAACCGATACAGGTAAGGAAATTCCTAACCATTGGATAAAACGCTCCAGTTCAAAATGTTTATCCATAAGTTGATTCACAGCAGCAACTTTGATCGGTTCGTGGAGACGAACTTGACCAAACGTCCGATCAATAATTTCTACCGTTGCTAAGGTGTCTAAATCAACAGAAAGGACGGGTACTTCTAAATCTTCAGCCCGACTTAAAACCATGGGTGCGGGGGGAAGTTGACCGGTGAGAATTAAACAGTGAGTAGACTTTTCTAAAGCTGCTAGTTGAATATCGGTGCGATCGCCCCCGGTCACAACGGCCATATTCACAGATTTATCAAAATACTTCATCGCCGAACTGACATTCATGGCGCCGACACTCAAACTTTCTACCATCAAATCTAAGCGTTCATGACCACAAAGAACCTGGGCTTTCAACTGTTTAACTAATTCTTTAACGGTGACACTTCGTAAAATAGGATTTCTGGGTAAAACTCCAAATACTGGAATTCCTTGGGCTTCCAAAAACGGTTGCATGTGAGTGGTGGTAATTTCTAGTTTTTCGGGGGGAACATCATTAATAATAATTCCTAATAAGCGATCGCCTAAACGTTGTTGAGCGTATAGTAAATCATCTAATGCTAAGAGAGAATTGAAACGCGCCACTAACAAAACTGACGCATCTAGTTGATCGGCGATTTGAGGAACAGACAAACCAAATAACAGCCCTTCTTGTAAGGTTCTTGGCCCTTCGAGTAAAATCAGATCGGCAGAGGATTCCTGTTGATAGGAAGTCAAAGATTCCGTATATTTGACCGAATCTTCCCCTCGTAAACGTTGATGAATTGTGGTTTCATCTAGGGTTAAAATCGGGAATAACAGTTGTTCTTGAGACAATTTTAAGGTTTGAGCCACAAACTGAAGATCAGCATCAAAGGATTCATTCTCATCACTGATATCGGTAGCCAAAGGCTTACCATACACAATCTTTAACCCCTGATCCTGAAACAGATGACCCAGACCCAAGGTAATAGCCGATTTACCTGTGTAAGGCTCCGTTGACCCTATTAATATATATTTTCGATGATCCATGACCAAATTTACTCCTGAATTCGTTATCGTTCAATTCAAAAAATTATGACATTTCCCCCAGACTCCCCCTTAAAATATTTAAGGTAATCAGTCTTTTCAAAGGAAATTAGCACAGTTTAACAGTAGCCTTTCTATTGTAGAGTGAATCTTTATTTAATGATCCAAATGCAAAAGTTTCTTATAGAACTCTTGAGAAAAATCAACGGTACGAGTCCGGCTAAAATTTTGCAGAACTTCAATTAAATACTTAATAAATTCATAGTTACACAGGATCACTTCATAACTGAGATCGGCATTGCCATCAAACTGTACTCGACAACGGGTTAAATCGGCGGGTAAAGAGGAAACATTCCAAGTAGCCACAAAGGGAATTCCATCTCCGCCATCAATATTCCGAGCGCCTTCCAAGCTCTTTTCTTTATAAAGGCTAATCGAATAGGGCAAGTATTTGCGCTTCTTTTCATCATAGTAGGGCAGGTAGACCCCAATTTCCCGTTTCTCAGCGGCTTTGAGTTGAGTCAGAGCGACTGTCATGTCAGTCATAGATTGTTACTCCTGCGATCGCGTTACCTACTCTTAATTTATCCCAGATTTCATCCTCAAGGCTAAAATCCTGACCCTGACTGTCTAAATCGTTGATCAGTAGTAGGAGCAGTTTGATCCTATCCTCAAAAAATAATTCTAATATCTTGGCTGTGTTTAGTCAGGTTTTGTTAACATTTGAGCGATATATTGCCTGGGAACAGGGGGTAAATAGTAGAAATGGTCTGGCTTTTCTAACCAACACCTTCTGAATAGAGATTGTAGGGCGTTGAGTAAATCTGAGGAAGGAATTTGTCCCCTGATCAAAAGTTGGGCTAAATTTACAGGTTGCTCTTGCTGAACTAATTCTAATAGAACTTGTTTTTCAATTGGGGATAAACGATTAAATTGCTTTTGTAAATTATCCTTTAAACTTTGGGGTAAAAAAATAGTATTATTTTCAATAATTTTATCCCCAAAATCTTCCATTTCTGGGATAAAATTTGCTATTATATTTAACCATAATGGATTACCTTGATAGTGATGAATCCTGGGGGTTAATTTTTCATATTCTCCCAATTCTTGTTCTGGAAAAAACTCTGCTATAGTTGTTGTTTCTAACCCTCGAATGGTTAGGGCTTTAAATCGTGGATTTGAGCTTCTAATTTCAGCTAATTCTATGGGTTGTTCCCAACCAATGAGCAGAAAGCAACTTTGATGAGATAATTCTTCTATCTGTTTGAATAAATAGCGAAATTCTTCATATTCTGATTGATATTGTCCTGCTAGTTGATTACTATAAAACAGGTGATGAAGATTATCAATAACAACTAAACAGCGATGCTTTTGTAAATATTTAATTGGTTTTAAACGCTTTCCATTTTTAGCGATTAATTCACTATCTGTGCTTTGATCAAATAACTCTATTAATTCGGTTTTAAATTCAGTAAAACTTGAGGAGTAATCTAAATTATACCACAAAATATATTCAAAATTATGTTGGATTTCTTGTATAAGTTTTACGGTCAATTTCGTTTTTCCAATACCACTGATACCCGTAATTGTAATCAAGCGACCATGTTCTTGTAAAATCCAGGTTTTTAGGGTTTCGAGTTCGGAAGTGCGATCGTAAAAAACACCTAATTCTGGCATTTCACTTAATTCGTGATTTTCAGTTGGTGATTGTTGATAATCTGAATTTGAGTTAGGTATATCTGGTGGTTGTCTTATTTTTTCACAAAAGTTAATATTACCAACTTGAACATGATCTTGTCCGACATTTGAAAATAGTGAGACTTGTAACCTTTCCATTGCTGATCTTAAATTTGATTTACTAACTTTTTCCCCTAACTGCTGTGAAAGAATTTGCCATAATTCCATTCCAACTTCTCTAACTCGATCCTCAGAACGATTAACAGTTTTGGCAATTTCTTTGTAGTCTTCATCATCCCATGTTCCTCGTAGAATCGTTTCTTGTAAATCATTCAGATGCTTACCTGTTCTCGCAAATATCAGATCATCAGCAAGTTTTAACACGTTCTCAAGATTCATAAAGTCTGGTAGATGTCAACTTTGGTTATATTGTACCCAACATTTCCCCCTATTGTCCAACATTTCCCCCTATTTACCCATTTTATTTTAGGTTGTTGTCTGGAAAACTCCCGATATTAAGTAGGCTTTTTAGTACGGACAAAATAAAAATTTATTGTTACGATCAATCTGAACGATATCTTCAATATCAATTATGAATGTTCACAATGCCTTAAATGCTCTCACAGATGAGCTTCGCCGTCGTCGAAATCATTCTTCCTATCAAGGTGATAGTAGTGGTGATGACTACCAAGATCCTTATGATCATGACCATCAAGAGGAGTATGACGACCATAATGATGATTACTACGATGGCTGTGAAGACAACGATCATGATGGAGATTGTGATGCTGGCGATTACGGGGGTGACGACTCTTGCGATTAAATCTTAAGTTTGAATTAAAAGACTAACAATTAACAGTGTTAAGGTTGTATGGTGACTACTCAAATTTTTGTTGCAATTGGTTCGTTTATATCAATAACTGCTAGCCGAATTATTGCAAACGTTGCTAGTAGAAAACTTGCAAATACTTCTCCACAAAGTAAATCATCTCCTCCCGCAAATCAATCAGCACTAGCTAAACGAGCCGAAAATGACCAGATCCGAAAAGCTGAGGCTGAGTATCTGCGAGGCAAAGCGAAACGTGAGCAGGAGTTAGTCAAGATCCAAGCAGACCTTGCCAGTATGCGAGAGATCGAGATTAGAGCAGGTATGGAGATTGCCGCAGCAGAAGCACAGCGAGGAGAACGCGCTCTCGAAATTTCCGAAAAGGATCTGCAACTGAAAAAACAAGCTTTACAGTTAGCTAAAGAGCGACTCAAACAGGATGGCAACATCGCTGAAGTTCAGCAACAGCAAATTGAACGAACTTTAGAACTGCGGGAACGCGAGTTAGAGATATTAGAAAAAGAACGGGCGGAAAGACTCCAGCTAAGTTATCTGCACTTACAACTTGTGCAAGAAAATAAAGCCAAAGATATTGATTTAAAGCTTCAAGAAATTCAGGCGACATGGGATCGAGAAAACTGGTCTGGTGTTTTAAGCCGCGAGGAAATGCGAGAGATCCTTGTCAGAGGGCGACAGAAACATCATCTGCTCATACTTGTGTCTCCCCCAGATATTGAAGGCTGCCCAGAATTTGATGCCACTTTCCATAAGACAGTGCGAAGTGAACTAAAAGAGTTTATAGGGAAATACTATCCACTTGATAGTGAGCTTTGCCCTGTCGAATTCTACGGAAAGTTTTTCAAAAGTTCGGTTTTTGATACAGAAGTAAAATTGCAGCTAGAAAGAGATTTATCTCCGATCCCAACAGTGGTTATTTATAGCGACGTAACCAATGAAAAAATTTATTTTCATATACATTTTTGGGGTTGTGAGGGATCACTTCCAGAAACGTTTACTTGGAATTGGCTGGAAGAAAAACATCAGTTAGAGACATCGGGTGGAAAGACAAAAGATGAAAGTCTCAAACTTATTAAAGATGCGATCGTAAAAATCCACCAATTACTGGCAGCTTTTTTTGCCGATTTATATTACTTGCAGATTAACCCTTCTCACGAACTTCGTTTATTTCAGTTAGAGAGTGATTTCCCCTTGGAATGGATACAGACTGAATTTGAAGCATTGAAAAATCTGCAACAACAGAAAATAGCAAGTTATGGAGCTTCTCTAATGAATTCACAAGACGGACAATTAGTTAACCTGAACGACTCGCTTCCAATGGCAGATAAAATACAACCACGGAAAGAGCTTACTATATGTTTTGTAGGAAAGACTGGTGCTGGAAAGTCAACATTGATCAATGCCTTCTACAACTGGTGTCTTGGTGTTGATGGGAAAAACAAAACAGAACGTAAATACTGTATCTCTACAAGATCACAAAAAGGCAATAAATTAGAAGCTGAAGAGCAATTTGCACACCTGAATACCGAAAACCAACAACGTGCAAAGGGGGCTAGTGCAACTACATCGACTTCCAAATATACATTTAAAACTCAAGAGTTTGATTTACACATTATTGATACTCCTGGTTTTGCTGATACAACAGGTGTGGAAACAGATCGCTCTCACATGAAGCAAATTCTTGAGCAGATAACACAACTAAACCAGGTACATATATTTGGGATTGTTTGGAATGAAAAGAGGTTAACGACGGAGCAGAAATTTGTTGTAGGATGCTTGAAAGAATTATTGCCTAAAGATCGTTACAAAAACCTTGTAGTTTGTGTGACTAATACATTAGAGGTTGATGCCGATACAAAGGATGCAATAGAAGCCGCAGGTTTAGAGCAATGTCCCGTCATCTGTTTTGATAATTTGTGGGTAACTGCTGAAGAGTGGAGTAGGGTATCTTTGATGTTCAGAAATGAAGCAAACCAATCATTTAATGAACTAATACAGTTAGCCCAAGAAGTCGATCCAGTTTCTTCAAAAGTATTTAAAAATATAGTTCAAAAAAGGAAGCAGTTGGAAAAAAATCGTAGTGAAATTTATGCTCAAATTGCGACATTAAATAATCACAAACAAGCCTTAAAAAAAGTAATTCGTGAATTGGATGATTTGTCTAAGGATATCGGCAATATCACGGTGAAAAGGATCAGGGTTTCAGCTAAAGAGACACCAGCCATGTGGAACACTTTCTGTACAATTTGTGGTAGTAACTGTCATGTCAACTGTGGTTTGTCATACAAGCAATTAGATCTAAGTGGCTGCTCCGCTATGAACTCGCAGGGAATGTGTACTAAATGTGGTCATAGATACACGGTTCACACCCATGAATGCACCAGAATGGATCGGGAGGAAATTAGAGAGGAAATTACTGACAATGAGAACCTGAAGAAAAAACAAGGTAAAGAGCAGGATTTGCTTAACAGAAAGAAATTGCAAAAAGAAATCAACCAAAAAATCAGTTCTCTTGATTCTGAAATAGAAGAAAAATTGAAAGGATTGCGACTGGTTGTAGATGAACTTTCAACACTTGTGATGGCACCATTTAATCCACACTATCTGGACTACCTTGAAACACTTAACGAAGTAGCCAAGCAGGAAGGCGAGGTAGATATTGCCAAAAAGCTTCAGGATGAAATTAATGATTACAAGACGTTCATCGATATGCTCAAGTCAGGTGTAGAGAACCTTAAATCAGGTATGAAAACAATAATAAACTTATCAAACCAACTGTTTTCTTGAGTTGGTTTAAAATTGGGAATAACTTGAAGATGATCGCGTCTTGTACAATGACTCAATAGTTCAATAATTGTAGGGGTAGCGATCGCTTTTTATTTTCAAAGGCGATCGCAACTTCATCATAAACTGCACAAAAAAAGGATTTTGGGGTAAAATCCTTTTTATCAATAAAATCAGCCGACAAGCTATTATCCCCGTACGTTTTCCGCCATCTGGTGAAGACCAGCCTATTAACCTCAATATTTGTAGATACCGTCACAATATTAGATACACTGGTAGCAGATTGGACGAATATTGAGGGGTAAATTAGATTATCTATGCCAAAACAGTCTTGGCCAGAACAGGATTCTGACAGTACAGACAATAGTGATTTAAAGAAGCTCACCCGCGATCAAGAGTGTCTTGGTCAATCTCCGGCTCCCCAGTCCCAACTGCATCAGGAAGAAAGTCGATACCGTGAGACTGTTTACCCTTCGGTAGCCAGTAACCCATTGTACCCGAGCAGGGGTGTGAATCAAAACCATTCAAATTTCCAGGTTTATCCCCAATGGTATCAAGGTCGCAGACGGAAAGCCGCCCTTGCCTTAATCTTAATTTGGGGCGGGATGATTGCCCTGCATTTTGTGTCTTGGGGGATGGGGTTTACCCTGGGTCTAACAGGTCTATTATCCATTCACGCCCTCAGACTTTTCTTAGCTCCGACACGCTCCCAACAACAAACCGTACCGGAAAAACCTCAACAGGATTGGCCCTATATTTCCCTATTAGTGGCGGCTAAAAATGAAGAAGCCGTTATTAGTCAATTAGTTAAAAATTTATGTAACTTAGATTATCCCAGTGATTGTTATGAATTATGGGTTGTTGATGATCATAGTAGCGATAAAACCCCTATAGTTTTGGAAAAACTCAGCCAAGACTATCCACAACTCAAAGTATTACGGCGCTCGGAGAATGCCAGTGGGGGAAAATCAGGGGCTTTAAATCAAGTTTTAGGCTTAACTCAAGGAGAGATTATCGGGGTCTTTGATGCCGATGCTCAAATCGCACCGGATATGTTACGCCATATTGTTCCCCTATTCCACCCCGAATCAGTAGGCGCCGTCCAAGTGCGAAAAGCGATTAATAATGCTTCCGAAAATTTTTGGACTCGCTCCCAAGCCGCAGAAATGGCTTTAGATGCCTATTTCCAAGAAAAACGGATTAGTATTGGTGGAATTGGAGAACTGCGGGGAAATGGGCAGTTTGTCCGACGGGAAGCCCTGTTAAGCTGTGGGGGTTGGAGTGAAGAAACCATCACCGATGATTTAGATTTAACCATTCGGCTGCATTTGGATCAATGGGATATTGAATGTTTATCTTTTCCCCCGGTATACGAGGAGGGAGTCACCAATTTTAAGGCCCTTTGGCATCAACGCAACCGTTGGGCCGAAGGCGGCTATCAACGCTATTTAGACTATGGGCAGTTGATTGTACGCAATCGCATGGGAACTCAAAAAAGCCTGGATTTGTTTTGCTTCTGGCTCACCCAATATATCCTACCGACGGCGGCGGCTCCTGATTTGGTGCTATCGCTGATTCAAGGTCGTTTACCGTTAACCACACCCCTAACCGGTTTTACCCTGACTCTATCCCTATTGGGAATGTTCTTAGGATTACGACGGATTCGCCAAACACCAGGGACCATGGTTAATATTAACCCAGAATCGGGTTCAACCCACAGCAGCCAGACATTTCCCCCCTTTTCCGAACAATCAACCCTGGGAATTGATACCCTGCGGGGTACGATCTATATGCTGCACTGGTTATTAGTAGTAGGAAGTACAACTCCTCGGATGGGGATTCGTGCCAAACAACTCAAGTGGGTCAAGACCGTTCATCAAGGCAATAATCGGTAATCAGTTGATAACTAATAACTGGTACGGGCGGCTTGGTGTTAGATCTTTGTTAATCACCTAAATCTCGATGAACCCGCCCCTACAACTAATAACTAATAACTAATTATGGATTTACTAGAGTATCAAGCTAAAACCTTATTTCGTGAGATGGGGATTCCGGTTTTACCCTCACAAAGCATTAACAATGCTCAGGATTTAAAGGGTTTAAAAATTCCCTATCCGGTGGTGTTGAAATCCCAAGTCCGGGCTGGAGGTAGGGGAAAAGCTGGAGGAATTCGCTTTGCGGAAAATACCATTGATGCAGTTGCTGCGGCTCAAATGATTTTTAATTTGCCGATTCGGGGTGAATGTCCCCAAGTCCTGTTAGCAGAAGCTAAATATGATGCGGATCGGGAATTATACTTAGCCGTAACCTTGGATTCCGGGTCACGGCGTCCGGTATTATTGGGATCGCAACAGGGAGGAGTGAATGTGGAAGCAACTCTTTCCAAAATTCAGCAGGTGATAGTAGATCAAGATTTTTCTCCTTTTTATGCTCGACGTTTAATCCTAAAAATGGGATTACAGGGAGATTTAATTCTCTTGGTCAGTGCGATTGTGGAAAAAATGTATCATCTATTTGTGCAGAAAGATTTGGATCTCGTAGAAATTAATCCCTTGGGGATTAGTCCCACGGGAGAGGTGATGGCATTGGATGGGAAAGTAATTGCTAATGATGGAGCATTAGGACGCCATGAAGACTTAATTACTTTACTTAAAGCTCAAGAAAAATGTAGTTCTCTCTCCCTACCAATAATTTCCGATCAATTGTTTCACCCCGAACTGAATTTAGTCGAATTACAAGGTAATATTGGGATTTTATGCAATGGTGCAGGTTTAACTATGGCAACGTTAGATTTAATCATGCAATCCTCGGGAAAACCTGCTAATTTCTTAAATCTAGGTGGGGCAGATCACTATGAAATTACAGAAAATTTTCGCCAACGTTTGTATCAAGGAATTGATCGCATAACTCAATCTAAACAGGTGAAAGTAGTTGTGATTAATCTTTTAGTTCAACCGATCATTCGTTCTTCTTTATTAGGAGAAATTGCCGGGTATTTGAAACGAAAAGCTAGAACCAGTAATTTACCTAAATTTGTTCTGAGGTTGGCTGGAGTTAAACCCGAATCTGATATAGAACCGTTTACTGATTTACCTGTGAATTTATTTGATCGCTTGGATTTAGCTGTGACAGCGGCGGTTAATTTAGCCAAATAGCAAGTTGATTAAATTTCTAAAACTTTCTGTGAATAATGATCAAATATGAATTTAACTCCTGATACTAAAGTAATTATACAGGGTACAACAATATCGCCCTCCTTAACCCATGCAGTGGTGCAGATGAAAACCTATGGAACTCGTGTTGTCGCCTGTGTTAGTCCGGGTCAGGGAGGACGGGAGTTAAGTGGAATTCCAGTTTTTGATTTGGTAGAACAAGTAATTGCTAATCTGGGTGAAATTGATATTAGTGTAATTTTTGTTCATCCCTATCAAGTTTTGGATGCGGCATTAGAAGCAATTGCAGCCGGAATTCGTCAGTTAATTATTGTGACCGAGGGAGTCCCCCCTTTAGATATGGTACATTTGGTTCGGAAAGCCGAAATCACAGAAACTTTAGTGATTGGCCCTAATTGTTCGGGAATTATTATTCCTGATCAGTTATTATTAGGAACCCATCCACCTGAATTTTATCGACCGGGAAATGTGGGATTATTAAGTCGCAGTAGTACCTTAACCTATGAAGTGGCGGCGGAGTTAACTCAAGCGGGGTTAGGTCAATCGGTTGCTGTTAGTATTGGTAGTGATTTTATTGTCGGTTCTTCATTTCTGCAATGGTTAGAAATTTTGGATGAAGATGAAAATACCGATGTTATTGTTTTAGTCGGAGAAATGGGGGGAACTAGCGAAGAAGAAGCGGCTTCTTATATTGCGGAATCGATTGATACACCCGTTGTTGCTTATGTGGCTGGGTTCCACGCTCCTACTACCAAACTTTTGGGTCATGCTAGTCTATTAATGACTTCAAAAGTTGTTAAGAATATGGTCGATCCGGGAACGGTTGAAAGCAAAGTTTCTGCTTTTAAAAATGCTGAAGTTCTCGTTGCTAAACAGCCTTCTGAAATTCCAATATTAGTCAAAAAAGTTATAAGAAAACAAAAAAAATAACGAATTTTTTAAGGATTTGGGTCTTATTGCTCCCATTTTTGATAAACTGATGGAACTTGTGTGTTAGGAGTTTTAAGGATGCGTCAAGTTTGGCGTTGGACTACAACGGTAACAGGTAGTATAGGGATGATCTTGGGTTTGGGACTGACTCAGGTACTTCCTTCCCAGGGGGCGGCTTCACAATTCTATGGGGCGGGTTCTTTAAAAGAGTTAATTAACCTGCGCGATCGCTTAATTCAAGAGTTAGAAACGCCACCTGAAAATCAACTACAACCTAATTTTTTTAATTCTTTATTTACCGATCCCCTGAAATTTGAACCAGATGAAATTTTATTACAAAAGTTAAAAACAGTTGAAATTCAAATATTAGTTGAACAACGATCCGAAGATAATTGGCAACAAGCCAGCCGTTTAGTCACCCAAGCGCAAAAAATTGCTAATCCTAATAATCCCTCTCCCCAACAACGAAAACAAGTTCAAGAACTTTGGGGAAAAGCAATTAATAATTTAGAGGAAATTTCCCCCCATTCCCTATTAGCTAGTCAAACCTCTAACAAAATTAAACAATACAAATTCAGTTTATCAGAAATTACCGATGAATTATTAGACGCTCGCTCCAAAATATTAGAACAAATTCGTCAAGAAAGTGGCTTAACTCGTCAGGCGATGTTAACAGTTTGTACCTTAAAACGAGACTGTGTTGATTTACGAGGAAACCAACCTCCGGCGAGTCCGGCGAGTTTAATTAAAGTTCCCGTGGCGATCGCACTTTTACATAAAACAGGTGAGGAAAAAATTAGTTTAGAGCAAAAAGTTTTGGTCGTAGGAGGTAACTTTACCGAAGATGCTTCATCGATTCAAGCTCGTCAATCCTACTCTTTAAAAGACTTAATGGGACAAATGATTGATCACAGTAGTAATATTGCTACGAATCAATTAATTGATTATTTAGGGTCGGATTATATTAATAAATATTTAGAATCCCAAGGCTATAAATTCACCAAAGTTAATTTTAAATTAATGGGCGATCGGATTATGCCTTGGCGACCGGGAACCGGAAGAAATCAATTAACCAGTAATGAACTCACGGAAATGATGGTACAGATTTATAATTATGAACAACCCTCATCCCAGGTATTAATTGATGCCTTAAATCGTCAATATGATCGGGTCATTGGTTATGCAGGTTTACAAGGATTACCCAAAACCCAATGGTTAGGAGAAAAAACTGGTCAAAATTCCCGGGTAATTGGAACAACAGTCGCGGCACAAATTAATGGAGAAAAATATATTATTACGGCTATTGATAATAACACGGCTAATGTTCCCCAAATTAGCACTAGCATTCATAAAATAGCCGAATATATTGTTGAGAATGGGCAACTTTAATCAGTCATCAGTTATCAGTCATCAGTTATCAGTTATTAGTTATCAGTCATTAGTTATCAGTTATTAGTTATTAGTTATTAGTTATCAGTCATTAGTTATCAGTGAAATGAACTCTTTAGTGTTAACTTTTACCGATATAGCAACCGCGCCTAGCTATTAGGACTACTTATCGGCTGTCATTACCGCCTCAGTGCGGTAATCTATGTCAATAGCGTTATGGCGACTGCTATAACTCTTACACTAATAACTGATGGTAGTTCACGACCGATCTAAAAAATTCTCGAGGTTGAAAATTGCGGTTAAATACTCAAATTCAAGGTCAAGGATTTCCGATTATTTGTTTACATGGACATCCGGGTTCGGGTCAGTGTATGTCTGTTTTTACTAACCATCTTTCGCAACGGTATCTCACCCTCGCACCGGATTTAAGAGGGTATGGAAATAGTCGCACCCGTCAAGGGTTTGAAATGGGGGATCATTTACAGGATTTAGAAACTGTTTTCCAAGAATTTAATATTGATCAATGTTTGGTTTTGGGATGGTCATTAGGGGGAATTTTAGCCTTAGAATTAGCCTTAAAATTTCCCGAAAAAGTTAAAGGTTTAATCTTAATTGCTTCCGCGGCAAAACCGAGGGGAAATCATCCGCCAATTTCTAATTTAGATTATGTTTATACGGGTTTAGCCGGAATTATTAATTGGGTATTTCCGAGTTGGCGATGGAATATTGAAATATTGGGAAAGCGATCGCTCTTTCGCTATTTAATTCAACAACATAATTCCAGCGCGTACCACTATTTAGCAAAAGCAGCAATTCCAGCTTTTATAAAAACTTCTGGGTTTGCAACTCAAGCTCTAAATCAAGCCTTGATATCGGGCTATAATCGCTTAGAATACTTACAACAAATTCACTGTCCGGCGTTAGTTTTAGCAGGAGAATGCGATCGCCATATTACCGCCATATCCAGCCAAGAAACGGCGCAATTATTACCCAATTCCCAATTTTATTGTTATCCAAATACCGCCCATTTATTCCCTTGGGAAATTCCTCAAACGGTACTTACAGATATTGATAATTGGATCGCTCAATTTTCGTTAGGCGATCGCCCCTACTCGGCAGGGCTGTTTCATTCTTTGTAGGGGCCATCCCCCCGTGGTCGCCCCCATCCCCCCGTGGTCG
>MNYZ01000064.1:11511-57079 GCA_001873365.1 Oscillatoriales cyanobacterium CG2_30_40_61 | reverse complement strand
CCCTACCAGGGCAACCACAGGGGGATTGCCCCTACCAGGGCAACCACAGGGGGATTGCCCCTACCAGGGCAACCACAGGGGGATTGCCCCTACCAGGGCAACCACAGGGGGATTGCCCCTACAAGAGAATAAAACCGCCATGGGGGGAGCAGGGGAGGTAAACTCTTTCTATTAACCATAACCAATTCGTAATTCGTAATTCGTAATTCGTAATTACTTAGCTTCAATCCAAATTTTAATTCCTTCAATCCTCAATCCTTGACCCTTGGTGCCACAGTATTGGCCGTTGGTGCAGACGGGAACATCTCCTTTATTTTGGATGTGGGCGGTATAAAAAACACTGTAGTTAGGGGCTTGGGGGCCGATCAATTCAATGGCTAATCCTTCGATTTGTCGGTTTTTGGCCCGCTCTCCCACCAGTTGACCTTCGGGAGTTAAAGGTGTGTCCCCAAGGGCTGCGATATGAGCCATATAGCGCAGACTTAAACCCGCAATAGCTGGATCGATATTAATTTGAAAGGCTTCTAAACGTCGTCCTTGTCCTCGAGTTCCGGCATATTCCCGAGCGGCAAAAGTGCGATCGCCTAATCCCTGTAAATGGACTAAAATCTTTAAGTTAATATTAGAAAGTGTAGCTTTTTCTGGAGCTTTACCTGCTAGGGGAGCATTGCCAAAGAAAATATTTTTACCATCAATTGTTGGCGGCAATTTCGTAACATCAATACTAGGAACAATAATTAATTCCGGGGTTTTTGATCCTTGAGGTTCATCCAAAATTACAATATCAGGAATTGCCGGTTTCGGAGCAGCAACAACAGATGGGGCGGCGACGGGAATGCTAAAATTAATTTTTCCTCTGGAAATTGCCACACCCAGAGCTTTACCAAAAGCGCTAGTAATTTTTTCTTCTAAAATCGCCCATTGATTATCGTCTAAACTCTCTTGTTTTTCGACTAAATTAACTAAGGCTACTAAGGGATGATTTCCTGTTGCTAAAGATTCCGCCCCGGAATGCAATTGATTGGTTTGTTGAGCAATTGCGGTTTGCAATTCCCGCGCCTGATTTTGAGCCGTTTGTAAGGGGGGAAAATCTTTTTGTTCGTTATGGGTTAGGGAGAGGACTCGCTCTAAAATTTGTAAAGCCTGTTGGTGGGTCTTTTGATGGGTGGGGGCGGGTTTTAGGTTTTGCAATAAAGTCTCTAACTGTTGTACAGAGGTGGCTTGGCTGGCCGTTGGTTGTCCTTGGCCCAGTAGTGTTTGTTGAATCTTGCTGAAGTCTTGGGAGTAAGCTATCAATTCATCGACTAAGGTTTTGGTCGCTGGAGTTCCTGCGGTTTTTAGTTTTTGTGCAGTTTCAGCCAGACGGTTGCCTAAATCGGGATAACGTTGGGATAGGGTGCTCAGTTGTTGTTTCAAGATTTCGTGAGTCTGTTCCATAAATAATAATCCTCCTAGTTCACAAAAAAAATGGGTTTAAAGCCCCTCGGTTATCCTTGGGCTTTTTGTTATTGATATTTATTGTATTATACCATCTAATTAAACTAAAATCGGGTAACATTTTATTATTATAAACTCCCTGAGCAGGGGTAAAAAAAATATTTAACAGCGCTTGGTAAGTTAGGTTTGAATTTGTTAAAATAAAAGCGATCGCTCATCAATGATACCGTTATGAGTCCTATACAAATTTTACTCCCGACCGATACCTGGGTAACAGCAACCTGGGATGAATACCTGACCGCATTGGATGATCCCATCTATTCTAACGCCAGAGGTTATTATTTTAATGGACGCATGAGGTTAGAAATGTCACCCCTAGGAAACCCCCATTCCCGTGATCACGCCACCATTATTGCCGTGCTGTATCTATTTGCAGCATTGCGGAATATTGATTTAGATGGCCATGATAACTGCACCTACCGAAAAACAGGTTTTAATGAAGCCCAACCCGATGCTTCTTTTTATATTGGTGCGAATGCAGAAATTATCCCTTGGGAAACCACAATTATTGATTTAGATCAGTTTCCCGCGCCTGATTTAGTTATAGAAGTTGCCTATTCTTCATTAGCAGATGATAAAGGGGAAAAACGGTTACTTTATGAATCTTTAGGGGTACAAGAATATTGGATTATTGATGTTCAAGCGGTTAAGGTAATTGCGTTTAAAGTTAAAAATCAAGGTAGTTATAGAATTAAAGAATCTCAAGTTTTACCCGGGTTAGAAATGGGGATATTAGAAGAAGCATTTCGTCGTAGTCGTCAAACCAATCATGGGAAAGTTAGTGCTTGGTTGTTATCGCAATTTCAAAGTTAATATAATAAAGCTATACCCTGAACTAAAGTTTGGGCTAAAAGCTGAAGTCATCTAAAGATGACTAAACTCTGATCTTCCTCAACCCGTTTTAAGGGGTTTTAGCTTTGAGCCTGAAATTTATTTCAAGGCTTTTAGCATGATTGTTTAAAGCTATAGTCTGAATTACTCTTTGATGCTATACTATAATAACATGAATAATTTACAATCTAGTAAATTATTCAGAATAAAATAAGTTTAAATATCAATAAAAAATGATGGGCAATTCTCAAGAAAATAATTTATTTTGCGCTAAAACTTTTGAATGTGTAGGATTACTAGAGAATGAAGATGATGATAGAACTACTAAATATGCTAAATATTACCTCGAAAATATTTTTAAAACATTTATATCTAACTTACGGTTAAACAGAATATTAAATTTATCATATTTATATGATTTTAATGTTGCAAGTTATACTTGTAACTTAACTGCATCAACTCCTGAAGGTTCTGATTTAGAAAATTTTGATATTAATAATCATGCTCATATTAGAATTACACTCAAGCCTGCTGGAATTGAGATTTGTTTAATTGTTAATAATCAGACTGATGATAAAAATCGGTTAATCAATAACGCTATAATATTATGGTATCTTGATGATCAAGAAAGTCTATTTAATCTAAATTATCCAGAAAGTTTTATTTCAAAAATGAATTTACCTTCTACTAAAAATGACCTAAAAAAATTGTTAAATTACTCTTTATATCTTAGCGATTTATTGGAAAATATTACGAATAAATCTGTTTTTGGCAAAAGAATCAAAATTTTTCATAAAATTGGTAAAACAAAAATTTTAGAATCATCAAATAATAGGATAATTGCAAAATTTATTCGCATATTGCTTGAACTCTTACCTTTATTGATTTTAGCCAGTTTAGATGATCCAATACCTGCTATTAACAAATACTTGAGTTACCGAGATGATCATTTTTTTATAGCTTAGAAAAATGTTCTAAAGAAACAAGAATTGATGAAATTGAACTTCAGAGATGGGTAAACAATATTAACCGTAAAGGACAAATTATTTTACAAGGG
The DNA here is from genome assembly GCA_001873365.1 of Oscillatoriales cyanobacterium CG2_30_40_61. GTDB lineage: Bacteria > Cyanobacteriota > Cyanobacteriia > Cyanobacteriales > Microcoleaceae > Planktothrix. The sequence goes on along the minus strand of MNYZ01000064.1, from coordinate 53,694 downwards.
CCACCGGGAACCGGAAAAACTTTTATTGCAAAAAAATTAGCTGAACATTTCACTAGAGGTAAAGATGGTTTTTCAGAAATTATTCAATTTCATCCTTCCTATAGTTATGAAGATTTTATTCAAGGAATACGTCCTCAGACTGACAACGGACAATTAACTTATGATTTAGTTTCGGGTCGGTTTTTAGAATTTTGTAAAAAAGCCAAATCTTATGATGATATTTGTGTTTTGATTATTGATGAAATTAATCGAGCAAATTTATCAAATGTGTTTGGGGAGTTAATGTATTTATTAGAATATCGGGATCAAGAAATTAATTTAGCGGGTAGTCATGAACCCTTTAATATTCCTGAAAATGTTAGAATTATTGGAACTATGAACACCGCAGATCGTTCTATTGCGTTAGTTGATCATGCGTTGCGTCGTCGTTTTGCTTTTATTAAAATTGCTCCAAATTATAATATTTTAAAACGTTATTATGAAGAATGTTTCATCAACTTTCCGATAGATCAACTCATTCAAGTTCTTCAAGATATCAACAAAATGATTAATGATCCGAATTATGAAATCGGGATATCCTTCTTTATGGTATACAATATTAAGGATAATCTTAAAGATATTTGGGAAATGGAAATTGAACCTTATTTAGAAGAATATTTTTATAATGCACTGGATAAAATAGAACAATTTCGGTGGAATAAAGTTAAAATTAAACTGGGTTTAAATGCTGATGAAAATAATTGAACTAATAGAATATAAACCTAAATTATTTAAACCAGAGGAATTAGAAGAAGCGATCGCAGATCTCATTTGTCGTAATTATTCTAAATATATTGATATTGAATATCCATCCCCAAAAACCCAGAAACAATATAAACTCACCGCTAAAAGTTGTGTGGGTTTTATTCCCTTAACTCCTGATATTCAGATTTTCCTAAAACCTAAAGTTCCTATTGCTAATTTATTTAGGATGTTGGAATATACTTATGATCTCAAAAGTTTTCAACTCCTAGACGGATCAGTTTATTGTGAAACTATCCCAGAATTTTATAATAGATTAGCTGATATTTTAACACAAAAAATATTAGCTCAAAGTCGCAAAGGATTTTATCGAACTTATCTTAAAAATACTGAACTTTTGCCTTATGTTCGGGGAAAGGTTGATTTTAAATATCAGTTTAAACATCCTGGGACAGTTAAACTCAATTGCGAATATAATCATTATACGGCCGATATTGAAGATAATCAAATCTTGTTATGGACATTATATATAATTGGTCGCAGTGGGTTATGTTCAGAACAGCTATCAACAACCGTTAGAAAAGCCTATCATACCTTACAAGGTTTAGCGACTCAACGACCTTTTAAAGGGGATGATTGTATTGATAGATCTTATAATAGATTAAATCAAGATTATCATACTTTACACAGTTTATGTCGATTTTTCTTAGATCATTGTGGCGTAGCGCATCAAGTCGGAAATTATCAAATGTTTCCTTTTTTAGTTAGAACTGATATACTCTATGAAAGATTTGTTTATGCTTGGTTAAAGTTTCATCTTCCCGATAATTTTGAAATTAAAGATCAAGAAAATATTGATTTTTGTAAAATTATAGAATCTAAGATTGATTTAGTTATTTATAATAAAAATACAAAGCAAGTTATCTTTATTCTCGATACTAAATATAAAATTCCTAATTCTAAACCGTCAAACCCAGACATTTATCAAGCGATCGCCTATGCTACTTTAAAAAAGAGTCAAAATGCTATTTTAGTTTATCCTAAACCCTTAAAAACACCTCTAAATGGTCTATTTCCTAATAGTTGTATCTATTTAAAGAGTCTAACTTTTTCTTTAGAAGATGATTTAGAACAGTCTGGTCAAAGGTTTTTAAAAGCATTGTTAAATAACATAATTTAGTAAAATAATTTATAAAATGTAACCTGACGGGATGAAAACCCCGCCGGGTTATTTTTACTTTTTCAACCGATTTCTAACTTTTCTAAGAGTATTAGCAATTTTTCGGATAGGAGTGATGCGGTCAAACCATTTAGGAGTAATATCGCTTGATGATCCTCTTTGCAATCCCATACTAGGAGTAGTAACTATAGTGATTAAATCTGGGTTTTGTTTTCGGAAAGTTGAAAGAATTCCATCTATTTGCATCGGCCCCCCATCGGGATGTCCTGCGGGTCTTTTTTGTACTTCTTCAAAAAAATTTACTAATGGCTCTAAAATTTTGCCATTTACCCCATAAAAATGGGTAGTTCGGATGTCCCCAACCCAAGGTTTTAAACTAACTATTGGCTCGGTTTTAATCTCTATATCCTGGTCAAGAAAATGACCAAAATAAACTAACGCCCAATCTATTTGTTGCAGTTGCTCAAGTAGTTTAGCTTCGTTTTCCTTAAAATATTTGGATAGGGCTAAGTCATCTTCCAAAATTAAAACCCGGTTAAATTGGCGTTCCTTTGCTTGCTTCAATATATTATAGTGACTTAAAACACAGCCCCTGGCTCCAATACTGGGAAAAGATTCTGCACTTTCTGGTCTGATGGCGGGAAATATTTCAACTTTTTCGGATGTCAGGGGTATATTCATATCGAGCAATTCCCTCTTGATTTGCTCTAATCTATCCTTTCTTTCGGGTAGGTTAATTACATAAATATGCTCAAAAAAATCGATGAGTTGCATAGATATAATCCCATTTTATAATTGATCTTTTTTTTAACTTACATCAAAGTAATTACCATAACAAATTTTAGTAGCGATTGCCACTATTTCCTAGGGATTACGCCCAAACCCCGCAAAGAATTGGGTTTAGTGAGTTGACATGGAGCTGTTTTCGTTATTCCTTCCACGAGTAATTGAGATTCTTCGAGCACATCACGAGTTCTAGTAAGTCTCTGAGAATGGCGCGATCGCCTATACTACTTTAAAAAAGAGTCAAAATGCTATTTTAGTTTATCCAAAACCCTTAAAAACACCTCTAAATGGTCTATTTCCTAATAGTTTAATCCGTTTACAGAGTCTCACCTTTTCTTTAGAAGATGATTTAGAACAGTCTGGTCAAAGGTTCTTAAAAGCATTGTTAAGTAGCATATAGCACTATGCGTTAAAATTGGGTACACCCAAAAACCCGGTTTCTTTGAGAAACCGGGTTTTTATCCCTAGAAACTGTACTTCATTCATCAGTGCTTGTCTATATTTTTATTCCTTCAGCAGTGCGAGTGTCCTCACTCGCTAGTTATTATTCTAGTTATTATTTTAGTTATTATTCTAGCCAGCGAGGACGCTGGCACTGCTATAAAATTGAATTAAGATTATTTCCCAATACAAAAACGGCTAAAAATTCGATCTAAAACCGATTCCGTAACTTCTTCTCCCGTGACTTCCCCTAACGCCTGAATTGCACCTCGCAGATCAATTGTCCAGAAATCAAAGGGAAGTTGATTATTAATGGTTGTTTCCACTTCTTCTAAACAAACTTTAGCACGGGTTAACGCAGCGGCTTGACGTTGGTTAATCGCAAATTCTAAATTAGCAGCTTGAATATTTCCGCCGTAAACTGAATTTAATATCGCTATTTCCAACTCTGGAATCCCTTGATTTAAACCTGCTGACATAGAAACTATCTCAATATTTTCTATTATTAAACTGTGAATTATGGTTTGTTTTAACACCTCTAATTGCTCGGAATTAACCTGATCAATTTTATTAATTATAACAATAAAATCACGATGTTTAATCTGTTGATAAATCTCTAAATCTGCTTCAGTTAAACCCACAATAGCATCTAAGGTTAATAACACTAAATCGGCAGATTGGGCGGCTTGATGCGATCGCTCAATGCCAATTTTTTCTACCTGATCTTCTGAGTGACGAATTCCCGCCGTATCTAATACCTGAATTGGGATTCCTCCCACAACTAACTGAGATTCTACCACATCACGAGTGGTTCCCGGTAAATCCGTAACAATCGCGCGATCGCTCCGACTCCAAGCATTCAATAAACTCGATTTTCCCACATTCGGACGACCAACAATTGCAACTTTTAAGCCAGTTCTTAATAGTTCTCCCGTGTCAGCCGTTGCTAAAAATTGCGATAATTCTCCTAAAACTTGATGAATTTGATCAATAATTTCTGACTCATTTAACGGCGGTAAATCTTCCTCAAAATCAACCCTAGCTTCAATTTCAGCTAAAATATCTAAACAGGTAGCCCGTAATTCTCGAATTGGATTAGCTAATTTTCCTTGTAATCCTGCTAAAGCGGTTTGTGCCGCCGCAATTGATTGAGATCCGACTAATTCTGCTACACTTTCAGCTTGAGTTAAATCTAATCTGCCATTTAAAAAAGCTCGTAGAGTAAATTCTCCCGGTTGTGCCAATGTTGCCCCTAATTCTATACACAATTGTAACACTTGTTGAACCGCAATTATCCCCCCATGACAGTGAAATTCTACCACATCTTCCCGGGTATAGGAACGGGGAGATAACATTAATAATAACAACACTTCATCAATATTTTTTTTTGTTTTCGGATGGCGAATATACCCATATAAAATTCGGTGACTTTCCCAAGTCTGGCGTCCGGGGGTATAAAACAATTCTTTGGCAATAGATTGAGCTTCAGCCCCCGACATTCTCACAATTCCGACGCTTCCTTGTTGCGGTACAATAGCCGTAGCGATCGCCACAATTGTTCCCGCAGTTCCCAAAAATTCAGCCATTTTTTCCTGTAATTATAAATAAGTTAGTTGTCGATGTTCAGAACTCTAGTAAGAGCGCTAAAGCGCAACAACGGGCAACAACAAACTGCTATTATTTACCGCGACAAACCTGTTCAATCAACTCCACAACAGCACTGCGAGTCAGTTTGTCTTGACCCAAGGCTAATACATTTAAAGTGGCATGGGCCAAAGCCAGGGGAATCCGGCAAAAATCCAAGGCTGGGCCAGAGGGTAAGGCTTGGGTGTAGGCATCTGCTAAGGCTAAATTCCGTTTTGCGTAGCCGTGCATTTGTGTCGCTGTCCAACCTTCGGGAAAGAAATCCACCCCCCGACTGCCATCATCCCGATAATTCCGCAGAATATTCACCGCCTGTAAGCCTCGACCAAACCCAATAGCGTAAACTCGGTGGGTTTGTGTACCATCATACCAAGCCCACAAATCCGACAACAACAGCCCCACAGCCCCCGCTACTCCAAAGGTATATTGATCTAACTCCGCTTCGGTTTCAATCCGCCAATTGCGTTCGGCCCAAAACGCCATCCGGTCAGCCATCGCCGCCGTTGCATCCCAAATCCGAGGGCCAATCCGTTCCGGGGCTAACTTGGCCCATTCTCCCACCCGCAGGGTCACTTCTTCCAAGGTTTCAGTATCGGAAAATTCAGCAAACCAATCATCAGCAATGGTTTCTCGACACACCGCCGATTGAAAATTCTGACTCATCCTATGCAGCAATTTAGCTTTTGTAGCGTTATCCAAGTTTGGATGATCTTCAACTTCATCAATCGCCCGCATACACAAATAGGCAGACGCCACGGCTTCTTGGAGCTCGTGAGGTAAACGACTAATTGGGATATAAAACGTTCGACTCGTATCTTGCAGGACGGACAAGGGATCTTTTTGCCAATTCATCGTTTAATTCCTCACACCAAGTTAGCCCGTTAATTGCTTTACTTTCGCGCTCGATATTGTACACTGGAATCTAGTAACACTCTACTAGCAATCTGAAATTCTCTAGGCTATTGTCTTGTCAGTCCAGTCTTGATCAGATAAGCTGTAGTCAGGGTAAATCTCCGAACATAACACTATGCTGCAAGCGGCTACGCAGAATCAAGGTGCTATTGGGGCGCAAACGAAGCTCGATGTCGAACTTCGCAGAGTGTTCAAAGTTTTTAATGGGGAAACGGCTGTTCGTGGCGTGGATCTCGATATTCGTCGAGGAGAATTTTTTAGTATTTTGGGGCCATCGGGTTGCGGCAAAACAACAACGCTGCGACTAATTGCCGGGTTTGAAATGCCTTCGGCCGGAGAAGTCTTAATTCGAGGTCAGTCCGTTACCCAAACTCCCGCCTATCTGCGTCCAGTAAATACAGTATTTCAGAGTTATGCTTTGTTTAACCATTTGACGGTTTGGGAAAATATCGCCTTTGGACTGCGGCTAAAACGCAAAAGTAAGCCGGAAGTTGAGGAAAAAGTTCGGGAAGCATTAACTCTAGTCAAAATGGAATCCTTTGCGAATCGTTATCCCTCTCAGATGTCCGGGGGTCAGCAGCAACGGGTAGCTTTAGCTAGGGCTTTAGTTAATCGTCCCGCCGTATTATTATTAGATGAACCTTTAGGAGCTTTGGATTTAAAACTGCGGAAACAAATGCAGGTGGAACTCACTAACCTCCATCGGAATTTGGGTTTAACCTTTATTCTGGTCACCCACGACCAAGAAGAAGCCATGAGTCTGTCTGAACGAATTGCGGTGATGCACGATGGCAGAATTGAACAAATTGGCAGTCCTAACGAGATTTATGAATATCCTAAAACTCCCTTTGTCGCCGATTTTATTGGGGATACCAACCTATTTCGCGGTACGGTGGAAAGTGTCGATGCTACCAGTTTATTTATAGTTACAGAAACCGGATTGAGTATTGAAATTCAACAGATTGAAATTCCTGGGATTCAACTCCCCCAGCAAGATTTAAGAACAGGTGCATCGGCGGTTGTTAGTGTGCGTCCTGAGAAAGTGACATTGAGTTTTTATCCGGTTAGCAACTCGGTGAATTGTTTTGAAGGTCGTTTATTAAATACAATGTATTTGGGAACCCATATTCAATATGTGGTGAAATTATTATCAGGGGAAAATATTATGGTTCGTCAACCCAAAACCTTCGATAGTTTACCCGATAACAATACCCCCGTTTATGTCTGTTGGGGAACAACGGATTGTTTAGCACTCCCCGACCAAAAATAACCCGTAGTGAGTCCTTCAGGACTCTCTTATTAAATTATTAAAAAAACAATCGCTATTCTATGTTTTAATCAGAATCAGAGGAAGAAGCAGCAATAAATAAATAGGGTAATAAAAAACCGATAATTGTTGCACAAAATGATAATAATGCTACAATAGAATCAGAGGAAAAACCCAAGCTAGAAATCCAAAGCGGTTTAATTTTCCTAACCGGAAATTGTGGATCTATACCCACTTCGACTTGATTAGTTTTTCCGACAAAACGCACCTGTAAACCGGAAGGAGATTCCGGTTGGATTTGAATGGATCTTAAGCGTTCAATTCCGGGTTTTCCTGAAATCAAGAAAAACTGATTCTGTTGAATTTCTAAGGATTTATCCGTCATTAAAATTTCTCCAGAAACTATCGTGGAACTGGGAAACTGATCTTTATTATCTCCCATAGTTTCGCTTTGGGTAAATTTCACCTGTTTAACGTCTAAATTTCCTTGTATCCAGCGTGAAAAATTATTATCTGTTTCGGGAGCAGGAAGGGTAATAATTAAATTTGAGGGAGAAGTTAGGGTTAATTCTAGTTGATCGGATTCGGGAATTAAGATAAAATCAATTAAGTTGGGATTATCGGGAGAAGACTCTATTCCCAATTCAGGAATACTAACTTGCTCTAAACTAATTTTAATCGGATTTTCACCTAATTTTAGTCCCAGATTTGCTAAGGGTTGATAAGTTGATACATCGGGATCTTGACAAATATCTATCGACAACTTACCCTGATTAAATGAATCAGAAGGTTTTTTGTTATTAAAAGCATCATTTTTGAGAATATATTTAAGATCATCAGGTGTGTTTGGAACTAATTTCAAACAAAAAGATAGTTGATTTAGTTGAGAATTATATTTCAAAGATTTGATATTAACTGGAAGACTATGGGGGTTTTTTTCGAGTTTAAAAGGAATTAGTTGTAATTGAGTTAATTCAATAGAACTCGGTTGATTTTCGTTAACAGAAGAAATTAATAACCGACTATCGGGACGATCTAAATTTAACGTAATTTCTTGTTTTTGGTTTAATTTAGGTATTGTTTTGCTAGTAAAATTACCGCGTAAGGTTAGGGTTTGTTGTCCGGTTAAATCAAAGGTTTTTAATCCTAAAATCGGGTTAATTAATCGTTGATTACCCTGGGAATTAACAATAAAACTCAATTCCTCAACTAGAAAATTTCCCTCAAAGACATATTTTCCAAACGGATAAAAAATTGAACCCAAAATCCCAATAGCAAACAATAGGAAAATCAAAGCCGCTAATTTATCCGGTTTTCTGAGAATATTTTTATCAAATTTCGACCATAATATTTTTGATAATTTCCATAGACTTGACAATATTTTCCTAAATATCTTAATAATAAAACTAATTATTTGAGAAATAACTGTAAAAACAAATAGAGTAATTTCCCCTGAAATCTTAACAGCTTTTCCTAAAAACTCAATAATATCTAATCGTATCTTTTTAAAGAACTTTTTAAATCTTCGACTAAAACTAACCAAATTTTTCATTATTTTAACCAATTATTCTGATGTTCAAAATAATAACTATAAGCCCGGGTTTGATTTTGTCCTTTCGCCTGAACGTATAACTCATAACGTCCATTTTCAGGGGCGTTTGCTGGATTCCAAGTATAAGTAACTTCTCCTTGAATTGGGTTGGGGCGAGGACTTGGGCTACCTGGAATCACCTTTCCATTCCGTCGCACTTCTAAGTTAGTAAATATAACCCTTTCTGGGGAATAAATCACAAATTCATATTGAGGGGAAGGAGTTCCTAAAATTACTGGAAAATAAACATTTTGAGATTTTTCGGTAATATAAGCTAAAGCTCTAAGTTTATTCAGGGGAATTTTAGCCTTTTGCAGAATAGCAGTTGGTAAATTAAAAATAAAGTTAGACGCACTTCTGACTAACTTTATTTCATCTAAGCGATAATTTCTCAAATAGGATTGAATCACCAGATTAGGAGTGCTATTATTAGAAGCCGGAATTTTTATTGTTAATGGATTGGGATAACTATTCAGATTCCGAGAAACTAAAGAGGTCAGTCGAAACGATAATGAAACATCCTGACCATCTTTTAGACCTTCACAACGGTTTTCATCCCGGCGAATATAGGCGAGGGAGTCAGGATGTCCGTTTTGGCAAGCGATCGCACTCAAAGGCGTTATACTCAGAATCGTTAAGGTTAAAAAGGCAATTCTACGCATAATTTTTTTAGTCGCAAATCTGGTGATCATCATAAGGATTTAACTAATATATTAGCATATTAGAAATAATTTTTATTGGTTAGGTTATGATCCCCCCTAACCCCCCTTAAAAAGGGGGGAACTGGAACTTCTTTATCTTTAAGTCCCCCTTGGGAAGGGGGATTTAGGGGGATCTAATCTAGGATCTAATCAGGATCTTTAAGTCCCCCTTGGGAAGGGGGATTTAGGGGGATCTAATCTAGGATCTAATCAGGATCTTTAAGTCCCCCTTGGGAAGGGGGATTTAGGGGGATCTAATCTAGGATCTAATCAGGGATTTTCGACTGAATTTAACACATAAAGCGCCTCCCCCCCTACGGATTAATCCCCCATTTGATTAACTGTTGGTGGACTAAATCAATCGGATAAGCAATACCAAACTCTCCGGTGCTGAAAACTTGATCAGGAACAGGAGGAGTAGGGGTGTTAGGATCAGTGGCAATATTCTCACCTGCAACCTGAACCATAATCGCAATCACCTCTTTTGTGGTTTCGTTAATTACAGGGCCACCGGAATTACCCGTAGCAACCGTCGCACCAACAGTCACTTTATCAATACTATAATTCGTCACTTCTCCCCCAGAAGAATTCCAAGGGTCAGCATTAATCGGATGACCAATCACAATAATTTTAGCACTGCGACTGATTCGACCTGTACCCATTTTCAACGGTCGAATATCGTCAGGAATTCCGGTAATTTTCAAAACCGCTAAATCCAGATTTTCGTCATTACTAATTTGTTCAACCGTCGCCGCAAAACGGGTGCGTCGGGCTGCTTCAATATCGCTGAAAAACTCAATTTCAATCCTGGGACTGGGCCTACCCCTGTCGTCTGCAATGACATGGCGGTTAGTCATTACCCAAATGGTATTTCCCTCCCGTTTCACCACCCAACCCGTCCCCCTTGTCGGCCCCTGTGTCCCTGGAATATCATTAGCAATAATCAATACTGTAGCGCGTAACTCATCCCGCAGGGGTTCCTGTTGTAAAGTAGGAACAAAGGCTAAATCACTCGCAGGCGGGGGGACATATTGGGGAGACTGTTGGGCCAGGAGTCGTTGGGCTTCCTTTAAGTTATTCTGGGCGGTGACAAAATTGCGGTTAAGGGCAATAGATTTTTGATACTCGGCAATAGCTTCTGGCAGTTTCCCTTGTTTTTGTAGAGCATAGCCTAAATTATTATGGGCTGCGGTATGGGCGCTGGGAGGAGCTCCTTTTTGATCGGGTAAACTTAAAGCTATCCGGTAATTAGTAATCGCTTCTTCCAGTTTCCCTTGGTCTTTGAGCGCATTGCCCAGATTGTTGCAAGCAGGGGCATATTTGGGGTCGAGCTGAATCGCTTTTTGGTAATAAGTAATCGCTTCTTCTAATTTCCCTTGGTCATAAAGCGCATTGCCCAGATTGTTGTAAGCAGTGGCAGATTTGGGGTCGAGTTGAATCGCTTTTTGGTAATAAGTAATCGCTTCTTCTAATTTCCCTTGGTCATAAAGTGCAACGCCCAGACCGATGTAAGCATTGGCAAATTTGGGGTCAAGTTGAATCGCTTTTTGGTAATAAGTAATCGCTTCTTCTAATTTCCCTTGGTCATAAAGCGCAACGCCCAAACTGTTGTAAGCAATAATAGTAATCAAAGATTTAGGATCGAGTTGAATCGCTTGGCGGAAATTAGTAATCGCTTCTTCTAGTTTCCCTTGGTCAGAAAGTGCATTGCCCAGACTGTAGTAAGCAATGGCAGATTTGGGGTTAAGTTGAATGGCTTGGCGGTAACTAGCGATCGCCTCATCTAATTTCCCTTGGTTTCTAAGTGCATTGCCCAAACTGTGGTAAGCAATGGCAGATTTGGGATCAAGTTGAATAGCTTGGCGCAAAGAAGTAATCGCCTCATCTAATTTCCCTTGTATAGAAAGCGCAGTACCTAACCATAAATAAGATTCGGCATGATTGGGATTATTTTTAATAATTTGACGATAAATGGATTCCGCTTGGGTGTAGTTTTGTTGTCCAAAAGCATCCTCCGCTTGCTTTAATAATTCCGCCACACTCTGCCCCAAACCAACAGGTGTGTAACTCAACACAGAAAAAATCAGAACCAGAGGAAGCAATTTCGACTGTCGCACGTTTCACCCCCGTAGGGTGCGTAAGCCAAGCGCACGCACCAAAACAATTAACACCCAAAATCATATTGTAGCGCCGTTATTAACAAACGGGTCTATAAACCCAGACCATCAACCCAGATCAAGGGACAAATCACCCATTATCTGATAGCAGTGATTTTGAACCCGCCCAATATTCTGATCTATGTTGCTGTAGCGTACTAATGAGTTAGCGATCGCGCTCCTAACTCAAACGAGATCGCTTTAACCGGACAACCTCTTAAAGTCCCCCAATTTTGGGGGATTTAGGGGGCAAATATTGCTGCTTGAGAAATCTGTCTAAACACTGTACATTTCAAGCCATCTAGCCCCCTAGCCCCCAACATTGGGGGGAAAATAAATAATTAGGACTTTTTAGGGCGATTGCTATTATCATGGGTATGCGATCGCTTGCTCTTATATTTTCATCTAAATAAAATTTAATTTTACCCATGCTGACGATTTTTTAATTTTTGTTGCAATAGTGATGGGGTTTCAGTTTGCAATTGACGGGCGAATTCTTCGTCAGCTTTGATAGCAGATCGGATTTCATCTCGATGATCATGATAATAGGCTAAAGCTGCATAAATATCAGATAAAGTAATACTGGGATAATGATAAAGAATTTCATCAAAAAATGGACACAAATTCTGTGTAGTGTAGGGGCGAGGCGCGCCTCGCCCCTACGATTATTTGGATTTGCAGCTATTTGTACAACTGATTTAGACTTGCTATATACATTGCAATAATAATTGAATACCCTCAAAAATAAGAATTACTCTGATTTTAATTCCGACTAAAAACCCACACTAACTTAAAAAGAAGTGTGGGTAATTTACACGAACAAAGCCAATACAATTAAGGGTTGGCAGCTTGGGCGGCTAAGATTTGTTTGAGTTTTTCTAACTCGTTAGCCCAACGGGGATCGGGTTGGAAGGAATCATCACCACTGGTTCTCGATGGGGAAGTTTGACCGCCGGAGGAATGCTTAGATTTTTTATTCCGACTTTTGCCACTTCCACCACTTTTAGGCATATTCCCCGAGGCTTTAATGGGTTGTGGAACAGGTTGTTGCTGTTGTTGGGGTTGATCATCTTCCCCACCATTTTCGCCCTCACCAACACCGTCTCCTTTTCCTTTTTTCCGAGGTAATGCTTTTTCGATTTTTAAAGCATTTTCTCTAAACATTACCCCATTATATTTTTCAACAATTTGATCCGCGACTTCATCGGTCTGCACGGTGACAAATCCAAAACCGCGACATTTACCAGTTTTGCGATCAGTAATTACCTTAGCAGAAACCGTATCTCCTTCTTCCGCAAACACATCTTGCAATTCTTTGCGTTCTAATTCTTTAGGAAGATTACCAATATAAAGACGAACGGACATAAGTAGAACCTCCAAGTTAAATGAAAAATAAGTAAACAAAATCATCCCCAACTTGTGTTGTTTAAAAACACAAATTGAGGATCAACCCCAGGCTATTAGCACTTAGGTTGGTTAAATTAAACTCAACAACCGACTCCATCTTAAAATTAAGATAAAGTCCTGTTATCCTCTCCCTATTGAACTGATCATGTAGAGAAAGCGGATTTGCTCGGTTGTCTTGTAAACTTTTTGCCATCTGTCAAAACTTGATGCTATAGAGTTTTGTTATCTCTGTATTCAAAAATAAATTGAACTTCCTATAGCTAAGACTATCTAAAGTCAACTCACCGGATGTCAATTTCCCGTCTTTAGAGTGCCAATAGTTGATTATAGCATTCAACAAAAATTTGATCATTCTTTTAAGTTGCTGCTTCGCCTCGTATCAGTCAGGCTATTGAGTGGAACCTAGAACCTTTGCTATGGGTTTTCCAGTACCGGATCGTTTTGAGCCAATTTCCAGGATAGCACAGCCTGGAACATAGTTCTAGGGTTTTGCCAAGATTTTTGTATTTAATTTGGCAAAGTTTCCCAAATCCATCAACGGAGTGATCCCAATAACTGGCTCCAAAAAAGGAGATGGTTATTTTGAATCTCTGGTTAAAGAATCTAACACTAATGGGTCAGAAAAAGCAATCTTTTTTGATCAATTTCTGTTTACCAGCCGCCTTGAGACGCCAGATAAGCCCCCCATAAGGCTAAAACCATCGCCAGAATCCCCGACCCCAGGGGGTGTCCACCGCGTAAGACCGTCGCCCGATTGGAGGTTTCTAAGGTGTCCACATCAATCCAAGGCGTCGCCCCCCGTCGCCACCATCCCGTTACCTTAATCGTTTGAGTCATTAACTCCTGGGGGTGACGAATCCGAGGTAAAAAATTAGTCAGGGGAGTTTTTTCGGGGAGATAATGCAGTTTGACAATACCGCTTGAGGTTTTTAGGATTAACTCTTGAGCAAAGGTATTTCTAAATCCAGTGCGACCTAAAAGTTCACCCGTTAAAGAAATTGGTTGACTATCCACCGGAATGGTTTTAGGACTGGTGATTAAATCTGATAAATTAGGTTCATTTAAGAGATTATTGGGTTTGATTTCTGGAAAAAAGGGATTAATTCTCACCAAAATTCCTAAACTACAACCCATGACAATTGAACCTGCCATAATCCAATAGTCTCCCCATAACCATTCTAATTGCCAGAGTCCTAATCCTGAACAAACTCCCCCCATTAACCAAATAATTCCCCCCATGATCATCCCGCCAGGAATCCCAAAAAACGGTGCTCCTTGTAATAATAAAGGGGAATTTTTGCTGAGTAATTTGGGGGGTTTAGCTGGGGTAAGATTCGATAGATCAAATTCTGGTTCTAACTTCCAATAATTAGCATAAAAACCTAGAAGTTTTAACCGTTCTCCGATGAGGGGATGGGATTGATTTAAGGTTAATTCCGGGGTATAGGAATTAGTTAAATCCCAGGTTAATAAAGCATCTATTGATCGGTAAGGTGTTAAACTACCCAAGGTTAAAGCCTGTTGATAATGAATCGGAATTAATCGATCAAATGCTTCTAAGATAAAATCAGTTTTTCCTTGGTTTTGAATAGTTTGGGATAATTTTATTGTAATTTTGAGTAAGGCGCGACTTAAAGCATTCGGATTTCCGGTGAGGTTACAAGCGATGCGATCGCTATAATAAACCCGACGACGAGATAAATATAAAGAGGGGAATCTTAAAATTTTATATAATCCATAACACAAAGGACAAATCACAAGAGAGATTGTGCTTAATATTTGATGTAAAATGTATCTAATACTAGGGGAAATTGGAAAATTAAGATCGGGTAATTTTTCCGTTAATTCGGCTAAATACCAATAAATTAAATAGGGAATTTGACTGACCAGAGTAGCAAAAGACATTACCGCAAAATCCCATTCTCCAATACTGGCAATTTCCCTGGCAAAAATTACAGCGATTTCATCTTCTGTTAATTGATCTAATAATCCTTGACTGACAACTATTCTAGCAAATCGTCGTAAACTTCCATAGGAGAAAATTACCGGATCATCAATTGGTAATAGTTTAATTTCAGGCAGTTTAAACTTTTGCTTTTGGCAATAATTTCTTAACAGTTTATTAGTTTCTTGACTTTGGTTAAATAATGTTATTAAAGGTAAGGGTTTTAATCCATAACTCAGTTGCAGGAGTTTATCCCATAACCAAGGAGAAAATATAAATAAAATCAATAGGGTGAGATAAACAACATTAGTTGGATTCTGATAAAATAAAGGAATCGGTCGGACAATAGGCAACACCGACAAACTATTATTTGTCAGTTTCATCAACTCCTCTAACAAACGAGGAGCTAACCAAAGCAAGGCTAAAATAGTTAGGGAAAGTTCGCCCAAAAATCGGGCAGTTTGCCAAATCCAACCGATAGCAAATATAAATAGAATAATCAGAATAATTTGCCAAGGTTGACGAGATAATTGTTGCCAAGAATTTAAAATCGGTTGCCAAATCCAAATTTGATTTAAACCATGATTAATAAAGGCAAAAACCATCGGAATAAACCAAATTAAACCCACCGCCATTAATAATTCTTCCAGTTTAAACGGACTTAATTGTAAGGATTTAAGGGGTTTCCAATTCGTAGCGCGTCCCGCTTGTCGCCATTGCCAATCTTCAACCCTAGGAGGGGGAGGTGGCTGAATAATTTCTGGTTTTGAGTTAACCGGAGAATCGGGAATTTTTGTTGTATTTGTTATAGAATTAGAGGAGATTTTTTCGGTTTTTTTAAGATTTATAGAAGTCGGTTGAGATAAGGAAGAATTGGGGGATTTTTTCGAGGGTGATGGGGTAGAAAGTTTGGTAATTTTGGGGAGAATAGACTTAGCTTTTATCGGTTGTAAATTAGGACTTAAAGGAATAAAACCCATTTCTGTAAAAGGGGGTAATTCCGCAGATTTATTGTCAAGATTAGGATTAATATTTTGAGATTCAAGTTGTTTTAAACTCTGAGGTTTTGGCGGATAACGTTTTAATAACTTTTTTAAATAATCCCTAGCCCAATTTTTTACATTTTCTCGTGAAGATTGGGTTAAAATTTGACATAAATTAATCGCTAACTTAGTATTTCCTGTGTGTTCATAAGCAATCACTAACCCCATTTGCGCCTTAAATTTACCGGAATCCTGAGATTGCGCAATAGGTTCTAAAAAAGCGATCGCCTGTTGATAATCTTTGCATTTTAAAGCAGCTAATCCTGATTCTAAATCCGATGAATTGGGGGGTAAATTGCAGGAAGACATAGGAGTAACTAAGAATTAAAACAAATTAACATTCACGGTTTTAGGGAAAATCCCTATCCTCAAATCATAAAAATGATTGATTCGATCTCATCTAAAGAGTGGAAAATTGACAGAAATCATAGCAAATCCTATTGTACCCATTTTCCTGATTAAAATATCTTCAAATTCCTTTGAGTCAATATTTTGATCAACTTTATTCTGAAAAAAAAAATTAAACCAAAGCTTTGATCCCCAAGGGATGATACAATGGCTTGGCTCAAAATCAGCTATTATGGATACAAATTACTTATTTCTAGGATTTCAATTTACCTCCCCCGGCCCCATTATATTTGAAATCGGGCCGTTATCAATTCGGTGGTATGGCTTGTTAATTGCCTCGGCGGTCTTGATTGGAGTATCCTTATCTGGGTATCTAGCTAGTCGTCGGGAAATTGATTCTGAACTTATCGGAGATTTAGCAATTTGGTTAATTGTGGGAGCGATTCCTTTTGCTAGACTATATTATGTGGCATTTCAATGGGAAAGTTATGCCAATAATCCCAGCAATATTATTGCTATTTGGAAGGGAGGAATTGCCATTCATGGAGCAATTATAGGGGGATTAATAGCGACTTTACTGTTTGCTAAAATTAAACAAATTCCCTTTTGGCAATTAGCTGATATCGTCGCTCCTTCTTTAATTTTAGGTCAAGCCATTGGTAGATGGGGAAACTTTTTTAATTCTGAAGCCTTTGGTAGTCCCACGGATTTACCTTGGAAACTTTATATTCCCCCGGAACGCCGCCCCTATGGTTTTGAATCCTCCGAATATTTTCACCCGACTTTTTTGTATGAGTCTCTGTGGAATTTAATCATATTTGCCCTATTAATTACCTTATTTTTGAAAGGTCTAAAGGGCAAATATCCTTTCAAACCAGGGACCATATTTATGGTTTATTTATTGACCTATGGTAGTGGGAGAATTTGGATTGAAGGATTACGCACGGATAGTTTAATGTTGGGGTATTTAAAAATTGCCCAACTCGTTAGTTTAAGTGGGATTATATTGGGATTATTCGGTTTAATTTGGTTGTATGGATTAAATCGAAGCTTACCCGATATTGTTCACAAATCCCATGCCTCGAAATCCGAATAAAAAAGCCCTAGACTCAATAGCCAGGGCTTTAACCAGGGTGCATCTACCGTTCTTGTCTTCTTAGTCGGTCAGTGGAGATCCGGAAAAAATAGAAATCTAGCGTCAATTTTAGGAAATTAGAACCTTATGGAACCAGATATCAGATTACTCAAAGCTGCGGTTTATATTGTGGGAGCAGGCCCAGGTGATCCAGAATTATTAACCGTGAAAGCCCAAAGATTATTAGCATCTGCGGATGTGATTATATTTGCTGATTCTCTGGTTCCTGAACAAATTTTAACCGGGGTGCGGGCGGATGCAGAATTAGTTAAAACCTCTGATAAGACCTTAGAAGAAATTGTTCCCTTGATGATTGAACGAGTCCGTCAAGGGCTTTCTGTTGTTAGATTACATTCGGGTGATCCCAGTTTATATGGGGCAATTTATGAACAAATGCAACAGTTAATAGAGGCAGAAATTGAGTTTGAAATTGTCCCTGGAATTAGTGCTTTTCAAGATGCGGCGGCTAAATTAAAAATAGAATTAACTATCCCTGAATTGGTACAAACGATTATTTTAACTCGGGTGAGTGGGAAAGCTACAGGTGTTCCTGCGGATGAAGAATTAGAAAGTTTAGCCGCCCATAAAGCCAGTTTATGTTTATATTTGAGTGCCCGTTATGTGGAAGAAACTCAGCAAAAGTTAATCAAATATTATCCCGCAGAAATGCCGATTGCTATTTGTTATCGTTTGGGATGGCCGGATGAAAAAATTCGGGTAGTTCCCTTGGAAAAAATGGCACAAGTTACCCAAGAAGAAAACTTAATTAGAACTACTCTATATGTGATTAGTCCCGCCTTAGAAAAAACTCCCCAGACTTCAACTTTAAGATCTAAATTATATGATCCTAAACATTCCCATTTATTCCGTCAAACCCCAAGAAACCAGGTTTCTGACTGTGACTAGGAGATAAAAGCAAGATTCCTAGTTCAGAAACCCGGTTTCTTCTCTTATTCTGTGTACTTATGAATTTTAATCAAAAAAACATTATTATTACTGGCGGTTCTAGTGGGATTGGTAAAGCAACGGCTCAATTATTGGCGAGTTTAGGCGCAAATCTAACTATTATTGCTCGAAATCAAACTATCCTTGATCAAGCTAAAAAAGAAATTGATCCGGTAAAATTATCTCAAAACCAGAAGGTTTTTACTCTTTCGGCGGATATTTCTATACGGGAAGAAGCGGAAAATATCATAGAAACAGCAATTAATCTTTTGGGAGGTGTGGATATTTTAATTCTCTCGGCTGGAATAGCCTATCCCGGTTATTTTAGGGAACTTCCTATCGAAATATTTGAACAGACAATGGCTGTTAATTATTGGGGTTCTTTTTATTGTATTCGAGCGGTTTTACCCACTATGATATCACAAAAACAGGGTAAAATTATTATGATTTCATCAGGAGCCGGATTAATGGGAATTTACGGTTATACCGCCTATAGTCCTACTAAATTTGCTTTAAGAGGGTTAGCAGAATCTTTACGCGGGGAATTAAAACCTTTGGGAATACAGGTTTCTATTGTTTATCCACCGGATACGAATACTCCGCAATTAATCGCTGAAAATAAAACTAAACCTCCAGAAACAAAAGCAATTACGGGAACGGTTAAACCTTGGGAACCAGAAGATATTGCTCAAGCAATTATTCAGGGAATTAATAAAAATAAATTTGCGATCGCCCCTGGATTAGAAATGAAAATTTTAAATTATTTCCATAGTTTGTTATTTCCCTTATTAAATCGCTATTTTGATCGCCTAATTTCCAGGGTAAAAGGTTAAGAAAATGTTAAATCTAGTTAAATTAAACCGGAATTGAGCAATTTTAAAAAATAATCGATATAATTATTGAATTAAATTGCTAAGTTTGCTATGATCAATCCTGGTCTATTGTAACTTAACCCATAAAATTAATAGCAGATATTGCTAAATAGTCCTGTTAAAAACTGTTCACTGAGGAGAGAAAATGATCAAACCTTTACACCACAGAACAAAAATTGTTGCGACTATTGGCCCGGCGAGTAAATCTCCAGAAATTATTCGTCAAATGCTGAATGCGGGAATGAATGTCGCCCGTTTAAATTTTTCCCATGGCAGTTATGAAGATCATGCAGAAATGGTACAATTACTAAGGAAAGTCTCCAAAGAATGTAATTCCCCCATTACCCTGTTGCAAGATTTACAGGGGCCAAAAATTAGAATTGGTCAGCTACCATCCCCAGAAATAGAATTAGTTGAAGGAGAATTATTAACATTAGTTCCTGTTGATGATTTTGACAATCAACCGAATACCGTCCCCATTGATTATCCCTATTTAGCAGAAGAAGCCGACCTGGGAGCACAGGTTTTACTAGATGATGGATTATTAGAATTAAAAATAGAAGAAATTCAGGGAAATGCAGTTAAATGTCGGGTGATTGAAGGGGGAATCCTCAAAAGTAGAAAAGGGGTGAATTTACCGAGTTTAATTTTGCGTCTTCCCTCCTTAACGGAGAAAGATAAACAGGATTTAGATTTTGGTATTTCCCAGGGTGTGGACTGGGTTTCTTTGAGTTTTGTGCGTCGTGCGGAGGATGTGAAAGCCTTAAAAGCCTTATTAATTGAAAAGGGCGGATCGGATATCCCAGTCATGGCAAAAATTGAAAAACCTCAAGCGATCGCCAATTTAGAATCTATTATCAATGAATGTGATGGTTTAATGGTAGCGCGGGGGGATTTGGGGGTAGAAATGAGTCCAGAAAAAGTCCCTTTATTGCAAAAACAAATCATTCGGATGTGTAATCAAAAAGGGATTCCAGTGATTACTGCCACCCAAATGTTAGATAGCATGATTCATAGTGCCCGTCCTACCCGCGCCGAGGCGAGTGATGTGGCGAATGCGATTATTGATGGTACGGATGCGGTGATGTTATCGGGAGAATCTGCTGTTGGTAAATTCCCGGTGAAAGCCGTACAAATGTTATCTAAAATTGCCAGTGATGTGGAACCGGAAATCGAGTTTAAAAATTATCCTCCGGTGATGTCCGATGAAACCCATGCTTTAAGTGAAGCCTTAAATACGATTGATAAAATCTTGAATTTGCATTGTATTGTTGCCTATACCAGTACCGGATATACGGCTATTTTAGCAGCAGCAGAACGACCTAAAGTTCCTGTTATCGCCCTAACTCCTAATCTAAAAGTTTATCACCGTTTAAACTTAGTTTGGGGTGTTAAACCGATTTTATTAGAACATCAAGTGGATTCCTTTGAAGGGTTAATTGATCTTGCCCAAACTAAATTATTAGAAGTGCCCTTAGCCCAAGTTGGGGATAAAATATTAATTATTGGAGGTGTTCCGACCAAGAAAGCAAAAGGTACAAATTTCTTGAAGATTCATACAATTACCGACTAAACTATTCATCCCACCCAAAGTTATGGCGGGGATTTGATCTGATCACCCCGTCATCCCAACTCTAGGCAATTCTTACTTTTCCACTTCTTGAGGCGTAGATTGTCTGACTAACTCAAGGCTAGAACCAAAAACCCAACCCATGGCGGCACCGACCAGGGCGTAAGTTCGCGGCGCCCTCGACTGACTATAACCCCGGTCTACAGAAGGGCTAATATTACAGCATTGATATTGTTTCTCGCTATATTTGGAAACTCCTAGTCCGGCAATTGTACCGACTAACATCATCACCATACCCGAGAACATAACCAGTCGCATATTCATAATCACCTGCCGGGGATCGCCCTAAATATAATTTGTTTTAAAAATAACCCTATATCCTCAAAGTAGCTCTAATTTTCTATTTTTGAACGGTATTTTTAACCTTGTTTACAAAAATTTAAAAAAGTTGATATAATTTGTAGAGTTTTAGGAGCTTAATCTTTGATTAATCAGGGTTTACAGGGTTTATATAAAATACTGATATATTCAACTGATATAGTTAAAATCCTAAGTTTCGACGCTGGTAATCACAGATTAAGTATTCAACCAATGATTAAATCCATTGAGATTCATAAATGCTCCAGATCAATCAACACCACAACTAATTAAACGAGCAATAAAATAAACCGCCATTTTTCCCCCATAGGGCGATCGCCACCACCCAGAAGGATGACACCCCACAGGAGCTTCCGAACTAAAATCAAGATCGTCATAATCTAATAACTCATGATTCACACTCCATCCAAATTCAGCCTCCATAGCCTGTAAAACTTTCATATCAATATCGGAAATATCATCATTTCCCCCCAACCGGGTATAAATTTGTTGTTGAACACTAAAGCCAAAACGATCTTTACTGTAACTCATCCATAGTTGATCAAGCAGACTTAATGCACTACAGGGAAAAATCATAATCTGATCAGGGAGAATATCATCTAGGCTACTTTTATTCATGATTTCCAACATAATTCTTGTGGTTTCTTGATCCGCTTCTTTCCAATTTCCAGCTTCTAAAAAATCCCGTAATTTTTGGTATCGGTATATATCCGTTAATAATAATAACGCTTTATCTAACTTCTGTTCTAAGCGTTCAACTCGTTCGGATAAAGCATCTAAACTCAAGGGTTGAGACTGTTTGGGTTGTTGTGATTCGTTTGACATATTTTATAAGGGAACAGGGAACACCGGAACACCGGAACACCGGAACAGGGAATGAATATTAGGATGATGAGAGAAAGTTGAAAAAAATCTTCATAAGTTTCAGAAGTAATTACCAAATAAACAATGCACTCTTTTTTCCAACAATTTAGGGTTTATTTATACTACTATCTGGTTGGATAGAACCATTACCCGAGGGGGCCAAAGTCTCAGAAGTTTTACTTTGGGAATGGGGATCTTCTGGTGGAGAGGGAGGTTGATTTTTATCCGATTTATTATGATTAGATTTATCGGATTTTTTGCCTTTTAGAAAACGTTCTTCTAGGGTTTTAACCGTAATATATAGGT
Source organism: Oscillatoriales cyanobacterium CG2_30_40_61 (assembly GCA_001873365.1). GTDB lineage: Bacteria > Cyanobacteriota > Cyanobacteriia > Cyanobacteriales > Microcoleaceae > Planktothrix. Next base: position 31,462 of record MNYZ01000064.1, on the reverse strand, counting down.
TAGGTGTAATTAACAAACTTAATAAAGTTCCTGCTAATAAACCCCCAAAAATAGCTGTTCCCAATGACCAACGACTACTAGAACCCGCACCACTCGCAATAACTAACGGCCAAAACCCAATTAAACTAGAAATAGCCGTCATTTGAATCGGTCGGAACCGTTGTTCCCCCGCTTGAATAGCAGCTTGGGTAATACTCAAACCCTTGTCTCGGAGTTGGTTGGCAAACTCCACAATCAGAATCGAGTTTTTAGAAGCCAAACCAATCAACATCACCAAGGCCACCTGCACATAGACATCATTGGTAATTAGGGGCCAGACCGTCCCTTGCAAAAGAATATTTGATCGGAACCAAATCGCCGCCATAGCTCCCAAGACCGCCAGAGGCACTGATAACATAATAATCATCGGATCAATATAACTTTCGTACTGGGCCGACAGTACCAGAAAGGCCATGATAAAGGCTAATCCGAAAATTAAAATCGCCGCCCCCCCGGAAGACTTTTCTTCCAAGGCGCTACCCTGCCAAGCATAATCAAAACCCGGGTCTAAGACCTCAGAGGCTAATTTTTCCATCGCTGCGATCGCTTGACCCGTACTGGCTCCCGGGGCCGGGTTCCCTTGAATCAACATAGAACGGAAGATATTAAAATGGTTAATAGTTTCTGGCCCGACAAAATCCGTGAGTTTCACCAAACTACTCAGGGAAACCATCTGTCCATCCCGGGAACGCACATATAACTGAGTAATATCCTCCGGTTGGGCGCGAAATTCTTTTTCTGCTTGAGCCACAACCCGATATTGACGTTGACCCAAAACAAAGTCATTGATATAGGATGACCCTAAATAGGTTTGTAAGGTACGAAAAACTTGGCTCACCTCCACATTTAAAGCATTGGCGCGATCGCGCAATACCTCAACCCTTTTCTGAGCCTTACTAGCCGAAAACTGACTAAATACCCCGGCAAAGGTGGGATTAGAATTAGCCGCTCCAATTAAACGATTGCCATTTTCCACTAAGGATTGAATCGGTAAATTTCCGGTTGTATCTAATAACTGAAATTCAAAGCCTCCAGTGGTACTTAAACCCTGCACCGGGGGAGCATTCACCGCAAAAACTTGCACTTCAGGAATCGATTGTAACGACCCATTTAATCGCCTCAAAATCCCAAACACCGATTGATCCGCCGACGGTCGCTGATCCCAAGGTTTGAGTAACACAAAAGCAATCCCCTGACTGGGGTTCTGTCCCTGAAAACCAAACCCCGGAACCGCAAAAATACTTTCAACTTCAGGAATCGCTAAAGTCCGATCCACAATTTGTTCAGCAGCCTTAGCGGTATAGTTGAGGGACACCCCATCAGGAGTCCGAAAGATCACAATCAAATAGCCCTGATCTTCTTCCGGTACGAACCCCGATGGTACTTGTTGATAAACAAATACCGTTGCTGCTAACCCCGCCACAAAAATAATCATCACCAAAGCATTAATCTTGGTGAGAAAACCAACAACTCCACCGTATTTTTCCTGTACCCAACCAAAACCTCGATTAAATTGCTCAAAAAACCACCCTAAAGGCCCCCCGGTTTTCTTTTGGCGACGTAACAATAGCCCCGCCATACTCGGAGAAAAAGAAAGGGCATTAAAGGTAGAAAAGATTACCGCAAAAATAATCGTTACCGCAAATTGTTTATAAATTACCCCCGTTGTTCCAGGGAAAAACAAGACCGGAACAAACACCGCCAGCAAAACAATCGAGGTGGCAATAACTGCCCCGGTCAGTTCTGACATAGCATCCAGGGCCGCTTGCGTCGGTTTCATCCCCTGTTCAATTTTGATCATTACCGCTTCGACCACCACGATCGCATCATCCACCACTAAACCCGAAGCCAAGGTACAAGCAAATAGAGTTAAAGTGTTCAATTCCAGGCCCAGGGCTTTCAACCCAGCCATGGCCCCAATCAAGGCCACCGGAATCGCAACGGCGGGGATTAGGGTAGCTCGCCAATCCTGCAAAAATACAAAAATCACTAGCACCACTAAGGCAATAGCCATGATCAGGGTGATCCCTACTTCCCTAAGAGACACATTAATAAACAGGGTGGTGTCATAGGCAATCTTGCTATTAACGCCCGGGGGGAAATTTTTACTGAGTTCCTCCATCGTGGCTTTCAGTTGGGCAGCGGTTTCTAAGGCATTACTACCCGGAAGCTGATAAATCCCCAACCCCACGGAAGGTTCGCCATTAAAGGTCGATTCCAAATCATAATTTTCTGCCCCTAACTCAGCCCGTCCCACGTCCTTAATAGTGATTAACTCGCCACTTTCAGTGGTTTTGAGTACCATTTGTTCAAATTCTTCGACGGTGCGGAGGCGACTAACAGCCTGTAGGGGAATTTCAAAGAGTTGATCGGCGGGCGCGGGTTGTTGACCGATTTTTCCGGCTCCCACCTGGACATTTTGTATTCCTAATGCTGAGGCTACATCCTGGGCCGTTAATCCCCTGGCGGCCATCCGAGATGGATCAAGCCAGAGCCGCATGGCATATTTCCGTTCTCCAAAGATGGTCACTTGACCCACCCCCGGAACCCGGCTCAGTTGGTCAACAATAAAAAGATCAATATAATTACTAATAAATGTGGTGTCGTATATGGGCTTTCCGCTTTCATCTTTATCGGAATAAAAACCAATCACTAATAGAATACTAGGGGAAGACGCCTGCACTGAAAGCCCAATTTGTCTAACAACATCGGGTAAATTAGACTGAGCCTGAGCGACTCGGTTTTGAACGTTAACTTGGGCAATATTCCGGTCAATATCATTGGGAAAAAACACCGAAATATTACTAATGCCATTATTTCCCGTACTCGAGGAGAGATATTTCATCCCCTCCACCCCGTTAATTTCCCGCTCGATGATGGTGGTAACGGTGGTTTCCGTTGTTTCCGCATCCGCACCAATATTGACCCCGGTAACACTAATTTGGGTATTCGCCAGGTTAGGAAGTTGAGTAATCGGCAGCAGGGGAATGGAGATAGCACCCACCAAGATAATCAGGATACTACAGACCGTCGTTAGGACGGGTCGTTTAATAAAAGTTTGAACAAATAGAAGCATATAATCAGTTATCAGTAATCAGTTATCAGTTATCAGTTAAGGAAATCATTTGTCAGTCATCGGTGTAGAGATGTGTCATGGCGCGTCTGTACCATTCATCAGTTCACAGTGTAAGAGATATCAGTCATCAGTTGACACTAAAGAGTTCATTGTTAATATTTGTGGGCTAAAAACAGTTAACTGGTACGGGCGGGTTATTTTAAATATGAGCTAATCACGGGCATATTGATGAACCCGCCCCTACAACTGATGAATGTTAACTGTTAACTGTTAACTGATGACTGATGACTGATTACTGATTACTGACTATCGGTGTCCCATCTCGTAACTTAACCACGCCATCTATCACCACCTTTTCTCCAGCTTTCAAACCCGATAGGACTTCAAAGCCCTGATCTTGAATACTGCCTAACTGCACGGGTCTTTGTTTGGCGATTAATTGGGTATTTGTGTCCTTAGTTTGTTCTTGGGCGACAAACACAAAACTTTGATCGCCAATCCGACTAATAGAGGTGACGGGAACAGTAATTCCCGATTGTTGTTCCCAGATTACCTTAGCTCGGACAATTTGATCGGTTCGCAGTCTATTATTACGATTATCGTAAATCGCTTTAACTAAAATTGTTTGGGTTCCCGTCCCCGCACTGGGGGAAATATAGGACACCTGGGAGTTTCCGATTAATTCTCCGGTTTCTTGAGATCTAAGTTCGACGAGGGTTCCGGCTCTAATTTGAGAGAGGCGCTCAATGGGAATATTAATTTGCACTTCTAATAAATCATTTTGTCGAATGGTGGTAATGATGGTTTGACTATCGACAAAATCTCCAGCCTTTACTAATACATCCCCGACTATTCCATCAATCGGGGCATTGATTTGATAATATCCTAATTGGATTTGTCCGGCCGTTGCGGTTGATCGGGCTTGGTCAATATCTCGCTGGAGTCGTTGGATCTCTGATTCTTGAGCCACAATCACTTTTTTCTGACTAGCAATTTGAGCCTCTAGGGTTGAGACTTGACGATTATAATTTTGCGAGGCACTTGCAACTTTGGCCCCAGAAGCATCGACCCGTCTTTGTTGGGTTTCTATTTGGGTGTTTAAGGTGGAAATTTGACGTTCTAGGTTTTGTTGGGAAGTTCTGACTTTTGCCTGTAGGGACATAATCTCTCGTTCTTGAGCCGCAAAATCCGCTTGAGATGCTTGATAGTCCCGCAATTTTTGATCGTAGATTTCTGAGGAAACTACCCCTTGTTCATACAGTTGTTGATACCGATCATAGGCTTTTTTTCTTTCGTCCATAATTGCCCGTCGGCGCTCCCGTTCTTTGAGCCCCACCTGCACATTCTCTTGGGCGGTTTTTAGCTCATCGGCAACGGAGGTATATTCTAATTCATACTGTAATCGCTCTTTTTCATTTTTTTCTGCGGCTAGGGTTTGTTGAGCATCTTGTAAATCAGCTTCTTGGGATTGATAAGTGAGTTGGGCTTGTATTCGCTGCAATTCTGATCGTTGTGCATCAAGATTAGCCCTAGCACTATTTAATTGTGCGATTCTGGACTCAACGGTGGCTAATTGACCTTCATAATTTGCCTGTTGTTGGCGCCCGTCAATTGCAATTAAGGGGGCATTTTGAGAAATGCGATCGCCCAAACGAACAAAAACCTGTCTCACCACGCCACTAACACGAGGTTGAATCACCGCATTTTCAATCCCTTCCACCCTAGCATTAAATTCGCTAGTGTTTCTAACATTACTCATTCCCACCACAGCCAAATTCACGGATACGGGTGGAGGTGCCGCCGCCTGGGGTTCACTTCCACAAGCACTCATCAGGAGGCTAGTTAAGATTAGAGGAAAATAGGAATTCCAAGATGCTAGACGCTTGTTCATGGTTTTGCCGAAAACGGGAAACGGAAAATAGACTTAGTTGAGAATATTGGAAGTGTATTATAGAGGATATTGTGATAATTTTGGGATGAGCAAAATAATTCTTATCACTGAGTTTGATCATTTAAAGGAACTCTTGTAGTTAAATAAAATAGTGCCCCAAATAAAGGAATTAAGGTAACTAACTCCAATATTACAGAATTTTTCATTTCTCGTCTAGCCCGATCATCTGTTAATAAAACTGGAAATAAAATACTTAATAATAAAAAGTCAAGACTCATCACATGAATAAAACGACTGGTTTGCCACTGTTGAATAAAATCCGCCCAATTGCCTTGAGTTAAACCATAAATCACCAGTATAATTGTTCCTATTGTTAATAATAGTCCGGTAATTCGAGAATCTAATATTTTTATAAACCATGATTTTTCCCCTAAAAATTGAGGGTTGGGTTGGCGTAAAGCTAGGTAAGGTAAAATCGCAAAAGCACCCACCCCAAAGGATAAAGTTGCAAACAACCAAGCGGGAGTTTTTTGTCCATGTCCGTCAATAAAAAGAATACAGCTATAAATTAACGGCCAAATTCCCATAATATTAAATAGGGCAATAATTAATGGATTAATTCCTGTCCAATTTCCCGTTGACAGATTTTTGATTAAATCCAAGGTTTCAGGTTGATCCGGCGGTGCAAATATAAACGCATACAGCGTAAATCCTAGCCAAATTAAACCAAAAATGATCTTATTTTTCATAATTAAACTTAGGGTATTTAATAGAGGTAATGGGTAATGGGTAATGGGTAATGGGTAATACTTCGACTTCGCTCAGTAACAGGGTAATGGGTAATGGGTTTTGAACTGATAACTAATGACTGTTAACTAATTTTTACGGTAAAAATCGATCTAATGCTGTTTTTAATGCTTCAATTTCCACATCAATATTACCTTCCTGCGCCGCCCTCGCCACACACTCACTCAAATGTTCATCTAAAATAATTCTAGCTACCCGATCTAAAGCTCCCCTAATCGCGGCAATTTGAATTAAGACATCAGGACAGGGGCGATTTTCCTGTACCATGGTTTTGACGCCTCGAATATGTCCCTCTAACCTCGATAAACGATTGACTATTTTTCGCAAAGATTCTTCACTATGAATATGGGGATGGCTAGAATGTTCGTGATCATGATGGTCTAGTAAATTATTGAGTTCTTTTACTGTGGGATCTAAGTCATTCATCGGTTTGTTAATATACAATTGATAAATATTTTATGATTGTACCTCAATCTTATACCTCTGGACACAATATTTTCTAGTCTCAGCTTGATCCGTCAATCATTAACCGTTAACAATTTTTATTTTTATCAGGAATAGGTAAGTAAAATAGTTACTCATTTATAAAAAAACAAAATCTTATGCTATAAGCATTTTATTTTTAGCAAAATTAGCATTAGTGAGTTTAGCACTTGACAAAACAAACGTTTTGCTTTAGGTTAAAATGTAATTTATGTTTTTTACGGGATATGAAATAAACTTTAAGGGGTATTCAAAACTTGCTCTATGGAAGGCTATAAATTTATTAATTCGCTAAAAATCCAAAACCTTCTCTCCTATGGTTCATCAGGAGAAACAATTGATTTACAGCCCCTAAATGTCATCAGGGGCACAAATGGTGTAGGAAAATCAAATTTAATTGAAGTATTAGGCTTATTGCAAGGGATTCCCACCGATTTAACTAAGCCAATTCGTGAGGGTGGAGGAGTTAATGAATGGCTATGGAAAGGAACTCAAGAAACTCCCATTGCCAAAATTGAAGCTATCATTAATTATCCAGAAGGTCGGATGCCTTTACGCTATCGTATTGATTTTACAACGGTTGCCCAACGCTTAGAAATTATTGATGAAGCTATCGAAAATGAACAAAAAAACAATGATTATGAACAAGATGTTTTCTTTTTCTATCGCTATCAACAGGGTCATCCCGTACTCAATGCAAGAAGAATAACAGAAAATGAACCCACTCGCACTGGCCGTCAATTGAGACGAGAAGACTTAAAACCTGATCAATCGGTTTTATCACAACGAAAAGATCCAGATTTATACCCAGAATTAAGTTATTTAAGTAATCAATTTTCTCAAATCAGACTTTATCGAGAGTGGAATTTAGGGCGTTATACTCCTCCTAGAATGCCCCAAAAGTTAGATTTACCTGAAGATTTTTTACTCGAAGATTGTAGTAATTTGGGATTAATTCTTAATGATTTGCAGCACCGTATTGGCAGCAGAAAAATTGTTGAAAATTTACAAAAGTTTTATGAACCTGTAACGGATATTACTATAAAAATAGCGGGGGGAACAGTTCAGATTTTTTTACATGAGCGAGGACTTAATCAACCGATTCCAGCGACTCGTCTCTCTGATGGAACATTGCGCTATCTTTGCTTATTAATGATTCTTTTACATCCAACTCCTCCTCCGCTTATCTGTATTGAAGAACCCGAATTAGGATTGCATCCTGATATTTTACCTACCATTGCTGAATTATTAATTGATGCTTCTCAAAAAACTCAATTAATTGTTACCACTCACTCCGATGATTTGATATCCGCTTTAAGTGAAATTCCCGAATCTATTCTCGTCTGTGAACGAGATGAAAGAGGAAGTCGAATGAGACGATTAGAACCTGAAGCACTAAAAGATTGGCTAGAAAATTATAGCTTAGGGGATTTACGGAGTATGGGAGAACTTGGAGGAAATCGATGGTAGAAATTCGTATTTATGTAGAAGGTGGGGGTGATGGACAGAAGACTAAAAACACCTTTCGAATAGGAATGAGTCAATTTTTACAACGCCTAACAGGAAGAAGCGTTATTTGTGTTGTTTGTGGCAGTAGAAATGACGCTTGTAGAAACTTCAAGAATGCTTTAAAAAGTCATCCTGATGCTATCAATCTTTTGTTAGTTGATTCAGAGGGCCTGGTCAATACTTTAACAATTGATCCCAATGCAGATCCAGAGGAAAAGGATCGTGTCATGGGATTAAGTGCTAGACAACATCTCATCAACCGTGATCCATGGGAGGGTTATTTGTCTGGAATTGATGAACATGACATTCATTTAATGGTTCAATTCATGGAAAGTTGGCTAATTGCTGATATTGATACCTTAGCCCAAATTTACGGGCAAGGATTTAATAAAACTGCTATTCCTCGTAATAATAATGTTGAAGAAATTCCTAAAGATACTATAGAATCTGCGTTAAACAGGGCAACGGAAAGAACACAAAAAGGGAGATATCAAAAGATTTATCATGCGGCTAAAATCTTAGAAATCATTGATGTCTCTATTGTTCGTAAAAAAGCACCCTATTGCGATCGCCTATTTAGAAGAATCACGGATAGTTAATAGTGAATAATTAGACAAGCCTACAGATGCCTGGTAGAATAGTAAGGATTTGTCTATTCTCCTCCAATTTTAGGGGTGTGGAGTTGGAAACAGAGAGAATTCGGCATAATTTAAGGTTTAGCTCCCAAAAACAGCTTGACAATTTTCCTGGGTTATGATCACCACCTCAATTGATTTTATGACTAAAAAACCAATATAAACCAATGGTACAACGGCGATCGCAAAAGTTTTTCCAACAAATTATCCTGGGAACTCTTGCCAGTACAATCTTACAATTATCAATTCCCCTAACTTCCTTAAGCCAAATAAATGCCCCATTTGGGGTAATTCGTGATTCCGAACAAACCACGGACTGGAATAACATTGAAAAACGGTTAAAAGCCAGTAGAATATCCTATCAAACCCTGGATTTAAACAATATCAAAACCATCGCCGATCTTCAGGGAATTAGAGTTTTATTTATCCCTAATATAACTGTTATTAAAACCGAACAAGCCAAGGTTTTGCAAGAGTGGGCAAAACAAGGCGGACAGGTGATTGCCAGTGGCCCGGTCGGAGAAAAGTCTACCCCCTTAGTTCGTCAATTGTTGCGATCAATTTTAGGTTCCTATTGGGCTTTTCCCCTGACAGTTCCCGCTAAACCTCAAATCGCTAAAAATCGCTGTCGAACTAAAGATCCTATCTGCGCTTCCCTAACAACTTGGGGCCCAACTCAAGCTAATTCTAACGCCGTTGACGGGGGGGTTTTAATTCCCACTACCTTAGAAAGTTATACCGCCGGAATTTGGGAAGCCAGTGGGAGTTCTCCTGCCGTTATTACTACTCAAAAAGCCACCTATTTAGGCTGGCGCTGGGGAAATCAATCTTCGGCGGAGGTTGATATTGCTTGGTTACAAGCGGCGGTCAGTCGTCATGGTTTGGCCGGAAACCCGACAACTCCCGTCGCCACTGCCACCGTCGCGCCCCCAACAGCCCCAATAGCAGAACCCCGTCCAGTTCCCCCACCGCCCCCAACAGCGACCCGTCCGGCTCCTGCGCCTCCAGCAACAGTCATCCGTCCGGCTACACCGCCACCACCAATAGCCACTCGTCCCGCTCCTGCACCCCTGCCCCAACCCACGACACCCAGGGTACAGCTAAGGGCTACTGTCCCGGCTCCCCGCCCGGTGACACCTGTGATAGTTCCCCAGACTCCGGTTTCCCCCCCGCGTTCAACTACGCCCCCCGCCCCCAGCTTAACGGCGACTCGGACATTGCCCCATACTCCAAGCGTTCCCAGTAGCTTTATTGACCCTTCCGAACAAATTGCCCCGGCGGGTTTAGAAGTGCAGCCCGGAAATCAACCTATTGAGGAATTAACGGCGATCGCCATGCGACAGGAATTAGTAGATTTATTAGGACGTTTTGAAAATGCTTTAATTGCCTCAAATTCCGGTAATATTCCGATTAATTTACAGGTTGCTTCCACTCAATTAACAGCAGGAACCGGAGGAAGTCTAGCCAGTGCTAATTTCAAACAATCAGATCAAATTATTACCAAATCTAGAGAAGTAATTAAGAATTTTCCCCAGTTAGTCGCTCAACAAAATTGGGCAGAAGCTCGGCATCAATGGTTAGAAATTCGTCAACAATTATGGCAAAATTATCCCACGGAAGGAGAACGATTAGGGGCGGAAATTCGGGCGGTTTGGTTAGACCGAGGAACTATAGTTAAAGCCAGAAGTGAAGCCGGACTGACGCAAGTGTTTGATCGGTTAGCGGCGGCCGGAATTAATACGGTTTATTTTGAAACAATTAATGCGGGTTATCCAATTTATCCCAGTCGAGTTGCGCCGGAACAAAACCCCTTAATCCAGGGTTGGAACCCCTTAGAAGCGGCGGTGAAATTAGCTCACCAACGGGGTATGGAATTACACGCTTGGATCTGGGTATTTGCGGTAGGAAATGACCGTCATAATCAACTTTTAGGACAACCCAGTAGTTTTTTAAGTCCGGTAATTCAGGCCCATCCTGATTGGATCAATATTAATAATTATGGAGAGTTAAGAAATACCCGCGATCGCAAAGTTTATCTCGATCCAGCTAACCGAGAAGCTAGAGCCTATTTAATGCGTTTAATTAATGAAATTACCGCCTATAATGTCGATGGGTTGCAATTAGATTATATTCGCTATCCCTTCCAAGATCCCAGTGGAAGTTACAGCTATGGATATGGGAAAGCGGGACGGGAACAATTCCAACAATTAACAGGAGTTGATCCGGTTAATATTACGCCCAAAAATCATGAACTATGGAATCGATGGCTACAATTTAAAACTGAACAAGTGACATCTTTTGTGGCGGAAGTTTCGCAATTTTTGAAGCAACAAAAACCCAATATAATTTTATCGGTTGCGGTGTTTTCTAATCCTGAACAGGAAAGGGTTATGAAAATTCAACAACAATGGGAAGTTTGGGCAAAAAAAGGTTATGTGGATTTAATTGTTCCGATGACCTATGCGATGGATACTAACCGTTTACAACGAATTACTCAACCTTTAACCCAAGAACAAAAATTAGGGTCTGCGTTAATTAGTCCTTCCATTAAGTTATTGAATATTTCTGAAATTGTGGCGATTGATCAATTACAATCCCTACGGGATTTACCAACAGGAGGATATTCAATTTTTGCCGTTGATAGTATTGGTAATAATCTCCAAAACTATTTCCACAGAACTCAGAATAATTCCTCTAAAACTCAACCTCCCATTCCCTATCGCCAGCCCTTTGCTGCGGCGCATGATCGCTATTTGGCGTTAAAAAGAGAATGGAGTTTTCTATTAGCAAATGAACAACTTTGGATTCGAGATGGAGAACTAAAAGCCTTGAGTATTCAAGCAGAAGATTTAGCGCAAACCTTGAAACAATTAGAGGATAATCCTTCTTCTCAAACCTTAGAAATAGCTCAACAAAAGTTAGCAACTTTTCAAAAACAATTCCAAACTTCTATGCGTTTACAAGCCTTAGAACGTCCCTATCAAGTCTCTAGTTGGGGAAATCGTTTGGCGAGTATTAATATGTTATTACGTTATGGAGAAAGAAGAATAAAAAATTAATCAGAAGATAGTTTATTGTTGGGCTTTAGTATTCTCAGCACCCAGGAGTCTAAACCCAACAATGTTATACTTAATAATGAATAGAAAAGGGACGTTACAAAGTTGAGGTGACAACATGACTCAAACCCCTATAAAATTAACTTTTGAGGAGTATTTAACTTATGATGACGGAACAGATAATCGTTATGAACTTGAAGATGGGGTGTTAATTCCGATGACACCTGCGAGTCCAATTCATTCTGATATTGTTGAATTCCTCTACGATACCTTCAAAGCTGAGGTAAAAAGACTACGGTTAGACTTAAAAGTAAAACAGGGAGATGTGGGGATACGAACTAGATTAAGTCGCTCCCGACAACCAGATATTGCTATTATTAAAGGAGAAGATTGGCGACGGTTACGACAGTTTAAAAAATCAGCTATTCTGGAAGTTCCAGCTTTATTAGTAGTAGAAGTTGTAAGTCCGGGGGAAGATAACGAAAATCGAGATTATATTAAAAAGATGACTGAATATGCGGAGTTTGGTGTTTATGAATATTGGATTATTGACCCTTTAACGGAGCAAGTTATTGTTAATTTTCTGATGAATGGAAGTTATCAGAATACTATTTTTATAGGTAAACAAAGGATTGTTTCTCAACTATTCCCAGAACTTAATTTAACGGTGGAGCAAATTTTCATTGCAGAATAAAAAGCGAGTGACAAGAAAGCTAGAGCAAGTTTAAGTGAGTTGTACAAAAAAATGTCAAGTCAAGATTATTAATCTTAAAAAATATTGATAATCTCTTGTAGGGGCGAGGCGCGCCTCATTGGTGTCAACTTAACGCTAAAAGTAGGGGTTCAAACCCGAATTCACGCGCTATCTGATCCCAAGTCAATGATCCCCCCTAGCCCCCCTTAACAAGGGGGGAACAGGAGATCAAAGTCCCCCTTGGGAAGGGGGATTTAGGGGGATCTGATCTCGGCTGTAATCACGGGTTTTCGGCTTAAGTTGACACGGATGGGCGCGCCTCGCCCCTACGATGAATGTGGTTTCAAGTCATTTATACAACGGATTTAGACTTGCTATAAAAGTTAAGAACACCGACCTGTATACTTCATGAATGCTGTAGGATCTGAGGAAATTTTCTTAACAAGAGGAGCATTATACCGTTGTCTATATTCCTGTTGTACTTGAGGGCTTGGAAAGCCACAAAAGCTACCATTACCAAAACTGAAATAACCTGAATTTCCAAAGTCAAAAAATGCCCTAGGAACTGGACAAAGCCCAATATTTTTATAGCTTGAAATAGCGGTTATATTCACATCAGGAGCAGGTCTCGATCTTCTAAAAATATCAAGATGTCCAGGTTTACTAAACGCACAAATTGTTCCACCTGCTCTAGCATAAACTGATCCATTATAGGATTGAAAAACCCTATTTATCTAAACCTGCTATGAACATTGCAGAAGTATTGAAACTTGCCGATCAACTGCTTTTCACCCATACAGGCGAACATTTAGATCTTCTGCAAGAAATAATTCTTAAAGGTACATTACAGGGCAATAAATACACCGAGATTGCATCAGAAAATCATTTAAGTGAAGGTCATGTTCGAGATACTGCATCGGAATTATGGCAAACTTTATCGAAAACTTTAGGGGAAGATATTAATAAATCAAATGCACGGTCTATTTTAGAAAAAGTTATTATCTCTAACAGTGGCTCAATTGAGTATTTAGTCAATGGTAATAAAGTTAGTATTTGTTTAAGACAAAAGAGATCACCTAAATCTTGTCCTCTATTAAAACCATCTGAAAAAAATCATTTAAACATAGATGCTACACCAGAAATTACCGAATTTTATGGTCGGGAGGATGAACTTAATAAGTTAAAAACCTGGTTAATTCAAGACCATATCCGAATGATTACCTTAGTTGGGATGATCGGAATTGGCAAAACGACACTGGCTATCAAACTAATTGAAGAAGTACAAACGGAATTTCAATATATTATTTATCGTAGTCTCCAGTATTGTCCAACTATAGATGTTTTTCTAAAAGATTTACTGCAAAGTGTTGTCTCTCCTCCAGTTTTTCCTAATACCCTAGATCGTCAAGTTGATTTATTGCTGAAATTTATTAAAAAACATCGCTGTTTAATTATTATTGATGATCTGCAAATGCTCTTTCAAACCGGACAATATGCGGGTAAATATAAACCCGAATTTGAAGGGTATTATTTATTATTTAAACAGATTGCTGAATTATCTCATGCCAGTAATTTTTTATTAATTACTAGCGAACAACCTGAATATTTAACAGTCGATAGTCCTAAATTTTTTAGGTCGTTAAAACTGTCTGGATTGGGAGATTGTGCTACAAAAATTTTAAAGTATAAAGAATTATTAGATCAAGATAATTGGCATAATTTAATTGAAAAATATCAAGGACATCCCTTATGGTTGGAAATGACAGCCACGATGATTCAAGAACTATTTTCTAGCCGAGTCACGGATTTTTTAGCTTATCCTGTGTTAATATTAAGTAACGAAATAACATCTCAGCTTAATCGTTTATGGAGTAGATTAACCCAATCAGAAAAACAGGTAATCAATTATCTAGCTAAACAAGAACATGAGATTGCTTTGATGCAGGTTTTGCAAGAAATCCCCGATCAACCCACAGATATATTAAAGGCGATACAATCGTTAAAAAGACGTTGTTTGTTAGAAGATGATAGCCATGAAGATCATCATGTTTCTTTACTAAAGATTAATTCAATTTTAAAATATTATATTATTTCTCAACACTAACAAAACTTACGCACCAAACCGGGTTTCTGAACAAAAAATCTGGGTTTGATCCCATAAATAAAAGTCAGAAACCCGGTTTATTATTCTCTTTTTATCCCCTAATTAACATGAAACCCAAAACATTCCTTTGATCCCATTCGGGTCAGTAATAAACCCTAAATTATGATAGAAATTAACGGCTTTATTCCCGGCGAATAATGTAATATTTTCAATGTGTTGTAATTGTAGCTGTTCTAATGTATACTGAATTAAAGACTTTCCTAATCCTTGACTTTGAAAATTAGGATGAATCGCCACATCCCAAAGAGTAGCATTATAAACATGATCGGAAACAGCCCGAGTAAACCCAATTAATTGTTTTTGGGTGGGGGTGACAAACCACAGGGTAACGACTAAAAAACTGTGTTCTAGGGCAATTTTCATGTTTTCGTGATCACGAGTCATCCAACTCACGGCTTCAAATAGTTGATCTAATTGGTTTAAGTCAAAATTAATATCGGTACTAAAAATAAACTGTTCGAGTTGTTGATGGGTTGCTAAAGGAATATTAAACTTATTGCTGCTGATATCAGTTGTCAGACCTTGATCATATTTAGACCATTTTGGGGAAGTTTTATCAATGTTTTGATGTTGTAAATTAATTGCTGTTTCTAAGTCGGTTTTTTTCTGTAATAGACTATTAAACTTTTCTGAAATAGATATTTGATCAGGATAAAATTCTACAGCCATTTTATATAGAATTAAAGCGGCGTTGATTAGATGTTTTTGTTGGAAAAAATCGGCAATTTTCAGCCACGCACTTTGATTTTGACTTAAAAATTGCATAATACTTTGATATTCAGGATACTGTTGCTGATTTTGAATTACTTTTTGATAATGGGCGATCGCTAAATCAAACCTTTCAGGTAAATGATATTCTAAGGTTTCCCCTAATTTAGTCGCAATAATTACAAAATCCTGTTCTTGATTAGTTTGATGCAGAATCACCAAACTTTTCCAATAATTAATAATCGCTAAATTCCATTTTTTCTGTTGAATCAACCCATCGGCTAAATTACAATAAGACCAATGAAAATGAGGATTTAACTGAATCGCTTTTCGATAAATATAAACTGCTTCTTCCCAATGTTTTAATTTTAATAATCCATTGCCTAAATTATGATAAGACCAGGAAAAATTAGGATTAAGTTTAATCGCATGGCGATAATTAATAATAGCATCTTGCCATTGTTGCTGTTTCAAAAAAACATCCGCTAAATGGTGATAAAACCAAGAACAATGGGGATTTAATTGGATCGCCTGACGATAATTGGCGATCGCATCTTGCCATTGTTCTTGCTGATCATACAAACGCCCTAAATTTGCATAGGATTCAGCCGATTTGATATCCCTTGCCATCAGATTTAAAGAATCGGGTTTTAACGGGTCTTCCTGGGGCATATTTTTCGGATTAAACAGGAGAATATAACACGGATTCTAAACGCCGTAAGGCAAAATCTAAATCATCATTAATCACTTCAAAATCAAACTCACTAGCCGCGTCTATTTCCGCCCTAGCCCGGATTAAACGCCGTCGAATGGCATCTTCAGAGTCCTGACCTCTACCGCGTAAACGCCGTTCTAATTCATCAATAGAAGGGGGCATAATAAAAATCCGTAAAGCTGCGGGAAAAGTCGAACGAATTTGCCGAGCACCCTCTAACTCAATCTCCAATAAAACCGATATTCCCGCCTCAATTTTTTCTTTAACCGCAATTAATGGAGTTCCATAACAATTTCCCGCAAATTCAGCCCATTCTAATAATTCTCCTGCTTGGATCATGTTTTGAAAAAGATCATGATCGACAAAATAGTAGTCTTGTCCATGGATTTCACCCGGACGAGGAGAACGAGTGGTGACAGAAACAGATAAATGGAGTTCAGGATGATCTTTGAGTAGGGAACGAACCAACGTTCCTTTTCCGACCCCGCTAGGGCCTGTGATCACAATTAATCGGCCTTTTTTCATGGCATTTCTACTTATTCACGCTGAACAGGAGTCTTTCCATTTTCTCATGGTATGCCCATAGAAACCAAGGGGAATCAATCACAAATCCGCTAATCATCGCGGGAATTGCCATCTTTGGTGATCACAAACCGATGGGCAACGGTTTCCGGTTGAATTGCAGAGAGAATAATATGGCTAGAATCCGTGATAATCACTGCCCTAGTTCTACGTCCGTAGGTGGCATCAATTAACTGTCCGCGCTCCCGGGCATCATTAATTATCCGCTTAATCGGGGCTGATTCAGGGCTGACAATGGCAATCACCCGATTAGCAGAGACAATATTACCAAAACCAATATTGATTAACTGAATATCCATAAAAATTGAATTGATAGGATTTGTCAAAGTTTTTTTCTACAATTCTATCATAGTTAAAATTTATCCGATTTACAATGCTTAATTAAGTAAAAAAAATATTTTTTATCTACTTGAGTTTGCCTTGTAGTGTTAGACTAAAGACCCCAAATAGCAGGTTTTGAGCGAAAATATAAATCACAAAAATCAAAACAGATTCAACAAATTTAACCCGATTATAACCAGGATAAATTTTTTCTGCTTGCCCATTCCCTATTTTCAAAAATCTTATTTTTTAGAACGGATTTAGAGTGACTCTATTAATCCCCATTCCTAGAAATTTGTGTTAAACTAACGGGTGTTAATCCCTAATTAATCGATTATGAAAGCTATTGTTATTCATCAATATGGGTCGCCTGATGTTCTTCGTTATCAAGATATTCCGACCCCAACAATTAAACCCGATCAAGTTTTAGTCAAAATTCATGCCAGTAGTGTTAATCCCGTGGACTGGAAAATTAGGCAGGGATTATTACAACCGATATCGGGCTACAATTTCCCCAAGGTTTTAGGCTCGGATTTAGCCGGGGAAGTGGTGGAAGTTGGCTCCCAGGTGACGCGGCTGGGGGTGGGAGATCAGGTTTATGGCTTCGTTAACCCGTTATTTGGGGGAGCTTATGGCGAGTATGTGGCTGCCCCTGCCGGGAATTTGACCTATAAACCTCAAAATATGACATATTCCGAGGCTGCGACGGTTCCTATAGCGGGATTGACGGCGTTGCAGGGGTTATTAGATTTAGGTCAACTGCGACCCGGACAGAGGGTTTTAATTAATGGGGCGTCTGGCGGGGTGGGAACCTTTGCAGTACAAATTGCCGTAGCCCTAAATGCTGATGTGACGGCGGTTTGCGGGACGTCTAATGTTGATATTGTTAAACGTTTGGGAGCCCATAGGGTGATGGATTACACCCAAGATGATTTTACCCAACAGGACATTCAATACGATATTATTTTTGATGCGGTGGGGAAACAGTCTTTTTTTAATTGCGAAAAGATCCTACAATCCGATGGCATTTATATCTCAACTTTACCCACAATTGATAATATGGGAGCGACATTACAAACTTTATTCTTTTCGGGTAAAAAATCAAAATTAGTCTTAGCTCAACCCAGCCGCCGAGATTTAGATGCGTTGCGAGATTTAATTGAAGCGGGGAAAATTCAAACAGTTATTGATCGAACTTATCCCTTAAATGATCTAGCCGAAGCCCATACCTATAGTGAGATGGGGCGCACCGTTGGTAAAATTGCAATTACGGTGAATGAAGGGTTACAAACCATTAATATTGATTGATTGTTTTTAACAGCTTTGTATGGGCGAGGTCTTCTCGCCCCAACTCTATCTATTAATGTTGAAAATTCAATCCCGCTTGACGAGCCGCCACAATATAACGGAAAATATATTCCACTAATTCAATATGGTTTTCTGCGGCTTCTGGAGAATCTGCCCAAACCGTTACCCCATGATTTCTAATTAACAACGCCGGAACATCAGGAGAAGTCTGTTTAAACCGTTGAATAATATCTTCAGAAATTCGAGGTACTTCTAAATAATTCTCAAAAACAGGTAGATAAACTTTAGGGTTTTCTTGCCAAATTCCTAACCCCTTTAACATCTCAATGGGTGGTAAAGGTAATTGCTCATGATCAATAAAATTTGAGACTAATTTGGCTTCAACCGAATGAACATGATAACAGGCATTTGCCTGTGGAAACAAAGAATATATGGCTTGATGAATACTGGTTTCTGCCGAGGGTTTATTATTCTGATTGGGATTTTCTAATATCTCTCCGGTTAGGGATATTCTCACAAAATCGTCTGTAACTAATTTACCTTTTTGTTTGCCACTAGCAGTAATCCAAAAACTATTATCGGGCATTTTAGCCGAAAGATTTCCAGCCGTCCCTGCCATCCAACCCAGTTGATGAAATTGGCAAGACGCATAGATTAAAGATTGACGGAGATCAGTGTTCATCATAAATTAGGAATTACGAATTAAGAATTACAAATTGGTCTTTCATCCCCATTTTTCTATCGCCTGTCTCAGAGCACCAGGGAGCATTTCGTTAACATCAAAGGGTAGATCCTGTTGATACCAGTCGAGGGCTTGGAAGAAGGCATTAACCCCCGCTCCAGGGCCGTTTGGATGTTCCATAATCCCCGTCCCAGCATTCAGAATTACGTCCTTTCCGTAGTCTGATAGGGCTTGAGGGACAATTCCGGGGTGAATTCCGGCCGAAGGGACGGGGAAGACATTTCGCGATCGCAACTGCTGACAAATCCGCTTTTCCTCAACGGGATCAAAGGGTAAACTACCATAGTGGGCGGGATATAAGACCGCATCGGCCCCGCCGTGGGCCATTAAGGTTCCCAAAATCACGGAATAGGAAAAACCCGCATCCCCAGACCCACATAACGCCCCCGCCAAGGCAGGATGGGCGAAAATTGGAACATTCACCTCTGGATCGGCGGCCAGGGCTTCTAAGACCGAAAAACCGTAGGTGAGCACATTTAATAATAGGGCATTTGCCCCTTCTTTAACTAGAATTCTGGCTTTTTCTAATAGGGTTTGGGCATTTCCAGTAACATTAATAGCATACAAAACCCTGCGCCCGGTTTCTTGTTTGATTTGGTCTAAAATCGGACGACAAGCTCTTAATCTTTTTAGGGTTGGGGCGGTGTTTAAATCCCCCATAATTTCATCATCTTTAATAATATCTAATCCAGCCGTTGCCACTTCTTTTAAAATTGTAGCATGATCCTGGGCTGATAGTCCTAAAGCGGGTTTAAATATTGCCATAATTAAAGGACGATCAAAAACTTGCAATTGTTGGCGAATTCCTGATATGCCAAATTTTGCAACCCGACCATAATTTTCATCTAATCTAACCGCAACTATTTTACCAACTCCCGCCATAGAATATTTGCCAAAAATCATCGTTAGCAAACTGGCAATATCGTTTTCAACGTTAATTTCTGGAAATTTAACTGTGGCAACACTATAACCTTGTTCATCGGTTTTAATATTAATAACTTCGGCTAAATGCGATCGCAAATTATCCTCACGATGGCTAAATCTTTCGTCCCAAGTTCCGGCGGTTTGTCCGATAGCAATAACTTTCGCCTGACGCACCGCATCAATATTAGGAGGAAAACGATAATCTACTTCAATGGTCATGGTTTTTTATTCTGGCAATAATTATCAATATAACTCAAAAAATGTCGGTTATAACCTCAAGATTGATCCCCCTAAATC
>MNYZ01000064.1:0-11496 GCA_001873365.1 Oscillatoriales cyanobacterium CG2_30_40_61 | reverse complement strand
TAAATCCCCCTTAATAAGGGGGACTTTAATTTATAAATGTCGGTTATAACCTCAAGATTGATCCCCCTAAATCCCCTTTAATAAGGGGGACTTTGAATCAGGTTTACTCATAAATCAGGGAAATATTGACTCTAGTTCCCCCTTTTTTAAGGGGGTTAGGGGGGATCAATATTAAGACTATGACCCCATGAAGCCAGGAGAATCCTAATCCATTCACCCCCTAAAAAAGGGGGTTTAGGGGGGATATAGTGTGTTATAAAAGCATTAACAATTAATTCAAAGCCAAGGTTTTTTTAGGTCTTCTGGAAAAAATTCTAATTTCAGTATCCGTATATTCGGGAGTCCAACCTTCCGTTGCACTAAAATAACGAATTGCTTTAATTCTTCGAGTTTCTGTTAAATAAAACCAATGTTCTGTATGAGCCGGAACATTAACATATTCTTCAGCTTTAACAGTTAATTCCACTTGGCTACCATCGGGACGAACAAAACCAAAAACTCCTTCTCCATCAATAATATAACGGACTTCATTATCAGCATGAATATGACATTGTTCAAATTTTGCCAATAATGTTTCTAGGTTAGGAGTATTAGGATTAAGGACAATTAAATCCCGGGACTGATAACCTACTGTTTGTTTTAATTCTTCAAAATATTGATCTAGTCCTTGCAGAACTTCGGCTTTTTCGTTATCGTTTAATCCGGGTTGATTCAACAATTTAATTAATTCTGGATCTGTACCCACAGACCAATGGTTTAAATGAATATTCAGACTGGCTAATTCTCGCTGAATTGCATCTAATTCGGTGTAAGTTGTTCCATCTTCTAACTGTAAAACTGCCATGTTTCACCTCGGTAGTATTAACACTTTTTAAGTCAAACACTATTATATAGCGGTGTGTTGTCGCGTGAGGTACAGTGCAAAAACCACGTTTCTTAAACAATACCTTCGCAAAAATCCTAGGGATTTGCGTAATTGTTGCCTTTGCCAGCGATATAATAATTAAAATGGGAGTTAAGTCAATATGCGAAAGGATTTTTGGGCGAATCTACCAAAGGACATCTTGCTGGTCGGTGTTCTGAGTGTGGGGATGGGGACAGCAGCATCGGTGGTTTTTTCTGGGGGTGGTCTCGGAACTCCATTACTGGGAAGTACCGCCGGGGCGTTGCTTGGATCAGCAGTTTCTAGTAAACAGAAAGAACAACAGAAACTTGAAATCAGAGAGTGTCAACTGCGTCTACAAGAACTGGAAAAACAACTCGACACACAACTGAATTTTAAACAATTAAAGACTCAATTGATTAGACTAAAAGATCAGGTAGAAAGTCTGGAGCAAAAACAATTAAACTTAGGGGAAGTTGAAGGGAAATTAACGCAAAAACAATCGGAATTACAGGAAGTTCAGGGGAGATTAACCCTATTAAAGCAAGAAAAACAAGACTTAGAAGATCGTGTTAATACCTTGCATCAAAATCACCCGAATTTGTCTGAATTAGAACAATTAAGTAATCAATTAAGCCAGTTAAGACTAGAAAAAAATCAACTAGAGGGTCAGATTACTGCTTTACAATCTCAAAATCAAAACTTACAAGCAGTTGAGCAATCTCTGCGTGAAATTCAAGCTAATTATATCGTAAAAAATGTCGAATTGCAACAATTAATTGCTGATATAGCCAATAAACAAGAGGAAACAAAAACCCTAGAAAAAAGAACCGTAGAATTAGAATTAATTAGAGCTACCTATGATAGTTTATCTCTGGAAACACAAGAATCTCAAACCCGAATTAATCAACTCCGTCCTGAAATTTATAGTTTAGAAGCAGAGAAACAAAGAATTCTGCAAGCAATTCAAAATCATACATTAGATTATCAACAAATAGAAAGAGATAAACAAAGAATTAGAAGTTTGAGTTTTGAACTTCGAGAAAAAGAATCTCAAAAACGAGAACTTGAACAAATTGTACAGGAGTTAGAAGGACAGCAATCAGTAGTAATGGGGAAAGTTGAAGCCCTCAAAGCCGAAAAAGAGGAACTTCAAGAAGAAATTAATCAGATGAGAAAAAGCACGGAAAATACGGAAGCTTCTGCCTTGCAATCGCTACAAGATCATCTATGGACACCGAATTCAAATCCAGAGTGGAATCCAAATCCACCAGAAAAAGCTTTTTTAGATGGGTTTATGCAGTATTTAAAAGCCAAAGGATTAGCATTTCCTCGGCGGGTTGTTTATGCGTTTCATACCTCTTTAAAAGTGCAAGATATTTCTGCTTTAGTGATTTTAGCGGGAATTAGTGGAACTGGAAAAAGCGAACTTCCCCAACGATATGCAGACTTTATCGGTGCCCAACGGTTAACTTTAGCAGTTCAACCTCGATGGGATTCTCCTCAAGATTTGCAAGGGTTTTATAACTATGTGGAGAAGAAATTTAAACCGACTGATTTGATTCGAGGAATTTATCAATATAACCATGATCCAGTCATGAAAAATCGGATTGTTTTGGTATTATTAGATGAAATGAACTTAGCCCGTGTAGAATACTATTTTAGTGATTTCCTCTCGAAATTAGAAAGCCGTCGTTCTAGTCCTACTTTTTTAGAATTAGATGTGGGTAGTTTACCAATTCCTGAAGCACAAAGAAAGTTAGAAATTCCTAAACAATTTTTATTTGTGGGAACTATGAATGAAGACGAAACAACTCAAACTTTATCGGATAAAGTGTTAGATAGGGCTAATGTTCTCACCTTTGGAAAACCTAAAACTTTACAATTAAGCAAGACGAGGACTACTGAAGATCAACGTCCTGTGTATGTCAGTTATTCAAGCTTTGAGCAATGGTTCAAAACGCCGGATCAAAATTCTGATGTGATTGAAAAGGTTAAAGATTATTTAGATCAGGCGAATAACATTATGGAAAGCATCGGACATCCTTTCGCCCATCGGGTGTATCAAGCAATTACTCAATATGTGATTAATTATCCTGGGGTTTCTGACTCAAATTCTGAGGAATTTCGCTTTGCTTTAGTAGATCAATTCGCTCAAAAATTGTTACCGAAATTGCGAGGATTAATGATTGATGATTACCAAGAAGAATTAAATAAATTTGCCAGTTTAATTGAACAATTGGGCGATGCTTCCTTAACAGAAGCGTTTATAAAAGCGCGAGGTTCGCGTTCTGGTCAGTTTGAATGGAAAGGATTAATTTATCCAGAGGAGGAGTAAACAAAATGAAGTTGTATTCTAGTATTTTTGATTATTTGAATCAACGGGAAGTTGGGGTTGATCATCTTTTTGAAGCCAAAGATCGCCCCTATTTGGTATTAGAACCAGGTGATATTTTATCCCTCTGTCCTATTCTGTTAATTAACCAAACAAATCAGGTCTATGAAATCGGTTTTCCCTGGTTAAAGCCAACGGATTTACAACATAACGATAAGCAACTTGAGACTCAGTTAACCTTGGAAATCAACCAGCATTTATCTGTTTTAAAAATCCGAGATGAAGTATTAGATATTGCTACCATTGAAGATGATAAACAATTAGAAGAATTTAAGGGTAAATTAGATGATACAGTGGCTAAACTATTACAAATTTTTACGGGACTATGTGAAAATATTTTTGATCAAAAATTTGGAAACAATCAACACGTTCGAGTGCTTGAGTTACCGGAAAAGTTTCAAAAATTCCAGACTTCCGAGGCTATTAAACCTTTAGTTATTTATTTATTGAATAAGTATAATTTAGACCAAAAATTACAACTCATTGGCCCTAAACTTAGACAACAACTCAGACGAAAAGCCGAATTAATGCCCGTTGGGAATATTCAGGAAATGGATGCTTATTGTTTACGAGATTATACCCGTCGTCCGGGTTTAACCGCCGCAGAAAAAGCCGGATCTCGACAGGAATTAATGGGGATAAAACGCCACCAAGATTATAATACACCTGAAAATAAGTTTCTCATTAATTTTGCCGGAAAAGTTCTTTACCGAGAATCAAATATTTATAAAAATTATCCAGAATGTGAAAAATTTCATCAAACAATTAAACAGTTTATACAGCAACCAACTGTTAAACCCATTTTAAAAACTTTACACCGTTTTAAACTGGATAAACCCAATTATGTGTTATTACAAAATCCTATCTATCATGGTTTTTATCAAGCCTCTTTAGATTATATTGCTAAACGGTCAGAAAAAGAGAAGTTATGGACAGTCAGAAATCAACTGTTAAAGGATGTGATTTATTTAGCATTTACCGCAACGTTTTTGCGGTTTAAAGATTCTTATGTTCAACCTTTAAGCTATTTAACGGGTTCTCCGAATCATAAACAGGGACAATATTTAAACCATGATCATCAAGTCTTTCCTAAAATTCCTGTATTTTTAAGAGATAAAGTCTATGTATTTCAGCTTCAAAAATGCAGAAATATTAAATTAGGAGATTACTTAATGACGGTGGAAATCCATGATTTAAATACATCAAATATAGAAGTTCAAAAGCTGCTATTTCCCATCTGGATATTCTGGTATCTTCCCTCAAACGAAACTTTGAAACAAGCTATTTCATATATTAACAAATTATCCAATATTGAATCAGGAATTATATTTTTTTTACATAGCCCGCCTAATTCTGCATCACAAAAAGGTAAAATTCAACCAATTAGTAATCAAAAAATTTGGGTTTGTCAAATTCCTGACCCGATGTTAACTAATGGGTTTGATCAAACATTATACTTAATAAGTATTTTAATCAAAGATAAATTATTAAACCATGATCAATAAACAACAATTTTGGCAAGGATTAAAAGCACAAATTAACGATTCTGGAAGCGACCCAGAATGGCGTTTAGGGTTGTTAGAACAGTTAGTTAAAACCCAAACAGAATTAACATTACCGACGCAATTAATTGTCGAAACAATATGTAATTGTGCGGTTTATTTACCAGAGCGATCACAACTTAATTTTACCACATTTTATCCAATTTTACCGCTTTCTCCTCAACAAATCCAATCTTTAGAAATGGGATTATCTAATAGTCCGATTACGGTGATTTCCGGTTTACCCGCAACGGGAAAAACTCGAATAGGGTTGAATCTGGCGGATGCGGCAATTAAAGAGGAAAAACGAATTTTAATTTTAAATCATTATCCGAGTACATTAACCGTTTATCAACAATTACCCGGATATCCTTATTTATTGTCGGAAAATTTAGGGAATCAATCAGCAACAATTGAACGTCTTCAGCGCGATCATTTAGCACAACCACAACTAGATTATTTACCGCTTTACTGTTTACCCGATACTGAATTAGAAAAGTTGCGATCGCCTGCAAAACTAGAAAGATATTTACCCTTAATTACTACCCAATCTATCCCGCAACTCACCCAAACTTTGAGCTTAGAATTTCCCAATTTAAGTACAGCAAGGTTAAACTGGTTTGCTTATCAACTCAAGAGATTAGAACCATTATTAAGACAGCAACTTACTCTAGTTCAATCCTACCAAAATCTATCAACAAATGCTATAGTAACTCTGGAGAAATATTTAAGTCAAAATCCTCTTAATCCCTGTTTAGCAACTGTTAAAGAATTTCTTGGTGTTGATGGTCAAACCCTTTGGCAAAATTTCTATGATTTAATTATTATTGAAGATGCTCAAAAGTTAACCTGGTTGGAATTAATCTTAATCTCAGGATTAACTAATAAATTAGTATTATTAGGTGATGGAAATACCGGGTTTATTCCTGCGTCTCGGAATCGCAACTTTTTCCAGCGTGTTCTCTATGGTTTTTCTTGGTTATTGGAATATTTACTTCCTGCTTATACCATACAACTTTCAGAACAATTTCGTTTACATCCTGAACTAGCAACGACAATTTATGATAGGTTTTCCCCGGAATGGATATCAACAAATTCTCAACAGATTAGTGATTATTTTCCCCATTGGGAGTATCGGTTATGGTGGGAAGATATTCCTAATCAACAGGAAGGAGAAAAAATATTAGAATTTTTAAAAACTTTTGATTTAGAATTAATTCCAAAAATAGGAATATTAACTTTTTCGGAAATTCAGCGAGATCAGTTAATTGCTAATTGTCCAATTGAGTATACTTCTGTTATGATTAAAACTGTTACAGAATGGCAAGGGAAAGAAGCATCTATTATCTTAATTTGTTGTAGTGGAAACCCTAAACTTATTTCTATAGAACATTGGAAAATTGCCTTAACCAGAGGACAAAATTATTTAATTTTATGGGGAGACTATGAAAAATGGAATCATGCAGTTTCCCTATTAAAACGAATGAGATTACCTAGAATTCGTCAAGGAGTATTATCATGAAAATCCATTATCAAATTCAGGGAACATTTTACCGTCAGTTGGGAGAAGGAAACCTTTTATCCGATATATCTTTATGGCAATTATTACAACAAATTCAAGCAGTTGCTACCCAAACTCACCGACGAACACCGCAGCTTTTACGTCAATCTTTTGGGTTACAATTCATCCCCAATTCAGTCTTAACAGATTTATTAAAAATTGCTAATGAAGTCACTGAAGATGATCAACTTTATCAAGTTTCTAGTTTAAAGCTATTATTTCCCAGGGAGTCTAACTTAAAAGAAAGCATTGCTAACCGTTATATTTATCAATTTATTAGTTCAGAAATTACCTTAGATTTGTTAGCAGATGACCCTCAATTTCCTCTATTTAATGGCAATGAAACTCAACAGGATGGGAGTTATACCGTTATTTTAGATCAACCTTATTATCCGGGGTTATCATTAGAAATATCTGAAAAAATATGGCAAAAAGCAGAAACTTTTTGGCACAATTTACCCAATTATCAAAAAATTGATCATTTCTTGAGAAACGTTGATACTCAGGAGGCAGTTTTTAGAATTAATCACCAATTAAGATTAGGGATAAATTGGCAAGAATTACCCTTGAGTTTAAGGGAAGCAATGATCAGTTTACGAGCAGGAAATACGGATATTTCTGATCAGTCAGAATCAACTCAACAATTGATTCAAGAATATCAAGACCATTATAGGATTATTGTTAGTCATTTTCCTGAAAATCCACTTCTAAAACCTAATCTTTCTCCTGTAAATAAAATTGTGGTAAGTCGAAAAAATCGTGATCTATTTCAAAAAATAATTGCTAAAGCGGAGAATTTTTTACTAATTTCTAGCTATATTCTCGAAGATGAAGCATTAATTAATCAAATTTGTGAAAAATCAGCAACTCTACCGCAAGGAGTCTGGATATTAACAGATTTGCGGGATGAAGTTGTGGATAGAATTGATCAACAAGTGACGATTTCTAAGTATTTACCTGAACATTTTAAACGTGCTGATGAACGCAAAAAAGATTGTCTACGTCAATTGTTAGATGCTAAAGTTAAGATCAGAAGCGGTGCATTTCATTTAAAAACTTGCATTTCTGAACATCATGGTTACTTAGGATCAGTGAATTTGACAAGGGGCAGTTTAGATGTTAATTTAGAGTCAGGAATTATCTGTAAAAATAATGAAACTTATCAACAACTAATGAATATATTTCGTTATTTTTGGGAATCTTCTAGTCGAGATCATGTAATTCCTGTACTGGGTTTTGATGGGTTTGAATTGCGAACTGTCAAACGTTATCGTCAAGAATATTATCCAGTTTCTTCTAGTTTACTAACTCCTGAGCAATATTATAATGATCTTTTAAAAGAGTTAATTAATTTTAAAGGAAAAGTCGTAATTTTTAGTCGGAGTTTTCAAGCAACTGCTGAATTAAAATACCAATTACAGCGTTTAAATACTATAATTTATATTGACCAAGAAATGAAATCTTCAGATTCAACTATTACGATTAAACAAGTGAAAAATCTACACGCAAAAATCACGCTATTAGGAAATAAAATCGCTTATATCGGTGGAATTAACTTTAATTTTTCTCTGAAACGTCAAAGAAATTATGATTTAATGTATAAAACTACAGATTCTCAAGAAATTAATCAAATTATTAACGCATTAGGAGGTTCAAGATCATGACTCGACTATTTAATTTAGAATCCTATATTAAATTATGTCAATATGCTTATCAGTTTGCTCAAAATCCTGATGAGTTAATTCATTCTCAGGAAAACTTACCCAGAAGATATAAACAAGAATTAATCACAAGATATGGAATGACTTCCTATCGAGTTTATCCCGTGATTTCAAATCACTGTAGTCAACAGTTAGAAATTAAAACTAATAAAAATAATTTTCTGGGTGAGGAGTTAACCTCAACAGAAATACAACGGTTATTTATTATTAGAGATACAATTGATTTATTAACTTTAAGTACCAGTCAATTTTTAAATTATCAAGAAACTTATTTATATCAAAGTGCTTATTATTATTGGAATTATTATCAACAACTGAAACATCTAAATCCTGATAAACCGTTAATATTTATAGATTTAGATTGTTTTGAATGCGATCGCCTAATTCCTGTTCAACCAGATAAGAATGGAATTCCTATTCTTAATACAAGAGAACCGTTATTGATTCAAACGCCTTTTAATAGTGTTAAAACCTACAATCAAATTTGTAGAGATATTGCTATCAAAATTTTAACTAATTTTTTCTCTAATGGTAATTTAGAAGAAAGTGCGATCGCCCATCTACAAAAATATTTACAAAAAATTGCAATACTCGAACAAATTCCCTCAGAATTAAATACAGAATCAATTTCTATTATAGTTGAAATTATGTATTCTGAGCAAATTTATTATAAACAAGTCCAGTTAAAGCTGGTAGATATTGAAAATATTGTTAATAGTAGAGTTGATTTTTCCAGCTTAGAAAAAATAGTAGATCCTAATTTTCACTGGATTTTAATTTCTCAATATACTCGGTTTCCGATTATTAAACAGCGACTTCCGCAATTTTTATGTGTAAGTTCTGATCATCAAATTTTTCCTAGAGTTTGGGAAATGAAACAAAAGTCTAATTTTCACTTATTTGGAATTTATTTAGATACCATTGAATTTGCAATTAGAAACAGAGATAAAAATGATAATCCCATCACCCAGTGGATAAAATTATCAGAACAAACTATTTCCTATGAAGGTGTTGAACAAACATTAACAGGAATTATCCTCGAAACCAATCAAAAAGTATTCCGTATTCCTAAAAATACTAATCCAGCAACACTTCCCATCAGAGTTAATGGTAAAGACTATTTAAAAAATCAAGTTCCTCAGAGTTATGAAATTTTGATTGAAAACTTTCCGGGTACGGAAGATATTGAAATTGAAATTAAATTTATTCTCAAGCCGGACGCATCTCCTAAACTTGAAGTAAGCGATATTAGCAGAACTTATAAAATTACCTCTAAACTGGTAGATCGAAAAGAACAAGAAGTTCAATCTTTTGGTTATATTCCTTATCAAAGAATCGAAGAAACGAGACAAGAAAAGTCTTTAGAACAAATTAAAAGATTGAGTAAGAGTCATCTAATTTATACATTAAAAGCAGTTTTAGATAAAATATTGACCGAGTTAGAACTGTTGGATAGTAATCCATCTAAGCCAATTATTTACAGAAATATTGCCGCCAAAATAAAAGAATTTAATTCAATTATTTCTCCAACTAATCTAAGAATTGATTATTTTCAAGATATCAATATATTTTCCGACTATCCTGAAATCCAAGAGTTAAGACAAATGTTTAACAATCCAGTTTTAAAAACAATTCCTGCTTTGATTATTCGCTCCTACCCCAATCAAAACAACCCTAATCAAAGAATATTTATTGATGAATCTATAAAATTCATTGGAAAACTCTATGGTTTTTCAGAAACCTGTTCTTTATACGAAAATTTTAGAGAATTTCTAACTATTGATATTTTAAGTAATAACTATTTTAATTCTAAATATTCACAATCTTTAGCTAGAACAGCCATAAATGAATCTCAACAGCAACAATATTTTAGTCTATTTGATTCTCATTATCGCTCCTCAAGTAATCAATATTTATGGGGATATGCTCGAATTTTATTGTGGTATTATAACTTTCAATCAAAAGCTGAAAATTTTAACTATAAAAATCATTTTTTGTTAATAACTAACTCTCTCCTTAGATTACCTGCAAACCAATTCAATAATAAATATGATCAATATAAACAAAATGCCTTTTTAGCTTTATGTTATTTACTGACATTTCGAGAAATTGATCAAGATTTTTTTACAGCAGATTCTCAAGAAAAACAACAAGCAATTCAAGTAATTAAACACTTTAAAGATGAAAAAGTAATGTTAAAGCAAGTTAGTCAAGAAAAATCTTTAAATCAACTATTTGCCGAACTAATTGAAGGAAAAGCTTCTCAATCCGATATTGACGGAATGATCCAAGCAAGTTAATTTGTACTATAACCAGGGAATTGATAAATCCAGGGGCGATCACCTTTCAACTGCGTTAAAATAAAATTCTGATCAAGATGTAGGTTATAATTATGACCAAAACTTCGTTAAAAACACTTTATGATATTGATTTTGCACTTTGGATTGAAGATACGGTTAATCAGTTAAAATCTCGAAATATTGAAAATTTAGATTGGGACAATTTAATTGAGGAGATCGAATCTTTGGGAAAGCGGGATAAACGGGAATTAAAAAATCGCCTGGTCACTTTATTTGAGCATATTTTAAAACGGAATTATGTACTATTACCAGATTGCTACCGGGGATGGGAAGTCACAATTAATAGAACTCAATCCAATTTAAGAGATATTCTTGCAGATTCACCGAGTTTACGCAACTATTTAGGGGAAATTTATTTCAATTGTTATCTTGAAGCGTTGAACAATATGCAGGTTGAATATGATGCAGAATTCCCTGATGTTTGTCCGTTTCCCCAGGATGTAGACGTTTTATTAACTGGTAAATTTTGGGAAACTCCTCTATAAAAATCCTAATTCAACGATTCTAAAAACGCTTGAACACTCCCATCTGGCTGCAAAACTAACCGAATTTTAGGGGTTTTTCCTGACTCCAAGGGAGAAACAAAAGGTTTGCCAATTTCTGGAAAATCTAATTGTTTTTGACGATTAACCGCAGGTTGACCCACAGGGGTAATACTCTGCAAAGATCCATCGGAATTGAGTTTTAAACTGTATTGTAACGTGCGTTTTAAGTTTTTAGGAGCATACCAGATTTTTTGAAAATAGTTTCTGACTTCACTGACTTGTGGAATTTGATCAAATAGGGTGGTATCCTGTTGGCGAGTGGCGGCAATTGT
Organism: Oscillatoriales cyanobacterium CG2_30_40_61; assembly: GCA_001873365.1. Classification (GTDB taxonomy): domain Bacteria; phylum Cyanobacteriota; class Cyanobacteriia; order Cyanobacteriales; family Microcoleaceae; genus Planktothrix. The sequence goes on along the minus strand of MNYZ01000064.1, from coordinate 218 downwards.
TGGGGGGCGTTTATTCAGTTGAGCCAAATAATTCTGTTTATCTAGGTTGGAATTTTCTGGCGAAGAATTTGAGGAATTTTCCGCAGAAGGTACGTTTAAAATAATAGGTGGAGCCGCATTTTTTAAGGTGGGTAACTGAATAGTTTGGGGTGCAAAAATTACGGGCGGAGATGGGGGCAGCGCTTGGGTGGGAGCCACGGCTAGGCGGGGTGGGGGCG
>MNYZ01000065.1:32847-33027 GCA_001873365.1 Oscillatoriales cyanobacterium CG2_30_40_61 | reverse complement strand
ATTAGAAACCCGATTTCTTCTTGAGATTTTGCGATCGCCGCCCAGAAATCGGGTTTCTGAACAAATCTGGAGGGGATGTAATTAAGCTTAATTAGAAACCCGATTTCTTCAGATAGCGATCGCCGCCCAGAAACCGGGTTTCTGAACAAATCTGGAGGGGATGTAATTAAGCTTAATTAG
>MNYZ01000065.1:0-32827 GCA_001873365.1 Oscillatoriales cyanobacterium CG2_30_40_61 | reverse complement strand
AGATAGCGATCGCCGCCCAGAAACCGGGTTTCTGAACAAATCTGGAGGGGATGTAATTAAGCTTAATTAGAAACCCGGTTTCTTGACTTGAGATGAGAGAGATCGCCAGATAGTTTGGTTTTGTTCTTCGGCTCCTTCTTCGATGTTACGGTTATTTTATCGATATTTTTCTTCTTTAATAACTACCGTTCAATAAATCAATGAGAAACCTATTCAATTATTTCATCATATTGGTTGTTCTCGTCTTCTCGATGCTGTTTCATTGAAAGCAGAATTTCGTCTAATGGCGTTTGGTTTAGCCACTGATGGCGCTCTTGGGTATAGTCGCCTTGACCGAGATTAAAGTAGTTAATAAACCGGATAGCATCAACGACTCCTAAAGAATCAATTAAGGCTTGATATCCTTGTTTGATAATTTCTTGCTGGGTTTTAGTCATGGTTTTGCTCCTATTTTTGGGTAATACTCATTAGCCATTGAACGGGATTGTTAACGGGAACCTGGATAAGCTGAATATTTCTTTGGGTTTTTTTGATTAGACGGTCATCTGTGGATAAAAATATATTGGCACGGCTTCGTTCTGCACTGGCGATGTGGGTGGCATCGTAGCCAGAAAATCCTAATTTTACAAGTTCTATAGAACGGTTTTCTATTAATTGACTGCTGATTATTTTAATTTTAGCAATTCTCAGGATTGCCTTGACGTTCTTGAGTCTTTCAACGTCGGGAGTTTGAGCGAGTTCTGCATCTAAGGCGGTGCTGGTGATTAGTTTCCATTGTCCTGATTGGCATTGGCTTAAGATAGTGAGGATTGCTTGGGTTTCTAAGGCGATTCGGGGCTGGGTTTGGTCGTCAAAGGGACGATTAAGGCAGCAAGCATCTAAATAAATTCTATAGCTTTCACTCATATAGGGAACAGGGAACAGGGAACAGGGAACGGGTTTCAGGACTAAAAAGTGTCCTAACTGTAATGCGTAGCGCTATAACACATATTTAATCTTCTGGGTCATCATCTAATAAAATATATTCATCCTCAAAAACCTCTGACCAAGAAAGGAAAGTCAAATAACATTTAACTTTCCTCATTTCTAGTTCAGCTTCTTTGACAGCGGCTTGAAAACATTTATCCCAAATTGATTCAATAAAATCTCGATTCAAGCTGGGTACTTCCTCTTGAATATCCTCGATTTCTCGACGGGCTGATAGAATACTAATCGCCCAGCTATTCGTACATTTTTGAGATTGACATTTCCATTTAATAATATGAACCATTAACCTAATTAACTGACTTTTTAATGCTAATCGTTTCGATTTTCCCATAGATTCAATTAAGGCATAAAGTCCCTCTCTGGCTTCCATCACTTGATTTTCCTGTAAGAGTTGATCGATAGTTATAGCCATTTGATACTCTGATCCAGTTGCCAACCAGTCCCAATCTTGTTTAGTTAACATTGCCATTTCTTTGAGATTACCCATATTCATAAACTCATCATAACTAATATGCGATCGCGGCACAGAAACCGGGTTTCTGAATAAATCTGGATGGGATGTAATTAATCTGAATTAGAAACCCGGTTTCTTGGCTTGAGATTTTGCGAACTATCAGCTAACCGTGCTTTATCTCTACTATTACTTACTTTTTTCTTAGGGATATTTGTTGATCTGTATTAAGGTATAACCTAAACTTGTATGTCTGGAATTTTATCGAATTTTCAAAACCTCGCATATAATATAACACGATCTTGTTCATTTTGTCGGGATTGGCCCATATTGCATTAACTTGGCGAAGCGGAGGAAAGAACATAACTGTTAATCGTTAACTGTTAACTGTGAACAAATTATCAGGAGATTTATGAAAATTGGCATTGCTAAGGAAAGTCAGGTAGATGAGCGCCGAGTTGCCCTCATCCCTGATGTGGTCGCCCGTTTGGTTAAACAGGGTGTAGAAGTTTGGGTAGAAGCAGGAGCCGGGGAGCGGGCCTGTTTTTCCGATGCAACTTATGAACAGGTGGGGGCGAAAATCGTTGATCAGGGGACACTTTGGGGCGAAGTAGATGTCCTGCTGAAAGTCGGGGTATTAGAGGACTCAGAGGTGTCTCAACTCAAGTCTGGAGGGGTGTTAATCACCTTTTTAAACCCCTTGGGAAATCCTGAATTAATTCAGAAACTGGCGGCTCAGAACGTTACGGCCTTTAGTATGGAACTGATCCCCCGTAGCAGTCGCGCCCAAAGCATGGATGCTTTATCCTCCCAAGCCAACTTAGCCGGATATAAGGCGGTATTAATTGCAGCAACGGCTTTACCGAAATATTTCCCCATGTTAACCACAGCCGCCGGAACTATTCGTCCGGCTAAGGTGTTAATTTTGGGGGCTGGGGTCGCTGGGTTACAGGCGATCGCCACGGCCCGACGTCTGGGTGCTATTGTCGAAGGGTTTGATATTCGTCCCGAAGTCAAAGAACAGGTACAAAGCTTGGGGGCTAAGTTTGTAGATGTGTCCCTAGAGGAAGATACTGTGGCTGAGGGGGGTTATGCTAAGGAAATTTCGGAAAAAGCCAAGGAACGCACCCGGGAAGTCCTGAGCCAGCACGTAGCGTCTTCTGATGTGGTGGTGACAACTGCCCAAGTTCCGGGGAGAAAGGCCCCGGTATTAGTCACAGAAGATATGGTAGCTCAAATGAAACCGGGTTCGGTGATCGTCGATCTGGCCGCCGAACAGGGGGGAAACTGTGAATGCAGCGAAGCTGGGAAAGATGTGGTCAAATATGGTGTGACAATTATTGGGCCGATTAATTTACCTGCTTCCATGCCCATTCATGCCAGTGAAGTTTATGCGAAAAACATTTCGGCTTTATTGGGATTAATGATTAACAAAGATCAGCAACTGGAGATTAATTTTAGTGATGATATTCTCGATGGATCTTGTGTGACTCATAACGGTGAAATTCGTTCTCAACGAGTTAAAGATGCTTTAAGCGCAAATAGTCAACAAGTCTCGATTTCTGGTTAAGTTCACAATCTCTAAATCTAAAATTATATGACCGCAGAAACATTAATTTCCGCATTGTTTGTGTTTGTTTTAGCCACCTTTGCGGGTTTTGAAGTGATTACGAAAGTTCCGCCAACTTTGCACACTCCCTTAATGTCTGGGGCAAATGCAATTTCAGGAATTTCCGTTTTAGGAGCGTTAATTATTGCGGGCGATCGCAATTGGAATGTCACCGTAATTCTGGGATTTATTGGGATTATTCTCGCCATGATTAACGTTGTCGGTGGCTTTTTAGTCACAGATCGAATGTTGGAAATGTTTAAGAAAAAAGAGGTTAAAGCCTAATGGATATTCGCTTAACGGGAATACAACTCAGTTATTTAGTCGCTGTCACCTTCTTTTTCTTTGGCTTGAAAAAGTTAGGTTCGCCAGCAACGGCTAGAAGTGGTAATTTATGGGCAGCCATTGGGATGTTAATTGCTGTTGTTGCCACAATGTTAGATCGGCAGGTTTTGAACTATGAATTGATCGCCCTCGCCTTAATTATTGGTTCGGTCATCGGGGCAGTGATGGCCTATAAAATTCAAATGACAGAAATGCCCCAAATGGTAGGTTTACTAAATGGGTTGGGGGGTGCCGCTTCTTCCCTGGTGGCGGTGGGAGAATTTTGGCGCTATTTAGCCCTAGCAGAAACTCCGCCTTTAGGCACAACAATTACCGCAATTTTAGGGGTATTAATTGGGGGAATAACCTTTACAGGTTCGATGATTGCCTTTGCTAAATTGCAGGGGATTATGAGTGGTTCTCCGATCTTATTTCCCTTGCAACAACAGTTTAATATTTTGCTGTTTGTTGCCTTTGGAATAGGCAGTATTTATATTTGCCTAACCCCTTTTAATGTGTCGGTATTTTTAGGGTTAGTATTTATTTCCCTAATTTTGGGGGTGTTATTTGTCATTCCTATCGGGGGTGGCGATATGCCGGTGGTGATTTCTCTGTTAAATTCCTTCTCCGGGTTGGCTGCATCGGCCGCCGGGTTTGTGGTGATGAACAACCTGTTAATCATTGCGGGGGCGTTAGTTGGGGCGTCGGGAATTATCCTAACGGTGATTATGTGTAAGGCGATGAACCGTTCTTTAACTAACGTGCTATTTGCTGGGTTTGGAACCGGAGAAAGCGGTTCTGGGACTGCTAGTGGGGCGGGTGCAACGGATCAAACGGTTCGGAGTATTGACACCGAGGAAGGGGCAATGATGTTAGGATATGCCCGTTCTGTGGTGATTGTACCTGGGTATGGCATGGCTGTAGCCCAAGCCCAGCATAGTGTTAAGGAGTTGGTGGATCAATTAGAAAGTAATGGGGTTGATGTCAAATATGCGATTCATCCCGTGGCGGGACGGATGCCGGGACACATGAATGTGCTGTTAGCGGAGGCAAATGTTCCCTATCCTCAGTTATATGATATGGATGACATTAACCCGCAGTTTGATCAAACCGATGTAGCGTTAGTTATCGGAGCCAATGATGTGGTTAACCCGGCGGCACGGGAAGATAAAAATAGTCCTATTTATGGGATGCCGATTTTAGATGTGGACAAAGCTAAACATACTATTGTGATTAAACGCAGTATGAATACGGGGTTTGCCGGGGTAGAAAATGACCTGTTTTATAAGGATAAAACCATGATGTTGTTTGGCAATGCTAAGGATGTTGTGGCTAAGTTGGTTTCGGAAGTCAAACAACTGTAGAAACATCTTTCCTCGCCCTTGCTAATCGGATGATATTTGTCAAGAAATATTTCCGGCAATTCTATCCGAGGATCTCAAAGACAGTGGGCTACAGAAACCGGGTTTCTCAACAAATATTGAGGGGATACAATTAATCTTAATTAATTAGAAACCCGGTTTCTTGAATAAATCTAAAAAAAACGCGAGATCGATTGAATCCGCGTTATAATTTCTTGAGTTAATTACTAACAGTCAAAAACTTAGACGGTTGCTGCTACTTTTTCAGTAACTCCGACTAAGCGTTCATAAGTTGCCCGCATTTTCAAGCCCACTAACACCTGGAATAATCCGCTACCATTATTGGAACCGGGATACTCTTGGCGCTCGCGGAGCAGATGGGTCATTTCCCCATAGTATTTTGTAGACAAGTTACTTAAATGTCCTTCAACGTAGATCATCTCATCGAGGTTATCGAATTGACCATCAACTTCGAGGATAGACACTTCATTTCCGTAGTAGTTATCAGGGCCATAATACATTTTCAGGCCGGGATAAGAACAGGTGAGTTTGCGTCCGCAAGGTGTCCAGTAAATCGTTGATCCTTGATCAAATAAGTAGGCGGGTTCGAGTCCTTCCACGCCTTCTTTTTGTACTAGACGCACCCGCAGGATTTTGTGTTCTTTGTCTTCAGCGATCAGGTTTGTGGGCAGAATTTGAACCACCACATCAGCATATTGCTTTTGGGGGTCAATATAAGCGTCAAAATCGGGACGACGAGCATTAATTGCGGCTAAAACATCTTCATAACGATGTCCCCGTTCAGCCATGTCGCGCTGAATTTTCCACGAAATTTTAACTTCGTCGCTGATATCAAGATAAACACTAAAATCAAGCAGTCCTCGCACCCGTTCGTCATATAACGGATGTAATCCTTCGATCACGATAATATGATTAGGATTGATCCGTTCCGGGGGATCTAGCTCACCAGTTTCATGATTATAAATGGGTTTATCAATAGATATACCGTTTTTAAGAGCATTAACTTGCTGATACATTAGATCGAAATTATTAGCTCTAGGATCTAGAGCCGTAATTCCGGTTTCTTTGCGTTGTTTACGGTCTAAACAATGGTAGTCATCTAAACAGATAACCGTCACAAAATCTTTTCCAAAGATGTCTGTTATCCGACGTAAAAATGTTGATTTTCCGCACCCGGAATCTCCAGCAACGCCAATTAAAACCACGCGATCCGGCTTATTTCCCATCTTCCTCTACCCTAAAAGAAACTGTTGACAATTTAATCATTGAATTTAGAGCATTAAAACTCTGACCAACGCCAGCAATGTTGAGTTTTCACCTGATCCAAAGGTGGAGTAAACCTCAACTGAGGGTCGTGAACAGACTCCCGACTGACAGAAGGCCCTGTACTTAGGCAACCTAAGTATTTAATACTAACTTTTGTTTCTGATTTTACCAGAAGCGGATCATCCCTACAAGCATTAATTTCAATATAGTTACAGATAATTGGGTTTCGGTAAAGAGGTTGAATCAGAATCTTTACGACGGGTTAGCTTTTCTCGATGCTGTTGAGGTCAATTCCCTAGCTACATCTGGGTTTGGTGACTTGAGGTGAGATCAATCCTATAGTCTGTCAATTCCGCCCACCCTCACAAATAATTTTTGTCAACCCGCCCCTACATTCGGTAAAACCCGTAGGGGGCGGGTTCGACAAAATTTAACAAATCTCACAAATAATTTTTGTCAACCCGCCCCACCCTACCAAGATTTAACGTTAATAAAATCGGGTTTATATTGATGTCTACTGTGGGGTTGGACGGGTTTATTTAGATTAATTGTTGTTAACAAAAATCCGGGTGAACCCGCCCCTACATTCAAAAAAAAAGAAAGGGAAAAGGGCAAAAGGCTAAGGAGTCCATGCACCGAGGCAGGACACAACACGAAATCCGTTTTCCCACGTTTCTAGGTTCTACCTAGAAATGATATTAAGGAGGCTCTGCCTCCTGTTATAATTTGAGGGGGAGCCTCAAAATTATGATTCCAATGCACAGCATTGGAACCAGGGGTGGAGAATATTTTTCCCTCGTTTCCCTCGTCATTTATAATATGAATAAGTTTAGCATATTTTAGAAAAATTCTTACTGATTTTGATCCCAAAAATAATTATTTTGTTATAATTAAATCAATTCAATTTTTCTATATCCTCAAGGCAAGAAATGAATTTAACTGAAGCGATTAAAATTTGGGGTGAACCTTATTTTCAAGCAAATAATTGCTTGATTTATAATTTAGATTGCTTAGAAGCCTTAAAACATCTTCCTTCTGACAGCTTACAATTGACTATTACAAGCCCTCCTTATAATATTGGGAAAGAATATGAACAATATCTGCCTCTTGATCAGTATTTAAGCTGGTGTATAGAATGGATTCAAGAAATTTAGTGACATCGGGTAAAAATCGTGCTTCTAAAGAACGAACTTCTCATCCGGCACAATTTCCTATTGCTGTTATTGATCGGATTATTAAAGCATCTTCTCATGGGGGAGATTTAATTATAGATCCTTTTTTGGGTTCTGGAACAACTGCGATCGCAGCTTTAAGTTTAAATCGTCAGGTAATTGGTTTTGAAATTAAACCAGAATATTGTGAAATTGCGACTCAAAGAATACAAAATCATTTAGAAGAAATGAATTTAATACAAACTTCATTACTGATCAGTTTAAACCCACTAAAGCCACTTTTTAAGTTATAATTATTCTTGTAGGTATAGATTAAAGCTATTTAACAATGATTCCTCAACACAAAATTCCTATTACTCCAGAAGCCAGAGAAAAATTAGTTAATTCTTTGCAAACTTCTAAAGGAGGATGGACAAGAAAAGACCTAGAAATAATAGGTGTAGATTGGCCTCTTCCGAATGGATGGAAAGCTTCTTTTATCAAGTATGGTGAAAATTGGAAAAACTTCTTATAAATTTTTTATAGGAAGTTTATGAAACAAATTAATCCTAATTGATTTACAGATGTTACCGAATAAGTTAGGACGATTTTTCCCTCGTTTCTAGGTTCTACCTAGAAATGATATTAAGGAGGCAGAGCCTCAAAATTAGCATTCCAATGCAGAGCATTGGAACGAGGAAAAATCAAGGTGTTTGTACTAAAATCTGATTACGATTCGGATCACCAATCCCCGGACGACGACCATCAATATGCGGTTGAATTAATTCCGGTAAGCTATCAGGAGAACCCCATGTACTCACGAATTGCTGTAATAATAAATCCTGATCCGCCCTTAACCCATCTAAATCCGTTCCGCGATTAATAATAGCAAACCAAACCAAACCTCGGTCACGGGTTGGTAGAACACCCGCTAACGCACTCACGTCTGATAATGTTCCAGTTTTCACTGGAGAAGAAACCGGAATTTTTCGATATTCTAACGTACCTTGGGTATCAATTCCAGCAATAGGAAATAAATCAGCAACGGTAATATTAGTATCTTGTAAATATCTAGCTAATGCCATAAACATTGCGACAACAGCCCTCGGAGAAATTTGATTTTCCGGTTCTAAACCCGAACCATTAATTAACCGAATTTCCTCGATGGGAACTCCCGCCGCTTGTGACGCCAATTGTCTGACCCTAGCAGCCCCGCCCACATTGGCTGCTAAAATTTCAGCCATGAGATTATTACTATAAATATTCATCTGTTTAATAATTTCAACTAAGGCCAAAGACTGATGACGAATAATTGGGGTTGAATTCACCGTCCCAGGTTGAGCGATAATATTTCCTGAAATCATAACTTGAGGTTTAGCCGTTCCAGGTGTCATCCGAGAATGCTGACCAATAATTTCTTCCTGCCAAGATTGAGAATTAAATGCCTCTTTTAATAATTGACCCACTTTTAGAGGATCAACTTCATAATTCATATAAAAACGATCCGTAATAATTAAATTACCGGCGACCCCGCGAATTCCCATTTGATTTAAACTATTTCCCAAAGCGATCGCTTCTTCCCAAATAAAAAACGGATCACCATTCCCCGTAACTACTAAATCCCCCTGTACCACGCCCCCAACAATCGGCCCAGTCACCCCTACTATCGTCTCAAACCGATGTTCAGGGGGCAAAACCTGTAAACAAGCCAAAGAAGTTGCTATCTTCGTTAGAGAAGCCGCAGGCAGGGGTATAGTCCCCGAATTCTTCGCCAAAGGAACCCAACTTGACTGTACCCAAACCCCTTGGACATCCTTAGAAAGTCCCTTAGCCGCTAACCGATTCAAATATTGCTGCACCACCGCTTCCGCAACAGGATCAGGCTGTTGGGGAAACACCACCTGGGATAATTCCGTTTCCAAATTCTCCAATACAGAAGTATTGAGTCCCGCCCGATCTATCCCCGCCATTTGCAACCAAACACCAACCAATCCCGAACTCAAAATATCAATCATTTTAAATCGCTAAACCCTATCAAATAAACCAAGATTGATCGTACCAGCGCCCGATCAAGATTGACTCTATCACTGCAATTAAAAAGCCATCCCCCGCATCCGTGAGGAAAAGACAGGGCTTTAGAGCCGTTTTTTTGGTAAAATCCTGAAGGTTTCTCAAAAGTTGGTCAATGAGTTCAACTCGCGCACGAATTGCAATTGACGCTATGGGCGGAGATCATGCTCCTGCCGAAATCGTTGCTGGAGCGCTAATCGCACAGGAAAAATGGGATGTGGAAGTCTTTTTGGTCGGCGATCCCGATCAAATTGAAGCAGCCCTCAAACACCACCATAGCAAGCTCCCTCTTTCTCAAATTATTCCGGCTGAAGGTACGATCGAAATGCACGAAGAAGCCTTGGGAGCGTTAAAACGCAAACCCAAAGCTTCAATTAACGTGGCTATGAATCTAGTTAAGCAAAAAAAAGCCGATGCTGTCGTCTCGGCGGGTCATTCCGGTGCAGCCATGGCCTCGGCCCTGTTGCGCTTAGGACGCCTACCGGGGATTGATCGGCCGGCTATTGGGGCAGTTTTGCCCACCATGAAGATTAACTCTCCGGTTCTGGTTTTAGATGTGGGTGCGAATGTCGATTGTCGCCCTAAATTTTTAGAACAGTTTGCGGTGATGGGATCAATTTACAGTCGTTATGTCCTAGGAACTTCTGAACCGCAAGTGGGGTTACTCAATATTGGTGAAGAATCCTGTAAGGGTAATGATCTAGCTATTCGTACCTATCAACTCCTAGAAAATCATCCTGAAATTGCCTTTGCTGGCAACGCTGAAGGGCGGGATGTCCTAACGGGGAAATTTGATGTGATTGTCTGCGATGGTTTCGTGGGGAATGTGCTTTTGAAATTTGCCGAAGGAGTGGGAGAAGCCGTTCTACAAATGCTCAAGGAGGAGTTAACTGATGGATTACAGGCGCGGATTGGAACAAGTCTGCTCAAACCTAGTTTAATGCGGTTTAAACAACGGGTGGATCATGTTGAACATGGGGGCGCGTTACTCCTTGGGGTGGCGGGGGTTTGCATTATTAGTCATGGATCTTCTAAAGCGGCAACGATTGCCAATGCAGTTCGTTTGGCAAAAGAAGCGATCGATAACCAAGTCCTAGAACGGATTCAATCCCAATATCAAAAACACCCTCAACCCGATGAAAAGGCGATCAGTGGTTAATAGATATTTCTAGGAAAAAGTAAAAAATAAAACCGCAAAATTTTATTGTTTTTATCTTTTTCCTAGTCACGGCTCACCACTTTTATGATCATCACAAAGAACAGAGAATAAATGATAACAACAGGCATTTCAATTACGGGTTGCGGATCGGCTACACCCTCGGTTTTACTTGATAATCATGGACTCTGTGAACGGGTCGAAACCTCGGATGAATGGATTACTTCTCGCACCGGAATTACTCAGCGACGTTTAGCTGATCCCGATACGTCGTTATCTCAATTAGCAACAGTGGCGGCTGAAAATGCGATCGCCATGGCAGCCATTGACCCGGCGGATATTGATTTGATTATCCTGGCTACATCAACGGCCGATGATCTGTTTGGAAGTGCTAGTTTAATTCAATATCAATTAGGTGCAACTAAAGCGGTGGCTTTTGATATGACCGCCGCCTGTTCCGGGTTTGTATTTGGGTTAGTCACCGCCTCCCAATTTATTCGTACGGGAGTCTATCAAACTGTTGTTTTAATTGGGGCGGATGTTCTCTCCCGTTGGGTGGATTGGTCGGATCGTAGAACCTGTATTTTATTCGGAGATGGAGCCGGGGCGGTGGTTTTACAGGCGGATGAACGCGATCGCTTATTAGGATTTGAAATTAGAAGTGATGGCAGACAAAATCAGTCTTTAAATTTATCCTATCAACCCGAACCACAGGAAATATTACCCGGAATTACGATTGGTCAAGGAACCTATAACCCGATTTCTATGAATGGTCAAGAAATCTATAAATTTGCGGTTAAAAAGGTTCCAGAAGTCATTGAAAAAGCATTATTTAGGGCAAATTTAACCGTCGATCAAATTGATTGGTTAATTCTGCATCAAGCCAATCAACGTATTTTAAATGCGGTCGCCGAACGATTAAATATTCCCCCGGAAAAAGTGATTAGTAATTTAGCAAAATATGGTAATACTTCTGCGGCTTCCATTCCCTTAGCCCTCGATGAAGCGGTGCGAGAGGGAAAAATTAAACCAGGCGATCGGATTATGACTTCTGGTTTTGGAGCCGGACTCACTTGGGGGGCGGCTTTGTTTGAATGGGGGAGGTAGGGGTACTGGGAGCACCGGGAGCAGGGGGGGCAGGGGGGGCACCGGGAGCACCGGGAGCACCGGGAGCACCGGGAGGCGGGGGGAGCGTCCTCACTTGACCATTAATAATTGACAATTGACAATTAACAATTAACAATTAACTAATACAAATGACAACAACAGCATGGATTTTTCCGGGTCAGGGTTCACAAAAAATTGGCATGGGATCGGATTTATTTGAACAGTCCGAACATCAAAAACGATTAGAATTAGCAGAAAAAATACTAGGTTGGTCTGTTCCTGAAATTTGTCAAAATCCCGAAGATAAAATATCTCAAACTTTATATACACAACCTAGTTTATATGTCGTTGAAACCCTATTAGTTGATCAGTTAAAACAACAAGGACAATCTCCTGATTATGTTGCGGGTCATAGCTTAGGAGAATATGTGGCTTTGTATGCGGCGGGAGTTTTTGATTTTGAAACGGGTTTAAAATTAGTTCAATGTCGGGCTAAATTAATGAATACGGCGGCGGGGGGACAAATGGCGGCGTTAATTGGGTTTGATCGAGAACAACTGGATCAACAAATTCAACAAACCCCAAATATTGTTCTTGCTAATGATAATAGTGCCGCCCAGGTGGTGATTTCTGGAACCCCGGAAGCGGTTGATCAAGTATTAGCAAATATTAAAGTTAAACGGGCGGTTAAATTAAACGTTTCCGGCGCTTTTCACTCCCCATTAATGCACCGAAGTGCCACAGAATTTCAACAGGTTTTAGAAGGAATTTCGTTTAATAATGCTCAAATTCCCGTCTTATCAAATGTTGATCCCACGCCGACCACCGATGCGACCCTGTTAAAACAACGCCTCACCCAACAAATGACGGGTTCTGTGCGATGGCGAGAAATTTGTTTACAATTATCAACATTAGGGGTGACACAGGTTGTGGAAATTGGCCCTGGAAATGTCCTCACGGGCTTAATGAAGCGGACTTGTCCCGAAATTCTGTTACAAAACATCTAACAACCGTTGTGGCACTCAAGCGCAATCTAAGATGGCGCTCTCTGCGCCACAACGGGGAATATTAACCAGACTTACCTAAAATACCTTGAATTTTCTCCAACCCACTGCTCCCAGACCCGATTTACCCCTATTCCTCTTTTTCCCAGGAATGGATGGAACTGGTCAACTATTCACAGTTCAAATTCCTCGATTAATGGATGCGTTTGAAATTCGTTGTTTAGCCATACCCCAAACTGATCAATCTGACTGGGAAACCTTAGTTAAAAAAACCATAGATTTAATTGAAATAGAACGCCAAACTAATCCCAAACGGGAGATTTATTTATGTGGAGAATCCTTTGGGGGATGTTTAGCTTTATTAGTGGCAATTTTTGCTCCCCATTGGTTTAGTCGTTTAATTTTAGTTAATCCCGCATCATCAATTAAACAACAACCTTGGTTACAATGGGGTTCCTATTTAACCCAATGGCTTCCTGATTGGTTTTATCCTAGTTCCGTTGTTGGTTTATTACCATTTTTAGCGGCTCTAGGACGGATTGAAGCCTCAGAACGTCAAGCTTTATTAATGGCGATGAAGTCCGTTCCTCAAAGCACTTCAGCTTGGCGATTAGAATTATTACGCTTATTTCAACCCAGTGAATCTGAGCTAAGTCGGGTTAATATTCCGGCTTTAGTAATTGCTAGTGGTGCGGATCGATTATTACCTTCGGTGTTAGAAGCTAGATTTTTAACCGAGGCTTTACCTAATGCTCAAATGGTGGTTTTACCCGATAGTGGTCATGCTTGTTTGTTAGAAAATGATATCGATTTATATACACTAATTCAGGCTTATTGTGTTTCTGAGGAAAGCGACAGACGCGCCATGGCACGTCTCTACACTACTGATAACTGATTTAAGGTCTAACATAACTTAGTCGAGCTAATAAAGAAGGCGGTTTTAAATGGGTAACTACCCGATTTAATGGTAAAATTCGCATTTGATTATGGTGCATAACATTGACTTGATACACCTTTTTATTTGTAATATCTAGTCCCGTCAACCAACCACTTTTAGCATGATAAACTCCCGTATCAATGTCTAACCATCCCTGACCTTGCACTAACTGTCCCGGTTCAATACCATCAAAAGTAAAGGTAATAGTATGACCAATAATAATTAACTTGTCCGAAAAATAGGGTTTAGGAATATTATGAAATTCTCGCCGTATCCAACAAAATTCCTCCTCATTTTGTTCTTTAATTGACATTTTGGGATTTACACCCGCATGAACTAGCCAAACATCACCCAAATCCAGATATAACGGTAAAGAAGCCATCCAGTGGACATGATCCCGGGGCAGAATTCCTAAATCTTGGTAGCTGGTAATAGTGGTTAAACCGCCACTATATAACCAAGCTTGCCACGCTTGCGGATTTTTCCCCTCATCGGGCAACGCATTTAACATCAGTTGTTCATGGTTGCCCCGTAAACATTGATAGGGACTATTTTTGACGAATTCAACCACTTGGGCACTTTTAGGCCCACGATCGATTAAATCACCTAAAAAATAGACTTGATCATTTGCACCCGGAGCAATACGATCTAATAGGGTGATTAGCCCGTCGTAATGCCCATGTACGTCACCAATAACAATGCGTCGAGTCAGCATTTTTTATTTAATTGCACACATTTATACAGTGTTCTTCAAAACAGAAATTATCGACTTAAGGCGCGAATAAAACTCTGAAGTCCAGATAAAATACCTTTTTTCGGTCGTTGGACAGTTGGGGACGCCGACGATTCACCTCCGAGGGTCGCCTGTGCTAGAATTAGATCAAGTTCATCCCCGACAGGTTTTGTTGGTAGCTCGGTGATTAACTGATATTGTCCATCGACTTCTAACCAAACTTCCCACATCGAAGGATAACAACGTCTGAGTGTCGCACCTTCTAGGGACTTCAGGTAATAGCAAGACTCAATGGTCTTGATAAAACGTTCTCGCAACTGACGAGCAGCATATCCTATTCCTATAATAGCAATATCTTCTAGTTTCGGATTTAGTAAAATTACTGGACGGTCTCCGGCAAATTGGGACAATTTTTCTACCTGCGCCACTTCGATCGCCGAGGGAGATACAACCAAAAATTGCTGATCTTCGGGTTGTAAACGAGTTTCCACCGGAGAACGAGAAGTTCCTAAATCCGTGACCCGAAAAGAGGTTTGTCCCCAGTCTCGACGGGCTAAAGCGGCAGCACCTGTATCGGGAAATAAGACAACTAATTGACTATCGGGTTTTTGAATAACTGGAATAAATTCTAGGGCAATAGATTGAGCTTCGAGTTCAATTTCAGGAAAAACTAATTCGATTTGAATTAATTTATAACCATCATTTAAAGCGGCTTGAGTGGCTTGTTTAGCTTGTTCAATGGCTGCTGCTAAACTGTTAGGTAATTCTTGCATAAGTTTAAATTTATAGGGAATGGGGAACAGGGAACAGGGAACAGTAGGGAGGGTAGAGGGTAGGCACGGGGGCACTACCCCTACAAAACCCTGGTTTCCCTGAGAATGAAACAGCCCTGGGGAGTTAGGGGGGATCTCAAGATATATTTAGAATTCCCCTAACATCGTGCTAATGCCACACAGGGAATCAAACGCTTGAGAACTTGTTTCACCACCATTGCTGTCCAATCAATATCGGCTTCGGTGGTATCCCGTCCCAGGGTAAAACGAATTCCCCCTAGGGCGGTGATTTCGTCGGATCCCATCGCCAATAAAATCGGACTGGGACTGAGTTTACCACTACTACAGGCCGAACCTGCACTAATCCCAATTCCGGCTAAATTTAGTTGACGGACGAGGGTTTTTCCCGTCAAGGAGGCGGGGTTGATGTGTTTTTTGGTAACACAGAAACTAACGTGATGGGGTAAACGATTTAAACGATCGCCCGTGGGTAATAAATACGGCACATCCGCCAATAAGTCAAATAGGCGATCGCGTAACCTAATTAACCGAGAGGTTTCTGTCACCATATCCTGGGCCGCTAATTGGCAAGCCAACCCAAATCCGGCCAGGGTGGGAACGGCCTGTGTCCCAGAACGCAATTGCAATTCCTGTCCTCCTCCAGCCAACACAGGAGTTAACTGTACCCCATCCCGCACATATAACGCCCCGGCTCCTTGGGGGCCATATAATTTATGACTGGACAGGGATAATAAATCAACGGGTAACTGCTGCATATCCAGGGGTAAACGTCCCGCTACCTGTACCGCATCGGTATGAAATAAAGCCCCGTGAGCATGGGCGATTTTGCTTAGGGTTTCAATGGGTTGCAGGGTTCCCACTTCGCTTTGGCCATAAATAATCGAGACTAAAACCGTATTCGCTTGAATGGCCGCCTGTAAGTCCAGGGGGTGAATGCGTCCATAACTATCGACGGGTAAGCGGGTAATTTGCCATCCCCATTGTTCCAAGAGTTTGGCGGGTTCAGTAATGGCCGAATGTTCCACCGCAGAAATAATCAGATGTTGGGGTTGGGAATATTGACGGGCGACCCCCATAATGGCTAGATTATCGGCTTCGGTGCCCCCGGAGGTAAAAATAATTGATTCCGGTGGGGCGTTAATCAGGTGGGCTACCTGTATTCGGGAGCGTTCTAAAATCATAGCTGCTCTGTTACCCCACTCATGAATACTCGAAGGATTTCCCCAATTTTGAGTCATCACCGTTTGCATGAGGGCGATAACTTCATCTGATGGCGGAGTGGTAGCGCTATGATCGAGGTAAATTTGCATAGATTTTTATCAATCAAAAGTTGAGTTTTATTTTCCGCAAGCACAATTAAAAATCGTTAAAATTGAAGGTGTTTAAGTTAATTAATCTCCTGGTTTACAAACGTTATAATCTTCATGGGAAAGGACTTTTTGAGGGACTAAGAAATTACCGCTATCTTGACAAAGCATTCGATAATTTCGGGTTACGGGAATACTGATAATAAAACGATTATGGCGCAGTCGCTTTCCTCCAAAGTCTCGATAATTTTTTTGGTCATTTAAGCCCGCTAAAATAGTCCTGGCCTTAATCACAACATAATCGGGTAAGCCTCTGAGATCAATGATATCCTGAGTAAAGGAGGCTTCCCATTCTAGTTTTTTGGTTCGTTTGTCCTCCATAGCCTGACTGTGGGAATCTTGTGTCACCTCTTGTTGATTACAACGATGACAGATTTTCCCATATCCTTTATGGCCACAGGGAAATGTCCTCTTTCGTTTTGGCATAGCACAGCAGTAAGGGTGATTACCCGCGCCTACAAGCTCTGAGCAAGTGCTGACGGCGCTGACAGACTTGATATTGGGACTTGGCAGAAATTAAGTTAATCTCGCCCTATTAATAGATTACCTGAATCATGAGGCAGGAGTTTAATTGTCATCCTCTATCCGCCACTTGTCGCCTAGTCACGACGGGAAATACTGAAAAATCTCTTGTTTCTGGCTCCTGTCACTGTCAAACTGTTAATAAAAATTATTTATTTTTTGATGAGTTGTACATCAAGTGATTAGGATATCGTTACGGTTGGGTTTAACTCTATTGTTAGCTTTGGGTCTGGATGCTTGTGTTAAAACCTCATCCGAATCGGTATTAAAACCCCGTTTAGAACCCCTGATTCAAGATCCTTTAATCCAGGTTTATTTTAATCATTCGGAAGCCTCAGTTTATACCGAACCTTATCGGCATATATCTCGCTTTGGAGACAATTTAGAACAAATTATTATTGATACTATTACTCAATCTACATCAACAATTGATCTCGCGGTTCAAGAATTTCGTTTACCGAATATTGCTCAAGCATTAGTTGAACGTCACCAAGCTGGGGTGCAGGTACGAGTAATTTTAGAAAATAATTATCGCCGTCCCTGGAGTCAATTTACACCTACAGAAATTCAACAGTTACCGGAACCAGAAAAGGATCGATATCAAGAATTTATCTTACTCGCAGATTTAAACCAAGATGGAAAAATTAGCCCGGAGGAAAGTCAGCAACGGGATGCTTTAATTATATTAGAAAAAGCCGGGATTCCGATTATTGATGATACCGAAGATGGCTCAAAAGGTACGGGATTAATGCACCATAAATTTATTGTAGTAGACAAAAAAACTTTAATTGTTACCTCAGCTAACTTGACAACCAGCGATGTTCACGGGGATTTTCAGACTATAGAAAGTCTAGGAAATGCCAATAATTTATTAAAGATTGACAGTTCAAAATTAGCAAAATTGTTTTCTGAAGAATTTAACTTAATGTGGGGGGATGGAGTTGGCAAAAAAAAAGATAGTCTATTTGGAATTAAAAAACCCTTTCGCGGGGTACAGAATATTTTAGTTGATAATACTCCTGTAAAAGTTCAATTTTCTCCCACTTCTCAAAAACAGCCTTGGCAAAATAGTACCAATGGTTTAATTCATCAAAAATTGCAACAAATAACTCAATCCTTTGATTTTGCTTTGTTTGTTTTTTCCGCCCAAGATATTGTTAATACTTTAGAAATAAAACATCAAAATAACGTCTCAATTCGGGGATTAATTGATCCTAGTTTTGCCTATCGTTCTTATAGTGAAGGTTTGGATATGATGGGAATTTCTTTAGTTAATAAGTGTCGTTATGAACCGGGAAATAATCCTTGGAAACAGCCGATTTCAACCGTAGGAGTTCCTAATTTACCACCGGGTGATCGCCTACATCATAAATTTGGAATTATTGATGGTAAAATTGTGATTACAGGTTCCCATAATTGGACGGAAGCTGCAAATACCCAAAATGATGAAACTCTCATTGTCGTGGAAAATCCAACAGTTGCGTCTCATTTTCAGCGAGAATTTGAACGTTTATATCAAAATTCAGCCCAAGGGATTCCCAATTGGCTATTAACAAAAGCTGAAAAAGATTTAAAAGCCTGCGGCAATACTGTTGTCTCTCAAACTGCTTCTGTAAAAACAAGTTTTTCTGGTAAAATTAATCTCAATACCGCTACTCAACAGGAGTTAGAAACCTTACCCGGAGTCGGGGAAACATTAGCTCAAAATATTATAGCAGCTAGACAGAAAAAACCCTTTACCTCCTTAGAAGATTTAGATCAGGTACCTGGTTTTGGGCCAAAATTATTAGAGAAAATTAGCGATCGCGTGACTTGGTAAACTAGAATAGGCAATAGTCAACAGTTATTACTAGAGGTGGGTTTATCTGTGATTGAGGTGGTTAACTAAGATTTAATAGAGTCCTGAAGGACTCACTACTAAGATTTAATAAAGCCCTGAAGGGCTTACTACTAAGATTTAATAAAGCCCTGAAGGGCTTACTACCGATATGAATAAAATTGGTTTGCGAGGTCGTTTATTTTTATCCCATTTGTTAGTAATGTTAATTGGGGTAACATCCTTAGTGATTATTGGAAAAATATATTCTCCTAGGTTTTTTGTCAGTAATTTAGAACAACTCGAAGGCCCAGGATTTCGGTTACAATATATTAGAACTCGTCTAGTCAAAGGCTTTGAAATTGCCTGGAACCGCAGCACCTTTTGGTCAGTTTTAGCCGGAACAACAGCAGCCGTCGGACTCAGTTATTGGTTAACTAAACGCATTACCAAACCCCTGACGGAGATGGAAGAAATTACCCAAAAATTTGCTTCCGGGGAATGGTCAGAACGAATGTCTCCTAACGATATTCCTGAGTTAAATCAATTAGCCATGAGTTTCAATCAAATGGCGGCTAGTTTACAAAATGTAGAAAAAGGTAGACGGGAATTGGTTAGTGATTTAACTCACGAATTAAGAACTCCTTTAACCATTGTTAGAGGATATTTAGAAGAAATAGCCGATGGAAATATTGCCCCATCTCCAGAAATTTATCAACAATTAGCTAAAGAAACAAAACGCTTAGAAAGGTTAGTAAATAACTTACAGGAACTTTCAAAAGTCGAATCTGGTTATTTACCCATCCATCAAAAACCCGTTAATTTATATCCTTTATTAGTATCATTAGTGCAGAGGTTTTCCGATCAAATATTAGAAAATGGGCCAGTTATTCAGTTAGAATCACCATCGAATTTACCCTTAGTTTTAGCCGATTTAGATCGAACCGAACAAATTTTAGTCAACTTATTGGGAAATGCCATTTGTTATACAGAAATCGGAACCATTACTGTTAAAATAGGTTATGACTTAAACTTTTTGTGGATTGGGGTTATTGATACCGGAATTGGTATTTCTCCCGAAGATTTACCCCATGTTTTTGAACGATTTTGGCGCGCCGACCGTTCCCGTTCTCGACATTCGGGGGGAACCGGAATTGGATTAGCCATTACCCGTCGATTAGTGGAATTACAGGGTGGAAAAATTACGGTTTCTAGTCATTTAGGAAAAGGGAGTATGTTTAAATTTTCACTTCCCTTAGCTAAATAAACCGTAACATTTAGAGTTTAAACGGGTATCTATTGATTTTTCTCCTCCCCCTTTCTTAATATCCCTATTTTCGGTAAAGTGATTGGGTTGAGTTATCTGGAGCTAACTGTGGATCTAGTTACAGGATTTTTCTCGCTAGACTCTATATTCTCAAGCTGGGGATTAAATTTTTTCCCAATTTTGGGGACAGCAACGGAAGTCTGTCCTCCCGTTGAAGCCGAATCAACCATGGTACTCCTAGGAATTCTGCTTAGTTTAGTCGCTATTTTTATAGCCAGTAAAGCGGGTGGAGAATTTGCTAACTGGTTAGGGTTTCCTCCCGTACTTGGAGAACTGCTCGGAGGCGTAATTATTGGGGTTTCTGCCCTGAATTTAGTGGTTTTTCCAGAAGGGGGTATTGATAGCAGTCAATCTGTAATTATCAGTATCCTAGAAAAAACCGCCGGGTTAAGTCCAGATGCCGCCGAAGCAACCTTTAAAAGCCAAAGCGAAGTTTTAGAGATTTTATCAGAACTGGGTGTGATTATTCTATTGTTTGAAATTGGTCTGGAATCCAATGTTGAACAATTACTAGCCGTCGGAATTCAAGCCTTTGTTGTCGCTTCTTTGGGGGTTGTGATTCCCTTTGTCGTGGGCACAGCCGGATTAATCGTTATTTTCCATGTTCCTGTAATTCCTGCGGTTTTTGCTGGTGCAGCGTTGACGGCTACCAGTATCGGAATTACCTCTCGGGTTTTATCAGAAATTGGTTGTTTGTCTACCCAAGAAGGTCAAATTATCTTGGGTGCGGCGGTGATTGATGATGTTTTAGGAATTCTGATTTTAGCCGTTGTTGCCAGTTTAGCTAAAACTGGTGAAATCGATGTGACTAATATTATCTATTTGATTATTAGTGCCAGTGTTTTTATTGTCGGTGCAATTGTTTTAGGGAAGTTTTTTAACGGGACTTTTGTGGCCCTGGCTTCCCAATTTAAAACCCGAGGTCGGGTTGTAGTTCCGGCGTTAATTTTAGCGTTTACTCTAGCCTATATTGGCGGCGCGATTCACCTAGAAGCAATTTTAGGGGCTTTTGCAGCCGGGTTAGTGTTAGATGAAACCGAACCAGGTAGGGAGTTAGAAGAACTAATTAAACCCATTGCCGATGTCATTGTCCCGGTATTTTTTGTGGCGGTGGGGGCAAAAACTAATTTAGGGGTTTTGAACCCGGCCATCCCGGAAAATCGAGAAGGGTTAATTATTGCTACCTTTTTAATTGTGGTGGCTATTGTGGGCAAAATTGCCGCGGGTTGGGGAGTATTTGGTTTAGATAATCCCAACCGTCTTGGGATTGGCGTCGGGATGATTCCCCGAGGAGAAGTGGGATTAGTATTCGCAGCCGTGGGTTCGGCCAGTGGTGCATTATCTCCAGCTTTGGATGTGGCAATTATTCTGATGGTAATTATCACGACTTTCTTAGCGCCTCCTTTACTCCGAATTGTGTTTAAAACCGATACTCCATCGCCATTATCCGAAACTACTTAACGGAATGGCTGTAAGAGTTAAGGTGTGGTGAGAAAACGAGGAAGCAGTGCGTTGGCGTAGTCTGGCGTTAGCCGTGCGTCCTCGTTCCCTAAATATCAATATCTGATTTATGTTATCTTTAAGGAAAGTAGCAGTCTAACGGCTAAAAAATGAAAGCAATTACAAGTAACCAAGCTAAACAAAAATTAGATGAAATCATTGATAAAGTGATCCTTGATGCGGAGCCGACTATCTTATGTAATGATCAAGGTAAACAAGCTGTTTTAATGTCTTTAGATGAATTTAACTCTTGGCAAGAAACACTATATTTATTATCAAATCCAGCCAATGCAGAACACCTATTAGAATCAATTAAACAAGCCAAATCAGGTAAAAAATCCGTTAGACAATTAGTTGATGCGTAAGTTATAACTATAGCAATATTCGTAATTCGTAATTCGTAATTCCCTAATATATAAACTGACTAATCTCTCCCCCTTTAACATTTAAAATTTGAGTATGTTTTAACCATTGAGCATCAAAAGCCCCTAAATGAGTAGTTGTAATTAAAGTTTGAAATCGGTCTTGAATCGCATCTAATAGTTGATTTTGTCGGTTTAGATCTAATTCTGCTAAAACATCATCTAAAAGCAGTAAAGGCGGCTCCCTGACGACTTCTTCAATCAGTTGTAATTCCGCTAATTTTAGGGCTAAAACTAATGTTCTTTGTTGACCAGAT
Source organism: Oscillatoriales cyanobacterium CG2_30_40_61 (assembly GCA_001873365.1). Taxonomy (GTDB): domain Bacteria; phylum Cyanobacteriota; class Cyanobacteriia; order Cyanobacteriales; family Microcoleaceae; genus Planktothrix. The sequence goes on along the minus strand of MNYZ01000065.1, from coordinate 10,645 downwards.
GAGCCATAACTTCGGGCTGGAGTTTGATTAATTGTAAAGATAACATCATCTCGATGGGGCCCTACTAAGGAAATTCCTTGTTGTTTTTCCGCGATCGCTCTTGTGGTAATTTTATCAAAAAAAGCCTGTTGAATTTTTTCCGGTGCAGTAGTTGATAAACTATAATTAGGTAAATCTAAATTAACATTAGGTTGATAATTAATATCCAATAATTCCGTACTTCCACTAATAGATTCATGCCAAACTTTAGCCAAAGGGACTAAACGTTCTAAAACGCGATCGCGACGACGAATTACCCGAGTTCCAGCCACGGCCAATTGAACATCCCAGAGTTCTAATTCCCCTTGTTTATGGTGAATTTCTGATGTTTCTGGATTTTGTTTAATTTGTTTTAATAAAGCATTTCTTTGGCGTAAAACTTGATTATATTGTTGTAAAATATAAGCATAAATTGGTTCTAACTGCACCAATAAACGATCTAACCAAGTCCTTCTATATTCGGGACTTCCCCGGACTAATTCTAAATCCAAACTAGAAAACTGTACCACATTTAATATACTCAAAAAATCCAAATGTCGGCGCAAAGATTCCCCATTTAAACAAACAGTTCTCCCCCCTTGAGAACGCAAAGTAATCCCTAAATCTAATGTCCCTAAATCCCGTTTTAAACTAGCTGTAATCTGTGCAGTAGGTTGGGGATTAAAAATCAAATCTCGATCCCGACTCACCCGATGACTTTTGAGGGTAGAAAGTAACTCGACTGCTTCTAATAAATTAGATTTTCCTTGGGCATTATTTCCCAATAAAATTGTTTTAGGAGCTTCAAATATAACTTTTTGATCGGCATAATTACGAAACTGTCGGAGATGTAATAATTTCAAATACATGGCAAAATTGAATAGGTAATTACGAATTACGAATTACGAATTACAAATTACTTTACCATACTATCTAATGGAGTTTTGAGTTGTTACCCAAGGCTAATTCGGTGGTACGATGCTATAAACTAGATAAATCGGTGAATTGGGGTTACATTGGAAGGGGGCAGGGATGGAAACCGTAGAAATCACTGATACGGACGCGCCATCGCAGGTCTCTGCTGATAACTAATTATTGATAAGAGGACAGTGCCATATTTAATTTGTAATCCCGACACAACCGGTGCTATGACCTTTAACCTACAGTTCGGTGTAAATACCATCGGACGGGGGCGGGATAACACAATTTGTTTAGCGGATGTGAGCCTTTCTCGTCATCACGCTCGCATTGATGTCAGTGAGGGAAAAAACACAATTACTGATATGCAGAGTAGTAATCATACCTTTGTGAATGAGGTGATGATTGAACACACGAATCTCAAATCTGGGGATTTAATTCGTTGTGGTCGTGTGGTGTTTAAATTTATGAATGTTTCCCTCACACCCTCTTTAAAGTCGGAGGCTGAAAATTCTCAAACCTCGGTTATTCAGGAATTTGCTACCGATAACAGTTATACCATTATTCAAGATTTATTAGGAACTTCTCAAGCCAGAAATTCAGTTTTAAATATTCGCCAACAGGATGCAAATTTAAGAATTGTTGACAAGTTAAAAATTTTATTAGAAGTCAGTAAAGAGCTATCTTCTCCCAATGAACTAAATAAACTCCTTGATAAAATTTTAGATTTGTTATTTCAAATTATGAATCTGGATCGGGCGGCAATTTTGTTAGTTAATCCCCAAACTAATAATTTAGAAAATAAGGCGGTTAAATTTCGGGAAGAGCCCCTGGCTGATGAACATTTTTATAGTAAAAAAATCACCAATATTGTCAGAGAAACCGGAAATGCCGTATTAATAGATAATGCTCAAGCCGATGAGCGATTTGAGGGGTCTGAGTCGATTCTTTGTCAAGCTATTCATGCTTCCATGTGTGCGCCGTTAAAATTGCGAGATACTGTGATTGGGGTTTTATATGTGGATAATTTATCTTTATCTAATCTTTATTCTCCCGAAGATGTAGAATTTTTAGCCGCCTTAGCTAATCAAGCAGCGATCGCAATTGAAAATGCCGAACTCTATAAAAAAATGCAGGAAGAAGCCGTAATTAGAAATAAATTAGAACGGTTTTTTCCGCCAGCCGTGAGTCGAAAACTCAGGGAAGAAGGAAAATTTGATGCGATCGTAGAAAGTGAAGTAACGGCTTTATTTTCTGATATTACTCGATTTACGGAAATGTCTTCTCGAATGCAGCCGCGTCAAGTTATTTCCATGTTAAATGAATACTTTAAACTGATGGTAGAGGAGATTGTTTTTCCCTTTGAGGGAACTTTAGAAAAATACATTGGGGATGCGTTAGTAGCGGTTTGGGGCGCGCCCTATTCCCGCCATGATGATGTGGATCGAGCAGTGCGAGCCGCCATTGAAATGCAGTGGACGGTAGATAGAATGAATCAAAAATGGAAACAGCGTTATGGAGAACCGATTTATATTCATATTGGACTGAATACCGGACAGGTAGCCGCGGGAAATATTGGTTCAGAAAAACTGATTCAATATACCCATATTGGTGATACAATGAATGTAGCTAGTCGGATTTGTTCAGCGGCTAATAGAAAGGAAATTTTAATTTCTCAATCGACTTTAGATCAGTTAAAAGATCGGAGTTTGCCTTTAGAAAAAATTCCTCCTGTTATTGTTAAAGGGAAAACCGAACCTCTGCAACTTTATCGTTTACATTGGCAAGAAGTTCAATCAACAGCCCTGTCTTTTTGACTTCAATAATTAAATAAATAATTAAGAAACCCCTGAAGGGGTTACTACGGTTGTTATAATCGGGCTCGTTTTAAGGCTTGCCAACTGGTATATCCTAATAATCCGGTTGCACCCAAGGCATAGACTAAACCACTGGGTATACCTGAAAAAGCTAGGGCTAAACTTCCCACCCAAAGGGTGAGAGAATAGATAAATAATACGGTTCGGCGTTGGGATAAACCCGCATCTAATAGTCGATGATGCAGGTGGCGTTTATCCGCAGTAAAGGGGGATTTACCATGGCGAATTCGATCCAAAATCACCGCCGACATATCTAAAATCGGAACTGCTAAAATTAAATAAGGGAGAATCACCGAGGTCACGGCCGTTACTTTGACTAAACCAATTACCCCCACCCCAGCTAGGGTAAAGCCCATAAAATAAGCCCCCCCATCCCCCATAAAAATTTGGGCGGGATTAAAGTTATACCTTAAAAATCCGAGGGCACTTCCGGCTAATGCCGCTGCAATTAAGGCCGCGGCGGGTTGATTCATAAATAAACTCACAATCAACATCACCACGGCGGCAATACCACAGACGCCCGCCGCCAGTCCGTCTAAACCATCAATCCAGTTAATCGCATTGGTCATTCCCACTAACCAAATCACCGTAATCGGTAAACTCAACCATCCAATCTGAACTAGGCCCAAATTTGGGATCGTTAAAAAGTCAATGCGGACACCTACCCACCAAACCAAACTGGCTACACTCGTTTGTAACAGGAGGCGAGTTAAAGGGGAGAGGTTAAATAAATCATCCGCTAGACCAATTAGAAAAAAAGCAATCCCCCCAAGGGTCACGCCCCAAATTTCATATTCATCCCGGGGGCTTAGGGGTTTTCCCGAGGCATCGATAAAGCCACCTAATCCCCAAACCAATAACAGAGCAATTAAGGCGCCAGCAAAGATGGAAACGCCACCTAGGCGCACCATCGGTTGTTGGTGAACTTTGCGCTCATTGGGCAAATCAACCCGTCCTGAATGGATGGCGATTTTCTTAACAATTGGGGTACTCCAGATCACGACTAGAGCCGAAATCACAAAAGCGATTAGGTGGTACAGATGGTGGGGCATCTGAGATTATAGGTGCAATAGGTTCTTTGGGTGTCAGCCCGAGTCTACTACATTTGGGAGTCTTTCTCACAAAAAGTTTTGGCCTAGAAATCCCGGCGATTGAAATTGCGGCTACACAAACGATGTCCACAGCATCCAAATCTTCAACCCGCATCGGCGGGTTTTGTTTGTATAGCTGTGGTTTCAACCGCCTTATCTTCTCTTGGGTCTTGCTCTTGGGTCTTGTTTAAGTCATGGGATTTTTCGGTCAGGGTAACACCTTTTTTAGCGGTCATTTGTCGGACTAACTGTTGCCATTCCTCGGAATTTGTTAAACTTTCTGAATCGAGTTCCATGCCCTGGGCTAAGGACAATTTAGAGAAACTTTCTAACCAGGTTAAAATGATTTCGCTGGGGGAAGCTGTAGTTAACTTTAAGGCTTTTTGCAGGTGGGCTTTCATTTGGGTTAGTTTACCATTGCGATAGGCATTCCAGGCATCCCAAATTAAGAGGTTATAGTCGATCTCCGTATGTTTTTTAGGATCATCGCTGAGGGTTTGTTCCAGTTGTTGCCGCTCTTGGATTTGTTGAATTTGCAATTGGGATTGAGCTAATTCAATTTGCAGTTGATACATTTGAGACTGCGATCGTTTTAATTCGGTTTGCAGTTGGTTAACTTGGGATTGTTTTTGTTTTAATTCTCGCTTGGTTTCATCGAATTTAGATTTAATTTCTGTTAATTCGGTTTGAGCTTGTTCGAGTTGAGAAACTGATGTTTCTAATTCTTTGATATGGGTCTGTTGCTGTTCTAACTCCTGTTTAGTTTGCTCAAATTGAGATCTAATTTCTGTTAATTCGGTTTGAACTTGTTCGAGTTGAGATTCGGACTGTTGCAATTGAGAATGGGACAAATCAAACTCACTTTCGACTTGATAAAGTTGGGAATTAGAACGTTTTAAGTCTCGTTTGAGTTGTTTAACTTGATTGTTTGATTCCTGTAAATTCTCTTGATCCTGTTGGAGTTGAATTTGAGTTTTCTCTAATTCTTCTAAACTTTGATGCAGTTGAATTTGAAAACGTTCTTCCCGTTTTTGGGTTTGCTGTAGCTGCATTGTTAATTGACTTAAAATAGATTCAAGTTCATTCCGTTGAGCTTCCGCTTCATCTAGTTGAGATTGAGAACGTTTTAAATTATCTTGAATTTGAGGATACTTAATTTCATAGTCTTCTAATTCTTCTTGAGTTTGATGTAACTGTGATTGATACCGCATCACATCAAATTGAGCTTGACTTAATTGATTTTTAACTGTTTCTAATTCGGTACGGGTTTGATTGAGTTGATTATGAGATTGTTGTAAAACAGACTCGGTTTTACTTAACTGAGTTTGAGATTTTTCTAAAACAGCTTCAGTTTCTTGTAACTGCGATTGATATTGGTCTAATAGAGATTCCGCCGTTTTTAATTGGGCTTTTGTTTGTTCTGATTCAGATTGAATTACTTTGGCTTCTTCTAATTTATCACATTGCTCCTGCAATTGAGCTTTTAGGGATTTATTTTCTATTTCTAATTGACGTAAATTAACCCATTCTTGAAAAGCCCAAGTTTTGTATAGGGAAGGTTTTAATAATTCTTGCCAAGAAAAATCCGGTGTTTGCTCAGGATGCCATCCTCTCGCTTCTAGTTCTTGATAGAGTTCAATGGCTTCGGGAAAGTAATGATCAATTAGTGTGGGTCGCTGACTATTAGATGAAATTTCTGTTCTCAACAACGAAGGATCGTAAGCGGTGGGGGCGGGATGACTTAAATTAACGTTAAACTTATGATTAATTGTATCAATATAGGCGGCTTGATATTGAACAATGGTTTTTAGATTAGTTAATAAACAACGATGTTGCTCCCGATTATAGAAATCAAGGATTTTTTGATTATAGTGTTGCCAATATTTGATCGCTAATTCCGGTTGAGATTGAAACATTTCATCCCCCCGGCGATACAAGGAGTCAACGACTTCCCAAGGAGATCGATAGATTAATAAAAATCTGGCTTCGGGTAACAGTTTTGCCCAAAAGTCTAAAAATAAGGTAGTTCGAGGTTCTTTCCATCCCCAAATAGAACTTAACGCATTTTGTTCGATGAGTTGTTTGGCTCGGTCAATAAATTCTTCTTTAATTTCTAAGTTGTCCTGTAATGTCCAACCTGCACCACTGACTCCTTGTGAGTCCAGAACATTCATGTGAAATTCATAAAAGTCAATATTCTCAAAATGACCTTTTATATTGACATGATCTGCACCTAATAAATTTCGACCAATATGAACCCCCGCACTTTGCAGAATTGATGCGGCTAAGGAGGTGCCTGAACGGTGCATTCCGGTGATAATGAAAACGGTTTGTTCTGTGTTAGACTTTTGCATGACTTATGGATACTATCTTAAGAGAATAATTTTAGGTTAAATTGGTAATCTATCTCACCAAATTGCATAAATATTATCGAGAATCTCTAAAAAGGCTTGACGCTCTTTTAGTAGATTATGTTCATTAGCGGTTTGTTTCCCATGAGCTAACATTTCCTGAACTTGAGTTTGAGAACATTGTAACGCTTGTTGGATGGCATTCAATATGCTTTCTACCCGATAGTCGGGACGCCAACAATTATACCCTGAAATGCAAAAAGAACGATTGCCAATACAGTCTGGACAAATGACCAGGGTTCCTACGGCCATCCCTTCTAAAGCGGGGAGATAAAAACCCTCCCCTTCTTTTTGGTTGGGGAGAAATACCGTTATTTTAGCACGATTTAGTTTGTCTAAATATTCAGATCTGGGAATTTGGGTGGTTAGGAGTTCTACTTTGTTTCCGGTTTTTTCTAATTCTATTTTTAAGGTTTGTCCCAGTTCGGGTTCTTTTAAGGCTGCAATTAAAATATGATCATCTTTTTGCTCCCAATCTAACGACTCAGGAATTTGAGTTAAATCTAAGCCGCAGGGAATAACGAATAATTCACCGTTGACTTGAGCATGGGTTTCTAAATATTGTTTAATTTCAGGACTCACACAAATCCGAATGGCTTTATACTTAAGAAAAGGATAACGGGGATTATCCGGGTATCCATGTCTAACGTGCTGAATTAGATTAATAATGGGAATAGATGAATTATGTTTATATTTTTGATCTAGTAATTGCCAATCTAATCCTTCCATAAAAATTAGATCTGGATTTGGTAAAGGTTGGGACAGAATAAACTTTTTATCTAAATTTAACCAAGGATTATTTCTATCCCGACTACTTTGGGGAGTAAAATAAATTGAGGGAGCATAACGGGGTGCAAATGTGACATGATTAAAATAATCCCAAACTTTTAAATGTCCCCCGGTAAAACCTCCATAATCTCGGTAAAATAAAATTGATAATTGAGGAGGTTTAGTCAGGGCGGGGGTTGAAATCCCTAGGGTGGATTGAGAAGATTCTATCTCAGATTGAATTTCCTCTAACCAAGATTGCGATCGCTCTAGTTGGTCTTGAATCTTTTTTAATTGGGAATCAGAAAATGACATAAATTCGGTGTAAAATTCAGAACGGGTAACTGGGTTGCAAACTTGGCTGGAACAATCAGGTCGTGATTAACCTCTCAATTCCTAAGTTTTTGGCTAAGGTTGTTGTCCTCTGGTAAAATACCCTGTGAACCTATCTTTAATTAAATCATAAAACTTATTGAGAATTTTGCTATGAGTGTTAGCTATTTTGAGACCGCCAATCAACTGTTAAGAAAAAGCCAGTTTGAGAATGCCATTGAAAGTTACCAAAAAGCCATTGAGGAAAACCCAACATCGGCTTGGTCTTACTATAATTTAGGGGAAGCTCTAGTTAATACCGGAAGTATTAAAGGAGCGATCGCAGCTTACCAAAAAGCGGTGGATCTCAATCCTAATTCCCCCTGGTTTTATGACCGTTTAGGGAGTGTGGAATTGCAAGCCGGAGATGTGAGTCAAGCCATAGGCTGTTTTCAAAAAGCTATTAATCTCGATGACAGTTTCTACGAATTCTACAGGAATTTGGGTATAGCTCTGACTCAACAAGGCAATATTCCAGAAGCTATTTCTTGCTTCCACAAAGCGTTAGAACTTAAACCCAAGGATGGGGAAACCTGTTACTATCTCGCACGGGCTTTTACCCAACAAAACCAACAACCAGAAGCCATCGCCTCTTACCATCAAGCCTTAGAAATTAATCCCTATTGGTCAGAATGTTATTTAGAATTAGCCAAACTTCAAGAGCAGTTAGGTCAAACCGATGAAGCCCTGAAAAATTATCGTCGGGCTTACGAACTCAATCCTAATTTAATAGAAGCATATCAGAGTTTGCGACCTATTTTGGAACAGCAGGAACAATGGGAAGAAATCATTAAACTCTCCCGTCGTTGTTGTCAGGTTAATTCTAACTCCGCCGAAGCCTATTATCATTTAGGGACAGGATTAATTCACCAACAGGAATCGGAAGAAGGTATCATTGCTTTGCGTCGAGCCTGTGAACTTAATCCTGATTTAGTAGAGGCTTATCAACAATTAGGACAGGCTTTAGTTACACAAAATGAATGGGAAGAAGCCGTAATAGTTTATCGCCGTTGTGTTGAAATTGCTCCTGATTCTGTTGAATATCAATGGAATTTAGCTAAAGCATTAGTTAAATTTGATAACTTAGAAGAAGCGATCGCCGTTTATCGTCAATCTTGTCATTTACAACCCACCTCGGCGGAATTATATGATGAATTAGGACAGATTTTAGCTCGGTTTTATCAATTTGAAGAAGCGATCGCCACCTATCGTCAAGCCCTAGAACTTAATCCCGAAAATCAGAGTAAAATTAAAGTTCGCCTACAACAAATTTTAGACAAACAACGTCAATTTGAAGAAGCGATCGCCGTTTATTCTCGTACCCAGGAGTTTAATCCCAATTCCTTTGAATCCTATCAAAATTTAGGACAAACTCTCCGACAACAAGGGAACATTGAAAACGCTATTGTGGCTTTACGTCGCGCCTGTGTTCTTAACCCCGGATCTCCCGTAGCCTATCACCTTTTAGGTCACACCTTTGCCATGTTCCAAAAATGGGATGAAGCTATTAGTTGTTATCGTCGCGCTTGTGAGATTTATCCCCATTCTCCCGATATTCATTTACATTGGGGAGAAGCCTTAGAACAGAAAGAAAACTATCAAGAGGCTCTGGCTTATTTGCAGAAAGCAATTAACCTAAAACCGGATTTTGATTTAGCCTATGAAGCCATGGGTCGGGTGATTTCAAAAAAAAAAGGGAGTTAACTTAGATCCCCTATCTCGCTATCGGGAAATGCAGAAAAATAGTCCTACCGATCCTGAAACCTATCAGGATCTAGGACAACAATTACACCGTCTTCTTTGTGTCTTTGTGTCTTTGTGGTTAAATTACCCCCGACCTTTCTAAAGATAGCCACCAGGATTAACATAACTTTATCTTATGTCTAATGAAAATTGATTTTAATATTCAAAACAATAAGACTTTTTTATTGAAAATTCTTCTCAAATAGTTGACGCAATCATCGGGGTTGTGGTAGAGTAAGAGAAATACCTCCCAAGGGGTTATCATGTCTATTTGTAAAATTGAAGGCTGTAACTGCCTAACTTGGTTAAATATTAAGCAAATTTAACGATTTTTAGACTTAATTCCGATCAGGTGATGCAACAGTTTTTGTAACGAAAGATTAAGGGGAAAATGATCAGCTTGACAAAAATAATATTTTATGTTTAATGCCATAACTTGGCTCCGACATCCTATGAGAGTTTTAGATATTATAGGGAATATTAAAGTTAACTATCAATGCCATGAATTCTAAAACAGTTTCACAATACGAACAAGATTTTTATGGCTGGACACAGTGGCAAGTGCAGGTACTAGCCAAAAGACAAGTATCAGAATTAGATTGGCAAAACCTAGAGGAGGAGGTACAAGCCTTGGGAAGACAGGAATACCGAGAATTAGTCAGTCGTATTACTGTCTTGTTAGGGCATCTCCTCAAGTGGGAATATCAACCAGAAAACCGTTCTCGCAGTTGGTTTTTGACCATCAGAGAACAACGCCGTGCCATTAGTCGCCACTTTTATCGTAATCCTAGCTTAAAGTCTCGCATAATTGACGCCTTAGAAGATGGCTTTGAAGCCGGAGTTGATTTGGCACTACGAGAAACAAACTTGCCATTGAGAACTTTTCCAGAAAAATGTCCATACAATTTTGAGGAAGTTATCGCAGATGGTTTTATCTGCAATACTAGCCAAGATTGGGAAGATTGAACACTGAGACTGCCTTGAGAATTAAGTTTCACGTCAGGAATAGGGCATAAACCAAACTCTTTAGCGGTTGCTTTCACAATATATCCTCCCTAATCTTCAATGGTTTCTGCTAGAACTTTTGCTAATAATTTAACTATGGCTGCATTATCAGATTTGGATTTTTTACTAACGGTAATTTCCGGTTGGTATTGAACTTGAGTTAAATTAATTTTAGTTTGTTCCAGTTCGGTTTTAAGTTTGGTAATTTCTTCTTTCTGCTGATGAAACTGGGAAACATATTGTTCTAACTCGACCTGCACTTCATCCAGTTGAAATTGAGTTAATTCTAATTCTTCTCGAACTTCATGCAGGTCTGAACGAGATTGTTCTAGTTCGGTTTGGGTTTGTTTAAGGTTAGTTTGAGATTGTTCTAATTCGGTTTGGGTTTGTTTAAGGTTAGTTTGAGATTGTTCTAATTCGGTTTGGGTTTGTTTAAGGTTAG
>MNYZ01000035.1 GCA_001873365.1 Oscillatoriales cyanobacterium CG2_30_40_61 | reverse complement strand
CCCCCCTGCCCCCCTGCCCTCCCTTAACTCCCCCTCCTGGTGTTAAACTCTGATATGGGTATTTTAAGAATATGAGGAATAACAGAGTATGGCATCCATCCGTAAGTTGCACCGACAACTGATCAAAAAAGAGCGCTCCGCCGTTGAGATTACCCAGGAGGCACTGGATCGGATTGCACAACTCGAACCCCAATTAAACAGTTTTCTGCGGGTGACGGCGGATCAGGCTTTAGAACAGGCGCGTCAAGTCGATGCCAAAATTGCGGCAGGAGAACAAATTGGTCTGTTAGCGGGAATTCCGATCGCGATTAAAGACAATATGTGTACCGAGGGAATTCGGACTACCTGCGGTTCCAAAATTTTAGAGAATTTTATCCCGCCCTACGAATCCACCGTTACCCAGAAACTCGCCGCCGCCGGGGCGGTGATGGTGGGAAAAACCAACATGGATGAATTTGCCATGGGCAGTTCCACCGAAAACTCCGCCTATCAGGTAACAGCCAATCCCTGGGATTTAGAACGGGTTCCGGGGGGTTCATCTGGGGGCTCGGCGGCGGCCGTAGCAGCCCGAGAAGCGGTGGTTTCCTTGGGTTCGGATACGGGGGGTTCCATTCGTCAACCCGCGTCCTTCTGTGGGGTAGTCGGACTCAAACCCACCTATGGTTTAGTTTCTCGCTATGGGTTAGTCGCCTATGCCTCCTCTTTAGATCAAATTGGGCCCTTTGGACGCTCTGTAGAAGATGCGGCGATTTTATTACAAGCGATCGCTGGTCACGACCCAAAAGATGCCACCAGTTTAAACTTTCCGATTCCCGATTATGTTTCAGCCCTGATACCTTCTTTAAGGGCAAGAAGTGGGATTAAAATTGGAGTAATTAAGGAAACTTTTGGCGAAGGATTAGATCCAATTGTGGAAAAAATTGTTACCAAAGCCATTAGTGTTTTACAGGAATTGGGTGCAGAAATTCAAGTAGTTTCTTGTCCTCGATTTCGCTATGGTTTACCCACTTATTATGTAATTGCGCCTTCGGAAGCCTCGGCTAATTTAGCCCGTTATGATGGGGTGAAATATGGTTTCCGTTATCCCGATGCGGATAATTTAATTGAAATGTATCAGAAAACCCGGGCGCAGGGGTTTGGGGCAGAAGTCAAACGCCGGATTATGATGGGAACCTATGTATTATCGGCGGGATATTATGACGCCTATTATTTGAAAGCCCAAAAGGTCAGAACTTTAATTAAGGAAGATTTTGATCGGGCGTTTAGTCAAGTGGAGGTTTTAGTCTGTCCGACCGCACCTTCAACGGCTTTTAAAGCGGGTGAAAAAACGGCTGATCCCTTGAGTATGTATTTATCGGATTTAATGACAATTCCCGTAAATTTAGCGGGTTTACCAGGTATTAGTGTTCCCTGTGGGTTTGATGATCAAGGCTTACCCATTGGGATGCAATTAATTGGGAAACCGTTAGGGGAATCTCGGTTATTAGAAGTTGCTAATGCCTATGAACAAGCGACGGATTGGCATAATTATAAACCTCAAGGAATCTAATCTGTAAATATTAGGGTGGGCTTTGCTCACCTTTTTAATCTTTGTCTAATTTTTTTAACCGTTATGTCCTATAAAGTTAATGTTTCCATAGAAAAAACGGATTCAGGATATTTAGCCTATTGTCCAGAACTCTCTGAACAAACCTTTCAAGGAGATTCACTGGATTTAATTTTTTCTGAGTTAAAAACTGTTATTCAAGCCGATTATCAACATCAAGTTTCCTCTGAAACGAAAAGAAAACCGATTTGGGAAATTGCCCAGGATTTAACTCAAGATATGACTGAGGATGAACTTAAACTTCTTCCTGTTGATGGTGCAGAACAGCATAATCATTATTTTTAATCCCATTTAGAATGGTATTGCGGTTATTGCGATCGCCTGGAAAAAGAACAGAGCGCGAGGACGGTTTCGTGAGTCAGAAACCGGGTTTCTAGCTGTAGCTTTTTGGTTGTAATCTAAATTTTTGGATAGAAACCCGGTTTCTTGAGTTATCTACAATGTTTCCTTATAACTAATTTCAGTTAACCAATTTTGCAGAATATTAACTAAATTATCTTGCATCGGAAACCCTCTTAAATCAGGTTCAATCTCCTGATCTGTAATAAAAGCAATATGAAACTTACCCAACAGTTGACGGCAAACATTAATCAATTCTGGATAGGGTTCAATATTATAGATAATGAAGACTAAAGTTAATCTGTTGACTTGTCTTTTAAACTTGGGGAATAAGCGTTTTAATTCCGGTGCATTTTTAACAGTTGGAATATCATCATCGGGAAAAATAGCTTCATAAATTTTGTTACAGAGTTCCTGCGCGATCGCACTCTCATCTGTTAAATTTTCTAAACTATATTTACCATCAATTAGAATCGGATAAACTTGATCAGTCGGTTGCAGTTGGTTGAGGAGTTTGCCCAGATCATTATATTGGGTTTCGAGTTGTTCTGTTGTTGTGTCAGGTTCATGCCATGCTTGATAAAATTCAGGATAGCTCATGTGTTGAGCACAGTGCCATAATATTTCATAAGAAGCTTGATATTTTAAATAGTTATTTTTTTGGTTATATTCATCTAAAAAATCTTTTAAGCTAATCACAACTAATTTCATGGCTTCTTTGACTGAAATTGACTCAGTAAGCACATATTTAATCGAATTATAAATTTCAACATTGTCTGTCTGTTTAAACAAATCAATAAAATACTGAGTTATCTTTAAATTTTCTGGATTGATTTTTAGCAAAGCTTGTGCTAGATTAAATATGATTTCTTGAATTTGTTGTATATTTAGTAAATTTGATGGTGTTGATACTGGATCTTCTTCATTGCCATAATTAGTATAAATATTAATTTTTTGTTTTTTTAAACTAATAAGATGAGAGTGTAAACGATCTATAGCTATTGAATTACCTGGAGCAATCTCTGATAAAATATTTAAAATATTCATAACATTAAACGCATCTACATCTAATGAGATAATATTATCATCAAGTATTTTTAATAAAATATTAATTAGTCTTTGATCTCTCTTTCCAATTTTACCCAAGAAACGGATTATATTTAATTTTAAATCAGTATATTGCTCTCCAGAAAACTCTGGATTTTCTAACAGATTAATTAATTTGACTATAACATTTTCATTGATTTTTCCTACCATTTCTATTTCAAAAATAACATCTTCTAATATATCAACGTCTTTGCAATTATCTAAAATTTTAGAAAAATCATAAGACTCTGTTTTAATTTCATCAATAATACTGTTTTTTAAAAAATTAGACAAATTTTTTGGTGTTTGTACTTGCTGCCATAATAAGTCCTGAATATATAATAAGATACTCTTCATTGTTTCGGGACATACGTTATGAATATTAATAAAATTTTTAAAGTGATAAGTAAATGTACTCTCCTTTAGGTCTATTAAAATTTTTAAGGCTGTTTCTGAAATAGGTTGAAAAAAATATCCCCACTTTTTAGTTTCAGGATTGAAACAACCCAACGCATATTTAAAAGTCTCCATAAAAATATTCTTTGCTATATCACTTGGACAATTTGTAAATTCTACGATTAAATTTGTTGCCAAAAACTGTGCTTTCAAAGAATAAAAACGACTACATCCATCGTAAAAACTAAATAAATTTTCAATAAATTTCTTCTTATTATTCATAACATATATTGTTTTATCGGGGCGACCCATCCAAAATATAATTACTTGTAGCCAGTTACTATCAAATACTAAATATTTTTGATTTATGGGTTTATCTACATGATTATCAGGTAAGAAAAAATACCAATCATCAATAACTAACGCAGCAAAATATTCTTGAAATGTTGAATGCAGAAACGCATAAGCATCTTCAAACGGATTTTCTGCACATTTGCCAACACAATTGAGTAAATTTAATTTCTTACCTAAGTAAAATAAAGAGTCTTTATCATCGGGATGACCTAGATACTGTTCTATAACACTTTCAGGTAATAAAAACTTTTTGTCATCTAGTGCTTTTTTTGATAATTCACCTAAACCTTTCTCTAGTTCTTTTCGCTTCGGAACTGGGATTGTAAAATTAGAGCCTTTTAATTGGTATACTTTATAAAAATTTTCAACGAAAACTTTATAGAGTTCTGCTTGGGTGTCCGGTAATTTTCCGTCGCCTAAAATCCAGGCATAACATAACAGGAATAAACGTAATGGATTTTTAACTAAATCTCGAATCCTATATTTATTTTCTAACCGCAGTTCTGTTTTTAACGTTTCCCCTAAGTCTTTATTCTCTGTGGAGTTTTGAAAGAACTTATCAATAAACTGTTCAACCTGAGTTGGATAATCAAAATCTAAATTCCGGTAAGCATCAAAACCAGGTAAAGCATAGTCTTCCCAAAGATTTGACCGACAAGTTAAGATGACTCGCACAGAATGAAAAATATCATATTGATTAATTTGTTCTCCAATAACTTGTAAAGGCGATGTAGTAGTCATTTCGTCTACACCATCTAATAATAGGAAAACTTGATTGCTTTTTAATAGTTCCTCTAAAGCCGTTTTCCATTCTTCAGGGACATTATCAAGAACTTCTGCTGCATTCCTTAACCAATCTCCCATTAGATATTCATGTAAAGTTTGATTCCCTTTCCTTTTTAATGAAATCCAAATAGGAATAGAATTTTGAAGCAACTGCTCACCTATTTTCTGTAATAAGGTTGTTTTTCCTGAACCTGCTTCCCCAATAATTGCTATTCTCTTTCCTTTACTGTTGGGAGTATTACAATCACGAATAACTTGATCAAAGAATTGTTGTTGATCGTCAAATTTTGTTTTATTGTCTTCGGTAGGTTGATATAATTGTGAGCCTAAGTCTGCTGATTCAATATCTTGACGTTTAGAAGGTCGCTGACGTTCTACTAAACCCAATAGTACAAACAAATCATTAATCTTAAAGGTCATCCCCTGTTTAGCTATTAGGGAATCAGTAGTTAAAAGTTTTTCGTTGTTAAATAGTTCAATACATCGGTTACGCAATTTATCGATAAACTCACTAACGTTTACTTCGTGTTTATTGTATAACTGGGAAGCAAATTCAGATTTCCAATATTCATCCTCTAACTTCTTTAGGAAGCGTTGATGTTTTCCTTTCGTACCAGTAATTTTAAATTTCTTATAAACCCTTCCCATTGCCTTATTATAAGCTTCATCATCGTTATAATTCGGCATTTCTATAGCAATCTGGCTAGTTGTCTTGTTGAGATTCTCCCTAATAAAACTTTTAATAAATGCTTGTGTTTCAGTATCTGCTAATCCCCCATTATCAGCCTTAAGTCTCAAGAAATCTTCCCAACCTTGCCACTGTCGCTCTGATTCCATAGTCATCACAAGCATTGATAGTTTGTCCTAAATATTAGTTTAGCATACTCATTTAGAAAAAATTAGTATTTTTTTAAAATTCTATAAAGTTTACAGGGTAAGGTTTATAGCAACTTAGTGTAACTTTATTTCCACTATTTTTAGTCGATAGTGTAAATAAATTGGAATTTCCCTTTTGGAGATATCAGGATAATCTCAAATTAGTAGCCAGAAAGTTACTTACTAATCTATAGGAGAAGAAAGCTATGACCGCCTACTATCAACTCAGTCTTTTTCCCAACGAACCCCCAACCCCTGTTGAATTTATCAATAAAAAACGACAACCCAAACCCCAAACAATGATTATCGAAAATTGCTGTACAACTCAACGCGCAACAGAACTTTTAGACATTTCCCCAACAACGCTTTATCGGGCGCGAAAAGCAAGTCAACCTTATCAAAAAGGGGGTTGGGTTGCTGAATCTATTGGTGATAATGCTTGGAAAGTTGTGTTTAATGCGGGTTAAGTTTCATCGGTTTATTGATGGTGGGTGCGCCACACTTACGCACCCTACAAATAGTTTTTGGAGGAAATTACAAATGAGTTACGCTTACAATTCAGAAGAATTTGATTCTAATTTAGAGGGTGATTTTATCCATGATTTTGAAAATGGAGAGATTATCAACGAATTGGAAATGATCGTGATGGAAATTGTAGAAATGATTTTAGGCGATCGCTTTCGCTATTGTCCACAGGTTCCTTTAGGAGTGATTTGTTCCCATTCTGTGGGATGGCTACCGAATGAGATTTGGAAATTTTGGGTAAATTCCAGGGTCGATATTGCCTTAATGAAACGCGGATTTAAAGCCAGTCGTAACGCTAAATTAGTCATAGAATGTCAATCCCATTATCATGATAGTTTAGAAGCTCAGGTGCGCGATCGCAAAAAAGCAAAACTCTTAGAAAAGGTGGGAGTTCCCTTAATTTATGTACGTTCAGTTGAAACTGATAGAAGGTTTTATCGGTTTTATACCCCAGATGAAAATACAGAGATTTTCTATAATATTATTAATCAGGAGGGACGAACGGAATTAGAAACCTTTTTAACTGCCATTGTCACCCTTTAATATGACCATCAGGATTAAAAAAATTAACCCCCTTTCTATTGTATAGAAGGAGGGTTAAGGATTTGAGCGCGAATTGACGACCCTATTGAATCCAACCGGCACTTAAAATAACAGTAATTCCCATAAAAATAATTGCTAACATCCAAGTAATCCGATTTAAGGTGGTTTCGGCACTTTTGGCGCTAGTAAATAATTGAGCTTGTCCACCAATACCGCCAATACCGTCTCCTTTAGGACTATGGAGTAAGACTAAAATAATAATCCCTAAAGCCGATAAAGACCAAACCGCTTGTAATACTTGAGTAACCATGTTAAGAAGTTGATAATTTGAACAGAAAAATTAAAGCGTCAAACCTTTGATGATAACCTATTTTTTAGATAATTAGGTTAGAGTTTTACCCGCATCGGAGTCCGATTTTCTCGAACTTCATAGGCGGCGGATTCAATCATAGAAACACCCGTCATTTCCGGGGGTTGAGGAATACCCAAAATCTGCAAAATCGTAGGCGCGATATCCGCTAAACAGCCATCTGTTCGTAAAGGAATATCGGTTCCATGACCGGGGATTTTGCGTTTTTCTCCTTCTACTAGGATAAAGGGAACGGGGTTAGTTGTGTGGGCTGTCCAGGGATTTCCTTCGGCGTCGCACATATATTCGGCGTTACCATGATCGGCAATAATAATCGCCGTACCCCCAGCTTGACTAATACTTTGTAATAATATCCCTAAACAGTGATCAACGGTTTCAACCGCTATCACCGCCGCTTCCATCATCCCCGTATGTCCGACCATATCAGGATTAGCGTAATTAATTACAATCAGTGAGTAAATCCCCTTGGAAATGCCTTCAATTGCCACATCCGTCACCGCCTCAGCCGACATTTCCGGTTGTAAATCATAAGTAGCAACGGAAGGACTGGGAATTAATTCTCGGTCTTCCCCTGGATAGGGTTGTTCTAAACCACCATTAAAAAAATAGGTGACATGGGCATATTTTTCGGTTTCCGCCGTGCGTAATTGCTTTAACCCGTGTTCAGCGATAACTTGTCCGAGAATATTATTTAGATTTTGGGGTTCAAAAGCTACTAATACGGGAAAATGAGAGTCATATTGAGTTAAAGTCACAAAGCTCAGGGGCTGAATATAGGAACGTTCAAACTCTTTAAAATCAGCATCAACAAACACCTGAGTTAACTCCCTTGCCCGGTCAGGACGGAAGTTAAAGAAAATCACCCCATCCCCGGCTTCCACCGCTCCAGGCGCGATCCGAGAGGGCACTACAAACTCATCGTTTATGCCTTCAGAATAGGAAGATAACATCACATTGGCGGCCGATAATCCATTACCTTCGCCATCGGTAGTTATAATATCATAAGCTTGTTTAACCCGATCCCATCGTTTATCTCGATCCATGGCATAATAACGGCCACTAATTGTCACAATGCGACCAATACCAATAGCATCAATTTGTTCTTGAATTTGCTTAATATATTTAATTCCATCTTTAGGATTGGTGTCTCGACCATCCATAATGGCATGAATACAAACATCTCTAATATTTTTAGCTTTGGCTAAGTTTAAAAGTCCGTATAAATGATCTAAATGGGAGTGAACCCCCCCATCAGAACATAAACCCATCAAGTGTAGTTTGCCGTTTTTATCTAAAACATCTTGACAAACTTTTAACAATGCGGGGTTATTTTGAATTGTGCCATCCTCAACCGCATCGGAAATTCTAACTAACTCTTGGGGAACAACGCGCCCCGCACCAATATTCAAATGACCCACTTCTGAATTTCCCATTTGCCCCACGGGTAAACCCACCGCTTTTCCAGAGGTGCGAATTAGGGTTCGGGGGTAAGCCATCCATAGACTATCCATCACCGGGGTATTGGCAACGGCGATGGCATTTCCGTCCGCTTGTTCACGATAACCCCATCCGTCCAAAATGATCAGTACAACCGGAGATACAGATTTTGGTGCCATGCCCAGTGACCTTTTCCTGCTTGTGGTGAATTCCGCCTAGATTATACCATCACTGAGTTAATCCCTGACTCTTGAGTTATTTATATTGTAGCTTGGGATTAAGATTGGGTATCCTGAAGTTATATAAACTGTGTTTTGGGGACTGGCAATGCGTCAACTTTGGTTTTTGTTCTCCATTGGTATTTTTGTATTGGGGTTAGGGGGATGCGGTTCTAAACCAGAAGAAACCGCCTCCACTCCGACTACTGCTCCAGCAACTCCTCCATCGGCAGTAGCGTCGCCGACTCCGAATGCGACCCCGACCCCGGGTCAAGTGCCTCCATTTCAAAATCCTGTGGTTAAAGAACAACCAAATGTGGCTGCGGGTGCGGGTTTGATTCAATCGACCAATTCAGAGGAACGATTACGTCTTTTGGGTAGACCTTCGACGGCAATTCCCACCACACCGTTAACAACCACGGCGCCTTCCGGGGTAGGTGTCGATCCGTTTGCGGTTTTGCCTCCATCTATTGTCCAACCCGCTCCAGAAGTGGGAGAAGCACCATCCGTACCGGAACAGGCTACTAGGGCTGTGCCAGATTTACCTAAATTACCCGTGAGTGACCCCCCCCTGCGTTGGGTATCAGCCAGTGCCAGGGTTCCTGCTCCTACAACCCCTCGAACTCCTAGAACTCCTGGTACAAGTGGAACTCCTAGAACTCCTGGTAGAACCGGAACTCCGGGAAGTCCTGGTAGAACCGGAACTCCGGGAAGTCCTGGTAGAACCGGAACTCCGGGAAGTCCTGGTAGAACCGGAACTCCGGGAACTCCTGGTAGAACCGGAACTCCGGGAACTCCTGGGACCGTAGGAACACCCCGGGGGAGTGGAGTAACAACATCCAAACCTCAAACTGTTGGGCCAGGGATAACCGTACCCACTTTACCTAGTTTCCCGATCGCTACAGTACCGGATTTACCTGCCCTTCCCAATACCCCAACACCCCCATCTTGGCGTGATCCGAATCCCCCACCCCCCCC
>MNYZ01000091.1 GCA_001873365.1 Oscillatoriales cyanobacterium CG2_30_40_61 | reverse complement strand
TCATTCTTTGTAGGGGCCATCCCCCCGTGGTTGCCCCCATCCCCCCGTGGTTGCCCCCATCCCCCCGTGGTTGCCCCCATCCCTGAAACGCCTGCAAATCGTGGATGGGGAGGGTAGAGTAGAGGGTAGGCACACCGGGCACTACCCCTACAAAACCCTGGTTTCCTTGAGAATGAAACAGCCATGCTTTTTAAGGCTGGCTAGGGGGGATCTACACACCCAGAAAAAGTCAATGGATTTTCAGTTTTATAGCAGTCGCCATAACGCTATTGACATAGATTAACGCACTCTCGGCGGTAATGACAGCCGATAAGTAGTCCTAATAGCTAGGCGCGGTTGCTATATAGCCTACTTTTACTCTCAAGTTCAATATTCTTGACTATTTGTTTGTGACTTTGTACCTTCGTATTTCCTGACTATTTACCGAAAACCCAACTAATCATTACCAGACATCATTTTCTGCAAAGAACTCAACCCCTTTTTCACCCGACGAGAAACCGTTACCGAACTAATTCCCAAACGTTCCGCCGTTTCCTTCTGGGTTAAATCATACAGAAACACAAACTCCAAAACCTTACGGGTTCCGTCCTCTAATTTAGCTAAAGCCTGTTGGACACGAATTTGATCTTCCTGCGCCAACTGAAAACTCCGATAACGACCATCGGGAACCAATTCCCCCAAACAGGTAGCCCCATCTTCCCCATCTTGAATCGGAGCATCCAAACTCAGCACAGAACGGTTGCAGTTAGCCAGCTTAACCTCATTCCACTCATTCACAGAAATTCCCAACACCTCCGCCACTTCCCCATCCGTGGGCGGGCGCTTGAGTTCTAACTGAAGTTGTTGAATCACCTTCACCGATTGCCGTTGTAGGGTCAACCATTGCCGGGGAACCCGCACCGACGGGCTTTTGTCCCTTAAATAGTGTTGAATTTCTCCCCGAATATAGGGAATCGCAAAGGAACTAAAGGCATGACCTTTCGACAGGTCAAACCGCTCAATAGCACGAATTAAGCCAATACAACCGACTTGAAGTAAATCTTCATAACTTTCGGTACACTGGTTTACCCAATGGTGTACCTCCTTACGCACCAATCCAATATTTAACTGAACAATCCGGTTACGGATATCCTTAGAAGCAGACTGTTGATATTGGTGCAACAGTTCTAAACTTTCTCCTCTAGGGTAATTGACAACTTGAGTAGGCATGACAAGATCCTGCGTTGGTAGGGCTGGCTAATAGGTTCAGTATCAATCTTGACCACACTCGGCTCTAATGGCATGGGAGGTTAGAGGGTTTGCCCCAACAGAAGGGGGACTCTGAACCCATATTTAACAGTCAATGTGAGGTCGGTCTTAAGCACTAAACGAGGACTTTTAGGCTATTGGCTAGAAGCCTAGCTTTCGGTAAACTTATATACACTATTAGGGCTAATAACATATTATTGTAGCCTAACTTGCCGGCTTAACGCAAGATATTTAGAGAAATTTGATTAATATTTCCTGAAATTGGGAATTATATATATTCAACTTGGCGAAAAATTTTTGGTTAATTCAGGAAGGCTGAGGGTTGAACCCTTACCCATCATCAGTCAGTGATATAAGTCCACAAACCAACAGACAGGCAACTGTTGATCCCCCATTCTTCCTGGATCAAATCAGAACTTAACTCAAGGATAGATTAGCTTAGGAAGCAGCTTCAATCCGACCATAGAAGACACCCCGAACTTTCACATCCAAGGATTCCTTCGCACCTAAATCATCATCAGAAGGCTGTTCACTTTCAAAGATTCCGGCCACTTCTCCAGTTTCGCCGTCAATTTTAGAAACCTGTAAAGAAATCTGACCTGCTTTCACCTTGGTATCGGCTAACTTAACATTAGCAGTGCTTAAATCTTTACCATCGGCGGTGGCAGGTAAAGCAACGGCGTTGTCATAGCCAGAAGCTACCCCACGGGCTTTAGGATCTAAGAAGTTAGCACCTCGATAGGAAGGCACGTTAAAATCTCCCCGTAAATCGGTAGAAGTGTTAATACTGGATAATCCCGGTTGGGAACTGGCTACTAACCCTTTAACCGTGAACAAAAAAGGAACTTCTTCACCACCTGGTAATAAAACCGTAATCGGTTGGAAATCCATCCCATCTTTTTCTTTAAAGGTGAGTGTTCCATCGGAACCCACCAGCAGGTTACCCCCAATTTGATCTAAGCTATAGGTGAATCGGGTTAATAGACGACCCGGAACAAATTCGGCTTCTTTACGTTTATTGGTGGATTCTTCCTTGACAAAATAGCTGGTGGGTTGCAGACACAAACCACTGATACTGTAGGACTTACCACTATCAATTGGGATAGAACCCCGGGCGGTTTCGGGTAAAGTTGGACAGTTTACAGCCAATCCTGTATTTCTAATGTCATCATAGGTCAGTAGCTTCGGATCTTTAGCTTCTGGGCCATCAGAACAGGCTGTAAGTACAGTTAAACAGATTGCTAATAGTGCAGCAACCAAAGCGCGATATCTCATTGTCAACCTCAAATATGCAAAATTGATATTTGACACTCCGCCCTGTAAAGAGAGGCAGATTCTTTAAGACTTGCTTAAAAGGGATAGTCAAATATCCCCCTAGACACTCAAAACAACTATCAAAAAGATGCTGCTATTGCGCTTATTTGTACCATTTTTTGGCTTTCCGAGTCCATCACCATGGCAATTTGGTACGATCCGCGTTTTTCCGTGACTTGCTTGCCCCCCGGCTACAACTTTGCAGGTGCGAGGCAAGTCAGGGGTTACTCCCGAAAAAACACTTCTTCGCGTAGATGGTTATTCTTACTTGCTGCCGATATTTTATCATTTCTCATGGCAGTTAAAACTGCGGTGAGTCGTTTTTCCTCCCCGAAGCTCAAGCCTCCGGGTTTCCCAACTCACCGTTGATTTCTGATCACTCTTTTTCTGAGGAAGTACAAATTTTTCAACGATCAGTTAAACTACTTAAGTTAATTTACCGATCGCCCTCTCTCAGGAAGTGTTCGGTATTGATAGATTTGAATTATGGACAATCCCACGGAATTTGATTCACAAGCTCGGTCAAATCAACTTGAAATTTTAGCAGAAAAAGTTTTAACCTTAGCCAAAACCGCCGAAGGAAATACCCTAGAGATTTTGGCGGTACTCAGAATTTTAGAACAGTTACATCAGAATGTTCGAGAGAGTTTATTTCAGCAATCTTTACCAGATAATCGTCAAAAACTCTATCATTTATTACGAGAGATTGAATCGAAAGGAGGCTGGCCCTATATTCCTCGGAGTTCTATCAAAGCTCTGATAGAAAATTTGCAGAAGGAATCTCCAGAAGCGTCAGAGGAGTTAGGACAAGATAGTGCGGGAGATCAAAAGCAAAATTGATTAATTGGTTTTTAATTCTGAGAAAAAAGCCGAAATTGCTTGAAATAATTGGTTAACTTTTGCCAAATCTTTATCCCCCGGAGAACGTTCAATGCTACTAGAAAGATCAATACCATCAGGTGTTAACTGTTGCAATGCTTCCCTAATATTATCCGGGGTTAATCCTCCGGCTAAAAACCACGAACAGGGGGGAGAAAACGGCTTCAAAATTTGCCAATCTAACCTTTGACCCGTCCCTCCCAACTGTTGCGGATGATAAGCATCTAATAACAGAGCATCAATATGATTAAAATAGTTTTGGGCTTGGATTAAGGTGGCTGGAGATTTAATCCGTACGGCTTTTATAAGTTCTATATTAGGCAGGATTTGACCCAGGCGATCGCAAAAATCAGGAGATTCATCTCCATGAAGTTGTACACCCCCTAATCCCGTTTCCATAACCGTTTGATAAATTTCCTCCACACTCACATTCGCAAATACACCAATGGTTTGAATCGAATTCGGTAAAATCTCTAAAATGCTACGAATTTGCTCCGATGTGACGTAACGCGGGGAAGCCCGAACACAAATAAATCCTAACATTGTCGCCCCCAGTTGGGCGATCGCATAACCTTGATCCGGTTGAGTAATACCACAAATTTTAATTCGCATTGATGGTGTTGAAGTTGAGTTGACGGTCTGATCTAACTAGACAATTCTGATTTTTATTCCTTCCCAGGTAAACTATCGATTAGTTAGACCCAGATTCCTCCTGGGATAATCGGCTTTTATCCGTGCTTGCCGCTGGAATTTGCAGCAGGGGTTGCTGGGGATTTTTTAGATCAAAATACATCATCTGAGTCCGATCCAATTGTGGGCGAATATTTCTCATCCGATCAATCACCTGTAACTGTTCGGGGAATTTGGACGTATAGGGGCCCAGATGCACCGTACCAATTTCTGTCTCCAGAATCAGATTATTCGGATCTTCCCAATTAATTTCGGAGATTTGCACCGGACTGCGACCGATGGCTTGATAGACTTGCGGCCAGTAAGAACGATACTGATTAAAGTTCCCCATCACCTTCAGGCTAGGAAGTTGTTGAGATTTTTCTAATTCCTGATAGTTTTCCAAGGGCATCCAGTCCCCGGTGGCATCTAACCATCCCACGGTATGATTTTCTCCCCTAAGCGCCCGGGCTCCGGCGGGATAGGCGATCGCCACGGGTTTTCGTTCCTGAATATTAACGGTTAAACTGGGGGGAAATAACTGACGGGTGACATGGGCGGAGGCAATTTGACCCCGGGATTCCAGACCCGATGCTAAGACCTGGGGTTGAATTTTCCACAGAGATTGAGGATAGGATAGGGGCAGTAAAGAACGAACCATCTGATCGGACAATAGCTGATTGCCTTCGACTTTGACTTGTTCGGGTTGGCTAATCAACCACAGGGGTTGGTTAATCAGCCAAAACATACCCCCAGTCAAGCTACCGAGCGCCAGGGTTTGCCATAACATTTGAACTAACCTTAGGCGACGTTGACGCCGTAACTGCTGCCGTTGACGTCGTAATTGATGGGTTGAAAGAGATTTAATCTGGGTCAGATTGCCCATGGGTAGCTTTGTTTCACCTCACCACTGGTAGCAGCCAACAATTTAGCATATTCTGTATCCCCCTATTTCTAATTGCTTTGGTGATTTTGCCCTACCTATCCGGTGATCCCCCCATCCGGTGATCCCCCCCATCCTGAAATATGAATCCGGTAGCTAAACTAATATTCAGAGTCACCCGTTAAATTAATACAGAGGTTAAGAGTTTAATTGTGATCGAGCTTGACTTAAGTAGATTTTATAAAGCCTGTAACCCCAGTAAGACTATCGATATGGCTAACCCCGAAGATCGAAAGTATTATATCGATTTTTCCTCCCTCCGGGGTAACGATATCATTAGAGAATTGAGTCGCACCATCACTTTGCTATCCCATGATCAACCCACCTGTCAATTATTTAGTGGTCATATAGGTTGTGGGAAATCAACGGAATTATTTCGTCTCAAGGATTTATTAGAACGTCAGGGATATCACGTTGTTTACTTTGAATCCTCTCAAAACCTGGATATGGCGGATGTGGATATTAGTGATGTTTTATTAATGATTGCTCGTCAGGTGAGTGAAAGTTTAGAAGCAGATCAAATTCGTCTCAAACCCGGATATTTTTCTAACTTATTTACCGAAATTTCCGAGTTAATGCAAACCCCGATTCAACTCTCTGCCGAAGCGGAATTATCCGTCGGTATCGCTAAAATCACAGCCAAAACTAAGGATTCTCCCAAACTCCGTTCCCAATTAAGACAATATTTAGAACCTCGTACCAGCAGTATTTTAGATGCCATTAATGATGAAATATTGGCTCGGTCAAATACGGCATTACAAGCCAAAGGTAAAAAAGGAATTGTCGTAATTGTCGATAACTTAGATCGAATTGATAACTCTCCTAAACCCTGGGGAAGAACTCAACCCGAATATCTATTTGTCGATCGCGGTGAACAACTCAAACGCCTCAATTGTCATGTAGTTTTTACTATTCCCTTGACCCTGATGTTTTCTAATGACTATGATCGGCTTTCTAGTCGATTTGGAGTCAAACCAAAGGTTTTACCTATGGTTCCAGTTTGCCTGCGTGATGGCACAGAAAACCCCTCGGGAATGCTAAAATTACAACAAATGGTATTAGCAAGAGCTTTTCCCGATATCCCTCCAGATGATCGTTTTCAGTTGATATCTACTTTATTTGATAGTCCTGAAACCTTGGATCGTTTGTGTTTAGTTAGTGGGGGTCATATTCGACGTCTATTAATGTTAATGTACAGTTGTTTACAACAAGAAGATCCCCCATTTACCCGTTCTTGTTTGGAGCAGGTGATTCAAGAATATCGAGATGATCTTTTGGGTGCAATTACTCAAGAAGAATGGGAGTTATTGTTACGAGTCGTCAAAACTCAAAAAGTCACCGGGGAAGATGAATGTCAAACCCTACTCCGTAGTATGTTTGTTTTTGAATATCGGGATCAAGATGGTCGTTGGTTTGGAATTAATCCCGCTTTGACCCAAAGCAGTCAATATAAATTATTGGTCAATTCTATGACAAAAACAGCTTAACTGAGGCAGGGGGGGCAGGGGAGTAAAATATTCCCCATTTGTAATTCGTAATTTGTAATTCATAATTAATTAGCTGTCTATTTTACAACAAAACATGGGATATAGTTTTTTTGTTTATTTTCTTTTAAATTCCAACCTGATGAGCTAAATTTATATAAAGGGAATAAAAGATATTACAGATTAAATAACTTCTAAGCACTCAACTAATTTTGGGAGTGTTCAATTTTTTCTGGGATTAGATGCCCAATTTATGAAATATAAAATATTGGCTTTTGGGAACAGAAGCGAATCAGAGTATTAGCGATATCAATACTCATTAAAATTATCATTAGTGTGGCATTTTACCATGGATAAACTTATTGATCCCCAAATTGTAGCATCAGTCAATGAACGTAGTTTGAACCGATTATTGCGGGCTGTTTCCCTATCCCAAGGCCAATTTTCCCTGGTTTTAGTTAGATGCAATTCCAGTCAACTCAGACAAAAAGTTCTACAGACTGTACAAGTTGATTCAGAAATTAAAATTGAGCCTCTGGTTTTATCTCCCTATACCCAAACCCTCTATACCGATGTATCAGTTCATGTTGATAAAAACTCTCCTGATGCCCTGATGATTTTAGGATTAGAAACCGTGGAAAATTTGGATATTGTCCTGAGTTCCACCAATCAAGTGCGGGATGAATTTAGAAAACAATTTAATTTTCCAATTATTTTATGGATTACCGATGATATTGCCACCGCCTTAATTCGTTTAGCCCCTGACTTTAAAAGTTGGGCCGCCGCCACAATTAAATTTGAATTAACCACAACCGAATTATTAGACTATTTAAAATTACAGGCTAATACCCTATTTACCCTAGCAGAATTAAAAATCAAAGCCTGGGAACCCAAAACCCAAAAGGTGTTCAAATCAACTGTATCCCGTCGTTTCCCCTCGGATTTTGGGATCAGATCTAACCGAAGGCGAGAATTAGAACTGCATTGGCAAGATTTACAAAATCGAGGCTATGAGTTAGATCCCGCTTTAGAAGCCTGTCGTCAGTTTATTATAGGTCAAGATGACGATGCCAATGACTGTATCGAAATTGCCCGCCAACATTATCAACAAAGTTTAGCCCTGCTCGAACACGAGGCGAGTTTACGGGGTTTCCCCGGTCACATCTCCGGTGTGGAATTGTCCCTGGCGGTGATAGCTCCCCCCACTTCCCGCCCCCTGGTGTTTTGTTTAAGAGAACGTCAAGGAATTGTATTGTTTCATATTGCCTTAACCTATTATATCCAAGCCACTCGCAATCCCAACTTAGTCCAGGTTTTATTACCAGAAGCTAAACGCTATTTTGAGCAAAGTCAGCAAATTTTTAAACAAGCTGGACGCCCTGATTTACTCGCTGGAGTGATTTCCCATTTAGGTGAAGTATTACAGCGCTTACAATTATGGGAAATGTTACAGGAATTAGCCCTGGGGGGCATAAAAATGCACTTAGTTTATGGAACCTCCAGTCAATTAGCTCAAGATTATGTGTTTATGGCGGAGGTAGCCTTAAAACGATCGCAATGGCGTCGGGCATTAGTATTAGCAAAATTGGCTTTAGCGATTTTACCTTCAGTGAAACCTACGGTGAGTCAAGGACAGTGTTTATTATTATTAGCCCGTTGTTATCAATATCAGGGAGAATGGCAATCAGCAAAACATAAATTAGAATTAGCCCTAGCTCAAATTGAACCCCAATATAATCCTCAGTTGTATTTAGATATTTTGGGAGAATTACGCAATATTGACTATCAGCAAGGTCAGTATCGTCAAGCCTTTAGAATTAAGAAAAAACAACGGGAAATTGAACATCAATATGGGTTCCGAGCCTTTATTGGAGCCGCCCAACTTCAACCCCCCAAACAAGCAATTAATCCCTCTAGTACCCAAGGAGAAAATATTGTTGCAGTTGCGGAAGAAATGATGGCATCCTGTCGCCAACACGATATTCAGAATTTGCTCCATCGCTTGAGTCGGGATGATCATAAATTAATTATTATTCATGGTCGTTCTGGGGTGGGAAAAAGTTCTTTAGTCAATGCGGGTTTAGTTCCAGCTTTAAGAAATACGGCAATTAGTGCGCGGGATTGTTTGGCCGTGGTGATTCAAGGATATATGGATTGGACTCGGGAATTAGAGCGAAGTTTAGCCAGTGCATTATTAAATTGTGATTCCTTTAAATATCCCGATGAGTCGATTAAAAAACTCTGGTATAAGGTGATTGCCCAATCCTCTATTCAAAATTGGAATAATCGAAATCGTAATCAAAGCAATCAGGAATTCCCAGCAGCTTTTATTCTGAATCCCTATTCTTTTGTGTTGAAACAACTCACCAAAAATGCCGAAAGAAATTTACTCACGGTTTTGATTTTTGACCAATTTGAAGAATTCTTTTTTGTTTCCAATTGTAATCAACAAAAACGCAAAATATTTTATGATTTTCTAAAAATTTGCCTAGATTTACCCTTTGTAAAAATAGTTTTTTCTATGAGAGAAGATTATTTACATCATCTTTTAGAATGTGATCAATTAATCAATTTAGATGCCATTAATAATAATATTCTCGATAAAAAAAATCGCTATCATTTGCGTGATTTTACTCTAGCGGAATCAAAGATAGTAATTGAACGGTTAACCCAAGGAGCCAAATTACAATTAGAACCCAGTTTAATTGATACTTTAGTTACGGATTTAGCCGATGAACGGGATAGAATCCGCCCGATTGAATTACAAGTCGTTGGTGATCAAATTCAAGAACAGGGAATTACCACATTAACGGCTTATAAAAAATTAGGAACTAATCCTAAAAACGAATTAATTAAACATTCCATTGAACAGGTTGTCAAAGATTGTGGTAGCGAAAATGAAGATGCTACTTGGGAAGTTTTATTTGCCCTAACCGATGAAAAATTTACCCGTCCGATTAAGACTAAAGCAGAATTAATTGCTGTTGCGATTAAGGTTGGGAGAGTAAGGGGAGCAGGGGGAGCAGGGGGAGCAGGGGGAGCA
>MNYZ01000082.1 GCA_001873365.1 Oscillatoriales cyanobacterium CG2_30_40_61 | reverse complement strand
GGGCAGGGGGGGCAGGGGAGGTAGGGGAGATAGAGGGGGTTGGGGAATGCTGATCGGTTGGTTGTTTGGGGATGACTTGGTTGTGTTCCAGGGCGACTGGATCGACCCATAGAATATTGGGGGTCTGGTGTTTGTGTCCACCGGAAATAAATAGGGTAGTTTCCGCCATTCCGTAGCAGGGATAAAACGCCTCTGGTTTGAACCCACAGGGGGCGAAAATTTCTGCAAACCGTTGGAGGGTGTCCCAGCGTACAGGTTCAGCGCCGGAAAAGGCCACATCCCAAGAACTTAAATCTAACTTTTCTAACTTTTCTGGGGTCGCACTTCGACAAACTAAATCATAGGCAAAATTTGGCCCGCCACTGGTGGTGGCTTGATATTTGGAAACCGCCTCTAACCAACGAAAGGGTTTTTGTACTAAAGAAACTGGGGACATTAAAGTTACGGGAAATGACCCATACAAGGGTTGAACAACTCCCCCAATTAATCCCATATCGTGAAATAGGGGAAGCCAAATTAATCCCTGACTCTGGCTGTGATGGCCAAAAGCATTATAAATAATTGCTGAATTATGCAGAACATTTCCATGGGTAACAATTACCCCTTTTGGGGTTCCGGTAGAACCGGAGGTATATTGTAAAAAAGCGACGGTATCCCCGTTAATTGGCGGTTCTTGCCAATCTGTCGCCAGTTTTTGATTCAAAAGGTCATCGGTCGCCACCCACCGTAGAGACGTGCCACGGCGCGTCTCATCTTCCTTATCCACAGAAAATTGAGTTTGTAACTGTTCAATTAACGCTTTTGTGCTTAAAATTGCCCGACATTGAGCCGATTCTAAACGGGTTTGTAGCTTAACAATTGCTTGAGGCGAGACTGGAGGGTTATCGGTAACGGCGATCGCACCCGCATATAAACAGCCAAAAAATGCTGCAATAAATTCTAATCCCGCACTATAGGGATAAACGACTAAAACCCGATCGCCTGGAGATAAAAATGATTGTAGATAAGCTGCGATGTCCAGAGCTTGTTGGTGTAACTGTTGATAGGTCAGAGTCCCCGACTCCGTTTCCCCATCAGCTAAAAACCGATAGGCGAGTTGATCCGGTTTATGTTCGGCGCGATCGCGCAATAAATCAATTAAATTAGAAAAGTTGCTCATGCGTAAGATAGAGTCCTAAAGGACTCACTACATAGAGTCCTGAAGGACTCACTACGATCAAGGTACAGTTTAGTATGAAAATTGCCATTATTTCCTCTGGTTTTTTCCCCGTAGTTGATGGTGTTACCGTCAGTGCGATGATGCGACTCCAACGGTTAAGTCAGTGGGGACATGAGGTTTTATTTTTTTGTCCTGACTATAGTGTTATTGAAAGCATTTATCCCAATTGGCGAGAATATAGCGGGGATATTTTACCCGGTGTGCGGGTTTTTAATTTACCCAGTACGTCATTTTTAGGATTAGATTTTGAACGTAATCCTTCTATTAAATCCTATTCTATTTTATTACAAGAATTAGAAAAATTTCAGCCCGATTTAGTTCATGTCGATGAACCAGAAAGGCTATTTTTTGGATTTTTTAGGCGAGCCGGAATAGATTACGCTAAAAAAGCCAATATTCCCTGTATTGCGTTTTTTAGAACTTGGTTTCTATCCTACGCTGAAGATTATATTCCCTTACCAAAATTTGCGGTAGAAATCATTAGAGAAATATTTAGAAGAATTTTTGCTTGGATTTATAACGGTTATGATCTTACTTTATTTACCAGTACAATCACCTATCAACTCGCCCCGCAAATGGGAATTAATAATGCAATTTACGAGAATTTAGCCGGATTTGATGCCCAACGCTTTAACCCGAATTTAAAAGAAGAACATTTTTTTAAAAAATATTATAACTTACCCGAATTAGATGGGTTAACTAAATTAATTTTTGTCGGTCGTTTAACCCCCGATAAAGGCTGGAATTTCACCTTAAAAACTATAGCAAAAGTTGCAGAAACAATTGATTTAGAAAAAGTGGGTTTTATTATTATTGGTGATGGACAAATGCAAGACGAAATTATCGAGGGTTTAACAAAATTTACCCGTCACGTCTATTTTCTGGGTCGGGTAGCCTATGATCAGGTTCCGGCAGTTTATGCTAATAGTGATATTCATATTACCACCTCGGAACGGGAATCGAGAGGATTAACCGTATTAGAAGCCTTTGCGTCTGGAATTCCGGTATTAGTTCCCCGGGCAGGAGGGTTAGTTGAAAATGTTATAGATGGGGAAAATGGATATTTATATACTCCTCAAGATCCAGAGGATTTTACACACAAATTAAAGCAATTAATCGATGACCCAATATTAAGAAAAACCCTAGGAAATCGAGGAATACAATCTGTCGGTAACTATAGTTGGGATCAGGTAATTAAAAACTTAGTTGATATTTGGGAACAAAAACTTGATGAAGCCAATCAAATATCGTCTCATTAACCTAATTTTAAATATCTTTGTGTCTTTGTACCTTTGTGTTTCCTTCAAATCAGTTGCTTAATATTGAAATAGATTGACAAATGCTCTTTACAATACTTAATATAAGCAAGCTATAACTGATGAAACCGTGGGACAAAGAACGTATGCCGACTTTTTTGCTGGTTTGGTTGGGACAAATTGTTTCTATGTTTGGTTCCAGCTTAACCGAATTTGCCTTGGGGGTTTGGGTATATCAAAGCACAGGTTCCATTACTCAGTTTGCCCTAATTTCTGTTTGTATTCATCTTCCTAACCTGTTGATTTCCCCCCTCGCAGGTGCTATTGTAGACCGTTCGAGTCGTCGCGGCGCGATGATTATTAACGATATTATTGCGGCGGTGGGAACCCTAATATTGATGGTATTAGTATTTTCAAACCGTTTGGAAGTTTGGCATATTTACGTCGCGGTGTGCGTGAGTTCGATTTCCAATGCCTTCCAATGGCCCGCTTATATGGCCTCCATTCCCCAATTAGTTCCCCGCAATGACTTAAATCGTGCTAATGGGATGGTGCAAGTTTCTCGGGCGATCGCTAAAATTTCTGGCCCAACTGTTGCCGGAATTTTAGTTGGGAGTATTGGCATTGGTTCGATTTTAATTATTGATTCTGGAACCTTTGTTTTAGGGTTAATCACATTATTAATTGTGCGTTTTCCCAAAGTAGAACCTTCAAAATCTCAACAACAACCCTTAAACTTTAAAAGACTTTGGGAAGAAAATCTGTCCGCCTGGAATTATATTCTCATCCGTCCCGGTTTAAAAAAATTATTAAGTTTTTTTGCAATAACTTACTTTACAGAAGGAATGCTTGCTATTTTATTCTGGCCTGTGGTCTTAACCTTTGCCAGTAGCCAACAATTAGGCTTAATTCTTTCTATTAGTGGTTGTGGAATGCTCCTAGGAAGCGTGGCAGTGAGCGTTTCTGGTGGCCCTAAAAACCGGATGAAAGCGATTTTATGGTTAGTGGGTTTACAGGGTTTATGTCTGTGTTTGGCAGGGTTTAGACCTTCGATTTTCTTAGCTGGAATTGCCGGATTTGGTTATTTATTTGCCCGGCCTTTTATTCTCAGTAGTAATCACACTATTTGGCAATCTAAAATTCCTTTTGAATTACAAGGAAGGATCTTTTCTTTACAAAGTGTGGTGGAGCGATCGCTGTTAATTCTATCCCATTTAACCGTTGGGCCCTTAGCCGATCGAGTTTTAGAACCCATGATGAAACCCGGTGGACTATTAGCAGATAGTATCGGTCAAATTATTGGAGTCGGCGCCGGACGGGGAAGTGGGTTATTATTTATGTTAATTGGTATCCTCAATATTGTAGCCGCTTTAATTGCCTATCGGATGCCCCGTTTACGTCGAGTTGAAAAAGAAATCCCCGATGCGATCGCGGTAATCAGTTAACAGTTAACAGTTATCAGTTAACAGTTATCAGTTTAAGAGTTAGCAGTTATACTGTTGATTAAAACAAGTAATGACTGAATTATGAAAATCCTACAAATTATTCCTTCAATTTCTTTAGTATATGGTGGACCGAGTCAAATGGTGCGGGGTCTATCTTCAGCCCTAGGAAAACTAGGGGTTGAGGTGACAGTTTTAACCACTAATTCCAATGGCGATCGCGGACAACCGCCCTTAGACGTTCCTTTAGATATCCCCGTACAGGAAAAAGGTTATCAAATTCGATATTTTCCCTGTTCTCCCTTTCGTCGTTATAAATTTTCTTTAGATTTATTAAAATGGCTACAAAAACACGCCTCCGAATATGATTTAGCCCATATTCATGCCTTATTTTCTCCCGTAACTTCGGCGGCGGCAACGGTCGCCCGTTATCAAAAATTACCCTATATTTTACGACCATTAGGAACCCTTGACCCCGCCGATTTAAACAAGAAAAAACAGTTAAAAAAACTCTATGCAGCCTTATTAGAACGTCCCAATATTGCCGGGGCGGCGGCGATTCATTTTACCAGTCAGGAAGAAGCCAGAATCTCTGAAAGATTTGGAGTTAAAACGAAGGATTTAGTTATTCCTTTAGGCGTAACTTTACCCGAATTAACCCAAACACCCCAGGCTATTTTATCCCATTTAGAAATAAAGCCCAATATTCCGATGATTTTATTCCTATCTCGAATTGAACCAAAAAAAGGACTTGATATTTTAATTCCGGCTTTAGAAAAAGTCTTAAAAACTGGATTAGAGTTTCAATTTATTTTAGCCGGATCTAATCCCCAAGATCCCGAATATGAAGCCCAAATAAAACAACAAATTCAACAATCAACTTTAGGAGAAAAAACTATTATTCCTGGGTTTGTTACCGGGGAAATTAAAACCGCTTTATTAAAAATAGCCGATTTATTTGTTTTACCTTCCTATTATGAAAATTTTGGAATTGCCGTGGCTGAGGCGATGGCTGTTGGTACTCCGGTGGTTATTTCTAAGGGTATTTATATTTGGGAAGATGTGGAAAAATCCCAAGGAGGTTGGGTCGGCAATGGCAATATTGATGAAATTTCAAGTTTAATTGAAACCGCATTAACTAACCCGCAAGAGTGTCAACGGCGAGGATTAAATGCTCAAAATTATGCTTTAAATTATTATAGTTGGGATGCGATCGCTCAACAAATGATTCAAGCCTATCAAGAATTGATTTAAACTAAGTCTTTCTATATTAGCTTGAATAGAGGGCTAAAGCCCAACAACGGGTGTTAAGTTGCGATCTTCGCAGCTTACCCTAGGTATCGGTTTTTACTGCTTAAAAAAGTTGGCAAAAATTGCTCCTATTGGTTATAATTGCTAAAAAGATTTAATACAAAAGGAGATCATCGCTAAAATGTACAAAGTTATCCAAGCAACTTGTAATAATGGTAATTTGATCCTCTCTGAAAAATTAAGTGATGAATGGGAAGGAAAAAGTTTTAAAGTTATTCTTGTGGAAACAGATGAAATTGAAGTCAAAAAGCAAAAATTTTTTGAGTTTGTAGATCAACATTCTTTGATTCTCCCTGACAACTATCAATTCAACAGAGAGGAACTTTATCAAAGATAAGGTTTTATTAGACACTAACCTAAAAATATGCAAGCTAATCAACTTATTGAACAAAAAACAATAATTATTAATCCCTTTTTAATAACAGAGTTAGAGTAAATAATTAAATGAGGATTAAATGAGCCCTGAAGGGCTCACTACGAGGTTTCACGCCTGGGGATGGGAGAATTAACCTAGGTTTAAATCCGTCACAGCACCAATACTGCTAGATGAAACTAATTTCGCATATTTAGCTAAAACTCCTTTAGTATAACGGGGTTTTGGAGCTTGCCAATTTTGCCGACGCCCTGCTAATTCTTCATCGGAAATATTCACTTGTAATAACCGTTGACGAGCATCAATAGTAATACTATCTCCCTCTTGAACTAAACCAATATTCCCACCAACCGCAGCTTCCGGGGCGACGTGACCAACTACCATTCCATAGGTTCCTCCAGAGAAACGACCATCGGTAATTAATCCGACTTTATCCCCTAAACCTGCTCCAATAATTGCCGAAGTTGGCGCTAACATTTCCCGCATTCCTGGCCCGCCTTTTGGCCCTTCATAACGAATCACAATCACATCACCAGCGCTAATTTTTCCGGCTAAAATTGCATCCAAACATTCTTCTTCCGATTCAAATACCCGGGCTGGGCCAGTAATAACTGGATTTTTAACCCCACTAATTTTAGCAACCGCACCTTCTGAGGCTAAATTACCTTTTAAAATCGCTAAATGTCCTTGAGCATACATGGGATTATTCCAAGGACGAATAACATCTTGGTCGGGGCTTGGTTCGCTGGGAACATCGGCTAATTGTTCGGCTACAGTTTTGCCAGTTATTGTTAAGGCATCCCCATGAATTAAGCCTTTTTCTAATAACATTTTCATCACTAAAGGAATACCCCCGGCTTTATGTAAATCCGTGGCTACATATTGACCACTGGGTTTTAAATTACACAAGACGGGAACTTTAGCCCGAATTTCTTCAAAATCATCAATT
Source organism: Oscillatoriales cyanobacterium CG2_30_40_61 (assembly GCA_001873365.1). Lineage (GTDB taxonomy): Bacteria > Cyanobacteriota > Cyanobacteriia > Cyanobacteriales > Microcoleaceae > Planktothrix. The sequence continues at coordinate 3,171 of MNYZ01000082.1, read as the reverse complement.
GTAAGTTCAACTCCGATGGCATTGGCAATAGCTAATAGGTGTAAAACCGAATTAGTTGAACCGCCCACCGCCATAATCACAGCGATCGCATTTTCAAAGGCTTTTCGGGTTATAATTTGACGGGGAAGAATCTGATTTTTAATCGCTTCTCGTAACACATAGGCCGACTTTTCTGTACTTTCGGCTTTTTCCTCATCTTCTGCGGCCATGGTTGAGGAATACATTAAACTCATTCCCATGGCTTCAATCGCAGAAGACATAGTATTTGCTGTGTACATTCCCCCACAGGAACCCGCCCCCGGACAAGAATGACGTTCGACTTCAATTAATTCAGTATCGTCAATTTTTCCAGCGCTATATTGTCCGACGGCTTCAAAGGCGCTAACCACGGTTAAATCTTTACCATTATAATGTCCTGGTTTAATGGTTCCACCATACACAAATATAGCCGGAATATTCATCCGAGAAATTGCAATCATCGCCCCGGGCATATTTTTATCACAGCCGCCAATTGCTAAAACTGCGTCCATACTTTGGGCGTTACAAGCGGTTTCAATGGAGTCGGCAATTACCTCTCTTGAAACTAAGGAATATTTCATCCCTTCAGTCCCCATAGAAATGCCATCGCTGACCGTAATTGTTCCGAACATTTGCGGCATCGCCCCCGCTTGTTTCAGGGCGGCTTCTGCGCGCAATGCTAGGCCGTTAATGCCCATATTGCAGGGGGTGATGGTGCTGTAACCGTTGGCAATCCCGACAATGGGTTTGACAAAATCTTGATCCCCAAATCCCACAGCCCTCAACATGGCACGGTTGGGGGTGCGTTGGGTTCCTTGGGTAATGGTTTGACTTCGTAGGTTATCGGACATGGATGGTTCCTCTTGTGTGCGGGTTTTGTTCCAACGGTTCAACGACGTTTTTTGTAGTGTTGTGACTCGCTGATCTGACCCGTTTTTGATATCGTTATTATTATCTCAGAAAATGTGATAAGTTATTAATTGCTTTATAAATTGATGGGATTGGCTCAAGAATACCTTGATTAATTTTAGTCCTAAATCTGCAAAAATTTCAATTATTATTCCGGTTTTAAATGAAGCGGAAAATATTGGTTTGGTAATTTCATTGATTCCACGGGCGGAAAATATAGAAATTATTATTGTTGATGGGGGAAGTCAGGATAATACGGTTAAAATAGCTGAAAATTTGGCAGTGAAAGTGATTGTGACAAATCGAGGACGGGCGCTACAAATGAATGCCGGGGCAAAAATAGCGACGGGGGAGATTTTATTATTTTTGCATGGAGATACTCAATTACCTATAGGATTTGAAACGGAAGTCAGAAAAACATTACTCAATTATAACATAATTGCTGGAGCTTTTCAATTAAAAATTAAGGGTGATCAATTGCGTTTAAGGTTAATTGAAAAAACGGTATTCTGGCGTTCAAAATATTTACAAATGCCCTATGGAGATCAGGCTATTTTTATTAAATCTCCCACTTTTTGGGAACTAGGTGGATTTCCTGAACAACCGATTATGGAGGATTTTGAGTTTATCCGTCGTTTAAATCATTTAGGGAAAATTGAGATTTTATCGAGTTCTGTCATCACATCAGGGCGACGGTGGCAAAAATTGGGCATATTCAAAACTACATTAATTAATCAATTTATGGTTATTGGATATTACTTAGGAATTTCTCCAACAAAATTAGCCCAATGGTATCGGGGGAAAACAATAGGTAATGGGTAATGAGGATCACAGATTTAAGGGGATTTCACGGATTTCACGGATTTTAATCTGTGTAATCCTCTGAAATCCCTGATGAGTAATGGGTAAGATGTAACCGATGAGATCAGCTTTTGCGGTTATTCTGAAAGAAGGTTGACAATTGAGATCGGGTTTTGCTATAATCCAATATTGTGCAAATATAAATTCCTTGCTGCTTTAGCTCAGTTGGTAGAGCGGTTCACTCGTAATGAACAGGCCGTCGGTTCAAGTCCGATAAGCAGCTTTTTAATTTCTACATAGCTAAATTTTGGCTAATACGGGACTTTCGCAAAATTTATTCCTTTCTAGGGATAGGATTTAATTGACGATTGAAAAGAAGCAACCTATAGTTTATAACATCCTAAATCCATATTTTAGGAATTATTGCATTGAGTTAAGGTTTGTAATACATATTTTGAGAGAACTACGTTAGGTTTAGATAAAAACAGGAGTTATTTTATGGTTTTCGGAAATTTAGCCGTTATGTTAATTGTTGGAGTCGTGGTCGGTGTGGGACTGGCCTACTGGTGGTTTGAGCAACAAATCTCTAAGCAAAAAAATATTATAGAGGAACAAAATCGTCAGAGACAGGAAGAACAGGACAAATTATATCTGATTCGGGTTCAACAAGCGGTTCAACAAGCGGTTCAAGAAGCCGAACAGAAACATCAAAATCTACTTCAGCAAGAGAAACAAACCGCAGAAACCCAATATCAAGCTAAACTTGAACAGATAGGTTTGCAGTTACAGGAGAAAGATGCTCAAGTTGAACAATTGAATCAATCACTTTTTGATTCTGAAAATCAGGTTGTACAACTGACACAGCAACTGCAAGAAAGTGAGGCTCAAATTACACAAATCAACGACTATTTGATTCAGTATCAAAGTATGCTGGAACAAGTTAATGCTGAATTAGAAGCTACTCAAGCCCAGGTTCAGCAACTGATTCAAGTGTCTACTGGTCAAGAATTTGAATCTGAAATTTCGCCAGAATTAGTCACTCCAGAAATAGAATTAACCTCGGATTTACCTGAAACATCGGAAGTAATATCTTTTGTTGAAGATGAAGTTTTAGAAACAGAAACTCCTGTTTTTGCATCTGATACCGTTGAGGAAATTGTAGAAACAGAAACTCCAATTTTTGCATCTGATACGGTTGAGGAAATTGTAGAAACAGAAACTCCGGTGTTTACATCTGATACAGTTGAGGAAATTATAGAAACAGAAACTCTGATTTTTGCATCTGATACGGTTGAGGAAATTGTAGAAACAGAAACTCCAATTTTTGCATCTGATACGGTTGAGGAAATTGTAGAAACAGAAACTCCGGTGTTTACATCTGATACAGTTGAGGAAATTATAGAAACAGAAACTCTGATTTTTGCATCTGATACGGTTGAGGAA
>MNYZ01000050.1:33798-58244 GCA_001873365.1 Oscillatoriales cyanobacterium CG2_30_40_61 | reverse complement strand
CTAGTTTTAATCCAGCGATTCCTTTGCCTTTAAAAACTTTTTTCCAATGCCCAACAAAAAATTCGCTTACACCTAAAATTTGGCTGATTTCACGGTAAATTTTACCGGTGAGCGCCATCCTGACAGCTATTGCTCGTTTTAGTTCTCTTGCCGAAAGATTACTCTCAATTAAAATTTCTAATTCAGCTATTTCTTTGTTCCGCTCTTTTTCTGCCTGTTGTAAGTCATTCATAATTTTTATTGTCATAATCAAGTAGTGTATATCATTATATCATGCTCTTGATAATGATTTAGGACTGCTATAGTACAATTGCTAAGGGCGATTGATCAACTTTGGGGGAAATTTTTGTTAATTGTAATAGGGGTTCACCCAATAGTGTTGCAGCACCTAAACAACCCATAGCACCGTATAAACCAAATAGTATAGGTTTGCTCAGTTTTTGTCGAAGTTGTCCAAAAAAGTTGCTCATAATTTTATTTTTTTGTCTAATAATAAATTAACATTGAATTATTAACTATTATACTGATAACCGTTATCCCAGACGCGCCGTGGCACGTCTCTACATACTCAAGATTGCTACATCAACCCAGCCATAAATTCCAGAAAAAACCTTCCCATGATTGCCAAGGGGAGATTATCGGCTAAAATTACTACAATGTAGGGAATTATGGGAGGAATTTCTATTGAATATATTGGCCTGAGTCGATTTTCCTCTGGTGGTTTCACAACATACTCATTTACAAATCTCCCCTGTATTTTTTATGAACGCAGTAGAACAGAACGAAATCTCCCCTGTGGATAGTATTTGCGAGAAAGCCGAACAAATTTTTGAAGGGGCACTGCAAGAATTTTTAGTCCATGGGTATGCGGGAACCAGTATGGATCGGGTTGCTGCATCGGCGGGAGTGTCAAAGGCGACGGTTTATAATCATTTTGGGGACAAAGAAGGGTTATTTATTGCCTTGGTTAAGCGGTTAGCCCAGAAAAAATATCAAATCATGGTTGAGTCCCACAAAGCCGAATTGATGGAAGCTGAACCTGCAATTGTTGTGCGACAAATTGCTAATACAATTCTGGACAATTCCCTTGATGATCAGGAACATTTAGCTTTTGTGCGCCTGGTAATTGGGGAGTCGGGGCGATTTCCCGAGTTAGCTAAAACCTTTGTGCATCATTTGGGAAAACCGGGAATTGAAGTTTTAACAGAATATTTAGCAACTCAGCGCTATATTGCTATTCGTGACCCCGAAGCGATGGCGCGGGTAATCATTGGAACCCTAGCCCATTATGTATTAATGCAAGAGATTTTGCAAGGCAAGGAAATTATTCCGATGGAAAGGGATCGAATTATTAATACTTTGGTGGATTTAGTTGACTCCCATCTGAAAGCTGAATTTTGATTTTTTATGACCTCATCTGCTGTGGGACTTTTGATCATTGATGATGACCCTATTTTTCGGATGGGGTTAATGAGTGCATTAGAACCGTTTTCTGATTTGGAAGTGGTTGCAGAGGTTGAGAGTTTAGAGGGTGCTTTCAGGGTTTTAGAAACTGAGATTAATTCAGAGAATCAGAAACCAGTTGATTTAATTATTTTGGAATTGGGGTTAAAAATTAAAGAAAATCCGGCGCTTAAGACCCATCCGGTTTTAGATTTTTGTCAACAGTTAAAAACTCAATATCCTCAAATTCCGATTCTATTATTAACAACGGTTAAACAACCAAATTTATTACTAGCAGCCCAAAAAATTGGGGTAGATGGTTATTGCAATAAGGGGATTCCAGTTAGAGAATTAGTAATTATTATTAATCAATTAGTCACGGGAGAACGCTATTGGTTAGAATCTTTAGCTGGATTAAATAGAGAACCAGTTGTGGAAATTATATCTCGAAAAACCGGATCATTACTGGGAAAGATTCAAGGGTTTTTAGTTCAACCAGGACTGCGACAAATTGAACAGGCGATCGCGGAAGTTAATCAAGAAATTAAACGAAATGTAGAAGAATTTAATCAACAAGATACTATTACGATTATTAATAAGTTAATTCTGACGGGAAAACGGCGGGAACTCTTAACAGCGCGTTGGATTGTGAGTCAACTTTCATCGGATCAAACCTCACCCAGTCTTGAGGAAACTGCCCAGGTTTCTAGTGATAATTTTAATGCCGATAATTATGAACCTCTGGAAAATTATCAAAGTAGTGCTTTAGTGATCAATTCTAATCCTACCAATGAGCAAGGTTCGGGAATTGTAGCTAATAATTTAAAATCAATTTTATTTGATAAAACTGTCATAAAATTGCAATCAGGATTAATTAATTTAACCGGAATGCCTTTAGAAATTGATATTCTACGATTATCTAAAAGACGAGAATTGTTGTATATATTGTTAAAACAATTAGAAATATTATTAGATGAATTAATCTTATCTGACCTGCAATATGAACAACTAGCTGAAAAAATACCTAGTTTAATTACAGACTTTTGGCAAGCTGCAACTTTCGATTTTTTTGGAAAATATTATACTGTGACTAAGAATAATCAAAATATTGAAATTGTTGCTATTATCTTAAAAGATGCTGATTTGATTCAAAACAATATTTTAAATAAAATCCCTCTGGTTAAGGATTTATTTGAGCATTTATTATTTTGTAGACCCTTAATAATTGATAATTTATCCTGTCCGGCGGGAGGTTTAGACGCCATGGAACGTGCAGAAGCGCTATTACAAAATCTATTAATTCAAGTCGCTAATGCAATCATTCAACCGTTACTTAATTATTTTTCAGATTATGAAGAAATCAAACTTAAATTTTATGATCGACGTTTATTATCGACCCGTGAAATTGAGAGATTTAGAAATAGTTTATCCTGGCGATATCGTTTGAATCAATATGTCGCCGAACCCAAGGCTATTTTTGAAAGTTCCTATTTGCTATTAGTTTTAGGAAAAAGGGGAATTCAAAAACAAGTGATTTATTCCCCCCGCCGAGATGAGTTAGAAAAGTTATCAGGAATTCCATTAACGGTAACATTAATATTAGAAACCCGGGATGCTGTTGCTCCTCCTCTGCGGGCGGCGGTTTCCTTTGTCGGAAGTGCTATTATTTATGTTTTAACCAATGTTGTCGGTCGAGGATTAGGTTTAATTGGGAAAGGGATTTTACAGGGTATTGGTACATCTTTTCAAGATAATCGAACAGGAAAAAAGTGATCTAGTTATTAACTGTTTATTATTGAAAAATAGGGTCGAGTTTCTCAAGATTTGGGTTCGTTAAAATGAATAAACATTTAACAAAACTCGCCCCTAAATAAAAATCAGCGAAATCAGTGTAATCCCTCTAAATCCGTGATCATTTTTTATTCTGGATTAATTCCGAGCGATCGCAACTGTTCTGCTAAGCTTTCAGCCCGTTGGCGTTCCTGTTCCGCCCGTTGACGTTCCTGTTCCGCCCGTTGACGTTCCTGTTCTGCTTGTTGTTCAACTGCTTGTAAACGCTGTTGGGTTTGTTCCACCTCCTGTAACGCCGTATTCAGTTGTTGAGAAATGTCTAAATAACTAACAAAAGGTTGACCATCAGGACGATAAAGTTGTAATTCTTCCTCAGAGCAATTAAAACGAATTCCCAAACGAGGACTCACCCAATTTTCCATTATTTCAATCACTTCTAAACCATTTTCTCCCCGTAACCAACCCGTTAAATCATTTTTATCGGGATCATAAATATAGTATTCTTCCACACCATAACGGTTATAAAAAACCTGCTTTTTATTCATTTCCGTTAAGGTGTTTCCAGGGGAAAGAATTTCAAAGGCGACTTGGGGGGAAATGTGATTTTCTTTCCACTGCATATAAGATCCGCGATCGCCTTTAGGAACACCAAATATCACCATCACATCCGGTGCTTGACGGATTTTATTATTTCCCTCAACAGCATACCAAAGCAAATCACCCGCTACAAATACGTTAGGATCATTAGCAAATAACCATTCTAAGTTATGGTAAATTACCGTAATCCAGCGAAATTGTTTGGTATTATCTGACATAGGTTTGCCATCGCTATCGGGGTAAATAATATCGGTTTTTTTTCGTGCTTCTAGTCCAACCATAACCCTCCTGTTGTTGATTGATGATTAAAACTTTGGAGTTGGTGCGTGCGCTCCACTGACACACCCTACAATATTATTTTAATTTTATCATATTTAATGGTGGGTTGTATTTTTTTGAACTAACTGATACAATCAATAATTAAATTGTATACAAAAATGTTCATAATCAAATGCTAGAAAGGGTAAAATTTCATAACTTCAAAAATCATCGCTCAACGCAACTAAATTTAGATGGTTCTCGACTACACGCACTCGTAGGACAGAATAGTTCTGGTAAGACATCAGTTTTGCAAGCATTACATTATCTGAGTCGGCTTGCAGGTTATGATTATTCATCATTTGCAAATATTTTAAAGAAGTATTCATACAGGATTAACATACTATATTGATGAGTTTGAACAAAAATTGACTCCCATTCTATCTGAGTAAAAGACTAACTGTGATCGCCTATAATATGACTAAAAAGTTATTATATTCTCCTTTAAATTTCCCAGATACCACCGAACTTGTGGCTGTAACCTTTCAATTGGTTCCTGAAACCGATGCTTTATTAATTCCTCAATATACGATTGGACTTCATGCTTGGTTTTTGGATCAAATTCGTCAAATTGATCCCCAATTATCTCAATATTTGCATGATGGACAATCAGAAAAACCCTTTACATTATCGGGGTTACAAGGAGAAATAGGAACGGCCGGAAAACAACTACAAATTTATGCAAATCAAACCTATCAATGGTCAATTATTGCCTTGTCTAAATCTATGGTTAATGGGTTAAAAACCTGGTTAAAAAATCAACCTCAAACAATTGATTTACGACAAGTTAAACTAAATATTAAAGAAATTAAAATCGCTCAAACTCCCACCACATACCAACAGTTATTTCAAACTCCCATCACCCAAAATTTAGCCCTAAGTTTTGTCTCTCCTACAAGCTTTCGGCGCAAAGGTCATCATTTTCCCCTACCCTTACCCTTTAATGTCTTTCATAGTTATTTGCGGCGTTGGAATGATTTTTCTCAACAGTCTTTTGACCAGGATATATTTTTAAATTGGGTCGATGAAAATGTGATAATTTTGCGTCATCAATTACAATCTTTAAAAGTTTCTGCGGGAAAAAGAGGGTCGGTAACTGGGTTTACGGGTGTGATTGAATATAGATTAGCAGAAGAAGCCTATAATCAACCGGAATTTGTACAATTGTTCTCGGCATTAGGTCAATTTGCCCCCTATTGTGGAACCGGACATAAAACTACCTTTGGTTTAGGTCAAACTCAGTTAGGATGGACGCAACCACAATTATTAGAAACTACAACGGTTGAGATATTATTTGCTCAACGGGTAGAACAAATTACCCAAACCCTAATGCAAACTCAAAAACGCACGGGGGGGACAAGAGCTATGCAGGTCTGTGAAACTAGAGCTACAATTTTAGCCCGTCAAGAGTTTGGGGAATCGTTAAAAGAGATTGCTGAGGATTTAGAAATGCCCTATGAAACTGTTAAAACCTATGCCAAATTAGCCCGTCAGGGGTTAAAGTAGGTAAACAGAAACTAGGTTTTTAACTATTATTATACCCTTATTTCCATTGTTCTATTCTCTGATTTAAAGCCGCTACACAAGCCGCCCGTTGTCCTGGGGTATTCGATGAGGTATCAACATAAAATTTAACTGTCCAAGTGCCATTACTCAACACACCTTCAATTTGTTCTCCTCTCAATCTAAATAATATAGGTGCGGGTAAATGTTGATTCCAATAATGGGTACGGCAGGATTGAACATAACTACAATCATCTGTAATTTTTTGTAACCAATTTAAAATAGGAGTTCTAGCATTTCCCCAACCGTGACTGGTTAAATCCGGTTGTTGCTTCTGAGAAATAGGAACCGCCGGGGGTAAAACTTGATCATATTCTGAAGCAAAACGACCCTTAAAAGTTTCGTGAAAAATTTGACCGGTGGGAGATAATTCTAAATAAATTTTTCCATCCATCTCCACTCGTTCTACTAACGCTTCCAGACGTTCATCCCAGTCTTCTTCAACGTCTTGCCATTGCACTAAATCTTGACGATCTAAAGCACTTAATAAACCAGTTTTTTCTAACCATAAATTAAAATCTAAACTAATAGGCATGGGAGGAAAAGCAATAATTTCGCTAAAGCGTTCATGTTTGTAATAAACGGGAACACCTAATGCTTGTCCCATTAAAACTGCGATCGCAATTTGAGCTTTATAACCTCCTGTGGCATTAATTGCACAATATTGTGGGGTTTGTTCCCGCACAATTTGACTAATGGTTTTTGCTAAATTTCGCAGTCCTTTGGTTCTAAATAGTTTCGGTTGATCATCCTGTAACCCTTCAATTTTTTGGGTTTCGGTACGATGTCCTTGATTTTGATAATAATATTTCAAGATTTCGGCAATATTTTCTCCTTCTGGCGTTGCTGAATGGCAGAACATTAAGGTACATTTTTCGATACAGTATTTTCGTTGAATTAAATCGGTAATTGAGTTAATTTCCGCGCCACAGAGTCGAGTTGTTCCGGGGATTTGTCCTAAATAGTCTGCTAATTGTTTCCAGTTTTTCTGCTGTAATGCTGTTCTAATATTAGAGATTAGTTCATAACTAAATAAAGGTTGCTCCGATAAAGGTTGACGTTTTAACCAAGGTTCATAAGTCGTTTGATCAACAGGAAGTCCTGATAAATTAGGATAGATTAAGCTAGTTCCGACGGTAGAAATTAGGGTGGTTTTCATAATGACAAATTAAGGGTTTAAGATTTGTTCAACGGTTAATTGCAGTTCAGGAAAAGTAGGAGATAGAATTAAATCTAATCCTTGATAGGATTGATGTTGATAAATTCCGGTTTTATCAAGCTGATAGACAAAAATAGTAGGAATTTTAGGGTTTCCTAAATAGGAACGAGATGCGATCGCTAAATAATCCACAATCCAATATTCAGAAATCCCTAGCCGTTGATATTCATCTAATTTATCAACATAATCATCTTCCCAATTTGTTGATACAATTTCAACTGCTAACTGAAGGGGTTCAATAAAAGCGGTATAAGCAGAAAGATTAGAGTTCCAAAGGGTTTTATCTACTATACTTACATCCGGTTGTCTTCCCTGTTCTCGACCATTGGCGGTTAATGTCCTGACGACAACTCGACCCGATACTCGATAGTTAAGATGCAGACGTTCAACTTCTTTATCGAATTGTCGCGCAATAAAATCAGCGATATTATCGTGTTGTCGAGTTGCTAATGTTCTCACAATTTCTCCATTCACAAATTCATAACGTCCCGCTTCATCAGGAAGTTGTTCTAAAAATTCTGTAAAAGTGAGTTGTTTAGTGGGAATTGAGGTTAGGGTCATAGAAGTTCATGATCTTGACTCATTTCAATAATAACTTAAATAGGACTTACGCATGGTGTCCGAGAAACCGGGTTTTTTAGAGAATATGTGGGTCACAACGAAGTATTTTCGCAAAAAACCCGGTTTCTTTGGTTGGGTGCATAAGTCCTGTTAAATTTGTGATGAAGATAAGTTGTTTCAACATAATTTTTAAAGCCTAAAAAAGAAATAATTTTCATGGTTCACCTTGATAAGAATTAATTAATTTGTGTTTTTCCCATTCCCAATCGGGTTTTAACTCCCGTACCCGCAAATGTGGAATAATTAACTAATAAATGAGCCACATTTGCTAATAATGGATCAATTCGACTGGGAACTTGTAAGCTGATTTGACCTATAAACCCGGGTAAATAACCGCGAGGGAGTTGAAAGTTACGGGTTTTTAATTGATGCTTTTGCAGTTTGATTAAACCACTTAAATAAGCAATTAATTCATCACCTCCTAAATAAATGGGTGCAAAATGATTCCAACGCTCTAACCAACTGCGAAACATTAACGCCGGAACTGGTAAGGATAAATGGTTTTGCTGTTGAGAAAAAGCGGTGGGGGTGACAAATTGCAGGTTAAATTTTCTTGTGGGTTCGGGTTCATTGGCAACTAAGGTGGTATAAAGTTCTTCATAACTGGTAATCTCATCTTCTCGATTAATAATATTAAAATTTGCCCCTAGAAATGTGATAGAATCGGAAAGATTCAGAGATGCGATCGCTTTTCCGGCTCTTTCTTCTAATCCACATAATGATAACTGATAAAATTCTCCTAAATTAAAGGTTAAAAATCCTTCGGATGCTAAACAACGTCCAGTTAATCCGGCAAAAGATACGGAAGGAATTGCTTCTTTACCCATTTCTAATCCTAATTGTTCATGGAGTTGTTTCACCAATTCTAAACCATAAGCACGGGGTAAAATCGTAGTTTCATTGGGGGTTAATATCCAAGTTGAACGAATGAGCATGATTAAAAATTGTTAGGTAATAGCAAGAAACCGGGTTTCTAGTTGTTATCGATTGACTATAATCAAAATTTTGGTCAGAAACCCGGTTTCTTAAGGTCGCTGATTTTTAAGGAGTTGAAACTTCACCCATCCGGGGAGATAACTTATTTCTCCCTGATTATTTGTAACAGTACGCCGAGATTTGGGAGCTTCAAAACCCGGTGCTTTAATCCCACAGGTATCTCGCAATTGGGATCTTAAATCATCTTTTAATAACCAGTTAATTGTTGTTCCTGTCATCCCACTTCCCCAACCTAATCGACTTTGATACGGACATTTTTCATCTTCATAAAAATCTCTAATTTTATCAAAATACAAGTTTTTTCCTTGATTTCTATGATCTTCAATATTGTTCCAATAATCATGTTCTCCATCCCATTGTTCCTGAGCAAATCCTTGGCAAATTGTCAAGAGTTCTTGTGAATTTTTAAAGGGAATAATCATTCCTTGTTGATGGCGAAACCAACTCAACATTTCATAATCAATTGTTAGGGTAAATTCTGTTTTAACATTTCTCACCATTTCCGCATAAATAGACGCTCGATATTTAGCTTTATTATTTTCAAAGTGGCTAGAAACTAAGACTTCCGTAACAATAGGTATATTAACTGTACTTTTATTTCCATTCTTAAGAGTTAATGTTTCTCTTAGCAAAGGTTCAGTATCACTAACATGAATTGCTCGCATAAAGTCTGTATTTGGCCCTGTTTTAGTTTGGGGCGAATAGTCTTGATATTTTAAGGTAAAATCAGAAAATAGACTATTCATAAATAAGTTATCATCAGCAAATTTTTGGCGAGAGTTATTTCCGAGTTCACCGGATGTTAATTTTTGTCTTAATTGTTGTTCAATATGGCTGACTGTTTTAGGGGTTTTATATTTATTTGCGTGTTTGATCAGATAATAAGCGATCGCAGTTCTGATCGCTCCTTTAATCGAAGTTCCAGGAATATAAAGCTGTCCGAAACCATTTCTAATCATCGGACGTAGATCAGTAATTCTATCTTCCGTCCATTTACTGCTAATCCCAATTTCAGGAAAGATGCGGTTTTCATTAGTATCCGTTGCGGTCTGCCAATTTTCCCCGAATGCTTGTTCAAGAATGCCTATAATTTCCCTTTTATTATCAATAGCATTAATATAATCTTGCAGTTTACCTCTGGATTGTAAACCTCTGGCTAATGCTTCCTTATCGGGAAGATAAACTTTACTAGAGGTTTGTACATATTCAAAGGGACTTAACTTGGAAACTTCCGATCCAATATGTAAGATAGGACTGATTAATCTAATGATTCGAGAGTCATATACTTCGGGTTTTTTGATTTGGAACTGTTGAGAAGAAACCATAATTTTAGTTAGGAATTAATAGAAATGGGTAGACTTAAACTGACTCCACTCCGATAAACTTGATGGGTTTTAAATCCATGGGGGGTGACATTAGCAAGTTTCCCTTGCGGACAAGCGGAAAAAACCGATCCTTCTGTAAACATTCTCACCATTTTTCGCCGTTTTTGATAACCGGATGGGGAAGATGAAATCCAGCCTCCTCGTTCTTGAATATCATAACAAGCGCTATTATTTAATAGTTCTAGGGATATGGAATTATCCCAAAACAAACTAATTAAACAATGGTTTGATTGTTGATGCTGAACTACTTTTTTCCACTCCTCGGTTAAGTCTAACCACTCCAGATTAAAACGTCCCGCACCACTCGAACGTTCTCCGCCTAATCCTTCTTCTCCTAAGAAAATTAAAGTTGCCTGAATTTCTTTTTCTAAGTTAAGATTGGTGGTGGGAAAGTTCAGAATAAAATATAATCCTGAGTGTTGCTCTGGTTTGCTTTTATCTTCCTGGGGGTGACTTTCAAAATGCACAAAACCCGTATGATAAAAGTTAGTATATCTAGTGGTACGATCTATGGCAACTTTTGGGTTTTTATCAATTTTGAAAGCTTGATTGTAGTCAAAGGTTCCGGCTTTGTGCAAAGGATCGTTATCTTTTGCGGTTTTGTTTGTTGTATCAATGAGTTCTAGGCGATCGCTTTCTGTAAACCCATCCCCTTGATACCATCTTTGCCAAACTTCTAAGGGCAAATAGGAGAGTTTTTTGTAGGTTTTGGTAAACTCTAAATCATCCTTTCCTCTGGGATACTCTTTGGGGAAAGCTAAAGGTTTAGGAAGATAGTAGGTATACTTTGATTTTTGATAACGATAGATAAAGGTAGAACTCAGACGAAAACAAGGAGATTGTTGAAAGTTTTCTAATAGTTCTTCTACCTTTTCTTTGCCAAATAAACGAGCATAATTGCTAATCAAAGCACTAAATAAAGTATCGGATCGGACTCGTTCTCGGCTTTCTTCCAGTCCGATTCCCACTTCGCCAAAATGGGCAGGCGTTTGTCCGAAATTGAGTCTGATTAATTTCCAATGAGTCATAATTTATTATTTTCTCCTGACGACAAAACTTTATTGAGTTCTCCTTGTATTTTTACATTCAATTGACCAAAATTTTCTATCAAATCTTCAGTATTCTGTTTGGTTTCAAAAGGAATCTTCAAGCTCTGATTCGTAGAAACCTGTTTATACTGAGCTAGACTACGATAGTAAAATTGAAAATCTTGAAATCTCACTTTTCCATAACCCCTGGAGCCATGACCTCCCAATGCGTCATCCTCTAAAAGCGCAAGAGCGATCGCTATATTTTTTAGATCTTCTTCAACCTGATCTTTATCTTCTACTGTGTAAACTAATTCAAATTTGAATTGTGATCCTCTAGGAACTCGTTCTACTTGTCGAGGATTTGCCGCTGCTGTAACCCGGTCTAATCCATTTTCAAATTTCCATTCAGTCAAGTATAAACCGGTATCGATATTCTTTAAAGTTTCAGCCGATTCTGATGTTAAATGACAATCTCTTACAATTAAACGGGCTGGTGCATTACGTCCTTTAACTTTAGTACATTCAAAGGTTTGATTTTGATGTTTAATTGTTTTAGTCGGGCTATTACTATCAAAGATTCCTTCCCTTTGAGCTAAGTTGGCTTCAACCCAACAATTGACACCTGTAGAACCAAATAGACGGGACAGTGAACAGGTTCTTGCTCCATCAAATTTAATATATTGCCCATCAATTTCAGTAAAACCAGTAACCAAATCATCACTCTCATAACGATAAGTATTTTGGCTTCTACGGTTGACAGGTCTGTTTAAAACTCGCTCTAATATTGCTCGTAATTTCCCTTTAATTGAAGAACCTGGTAAATAGGGATATTGAGTTATAGGATCACGAATTACGGGTTTATCTAATCCACCAATACTTAAGGTTTCTCCACCGCCTCCGATATGTAATCCTGTTTCAACTATCAATAAACCTTGAATTCTGAGTTTCCCCAGTAGTTGTTTTTGTGGTTTTTCCGTTGTTGATACAATCATTGATCTCTTCCTCCTTCTACTTTGTGATATGCAATAATGGATTCAATAAGTTGAACAAAACGAGTAAAGTCTTCTGGATGGTTAACTTTTTTGATCGCTGCCTCCATGACTAAGCGTAAATCTTTAATTCCCTCGACATTAGGTTGTTTCGCTGCTGCATAAGCAAGTTGTGGTCTTAATAGCTGTAATCCGTTTTTAATTGCGACATTAAAATCCACATTTTTTTCGGGTTGAACCTTAAGCCGTTTTACAGCGTCCAAAAACTTACGAATTTGGTTGGTTTTTAAATCTCTGGCTAATTTTCTACCTAAACTTTCAGTATCCTCAACAAGCTGTTTTATTTCATACTCCTTTAAGCCATTGGAACAGCTATCAATTTTCTTGACCATTCTTGCCGTTATTGGTTCTGGTTGTTCTGGAGATCGTGACATATAGATTCCTCACAAGTGATCAAATTCAAAAAACTAGAAATACATACAATAAATTATACCTCTAAAAGTTGTTCAACTGTTAAATTAAGCTCAGGGAAGGTCAGAGAAATAATTCTCTGATTTCCTTGATAGTTTTGTTCTTCATACAGTCCCTCCACTAACTGCAAAATGGTGATTTTTTGTTCGCTTGGATCAATAATCCAATATTCAGGAATTCCGACAACGCTATATTCTGATCGTTTATAGCGGTAGTCCCTAATTTTGGATTCGGGACTAACAATTTCTACTGCTATAATTGCTGATTCGACAATAGCCGATATATCCCTGCGGGTGATTTGCTCTCTATTTATAACAGAAATATCTGGGATGCGAGAGCGATTAATAGATGTTCTGACTCCTATACTATGCAACGTTATCCAAGGCAAATTAACTCGATTAATTTCTGCTTCTAAGGCATTTGTTAAGAAGCGGATAATTAACGCATGATCAAATGTTGGGGGATTCATTAGAATTAATTCTCCGTCTTCTAACTCATAACGGTTATCTGTCCCATCATCATAGTTTAGATAGTCTTCAAATGAAATTTTTGGGAGAGTTGCTATTGTAATCATATCATAAATCCTGAGAATTTGATCGACGATTTAAGTATTCTATCCAAGTAGCGATCGCTCGAAAATAAGGTGCATTATAAGGATTTTTTAGGGAAGTCATTACAGGTCTAAATCCTTCATTGTTGCGAACCTTATCCGGTAATCTTGCTAAGGTATAGGCAACTTTTGGTAAGTGCAAATAGTATCGAATATCATTCAGGGAATGTTCATCTCCTTTTTCTTGATGTTTGTCTTTAAAATCTTTGATTTTCTGCTCTTGGAGTTGAGCCGTTGTTAATAAATTACGGACAAAATTTCTGGAGGTATTGACTTCTAGGGTTTGTAGTCTTTCAACAAAGGGAAGAACTCCAAATATATCTAGGGTGAAATCCATTCCTAAATATTCTTTTATTTTAGCATCAATTGTTTGTAATTGTGCAACTTTTATATTTTCTTTACCTAACCATTCTTCCCACTTTAATGCTGTATTAAATAACCCCAAACTATCCCGTCCATTTCCTTTGGCTTTTTCTTCTGCTTCTCCTGATTCTGAAGCGGCTTGATAGAGGGGAAATTTGGCTCCAGCTAAACTAATACCACCGGAAATAGTAATATCTGGATGTTGACCGGTATAGTGGCGAAAAGATTGATAAACATCAAAACTAAATTCTACAACTTCATTCCAAGCACCACTAATAAATAGATCATCTCCCCCCGCATAAATGAATACTAAATTTTTGCGATCGCTTTGACTTAAAGACTTAACTGAATTTCCCAAAGGTTTAAAGAAATTATCGTCTCGATTTTCTGCTAAACTATTCAGATATACTTTAAAAAAATAGGTCATTTGTCGAGATAACCCCGCTAGTCTGGGTAAATTTTGATGTTCTCCTAACCCTTTGGCGAAAATTTGACCGAGTTTATCAACATCCATTCGCAGATAACCAACTCGGTTAATTCCTTTAGCTATATCCGCTAATTCATTAGCACGAATGGTTTGATTTTGTTCTTCGTAACTTTTTTGAGCATATTGTCCTAAAAACAGAGGAGATGGATTTTTAAAGCATCGAAAACGATAGTGTTCTAAATCCCAATCATTAACTAATAATACCCTATCAGATTCTTGAGTAGTAATCTGTTTCCACTGACGAAAAACATGATAGTAAATTGGGTCTTGCTCCCAGTCAAAATCAATCCGATGCTGTGATCCTGTTAATTCTTTTTTTGGAGAGCGAATAATTAGATCAACTTTCAGTAATTCTCCTCCCAAAGCAAACATATCTCGACAGGTTGGACAAGCTAAAACCGAATCTTGATCAGAAAGTGGTTCTAAATTTTCTGTATCATCTCGATGACAAACTCGACAGGGTTCATAACTGGGTTTTATGGCTATAAAGTCACTAATTTCTGTTTCAAATTTCCGATGTTTGAGTTTTCCTAACTTTTGAGGAACTTCTTCCCAGGCTTTAGATAGTTCTTTTTTACTTACACTTGCTGTCGGTAACTCAACATAATCTAATGCTAAAAATACCTTCCCTTGAAAAGTTTTTCTGAGCCATTTATTCAAGCGATCGCCCACTTCCTGAACAGCATTTTTAGCTTTTTCTTTATCTCCCGATGAAAGAATATAGAGATTTCCACCTCCCGCATAAATTACGCTAGTTTTAGGTAACTTTAACTTGATTAACAGTTGTTGAACAATTTCTTCTGTGACTAATTCTAAATAAAAACTTCTAGCCCGTAAAGATTTTAACGCCCCATCGGAAGAAATTGTATAGATAAAATTTTGAATCCCTGATAAATCACCCGCAATTAAATATAGGTTTTGAGCTTCATGATTTTCCGCTAACGCCGAAGCTACCGCCGCCGTTGAACGCGCCAGATCAATTAAGGCGACATCGGGATAAACAAAACTGATAAATGATCCGTATTTCTCAACAATTAGGGTTAATAATGATAAATTATCCCAGTCAGATTTAGTTAAATTGAGGTCTTGTATTTGTGTATTAATTTGCTTTTTGAGAGTCTGTAACTCATCTTCTGTGGGTTCTTTATTGACTGGATAGGGAATAATTGGATCTTGATTTTTAATAGCTTGGGGTTTAGTATAATAAGATTGATTCTGTTTCTGTTCTTTTTCCAGTTTAACCGCATCAAATAATAAGCGTAGGGGTTTAATTTCGCTAGTTTCTGTCCAAGAAAATAGTTCTTTAGCCTTATTAATTGCCTGATTTTCTAAGTCTGTTTTAAACTCACTATTTAAACTGAAATCAGACCATTTCAGTAATATTAAAACCGCTTGCTGCATCACTCCTAGTGCAGCTTTTAATGATAAATTATCACCCGGATTATTCATATTATATCCTTCTGATTAATTGTGAATTAAGGATTTAACTTTCTTTAACAAAACTTCTGGAATAGCGGGAGCTTGACCCATCACCCAAGCACCACTGGTGATCTCAAGATAGGGTTGAACTTGATGTACCTCCTCCGTATTTGTTAACACACTGGAAATCACCGCCACCGGAGTTAAATTTCCTCTTTGACCACAGAATTCATGCCAGGGGTTCACCGCTTCCGGTTTAGAACTAATAATCAAATAGTGGCTACAGGCTTCTAATATAGGATATTTTTCCGGTTGCACCATGCCGCCAACATCCACAATAAGTAACGATTTATGACGTCGCAATTTTAGGATCGCCTGGGCATGATAGGGATAGAAACGCTCCGTTAACCCGCCTCGATTTTGGGCTTTAAACGTTTCTATTATATCCTGTGTTTTATCCTTTCCTAATTCTAAACTATAATTGCCCTCTCCATCCCAATTTGCTCTTTGTAAATAAATATTAGGATATTCGGGTAGCAGGGCTTTAAACAAGGCATGGGACAGGACGCTTTTACCGCTATCCGGTGGCCCGACTATCATTAGGGCTGGACACAGGGGTTCGGAGGTTGGCAGGGAATTAAACAAAGAAATAGGTAGAGATAAAACCTGTCCTACCCTCACTTTTCGACTATGACTAGAAACAACGGTCGCACCTAAACGGGGGTCATAACAGGCGATCCAGCTTGTCGGATGGAGTTCATGGATCAGGTAGCCATATAACCAAATTGGGCCGCGTCCTGATATCACTATTCCCCCCTGGGGGTTAATTCCGGTTGGGAGTTCCAGGGTTTCAATATCCTGGGGTTCGATAATTCGGTCTTGTCCAGTTAGTTCCAGGGTTAATACCTGATAGGAAAGGGTTTCTTGGGTCTGGGATGGACTTAGATGTAGGCAAATGGACATGGCGGTTAATAGGGATCTATATTAATATCGGTTCAACTTTCAGGTTTTACGCATTTTTGGTAAATTAGCGATCGCGGATTTCTCGGCGTTGGGTGGTGGGGAAGGAGCGATCGCTTGGAAACGTTGACGCAGAAGGGTTTGGGGTGAAGTTGGTTTGTCGCAGTTGTTCCCCTTCCAGTTGTAATAGATGATCGAGGGCGCGATCGCCTAACCAAGTTGCGATCACGCTACTAATAAAGACACCTAGGGTACAGGTAATCACCGCAAATAGTCCCAGGGGCGCAATAATTAAGATAATCCAGGTAAGGACTGCATTGGCGATCGCAATACTCAGAATACGATAACGAACTAGAAGTCGAGTTAAAAAAATTGGCATATCGCAATTCTCGATAAAATCTAGACTATTTGATTATTACAGGGGTGTAGAAATGGGGTCTTCCACATCACCGAGACAATAGAAATATGACTTTCCTGGTTCCTGGGTTCTACCCGGTAACCGCCAGGGGAGGCTCCGCCTCCGGTTATCCATATCGGGTTAATAGCAGGCGGAGCCTGCATTTGAGCATTGCTAGGTAGAACCTAGCAACGAGAGACGAGAAAATAAGAAAATCCATTGCTATGACAACCCTATATTTAACCGAACCCGGAACCGTTGTTCGCTATCAAAATCAGAGTTTTTTGGTCAAATATCAGGATCAGACCCATAGCTGTCGGTTAGCAGAATTAACCTTAGTGGTAATTTTACCTGGAGTCCAGTTAACTGATGAAGCGATCGCCCAACTCCTAGATCGAGGTATAGAAACCCTGTTTCTGCGACGGGATGGACAGTTTCGCGGACGTCTTCAGGGACAATTTCAAACCAACTCGATGTTCAGACTAGCTCAATATCGAATTGTTGATACGACTTTTGGGATGGCGATCGCCCAACTATTAGTTATGGCGAAAATTCGTAACCAACGGGTATTACTCCAACAGCGTCATCGGTCTACAAAAGCCCAAATTAGCGAGTTAGCAGAAGCTATAGATGCGATCGCAGCCTATATGCTCCAATTGAAAAATACTTCCACACCTCTAAACCGTTCTGAATTGATGGGAATTGAGGGAATTTGTGCCCGCACCTATTATCAGGCGTTGCGGCATTATTTTCCGCCACGGTGGAATTTTACCGGACGCAACCGCCGCCCGCCCCTTGATCCAATTAATGCGTTATTGAGTTGGGGTTATGGGGTATTACTGGCGCGGGTATTTGCGGCTTGTGTTCAGGCGGGACTTGATCCCTATTTGGGGTTTTTCCACGCCACCGAACCCTATCGCCCGAATTTGGTACCAGATCTAATGGAGGAATTTCGCCCGGTGGTGGTGGATCAGGCGGTGATTTCTATGATTAAATCGGATTTACTACAACGGGAGGATTTTCAACCTTCCCCCGATGGCGAGGGGATCTGGTTGGGAGTAACGGCGAAAAAGTTATTGTTAGGACAGCTAGAGCGTCGTCTACGGGAACCTTTTCTCTATCCGGCCCAAAATCGTCGGTTAAGTTTGAGTCAGATTTTATTGGAACAGGCGCGATCGCTGGCCCGATGTTTGGTGGAGTCGAGGTTAGATTATCAGGGGCTTGTTTTAAAATAGGTAATATAGCAATCCTATTTGAGTTGTGTTCAAAATTGTTGATCAAAAGGGAACAGGGAACAGGGAACAGGGAACAGGGGTAAGACTTTTGACTGTTTCATGTCAGTATTGAAATGTTACAACCTATTTAGGATTGCTATAGGTAATAGGTAATAGGTAATTGGTAATGGGTAATAGGTAATTGGTAATGGGGAAGATTGGTGTTTTTATCCTAGATTAGATCCCCCTAAATCCCCCTTGGAAAGGGGGACTTTGAACGGCTTAAAAATTAGGGATTTGAGTCAGTTTTCCTCGATTAAAAAGCCTGGCTTTGAGTCCGGTTCCCCCCTTTTTTAATGGGGGCTAGGGGGTGGTGAAGGTGGTAAATCTACAACCACTGGCGGGACTCCGAGTCCGGTTCCCCCTTTTTTTAAGGGGGGCTAGGGGGGATCTAACCTAGAAAGAAAGTAATAGATTTGACGTCTACTAATAACTGATGACTGATAACTGGTACGGGCGGGTTGATCGAGATTGAGGTGATTAGCAAAGATCTAAAAGAACCCGCCTCTACAATTGATAACTGTTAACTGATAACTGATGACTGAATTATGGTTGGTTTGTTATGACGTCCGGGATGATAAGCGCCGGAATAAGTTGGCAAAATTGCTCGAACAGCGTTGTCAACGGGTGCAATATTCGGTTTTTGAATGTCCTTTGAAACCTGCGGTTTTGGAACATTTGCTAGAACAGCGTTGGCTCAAGGTGTTGAAGTTGGATGAGGATAGTTTGCGGGTCTATCCTTTGGATAATCAGGCCAAGCAACAAACCCGGGTATTTGGCAGTGATCCGCCCTATGAGCCGCCGGATTATCTGATTTTGTAACGGAATATTACTTTTTCTCAGATTTTATCGGACGTTTTGACTCGGATTTGATTAACAAATCGGGTCAAGCGTCCTATTTTATTGGGATGGATGGTTTTGTAATGTTTTGTGGGTTTTTCTCCTTGGTTGTCGCAAGAAGCTAGAAAGCGTTACGACATCAGGGATGAAGATTTTTTGAGATTTTTATGGATTTGGGGGTTGACTCGTTAGGGAATTTCGGTTATAGTCTTGAATATCGAGAAATTTACAGGTTAGGGCAGTTGAAAACAACCTATTTTTGTTTTTATACCCGCCATACATCCGTACTCTCGCGCAAACGCACTTTGAAAACTAAACAGCGTAAGGTTTCCATAAGGGTAGGGTAGTTTTCTACCTTTTCCCCGCAAGGGGACGGAAACATCTTGCAATTATAATTTTTAAATTCATTCTTTATGTCTGCGTAGTTTTCTACCTTTTCCCCGCAAGGGGACGGAAACCTGTTTCGTTTTTTGTATATTTAGTCTCTTGAATTACTACAAGTAGTTTTCTACCTTTTCCCCGCAAGGGGACGGAAACTCCCAAGTATATTTCCCTGATTCATTTGTTTTTATTTCGATTCTGTGTAGTTTTCTACCTTTTCCCCGCAAGGGGACGGAAACTTTTAGTAGGTCTTCAATCCCTTCGAAGAATTCAGAATCAGTAGTAGTTTTCTACCTTTTCCCCGCAAGGGGACGGAAACTTGATATAATTTGAAAGTTTTCACTTTATTATGTCCTTTCCCGTAGTTTTCTACCTTTTCCCCGCAAGGGGACGGAAACCTTTAGCTTCAGAAGCTTTCATTTCAGCTTTAGCTTGTAGTTTTCTACCTTTTCCCCGCAAGGGGACGGAAACGAGCATAGCATCAATTTGTGTGTGTTTTTTCACCCAAGTAGTTTTCTACCTTTTCCCCGCAAGGGGACGGAAACATATTCAATTCTGAGGGATTGGCGAAAAGTACGTATAGAAGTGCTGTCCCGTAGTTTTCTACCTTTTCCCCGCAAGGGGACGGAAACTCAGAAAACCTACTTTTACATCAACATGGAGAGTTCCGTAGTTTTCTACCTTTTCCCCGCAAGGGGACGGAAACTCTGTTTTATAGTAAGGATTAGATTGTTTTTTAACAGTAGTTTTCTACCTTTTCCCCGCAAGGGGACGGAAACACAGTATCTTGGATTTCACCAAAGGAATCTCCTCCTGGTTGGTAGTTTTCTACCTTTTCCCCGCAAGGGGACGGAAACCGCGTGAATTTATAGTATTACTAAATGGTTATATAATCACAATCGCCCCAACTCCCGCAAGTTTTTCAAATCCAGTTCAAAATCTTCCACATCATAGGAATAAAGAGGAATGTGGCGCTGCTTCAGAAGTTGGTGAAAAACATCAGTAGACATAACCTACTGTTAAGTGCAAAAATCCTGTAGGGGCGAGGCGCGCCTCGCCCCTACACACCGAATTTGTGTCCATTTTTTAGGGTTAGTAATTTGGATTATTATTTTGTACAATTCATTTAGACTTGCTATATAGCAATTTTTTCTGAAATATCCCATATTCTAATAATTTGATAACTCCTCTAACGCCTCTTGGTGTAACCGTTGACGAATGGAAAAAGGGGCGATAACTTCACCATTTCCCCGCCATTCTCGTAACCGCATTAACACATTAATATCCCCCACCCGTATCCATCCTTGATAATAGCAATCCTGGGGAGAACGTTGATCAATAATCTCTAATACCGCCTTTTGTTCCTCTAAATTGGGAATATGACGGCGAACTAATTTAGGTAAATCCCTATAGGAAATCGGCTTAAAAGTTGGGTGTCTATCCGTATTATCCACATACCAACGGTCGAAATACGGGTTAAATCGCATAATTAATAATTGACTAGGCAAATAGAAATTAAACCCCCAAGCCGCATCTAATTCTATTTGTACGTCCTCAGAATTGGGGAGACTTTCGGTTAATTTCAGCTTCTGAAGTTCCGGGGGAATATGGCGATCGCCCCAAGCAAAAACCCGCAGATATTCTGAAGTTATTCTATCCAACCGATAATTATGCCAGCCCAGCTTTCCCTCCGGGTCAAACCCAAAAGCGCTGAGATATTTTGCCCGGCGAACATAATGCAAACACACCGGATAAACCGTCACCTCCACCTTTTTTTCCCAGGCAGGTATCCAGGTTTTAAAATTAATTACCCCACCGATAGGATCACGCCATAACAGTTCAATTTGTTCTTGATAACCGTCAACTTGATCCTGGTTTTCATCGGATAAAATATAATCAAAATGAATAAAAATTCGTTGTTGGGGTTCGGGCTCTTTCCGGTGAATCAGTTTAACCCCATCTTCTACTAATGCTTCCCACAAAGATTGTACCACAACTTCTAAATTCGGCTGCACAAAAGCCACGGATTCTAATACTCGTAATAGTCCCCAAAGTTGGGTTTTAGACAGTCCCGAAAAATTCAGGTTATTAGTTATGGAAGGAATAGGCAACTTCGGAGAATTTCCCCCATAGTAGCAGCTCCCATTTTTGCTCTCTAACCATCGCAGGTTGGTCAAGAATTTGAGATCATCTCGGAGACTGCGATGGACGGTGGCGAAGGGATGACCCCCTAGCTGTTGCTGGAGTTCTGTTTCCGACCATCCGGTCAGGGTTTGTAACTGTTGTTGCCATTCCCCCCAGGTTTCTGGAGAAAAGTGATCCTGGAGTAAATTCATCACGGAATCATGACAAATACAGCCATGATCACTACACCCCACCAGAATAGCTTGAGCGTTGAGGCGATCACTTTTGGGGTGTTTTTCCGAAAATAAGCGGTTTCGCAGGTCAGGATAGGTAAAGGGTTGGGTTAAACAGGTAATCCAACGGGACTCGGTGCTATATAAGCGATGTAATAGAACCCATAGCCTGACCGCCCGATGGAATCGCATGGCCAGTCGTCCCCCGGCCAGGTATTGTAATAGTTCTGCGGTTGGGGGATAGTCCCAGGAGATCAACATTTGTAGAAGGGTTCAATTCAACATACACTGATAATAGACTGATTGAACTCAAGGTGAGCCATGAGTTAATTCTGACCTTTTCGACCTGCTACTCAACAACCACCCATCTTTAACTGAATTTCTAATCTTGTCTTCCGTGTTGCTACCCGACAATTTTTAGGAATAACACTACTGGATTTTTAATTAATTTCTGCCGCGTACTGTTTAGGCATCGCTGACCAAAGTAACAGAAGTATTTGTCCTGCACGTTTTTTGTGTTTTTTTTAATTTCAATGGAGATTCTAAACTGATGTTAAGTGTTTTGTTATCTTGTGTTGTGAATGGGACGGTTTTGTTGCCTGAATATTCTGGAGTTATGGTAAATTTCAGGAGCAATTCTATTGTTAAAATAGCTGATTCTTCCCACTCATCAATTATTCTGGCTAAAGTTAGTAAACCAGATGAAAATGATCCAATTGTTCCTCCGAATTAACCCTAATTTCTACCTGGGATATTAACTCTATTCCCAAGATTTAAGAGCAGTGCCAGCGTCCTCGCTGGCTAAAAATTCTAACTAATTTCTATTCTCTTGTTACTGAGCGAAGTCGAAGTATTCCCTCTAATCTAAAACCCACAATCGGGGTTAATTGAAAGTCGCCAAGTCCGGTTAAAACCTGAACCAAAAGTATCATAACTGTGACCTAAGCGATAGGGAAAATGTCCCAAGGGTATCGTTTTAGGATCACCTTTCTGATCAGTCATCTCCCGATGATCAATACCCCATCCCACCGCTTTTTCAAACCTTTGATAACGGTCTTCGATTTTCTCCGAAGAATTACCCGTGGCTTTCAGAATCTTGCCTTGAACACTCAGACCAAACCGCCCACCGGAGTATTTCACCCATAGCCGATCAGCTCCCTGGAGTTCTGCACAGGGAATCTCAGAAATCACCAAAGGGGGCGGGACATGGGGACGATTTTCTATTGGAATTCGATAGGCTTCAAAGAGTTCCAAGGTTTTCATGTCCGCTTGAGTCCATTCACCCGCCGCCAACGCATCAATTAGCCCACAGTATTTAACTCTATGGGTAATCGCAGCCACCCCATTCCAGACCCCCCCACTAACCCCGTTACCCGTGGTCGCAGGTAAATGTCCTTGGGGGGCGCGGGCGGAAAAATTCAGTTGTTCATATTTTAGCCACTGACCTCCTTTGCGCCAACGGACGCGATCGCCAAATTTCTCAGCTATCTCCGGGCTATACTCACCGATAATCCCCCCCACAGATATCCAAATTTTTTCCTGTTGGCTAAACCCAAAACGACCGTCACTATAATAATTCCACAAGCGATTAATTATTTGTAAATCCTCACAGGCTAAACCTTCCACATCCTTTTGACCCAACCAACCTTCTGCTTGTCGGTTACTCAATTTAAGCAAAATTCTCAAGGTTTCTTGATCCGCTTGTTTCCAGCGATTTTCAGTTAACAACTGTTTCAGGGGTTGATAGTTTATATTGGCATTGGAAGTTAAATTAAACACCGGATCAGGTTTCGGCCGTTGACCCGCAAACTGACAAGCCTGAAAACTGCAAAAGGCTATCAATACCATACCTAATCGCCAAGTTAAAGATATTTTTAACATATTGAGGGTGATTGTATGAGAGAGAGTAGCTGAAATCAATTGTATAAATTGCCAAAATCATGATATTATTTTAATAATATTCAGGACGTATTGAGTCAAAAATTATGTCTGTTTTGAGAAAAGGATTGATCTTTTTCCTGACTTGTTTAGTCAGTTTTACGGTTACGATTACCCATAATTTTCATCTTTCTCCAGTTTCCGCAACGGAAATAACCATTGTTACTCAAGTTCCGACGGTTAATTTGAGTCAACTGCCACCGGAAGCCCGAAATACTTTAAAATTAATTGATTAAGGTGGCCCCTTTCCCTACCCAGAAAAAGATGGATCAACTTTCTTTAATCGAGAAAGATTATTACCCAATCAATCCAATGGCTATTATCGAGAATATACCATACCCACTCCCGGGATAACACATCGGGGGGCAAGGCGTTTTGTCGTCGGTAGTCAGGGGGAAATTTATTACACCAGCGACCATTATCAAAGTTTTTTTAGGGTTTTAAGACAATGAATCAAATATTAGATCTGATCCAGAGTAAAAGTCAGCCCAATATTTATCAGTTTCCCTTAGATATTTCGCGCGAGGACTTATCTCAACTGTGTCAAGAATATGACTGTCAGTTATTTTATTTTGACGGAACTTCAATTAACAATAAAGCTGATTTTCTGAAAACAGCCCGCATCGTAGTTAATTTACCGGAATATTTTGGCTATAATTGGGATGCTTGGCAAGATTGTATTACTGATCTCAGTTGGTATAAAGCTTCATCTTATTTGCTCGTTTATGATCAATGGCAAAATTTTTCCCAGGATCATCCTAAGGATTGGCAAATATTAAATGATATTTTTTCAGAAGCGATCACCTATTGGATTAAGAGAAATAAACGATTTTATGTATTATTAATCAGTCCTTAATTTGCCTCGTTCCCTCGTTGCTAGGTTCCACCTAGCAATGCTATCTTGCAGGCTCCGCCTGCTATTTTAACCGGAGGCAGAGCCTCCTATTTTCATTCCCAGGTGGAACCTGGGAACCAGAGAAAAATCCGATTATTCCC
>MNYZ01000050.1:0-33790 GCA_001873365.1 Oscillatoriales cyanobacterium CG2_30_40_61 | reverse complement strand
GAGGCAGAGCCCCCCTCGTTGCTAGGTTCCACCTAGCAATGCCATCTCGCCGGCTCCGCCTGCTATTTCAATCGGAGGCAGAGCCCCCCTCGTTGCTAGGTTCCACCTAGCAATGCCATCTCGCCGGCTCCGCCTGCTATTTCAATCGGAGGCAGAGCCTCCTATTTACATTCCCAGGTGGAACCTGGGAACGAGGGACGAGGGACGAGGGACGAGGGAGAAATATTTATGAAATAATTTCTATAGGAATTAATCCGGGTAAATCTTGATAGTTTCGATAACTGGAATATCGCCAATGTATGGGGTCATCAATATAACCCCGTTTAACCGGATTGTTATGAATATAGTCTATTTTTTGAAATAACATTTCTTCGCTGAGGATGGCTTCGGGATGAAAGCCTTCTTGCCAAAGTTGATATTCTTGATCCGTTTTATGGGGGAGTTTAGCGAATTTAAGTTGAGTTAATAGATAATGATTTTGATTCAGTTTTAATTGATCAATAATAGAACGGGCAGTAAAGGATTTAAAAGTTCTGATTTCTTTGGATAAATTTTCAGCAGTTCCAATTAAATGGAGATGGTTTTCCATAACCACATAGCTATGTAAAATTAAGCGGTGTTGATAGTGTAAAAATTTTAAAGAATCAAGGATAATTTGAGCAAATTCAGGATGGCTAAAAATCGGAATCCAGTTGACAGTTGTACAGGTGATAAAATGGGGCTGGTTTCCTAACACTCGATAGCGGCTACGTCCCATCTCGATTTAAGATAATTTTGGTTTTTAGGGTGGACTAAATTTAATTATCTCATACATCTCATCCCTCGTATCCCTCGTTGCTAGGTTCCACCTAGCAATGCTATTTTACAGGCTCCGCCTGCTATTTTAATCGGAGGCAGAGCCCCCCTCGTTGCATTCCCAGGTAGAACCTGGGAACAAGGGTTAATCTCAACTTTAACCCCCTTTAGACGTACAATAGAAGAAATGAACCTAAACACAAATGAGGGGAAATAATTGTCAGAACCTCCTGACATTTTCCCTCGGTTGTCATGCTGTATCTTAACTGGAGACATTCAACCGTGGTTGCACAATACCCTGATACCTACGAAGCCAAAACCCTAGAAATTGCTAAACAATTACTGGCGGCGACCCAAGAGAAAAAACGCTCATTGTTCGGACAATTGCAAGACCAAATGCGTTTAGATGATAAACTCCTCGACTGGACAATGGCAAACCCGGGTTTACGGGTACAATTATTTCATTTTATTGACTGTTTACCTGCGTTGCGGAGTAAACCCGAAATTGCCGCACACTTACAAGAATATCTGACCACGGCAGAAGTCGAACTTCCCGATATGTTGAAAAAATTACTCAACTTTGCCAACCCCGACTCCGTACCCGGACAACTGGCGGCGACCACCGTAGCTCCGGCGGTAGAAACCCTCGCCCAAAAATATATTGCTGGGGAAAATATTCCCAAAGTGATTAGAACTTTAGAACAGTTACGCAAAGATAAAATGGCGTTTACTGTTGATTTATTAGGGGAAGCAGTTATTACGGAAACCGAGGCGCAATCCTATCTAAATAATTATTTAGAATTGATGGAAAAACTCAGTGAAGCTGCGAAAAAATGGCAGAATATTCCCCAAATTGATCAAGCCGATGGCAACCCGATTCCTAAAGTTCAAGTATCGGTTAAATTAACTGCTTTTTATTCCCAATTTGATCCTTTAGATGCTCAAGGAAGTGAAGAAAAAGTCGGTGAACGCATCCGTATTTTATTACGTCGGGCGAAAGAATTGGGGGCGGCGGTGCATTTTGATATGGAACAATACGCCTATAAAGATTTAACCTTCAGCATTTTAAAAAATCTGTTGATGGAATCAGAATTCCGTAACCGAACTGATATTGGAAT
Source organism: Oscillatoriales cyanobacterium CG2_30_40_61 (assembly GCA_001873365.1). Taxonomy (GTDB): domain Bacteria; phylum Cyanobacteriota; class Cyanobacteriia; order Cyanobacteriales; family Microcoleaceae; genus Planktothrix. The sequence goes on along the minus strand of MNYZ01000050.1, from coordinate 31,877 downwards.
GACGGTACAAGCCTATTTGCGGGAATCTCAAAAGGATTTAGAAGGGATTATAGAATGGGTGAAATTACGGGGATATCCGGTGAGTGTGCGACTGGTTAAAGGGGCTTATTGGGATCAAGAAACGATTAAATCCATGCAGAATGACTGGCCCCAACCCGTTTATAATGATAAGGCGGCAACGGATGCTAATTTTGAACGACTGACCCAATTGATGTTAGAAAATCATCAATATATTTATTCGGCTATTGGTAGCCATAATGTCCGTTCTCAAGCTAGAGCAATGGCGATCGCTGAAACTTTAAAAGTGCCTAGTCGGGCTTTTGAAATGCAGATTTTATATGGTATGGGCGACCAACTAGGTAAAGCCTTAGTTCAGAAAGGATATCGGGTAAGAATGTATTGCCCCTATGGGGATTTATTACCCGGAATGTCCTATTTAATTCGGCGGTTATTAGAGAATACGGCTAATAGTTCTTTTATCCGTCAAAGTTCAGAAAATCGCCCGGTTGAGGAGTTATTATCTCCCCCCAAAGATAACCAAAATAGCAATATTTTTGATACCTGGAAACCCGTATTTCCTAATTCCGCCGATACGAATTTTTCTAATACTGCTTTACGGGATAAAGGGGTGCGCGCCTTAGAAATTGTCTATAACCAATTAGGACAAACCTATAACCCCTTAATTAATGGTCAATATGTAAATACCGCCCAAATTATAGACTCGGTAAACCCCTCCAACCCCTCGGAAATCGTCGGGAAAGTTGGGTTAATTACCGTTGAACAGGCGGAAACCGCTATTCAAGCCGCCAAAGCCGCCTTCCCCGCCTGGCGGCATACCCCCGTGCGAGAACGGGCAGGTGTGCTACGCAAAGCCGCCGAACTGTTTGAACAACGGCGGGCGGAGTTCAGTGCTTGGATGGTGTATGAAGTTGGCAAACCCCTGCATCAGTGTGATGCTGAGGTATCAGAAGCGATTGATTTTTGTCGCTATTATGCCGATGAAATGGAACGGTTAGATCAGGGCTACCAGTATGATACTGCTGGAGAAACTAACCGTTATAACTATCAACCCCGTGGCATTTCTCTGATTATTTCCCCCTGGAATTTCCCCCTGGCGATACCCGTGGGTATGACGGTAGCATCTTTGGTAACGGGTAACTGCACGTTATTAAAGCCTGCGGAAGTGTCATCGGTGATCGGTGCTAAAATTACAGAAGTATTAGTAGATGCAGGTGTGCCACCGGGTGTGTTTCAATTTGTGCCGGGGAAAGGATCAACCGTGGGTTCTTACATGGTGCAACACCCGGAGGTTCACATGATTACCTTCACGGGTTCCCAGGAAGTCGGGTGCCGGATTTATGCTGAGGCGGCACTGCTGAAACCCGGACAGAAACACCTAAAACGGGTTATTGCCGAAATGGGGGGCAAAAATGCCGTTATTGTTGATGAAAGTGCCGACCTTGACCAAGCGGTGGCGGGGGTGGTCTATTCGGCCTTTGGGTATACGGGGCAAAAATGTTCCGCCTGTTCCCGGGTGGTGGTGTTGGAACCAGTTTATCAGGCGTTTGTTAACCGTTTAACTGAGGCGGTGCGGTCTTTAAATGTGGGAGATGCAGCCTTACTGAGTACGCAAGTCGGCCCGGTGATTGATGCCAATGCTCAACAGAAGATTAAGGAATATATTGAGATCGGCAAACAAGAAGCCGAACTTGCCATCCAAGTTGCTGCACCGGAAACCGGTTATTTTGTCGGGCCAACGGTTTTTATTAATGTTTTACCGACGGCAAAAATCGCCCAAGAGGAAATTTTTGGTCCGGTTTTAGCGGTGATTAAAGCGCAAAATTTTGAGGAAGCGTTGGATATTGCTAATGGGACTAATTTTGCATTAACCGGGGGTTTATATTCCCGAACTCCCTCCCATATTAGCAAGGCTAAAGCGGAATTTGAAGTGGGAAATTTGTATATTAACCGAGGAATTACGGGGGCTATTGTTTCCCGTCAACCCTTCGGCGGTTTCAAACTTTCTGGTGTGGGTTCTAAGGCGGGGGGCCCCGATTATCTATTACAATTCTTAGAACCCCGTCACATCACTGAAAATATTCAACGTCAGGGTTTTGCTCCCATTGAAGGGATGGAATAACCCCGTTGTTGCGATGCGGCGCATTAAAAGGCGATCGCTCTTTTTAAGTTAAAGGGCGATCGCGCTATAATTAACAGTCTTCTATTTCTATTAAAGATGATCCTGGCGTTGGAATGTGGAAAGATCGAGAAGATTTACAAGATAGTTCAGCATGGGTTCGCCAAATAAGGAAGCAAGAATGGATGGGTTAGTATGAAGCAAATTTTAATCGATACAGACATCTTAATTGACATATTTCGGGGAATCGAGCCAGCTATTAATCGACTTCAAGATGAATCAAAAACAGCCTTGTTGTCAATTAGTGTGGTGACAGAGATGGAATTAATGGTCGGTTGTCGTAATAAATCTGAACAGCAAAAATTAACTGTTTTTTTAAACAACTATGTAATTATTAAAATTAATGAATCTATCTCGGATCAAGCTGTTGAACTATTAAGATAATACTGCTTAAGTCATGGTTTATTAATTCCTGATGCGTTAATAGCTGCGACAGCCATTAGTTTTAATATCCCTCTCCTTACTAGAAATCAGAGTGATTATCGTTTTATTACAGAAGTTAATTTATTACCTTGGCTGAGAGTAAACTCTTAATCAAAAATTCATTAACCTTGATTCAGCTTTTAGAAGATTATGGGCTGACTGAAAATACAGCTTTGAGTATAGAACTATTATTAGATACACAGGAAAATCATATAAGAGAATTAATTAGTCTTCACAACAATCGAGATCAAATTAGTTTATCCCTAGATCATATTTACATTATTTACTCAGCTTATATCAATTTATTCAAAGCTTATCTGACAGCGATTTACTTAAAACAGCAAAATCTAACTAGACAAAAAAATCGGATTCAAGAAGCTCGTGAAATTAATAATCTTTTATCATCTAAAACCATTATATATTTTATTTATCAAGAATGTTTATTTAATCCTAGAAGAATTTTAACTGAGTCCGAGATACAAGAGGTTATTACTTTGTATCAATTATATTGCCAGAGTTATACTGATAATCTCAAAAATCATTATGATTTTTTAATAAAAACCCCTTTAGATAAGTATCAAGATTTTCAGCAAAAAACTAATAATGCTTATCAGTCTATGATTTGGATTAAGCATTGAGTTATTACACAAATACAATAACGATTAACCTTTAACCTGTTTATTATTCTGTTGCTTTGAAACTGATCCAAAGACGAATATTTTGCTTTTCCTCTTGTTCCAATGCTCTGCAATTGAGGTTAATTGTTTTTGTTTCTCATTCCTAAAGATAATCCTGATATTGAAATAGAGAAAGGCAGATGTTTTACTAAATACTGATCACCCTCAAAAGCGATCACTCTTAGAATCAAAGGCGATCGCTAAATTCCATAACACAACTCTCTTAACGCAATCATGGACTGCGGAAGTCCTTGTTTTAGAAGCGTGTCCAGATATTCATCAGGTGTTTTAGGTGGATTTTTGAGTCTGATTCGTTGTATTTCGGCTGCTCTACAGACCATTGCTGGGTTCAAGTCGAGTAAGTGTAGAATAAACTCATCCGGGTGCTGCGCTTCAACACCATATTGTTGCAGTGCTTGACTGGGAAAATCATCAAGATTAAAAGTGACAATTACATCGGCATTACAGCGAATTGCAGCAGCAAGAACATGACGATCATCTGGATCAGGAAGTTGTAATCCTGGTATAAGGTCTTCGTATCCTGTGATTAAGCAATCTCTAATATGAGAATTCATCAGAGTTTTAGTCCTGGTAAGCTGTTCAAGTGTAAGATCAGGACGATTTTTGAGAACATTTCTGATCCATTCATCGTGAATAGCATCTGTCCAACGTGCCTTAAATAAGTCAGTAAGGGCAAGTTCCATTAAAAAATCACGAAGCGGTGCTGGATATAAAACACAAGCATCGTAAACAACGGAAAAATTAGCCACTACATGACTCCTTCGTATCCCATATTCAGTTCTTGAGCTTGAATAGTAAGCTGATCAAGAGTTTCCCTTCGTGCTGCATCAATTCGATTTTTGTAGTCCATTAAATCTTGGTAACACACCCTTCGGCGTGTACCCACTTTCCGAAAAGGGATTTCTCCAGACTCCAGCAGTTGCACTAAATAGGGACGGGAAACATTCAAAATGTCCGCAGCTTCTTGGGTCGTGAGTTCTGCGTGGATTGGAATCAATGTTACAGCATTTCCCTTCGCCATCTGTGCCAAAATCTCACGCAGTAGACGAAAAGCTTCAGCAGGTATGACAACAACTTCATCTTGACTGTCATCTTGCACAAGCTTGATAGTACGGGTACATCCATCTTGGTTCTTGATGTACCGTGCCAAAGACAAGCTACTGGCTTGTGCAATTGTAGCTTCTTCTTCCGTCGGTAGAACAGACCGCAAGCGTGGAGTTGGCGTGAGTGTCATCGATTCCTCCTGTCACTATCTCATATAAAAGTTTGCATTTACTACAAAAGTGTCTCCAACTTCTACAAACGAGAGGTCGGATTAAAATTGACTATAACCTATGTTAGCAATTTTGCGAAACAAGCGCAATAAACGAAATGAGCGAAATCCGTCTGGCTTTTGCTCTCGCCCCCATCCGCTTAGTTGATCAAGTAACGCAGAAAGAAATAATTAAGTGGCTTTAGGTGCTGCACTATCTATATGATTTTTTAATAAAAACCTCTTTAAAATTGTTTAATACAAGCGTAAATCTGAGCAGAATTGCTTTCTCGTAACTAGCCAATCCAATTTTCCGTGATATGATACGCAAAAAACCCCAAGTAACAATCACCCCAAACAACACAAAGATTAATAGTTGACCCGCAGTTCTAATCCCCAGACTTTCCATCACAGCTCTATGAAGCGTAAATGGCTGTATAAATTCCTATCTCCGAATCGGCAGATTGTCCCCTATTTGGTTCTGTTGGGGACTTTGGTGCTAACAGCGATCGCCACTTATTATGTAGAATCAACGGCGCGTAACCAGGATCGGTTACAGTTTAATGCCTCCGCCCAACAGACGGAAAACCTAATTCGAGATCGGGTTAAAACCTATATTGCCTTGCTCCGCGCGGGAAGTGGGTTATTTGCCAGCCATGATACCGTGGATCGAGAAAAATTCCGCGCCTATATGGAACAGTTACAACTGCGGGGGGAATATCCTGGGATTCAGGGAATAGGCTTTACGATTCGAGTTCAACCCTCGGAAAAAGAGCAATTAATAGCCCGGATGAAAGCTGAGGGTATTCCTAATTTTGCCATCAATCCCGATGATCCTCGACCGGAATATCATGCAATTATCTACCTAGAACCCCTAGATGAACGCAATCAAGCCGCCATTGGTTTTGATATGTTTACCGAACCCGTGCGTCGCCGCGCCATGGAAAACGCCCGGGATGGGGGAAGTCCCGCCGCATCCGGTCGTGTCAAACTCCGACAGGAAATTGATGCCAAAAAACAAGCGGGTTTTTTAATTTATTTCCCAATTTATCGAGGCAATTCTACACCCCCAACGGTCAGAGAAAGACGGGAAAAATTGCTCGGATTTATCTATAGTCCGTTTCGGATGGGTGACTTGATGAAAGGGCTGTTTGGAAGTTACCGAGAATCTTTTATTGATTTTGAAATTTATGATGGTTTAGCGATTACTCCAGCTTCTCTGTTGTATACTTCTAATCCCGATCATCTATTAGATTTTAAGCCCAAATCCCGGCACCGAAAAATGCTCTCCATTGCGGGAAACACTTGGACAATTATCTATACTTCCCGTCCTGAACTTGATTTTAATTCCCAACGTTTGATAGCTCCCTATATTGCCTTTATTGGAAGTATGGTGGGTGTGATCTTATTTGGATTAATGCGATCGCAAATTCAAGCCCGACATATTGCGGAAAAAACCGCCACCGAACTCCGAAAATCAGAAAAAGCTTTGCAAGATAGTGAAGCCAGATTTCAGGCTTTTATGGACTATAACCCGGCCGTTGCTTGGATTTGCGATCGCCAAGGTCGAATGTTATATTTTAGTAGAAGTTATACTCAAACCTTCCCGGTTTCCGAAAACGCTTCAGAAACAACTATATTTGATATTTTTCCTCCAGATATAGCCTCTAAATTCCTGACTCATACTTCAATTGTTGCTTCCCAAAACCTGGTTTTAGAAGTGATTGAATCTTTGCCTCGACGCGATCGGCAAATCGGGGAATTTCTCATCTATCAATTTCCGATTTGGGTTGATCAGGGAGAGCCATTAGTTGGGGGTGTTGCCATTGACCGTACAGAAAGTCATCGAGCCGAAACCCTATTGCGTCGCTCAGAAGTACAATATCGGACAATGGTTGAACAATCTCCCTTAAGTATTTTAATCCTATCATTAGATGGTGCAGTTCAGCGAGTGAATCGAGCCTGGGAGGAGCTATGGGGAATTAAAGCAGAAACAATTAAAGACTACAATCTTTTAGCCGATCAACAACTAATTGAAAAGGGGATAATTCCCTATATTCAAAAGGGTTTAGCCGGGGAAGCCGTGGCTATTCCTCCGATTTTATATGATCCCCATCAAAGCTTCCCAGGACTGTCGAGTTATGGATATGCTCAACGCTGGGTTGAGGCTTATATTTATCCGGTGCGGGATGAGATGGGTCAAATTCGCGAAGCCGTATTTATCTACGAAGATATCACAGAACGCAAACACGCAGAGGAAGAATTACAAGAGAGTGAAGCTCGGTTTAGAACCTTAATTGAAACCACCTTTGACGGGATTATTATTCATGAAAATGGCATTATTCTCGATGCTAACCAAGGGGCGTCTATTATGTTTGATTACCCTTTAGGAGAAATGATGGGATCTTCTCTGCTGGATTTTGTCACCCCCGAGAGTCAGAATTTAATTATACAAAATATCAGAAACAACTTAGAAGCTCCATTAGAAGCCATGGGATTAAGAAAAGATGGTACTATCTTTGATGTAGAAATTATCGGTCGTTCTCAAATTTATAAAGGACGTCAAGTTCAAGTAACAGCCCTGCGGGATATTAGCAGTCGTAAACAATTAGAAGCTCAACTGCGTACCCGGGCGGAGGAGTTAACAGAAGTCAACCGCCTCAAAGATGAATTTTTAGCCACACTTTCCCATGAATTGCGGACTCCCCTGAATGCTATTTTAGGATGGACACAACTGTTAATATCCCGAGATTTAGATAAAGAAACATTTAGTCGGGCGACGGAAACAATTAATCGGAATACCCGGGCTTTATCCCAACTGATAGAAGATTTATTAGATGTCTCTCGAATTATTAGTGGAAAACTAAATTTTAGCCCTAACCCGACTGCTTTAATTCCGGTAATTGAATCAGCAATTGAAACGGTACGCTCCATAACTGATGCGAAAAATATTAAAATTAATATTTTCTCTGAGCCTAATATTGGCATGGTTTTAGGGGATAGCAACCGTTTACAACAGGTGATGTGGAATCTATTAACCAATGCGATAAAATTTAGCCCGGAAGGGGGAGAAATTCAGGTGAGAATTTCTAAGTCTCAGGATCAAAATTCCTTAACTGATAGCAATTCTGAAGCTATGAATTATGCGGAAATTCAAGTTAGTGATACCGGACAAGGGATTAGCAAAGAGTTTTTACCCTTTGTGTTTGAAAGATTTCGTCAAGCCGATGGTTCAATTACCCGTAAACAGGGCGGATTAGGATTAGGATTAACCATTGTTCGCCATTTAGTTGAAATTCATGGAGGAAGCGTAACCGTAGATAGTCCGGGGTTAGGACAGGGGACAGTATTTACCGTAAAATTACCCCTGATGACATCGGATATGTTAAAAGATTATCAACATCTTCAATGGGGTCTCGGTGACAATGATTTGATATTTGAAAGTTGTTTAAAACTCAAAGGAGTTAAAATTTTAGTCGTTGATGATGAAGTGGATGCTCGGGATTTAGTCGCTCATATTTTAGCAAATTGTGGGTCAGAGGTGGTGACCGTTGGTAGTGCAGAAGAAGCTATTAATATCTTTAAAGCCAATAGTGCCCTATCTCCCTTTCATATTTTAATCAGTGATATTGGACTATCACGGGAAGATGGTTATTCACTAATCCGTCAAATTCGTTTATTACCACCGGAAGAAGGAGGGCAAATACCCGCTTTAGCACTTACAGCTTATGCCAAAGATGAAGACCGTCAAGCCGCATTCTCCGCCGGGTTTTATGCCCATTTAGCTAAACCCGTTGAACCCCATGAATTACTGTTTACTATTGCTAATTTAATTGGAATTATTGCATAATTAGGAAATAGGGATCACGGATTTAAGCGGATTTCACGGATTTCACGGATTTTGATTTCTGCCCGAATCAAATAGGGATCACGGATTTAAGCGGATTTCACGGATTTCACGGATTTTGATTTCTGCCCGAATCAAGTTGAGGGTAGGGTTAATATGCCTAATCCTGTTAAATCTGTGTCAATAATAAGGAGATTTTAGGCAAATGTTAACTTTGGAAACGCTATTTGATCAAGAATTCTATCTGACTACATATCCTGATGTGGCCCCAGCGATTGAAAGGCAAGAATTTCGGAACGCTTTTGATCATTTTGTCGAGGAGGGTCAATTTTTGGGTTATGAACCTAATCCTTTATTTGATAGTCAATATTATCAGCAGGGAGATCAGGAATTGTCAGTACAAATTCAGGGAGAATTTACTACGGCTGCTCAACATTTTATTGATTTTGGTCAATTTGAACTCCGTTCTCCTAATCCCTTATTTGACCCTATCTATTATTTAGAACGATATCCCGATGTAAAAGCGGGTTTTCTTCAAGCGGAAATTAACCCGTTTGAACATTTTTTCCTCCAGGGACAATATGAAGGACGTAATCCCAGTATGGGTTTTGATACTAACTTTTATCAAACTCGATATCCCGATGTCTTATCTGATATTCAATCCGGGCGGTATAATACATTCTTTGAACACTTTTGGAGGCAAGGATTAAAGGAAGAAAGATTAGGAATTGCTCCCGCTTTTCAAGATGACCTAACCCAAACTATTAATACAGATACATTATTAGGACAAAGAACCATTGTCGGCTTAATTGATGCTGCTAACCCCATTGATATTTATGAGTTTATTATTCCTAATTTTAATAGTAAAGTTAGTATAACAATGAACCAAATGAAAGCCAATTTAGACTTAGATTTGATTTATGACCTCAATAACAATCGAGCGGTTCAAAGCAATGAAATTGTTGCTAGTTCTGCTAATTTAGGTCTAACCCCAGAATCAATTAAATTAGATAAATTACCCAGTGGAACCTACTTTTTGCGAGTTTATCCCAAGGACGGAAGTACCCATTATCTTTTGAATTTATCAGCTACTCCGATTTAAGTTTGTTGTTGCGCTTCAGCGCTCTTAGAAGGGGCACTCATCCCAACAACGTCTGATTAATAAGTCCAATTTTGCTTAGTCTGCAAACTATAGGTTCCATCCTTGACATTCACCCGTTCAGGAATTAGATCCAGATCGCGAAACAAATTAGCCTGATGCTGTAGGGCGTCGAGGGATTGTTCATCAATGGGGATAATCGCCCGTTCAGCACTGCGTTTCTGTAAAGTTTCTAGGATAGATGGATCGATTTCATGCTGATCTAGCAATCGTTGAGCCGCTTCTAATTCCTGTTTTTTAGCCCAGGCTCCTGCTTCGTTTACCTCCTCTAAAATCACTTTTAGCAGGTCAGGATAGTCACGGACTAGCTCTGGAATGGCATAGTAATAGGTGGGAACCTCCAAAGAAGCTTTATCCCCAAAGATGCTTTCTAGGTCGGCAATGGAACGCCCTGGATAGGAACTTCGGGCTTGAGTGGGTGTATAGGGAACCCAAACCACCCAAGCATCTACTTCACCCTGCTGAAATAGGGGCAACGCCTGGGGCTGGGTCAGATAAATAGGGTCAATATCGCTAAAATCCAGTCCGACTTTCCGCAATGCTCGTATAAGTATATAGTGGGCGCTGGAGCCTTTATCAAAGGCAATTTTCTTACCCTTGAGGTCAGCAATAGTCTGAATCGGCGAATCCTCTGGGACTAGAATCGCTTGACCTTTGGGGGCGGTATATTTTTCCTTGGCCACCCGCACAAAAACATGATCCGCCGCCTGGGAGAAAATACTGGCCGTGCCCCCACCTCCGCAAAAATCAATTGTGCCGTTACTCAGGGCTTCAATTAGAGCCGATGCGGATAAAAAGCTTGTCCAGGTCACAATTAGCCCAAAGGGTCGCAAACGTTCTTCTAGTAAGGCTTGACTGCGAAGAACTTCAAAATTTGTCATCCCCTCTGGATACCCGATTTTTAGTTGTTTGAGTCGTCGCGCTTGTTGGGCTAGGGGTGTGCTACCCGAGTGAGCCGAGCGGTCAGAAAACCAACGATCCAAAGCGATACAAAACACAATTCCCCCGATAAACAATCCCACGGTTTCTAATAACCGAATGGTTGAGTTTTTGGGGGGATTGACGGGATTAGCGGGATTCACCGGACTCACCTGACTCATGGGGGTCAAGAATACCGGACTAGATTCGGGTGTGGCCATCAAATGACTATTAAAAGCCAGACTCAAGACCAAACTGGAGGCAACACCGATACCAAATTTCACCATAAACCGAGGGATAACCCTTCTGGGCAAAATGACCTGAAGGGATCGAAAAATATTTAGACTTGTAAGTTTAGACCAAAGATTAAGCGAATAGTTAATCATAATAACCTCCTAAAAATAAACGCTAAATATCGAGGATTTGACTCTCGAAAGCGATCGCTCTGGGATGTAATTCGCGATCGCCAAACCTATAACGTTTCCGCCGTCACCATATCCAATGGCGGTAATAATCTGGGGATCTATATTCCCCTATTTGCGAGCAGCAGTATCCAAAATCTAGCGGTGATTATCCCGATTTTATATCCAGTGGTTTGCTGCTGGCTATTTCTCTCCTATAATCTTACTCGTCAACCGGGTATCGCCGTCGTCCTGAGTCGTTACGCCAGCAAAATTTTTCCCTTCGTCCTGATGTGGCTGGGTTTTAGAATTCTGTTAGATAGTGAATCCTATCGTCTTTTTTTACCGAATATATAGCAATCTTATTTAATTGATGTTAAAAACTTCTTTTTACCCACTAAGCTGTTACTGAGCGAAGTCGAAGTATTACCCATCATTACCCATTACATTGATTTAAACTGATTCCCTCTAACCCAAGTAAGGTTGGGGGGAATCGGTTTGTCAAATCATTAAATCATTAAACCACACGTCGGCCGGTCAGTAGATTGTAGATAATAGCAATCAGTGCCAAAACCAAAAGAATATGGATTAAGCCCCCTCCAACGTTAACTGAGAATCCTAATAACCAGAGGATGAGTAGTACACCAACGGCACTCCAGATGATATTAGACATATTTTCTCCTTCTATTCAGATAAAATTCAATGACGTTATTTGGTCGGTGATTCTGGCTTAAATACATCACGAACATCAGCTTCTAAACCTTTGATGGCTTCACGGTCTTGCTTTGCTGCGACGCTGGTTTTTCCGCCAGGGTTGCAGCCAGGGTTTTTAATACTATCAAGAATTCCCTGTTGGGTGTTGGCTTCAAATTGCTGATCGTTTTGAACAACATCAGTATTTAGATCATCTGTGATGTTAGCGATCGCTTCTTGGGCTTTATCCTTCACATTACTGATCATCTCTTTCGCTTGACTCATGATCGCAATTTGAGTCTGCGGTGAGTTGATGCCTTGGGTTGACAAAGTTGCAGCCCAACTTGCTCCCGATGCCAAACTAAAGACAATGGCAGTGGAGAGGAAAAAAACCATGCCAATAGATAGCAGAAATTTACGAACTTTGCTAAACAAAATCATGTTAATATCCAAAATATTTTTGAGGGCTAGAAACTAACTGAGTTTTTTATTCGTTGGTATATCTACCAAAAAATATTTATTTAAAACTGGGGCAAATTATCAAGACTCTCTGGTAAAAGTCGGTAAACGGAAACTTCACACTATTTTAAGTTTTGAGTTTCTATCGTTTTTACCATTATTCAAAACCGATCTTAGGTCAAAAATGGTAAAATTCAAGGTTAAAACAGCCTTTTAGTCCAGTTTGGCTTTGACTGCATCTTTCACATCTTCAACGGTGTGAATCACCTTTGCTTCTGCTTGTTTTTCCTTACCTTCTGCTTGATCTTTTGGGTCTCCTGTCACGTTACCCACGGCTTCTTGAACCTTACCCGCGATATTTTTGGCGGTGGCTTTCTCTCTATTTTTTAAACTCATATCGGTGTTCCTTATTTTATGGGTAAAACTTGATATTTACTAATCTGAGCAGACTTAACAACCCTATTAATAAATTTCATACTTTACATTGTAGTTGCCTTTTGATAAATCAATCGCATTTTTATGAATTAATCCAAAAGATATACCATAGGGAATAGGGATAATACTTGTGGCTGTTTCATATTAGTTGTAAATTATCTGTAGTAGGGGTAATTCATGAATTATCCCTACTACAGATAATATAGTTAGGGGAAATTAGGGATAGCTGCTTAATTGTTTAAACGTCTCAACTGTACTTTTAAACCATCCCGGGGACGGGGAGTGGGAATCATAATCAAGTCTAATTGTTGATTGGGTAACAGTTGCCAATCATAATTTCTGACTAACAAAGCCGCAAATAATTTTATCTCTAATTTAGCAAATTCTTTGCCAATACATTCGCGCATTCCGCCCCCAAACGGAACCCAACTAAAGGGTTTAGGTTTATCTTCATTGCGGGTTTCACTAAACCGCTCAGGATCGAATTGTTGCGGTTGAAAATAAACCGTTTCATCCTGATGGGTTTTGCCAATTTGATATAAAATAGACCAGCCTTTAGGGATAGAATAGTCGTTATATTCACAATCTTGAATTACTTCTCGAAATCCGCCGCCAACCGGAGGCACAAACCGCAAGACTTCTTTCATTACCTGTTCTAAATAGGTCATCGATTTTAAATCTTCAAAAGTGATGGGTTGAGTGGGATCAAACTGTTGTTGTTCGGCTCTAATTTTTGCTATAATATCAGGACGCTGACCGACCTGTAAACAGAAGGAGGCGATCGCCGAAGTTAAGGTTTCATGTCCGGCAAATAATAGGGTTAAAATCTGATCCTTGAGTTCTTCAATACCGAGTTTATTTCCCTCCTCGTCCTGGGCTTGTAATAATAATCCCAAGGCATCTTCCCCCGAGTGGGGTTGTTGCTGACGTTGACGAATTAGGGTTTCTATTTCTGTTAATAATAACTGATGGAATTTACAAGCTCGATTAAATTTTGTCCCAGGTAAACGCAGGGGAATAGTAAACAGTCCATCACACCAATTTTCAAATAATTCTTCTAAATTAGTATCGGTAGCTTGCTGTTTTCCAATTAATAATTTACAGGCAATATCAAAGGTATATTTCCGTAATTCAGGATACCAAATTAAGGTTGACTTCTGTTCCCATTTATGCAAATAACGATGGGTGAAATCTTCCATAGTCGTAGCATATCCGGCTAAAGCTCTGGGTTGAAATGCTTGCGATAAAATTTTACGGCGAGACTTATGAATATCTCCCAATTGCATTGATAATGATCCCTGTCCTAATAATATTCGGGTACTCGGCGGCCAAGCTACAATAAAATATTTATTCTCATTTGCAAATAAAAACCGATTAGCTTCCGATCCCATCATAATTACAGTGGGACGACCAAAAAGATGGGTTTTAAAGATTGATCCATATTGTTTTTGTCGCTTATCAGCAAAATCAGGATCTCGCAAAAAACTAAGGGTTTCACCAATTACAGGAAAACCAAACTTACCGGGAGGTAAAGGCAGAGAAGTTATAGATTCAGTTGAGGTCATAGTCAAGGTAATTGCTTAATTTGAACCGAAATGATAGGATTGAGTCATGATCAAAATGCTAACACTATTTCCCCAAAAGATCATGAATTACGGCCCCTCTCCCGAAACCCGTTATCCCATCCCCGAACAAACTCGATTAGTCTATCTAAAAACTATTATTAAAAATCCTAATATTATTGTCGGGGATTATACTTATTATGATGATTTCGATAACCCAGAAAACTTTGAACGTAATGTATTATATCATTTTGATTTTATCGGAGATCAATTAATTATTGGTAAATTCTGTTCGATCGCTTCTGATGTTAAATTTATCATGAATGGAGGCAATCATCGCACGGATTGGTTAACTAATTATCCTTTTCCGGTATTTGGCAACGGTTGGGAATCTGCCCTGCCCGATGCTTGGCCGTTTAAAGGAAATACGGTGATTGGTAATGATGTTTGGATCGGATATGGGGCGACAATTATGCCCGGAATTAAGATTGGAGATGGGGCGATTATTGGGACTCAATCGGTTGTTACCCGGGATGTTTCTCCCTATAGTATTGTCGGGGGAAATCCCGCCCAAGAAATTCGTAAACGGTTTGAAGATTCTATGATTGAAGACCTATTAAATATCCGATGGTGGGATTGGGATATTCAGAAGATTACTCGCCATCTTCAGGCTATTTGTGGGGCGGATATTGAGGCGTTGCGTCAGGCTTTTGACTCTGAGTAAAAAATGGGAGCTGCAAGGTTGAAGTGATTCTGCTGGCTGAGTTATAATAGGCAAAGGCTAACTCTATTACCTGGGTAGGTGCTTGGAAGTGGCGATCGCTCAAAAAGAAGATAATAATGCCTTAATATTATCAGCGAGGAACATAACCAATGCCGAACGAAAAAAATACCGAAATGGCTAGAAGTTCTATCTCCAATGCTACCTCCTATGAAGATCTAGGAGAGTTTTGGGATGAGCATGATACGGCCGATTATTGGGAGCAAACTTATCCGGTTAAATTTACAATTAATCTTGGCTCTAAATCTCCGGTGACATATTACGGTATTGATCAAAGTTTATCAGTATCTTTCATTCCCCCCACTCTAATAGCTTGGGGGGAATAGGTTAAAAAATCAAGTAATAACCGTGGGTTGTTGACGTCCGGTTATGGTTTTAATTTGGGCAATTTCATCGGCAATAGTAATTAATTCTCCTAACGCTTCTTGGGGATCTAAATTGTGTTTGCTGGGGTCGGGTTCATAACTTTCTAAATACACCCGCAAGGTTGCCCCTTTGGTTCCCGTCCCCGATAAGCGGAAAACAATTCGAGATCCATCGGTAAACCCAATCCGAATCCCTTGATTATTACTAATACTATTATCAACGGGATCGGTATAGCTAAAATTATCACTATATTCGACTTGATAGGAACCGTATTTTTTACCTTTTAAGTTCGGTAAAATTGCCTGTAACTTATCAACTAATTGATTAGCTTTTTCTATCTCCACTTCCTCATAGTCATGGCGAGAATAATAATTGCGTCCGTAGGTTTGCCAATGATTCCGAACAATATCTTCTACGGATTCTTGACGCACGGCTAAAATATTTAACCAGAATAATACCGCCCACAAACCATCTTTTTCCCGAACATGATTTGATCCGGTTCCAAAACTTTCTTCCCCGCAGAGGGTAGCTTTTCCCGCATCTAATAAATTGCCGAAAAACTTCCATCCCGTGGGGGTTTCATAACAATCTATGCCTAATTTTGCCGCCACGCGATCGGGCGCTTGGGAAGTGGGCATGGAACGGGCAACCCCGGCTAAACCGTCCTTATACCCCGGAACTAAATGGGCATTGGCGGTGATAATTGCTAAACTATCGCTGGGGGTGACAAAAAAATTCTTGCCTAAAATCATATTGCGATCGCCATCGCCATCGGACGCCGCCCCAAAATCCGGGGCATTTTCCCCGAACATAATTTCAACTAAATCATGGGCATAAACTAAATTAGGATCGGGATGACCGCCGCCAAAATCTTCCAAAGGAATACCATTAATAACGGTTCCCTGTTGAGCCCCTAAACGCTGTTCAAACAGGGCATAGGCATAGGGGCCAGTAACAGCGTGCATGGAGTCTATGCACATCCGAAACTGACCCGAAGTTAACAATTTTTGAATTAAGTCAAAATCAAATAAGGATTCCATCAATAACCTGTAGGGTTGAACAGAATCGATCACCTCAACGGCCATGGTTCCCAGTTTAAAACTACCTGGTTGATCTAAATTAATATCCGCCGCCTCCATGATGTTGTAGCGGTCAATTACCCGGGTACGGGCATAAATTGCTTCGGTAATTTTTTCGGCGGCTGGCCCGCCATTACTGCCGTTGAACTTGATGCCAAAATCTCCGTCTGGCCCTCCGGGGTTATGGCTTGCAGAGAGAATAATCCCCCCAAAGGCTTGATTTTCGCGAATGATACAGGAGGCGGCGGGAGTGGAAACAATGCCCCCAGATCCGACGAGAACCTTGCCAACGCCGTTGGCTGCGGCCATTTTTAAGATAATCTGAATGGCTTGGCGGTTATAGTAGCGACCATCTCCCCCTAAAATTAGGGTTCCGCCTTCATACCCATCTTGGGTGTCAAAAATTGCCTGAACGAAATTTTCTAGGTAATGGGGTTTTTGAAAGGCTGGAACGGACTTACGGAGGCCGGATGTTCCCGGTTTTTGGTCGTTAAATGGTTGAGTTGAAACAGTACGAATATTCATGAGACATTGACGATGGAATGCTTGCCCCAATTGTATCGGTATGCAACTCTCCTTTTCACACTTTCGATAAAAATTCAATCAGTTATCGACAGAACTTAAGAAACACCGGGTTGGACGGATAGGAAAATCTCAAAGGTTGTCCCCTTTCCGTCTTCAGAAGTACACTTGAGCCGACCATTATGTTTTTCAACAATAATTTGCTGAGAAATTGATAGACCTAAACCCGTACCTTTACCCAGGGGTTTAGTAGTGAAAAACGCATTAAATACTTGGTCTTGCACCGACTTAGGAATTCCCGGGCCATTATCGGAAATAGATATGCAAATCGCATCTTCTATAATTGACCCGGGGTGCATTTTGCAGGATTCGGTTTTAATGGTAATTTGTCGAGGAACAGGTTGCTGTTCTAAGGCATCAATGGCATTCGATAGAATGTTCATAAATACCTGATTCAGTTGGTTAGGATAGCATTTAACTAAGGGAATTTGTCCGTATTCTTTAATCACTTGAATTTCTGCATGATTTCCCTTAGATTTTAGTTGATTATGGAGAATTTGTAGGGTTCCATCTAAACCCCCATGAATATCCGCCAATACCATTTCCTGCTGATCTAAGCTGGAAAAATTCCGTAAAGATAGGGCTAAATCATATAAACGATTCGCGCCTAAGCGCATAAATTCTAAACTCTGGGGTAATTCATTAATAATAGTATTAACATCCGATGTTTGAATAAAATGTCTGATTTCTGAAGCGGGTTCCGGGTAATACTGCTGATAGAGTTTGACCAGTTCCATTAAAGTTTGAATATCCTGATTAACATAGGTCAGATTTCCGTAAATAGAACTAATCGGGTTTTTAATTTCATGGGCAATTTCGGTCATCATTTGTCCCAAACTGGACATTTTTTCGGCTTGGATTAATTGGGCTTGGGTTTGTCGTAAATCTTGTAGGGTTTTTTCTAGTTGTAATGCCCTTTCTCGCTCTTGAATTTCTGAAACTCTTAAGTTAGCTTCAACCTGTTTCAGTTGGGTAATATCCCTGACAATTGCTAAGACTTCATCGGTTACACTTTTGACATAGCGAGCTTCATAATGATGCCATTCTTTATCTCCTTTAACAACATATTCACCTACTTGAATTTGACCAGTTTCTAAGGTTTTTTCCAGATAATATCTTGTCCAATCTGCTAAATCTTTGGGAAACACATCTTCAATTTTTTTGCCAATTATATCCTTGATATCTATGGGATGAATATTTTGCTTATCCGGGTAATAATCTACAACAAATCCTTCGTTACTAATACAGAACATTAAATCAGGAATCGCTTGAATCAAACTGATGGTTTTAGCTTCTGCTTGTTCTAAAACCTTGGTCATTTGATCATATTGTTCTTGAATAGGATTGACTTTTTGATTCTCTAAATGAAGGCAAACTAAGGTAGAACTTGCTAGTGATGTTTTCAGTTGATCAATTTCTTGATGGGCTTTTCCTAATTCTTTATCTAAATAATTTCGTTCTGCGATTAAGCGTTCATAATCCGCTAGTATTCTGTCCAAAATAACATTTTGGTTTAAATCTTCCCATACTGGATCAAACATGGGGGTGTAGTTAAATGAATCTTTTTGGAAAAGGTGCTGACTCATATCTGGATTTCTCCTTTCTGCTATATATATAATTCAGCCTTTCGGGATAATTCCTAAAAGGTTTATTGGGTGATGGAATTAAACTAACATCGAAGCTACACCCCTAACCGAAATTGTATAAGCGGGGTATAACAGATACAGATTCTGTTATTGAAACCCTCAAACACTTTACTGATAAGGAATTACAGCCTTTTTTTCATGGTTTTTACTAAAATAGAGCCAGTGTTCAGCTTTTATCCCACGTTATTAGTATATTTTAACTTAACCAGTGTCCTAGTTTTAGTAATCTAAATTACAAAAAAGGTTAATTTTCTTTAAACTGATTCCCAAGAGATTAACATAACACAATCAATGTCTAATTTTAATTATAATAATTTAACAATGATTAAATTATTATAACATGATTCTTAGATCCCGCTTAAATTGTCAATTTATGGTAAAATCCTTATGATTAAATAGTTTGGGTAAACAAGGATGGCAATTATGGCATCGGGATTACGTTCGTTAGTGGAAGTGGTAGCACACTTTTTGCCATGATAGCTAGTAATGGAGAGATTAATATAGAATTTGTTGTTGTATTCATTCATTAGGACTTACGCATGAGGCTCCAGAAACCGGGTTTTTTAGAGAATCTGTTGGTCAAAACGAAGTATTTGCGTAAAAAAACCCGGTTTCTTTGATTGGGTGCGTAAGTCCTGTTTATGTTAAATTAGGGCTGATTTTAAATAATAGGATAAAACTTTTTTCCCGGTTTAATGATCAATTAAGAATGAATAGTCCCCATTAACCAGCGTGTCAGGGCTCCATCATCTTCGGTTTGGGAACGTTTTAATGCTTCACTAACTAAGGCTATTTTTAATCCGGGTAAAACTTGGGATTCTTCGATTAATCGACTCCCTTGATTTTCGACCGCAAAGGCTAAAATTGTATTATCTTCAACGTTAACTACCCAATATTCTTGGATTCCTAAGTTTTCATAGAGTAATCTTTTTCTACCAATATCATCAACAAAAGAGGATGCAGCCACTTCAACAATTAAGTTAGGGGCTGTAAATTCATCTAAGTTAATTGGGGAATTATTGCGCGGGGGGAATTGGAAGTTATCGCCAATATAAAATCCAATATCGGGCTGACTTTCTCGAATCCCTGTTTTTCTAAAAGATGTGTTAGTCAATCCTTTAATCCGAATATTTTTAAGGGCTGCATAAATTAAGATTACCGTTGAGAGAATTGTGTTATCGTGTCCGTGTGCTGAACCTAGTGGAGCCATTTCTATCCTTACATATTCTTGATCATAATAAAATTTACCCTCAGCATACTGAGGATTCTCGGTTAAGGCTAAAAATTCTTCCCAGGTCGCTTTTACCCAGGTATCCGTCGGTATTGTGATTAAAGGAGGAGCTTGAACCATCATTAACACCTGAACCTTAATTTAGCTATTTTATAATTATAACCGATCAAACCAATCTTTACCCCCTGATAATTGGGCTAATTCTTGATCAATACGGTTAGGTAATTCTTTAACGGTATATTCATAAGTCAAATCTAGTAATTTTTTGCCTGTTTCTAACAATAAGTTGCGATCAATTATAATTGACAGTTGCGTGGATTTTAAACTTCCGCCTAAAACTTCTATACTAGCGGGGCGAATGGCTTGTTCTATGGCTTCCTCCAAATAAGATTGCCATTGATCGGCTTGAATATAATAGGAATTTTTATTGTCTTTTAAATTTAGTTTTTTAATCTGGATGATAGAATCAGAGATTGAAGCAATCCAAGAATTTGTTAATCGCTTTTCAACTTGATTTTTAATCAAATGGATAAACAGCCGAACCAGGAAAGATTCTATATTTCTCAGGATTGCTTGTTTTCCCATATCTTCTAGTTCATTAATAATTAGTAAAGCATCTTGATAACGTTCTTCTAAGATACAATTTTTTAGATCGGTTAGTTCTTGAATCATAATTTTATCCTGATTTTTAATAATTCTAACAAAAGTCTTGTTATAATAGGATTATAGCAATTTAATTTCTTACATTCAAGTCTAAATTAAACTATGTCATTAATTGCCGCTTTTCCTTTGGTTAAAGATCCAGAACGTTTAGAAAAACAGTTAAGAGATATTCCTCCGGTTCCGGGGGTGTATTTAATGCGAGATGGTCAGGATAATATTCTTTATATTGGTAAGTCTAAAAAACTGCGATCGCGGGTGCGTTCCTATTTCCGAGAACAGCATCATCACACCCCGCGAATTTATTTAATGGTACAACAAATTACTGAAATAGAATTTATTGTCACCGATACGGAAGCGGAAGCATTAGCATTAGAAGCTAATTTAGTTAAACAACATCAACCCCATTTTAATGTTCTGCTCAAGGATGATAAAAAATATCCCTATTTGTGTATTACTTGGTCGGAGGATTATCCCCGAATTTTTATTACCCGTAAACGGCGTTTAGGCAATATTAAAGATCGTTATTATGGCCCCTATGTGGATACTCGGGTATTAAGAAATACCTTACATTTAACCAAACGAATTTTTCCCCTACGTCAACGTCCCAAACCTTTATTTAAAGATCGCCCTTGTTTAAATTATGATATTGGTCGCTGTCCTGGGGTTTGTCAACTGTTAATTTCTCCTGAAGAATATCGAAAAATTGTCCAAAAAGTGGCAATGATTTTTCAAGGAAGATCGGGGGAATTAATTGATCATTTAACCGAACAAATGGAACAAGCCTCGGAAGATTTAAACTTTGAAACGGCGGCTATAATTCGGGATCAAATTCAAGGGTTACAGTCTTTAAATGCAGAGCAAAAAGTATCTTTGCCCGATGATCGGGTGTCCCGTGATGCGATCGCCTTGGCGGCTAATTCTGAACAATCCTGTGTGCAGTTATTCCAAATTCGCGCCGGAAAATTAGTCGGACGGTTAGGGTTTACCGCCCAGGTTCCCCCGGAGTTAAAATCAACGGAAATGGGATTAATTTTACAACGAGTTTTAGAAGAACATTATCAAAGTGTTGATGCTGTTGAAATACCCAATGAAATATTAGTTCAATATGAGTTACCCGATGAATCTATTTTAACAGATTGGTTGAGCGATCGCAAGGGAAAAAAAGTCACAATTTCAACTCCCCAACGTCAGGTTAAAGCCGATTTAATTGAGATGGTAGAAAGGAATGCGGAATATGAATTAGAACGGGTACAAAAGTTAAGCGATCGCCATACCTTAGCCCTAGAAGATTTAGCAGCAATTCTCGATTTACCCGACCTTCCCCAGCGCATAGAAGGTTATGATATTTCCCATATTCAAGGGTCAGATGCGGTCGCCTCCCGGGTGGTTTTTATTCAAGGTTTACCCGCCCAACAATACTATCGTCATTATAAGATTAAAAACCCCACCGTTCACCCTGGACATTCCGATGATTTTGCCAGTTTAGCAGAAGTAATTGGGCGTCGTTGTCGAGATTATGCTAATTCAACCGATAAACCGGATTTAATTATGATTGATGGGGGAAAGGGTCAACTTTCGGCGGTGGTTGCTGTCTTAGAAAAACTGAATTTATTAGAGGAAATTCCCGTAGTAAGTTTAGCTAAACAACGAGAAGAAATATTTCTACCTGGGGAAAGTTTTCCCTTAGAAACTGATCCCGAACAACCGGGGGTTCAACTTTTAAGAAGACTGCGGGATGAAGCCCATCGGTTTGCGGTTAGTTTCCATCGAAATCAACGCACTCAGAGAATGAAGCGATCGCATTTAGATGACATTCCGGGGTTAGGACATCATCGCCAAAAATTATTATTAGCTCATTTTCGTTCCCTGGAATATATTAGAATAGCCAGCCCAGAACAGTTAGCAGAAGTATCAGGAATTGGGCCGAAATTAGCCCAAGAAATCTATAATTATTTCCATTAACGTAGTCAACCCTTTAGGGTTCAGAAAGCCCTAAAGGGCTTACTACTTGTAGTCAACCCTTTAGGGTTCAGAAAGCCCTAAAGGGCTTACTACTTTTTGATGGGAGGGAATTTCAATGATAAACTCTGTTCCCTGACCTAGTTCGGAATTACATTGAATTGAACCTTTGTGTTTTTCGACAATAATTTGATAACTAATTGATAACCCTAACCCCGTTCCTTTACCGACAGGTTTTGTAGTAAAAAAGGGATCAAACAAATTAGATTTTACATTTTCCGACATTCCTACACCATTATCTGCAATTTTAATCCTGATTTTATTTTGCTCAATCAATTCAGTTTCAATCGTAATTTGATCGGAATTTTGTTGATTGATAAGAGGGCAATTTCTACCAGAATCTTGTAAAGCATCAATAGCATTAGAAATTAAATTCATAAACACTTGATTTAATTGTCCCACATAGCATTCTACCAAGGGGATAGTCCCATATTTTTTAACAATTTTAACCCCTCGATGTTGAGGATTTTCTTTTAAACGATTTTGTAAAATTAACAAGGTATTATCAATTCCTTCATGGATATTAACCGCCTTCATATCCGCTTCATCCAAGCGGGAAAAATTACGCAGGGAAAGTACAATTTCTCTAATCCGGTTCGACCCCATTTTCATAGAATTAATAATATTTGGAAAATCTTCAATTAAAAAATCAAGTTCAACATCCTCGGCAAAATCAATAATTTCAGCCGGGGGGTCGGGATAATGAGTTTGATAGATGTCGATTAAACTTAATAGGGTTTCCGTATATTCTTGAGCATGAATTAAGTTACCATAAATAAAGTTAACCGGATTATTAATTTCATGGGCAACTCCTGCCACCAATTGACCCAAACTCGACATTTTTTCCGCTTGAATTAATTGGGTCTGGGCTTTGCGAAAATTAACTAAGGCAATTTCGGCTTCTTCTTTAGCTTGTCGCATCGCTGCTTCCGCTTGTTTTGCATCGGTTATATCCGTAATTGTACCGACATAACCAATAACTTGCCCATCAGAATTTATCTCCGCAGCAGCTTGACCATAAACCCAAGTAATCTTACCATCAGGGCGTTGTAGGCGATATTCAGAATTAAATTGAACGTGATTTTTAGCACAGTTTTCCCAGTTTTGAAAGACTTGGATTCTATCTTCGGAATAAATCGCCTGCGACCAACCTTTTCCCATGGCTTCTTCTGGGGTTAAACCAGCAATTTCACACCATCTTTGATTCACATAAAGATAGTTACCCTCCGGGTCAGTATGGAAAATTCCCACGGGAGAAACTTCAGCTAATGTTGCATAAAGTTTTTCAGTGTTTCTCAATACTTTTTCTGTATTTCGTTGTTCGGTTACATCCACACCCATACTAACAATATAGTCAATTTCTTTGGCTTCATTAAGTAAGACAGTATCCGACCAACTAATAATTCGTTGATCTCCATTTTTTGTGTTCCAACAGGCTTCATAATATTTGGGAAATTGATCAATCAGTAAAAAGGCAAAATT
Source organism: Oscillatoriales cyanobacterium CG2_30_40_61 (assembly GCA_001873365.1). GTDB lineage: Bacteria > Cyanobacteriota > Cyanobacteriia > Cyanobacteriales > Microcoleaceae > Planktothrix. The sequence goes on along the minus strand of MNYZ01000050.1, from coordinate 7,984 downwards.
TGATTTAACTTTAGTAGCTTCCTCTGGGCTTAAAAATATATCCCAAACATACATATTTCTAATTTCATCAAAGCTGTATTGAGTAGTTTGTTCAAAGGCGCGATTAAATCGGACAATGCGACCTTTTGCATCCATTAAAATTACTAAAGCTCCGGCGATATCTAAAATAGCTGAAATAAAACTTCGTTCTTTTTCAATGGCTGTGAATAACTGATCAATTTGAGTGGTCATTTGATTAAAAGCGGTGGCTAATACGCCTAATTCATTAGAACACTGCACATCAACTTGGGTTTTTAAATCTCCTTGACTAATTTTAATGATTGCATTTGTTAATTGTTTGAGCGGTACAATAATTTGCTGACTGTAAAATATACCAATACCAACGGCAAAACCTGTAATTAAAATAACAGTTCCTCCCATCACAAAAATCATCTGATAAATAGGAGAATAGGCTTCTGTAATCGGAAGTTCAACGACTAAAAACCAATTCACACTAGGAATCACTGCTGTCGCGCCCAAAACTTCTACATTTTTCAATCCTAGATAACGATTTATGTTTAATTTTTTATGATCTAAAGCCGTTTGAATAGAATCCATAATAGTAGAATTTTTTAAATTCTGAATATTAAATATTTTAGACCTATTTTGAGTAGCCGTAAAAACTCGATTTTGTTCATCTACAACATAAACATATCCAGTTTTACCCCCTTGGGTTTGAGACAGAATAAAAGCCAGAAAACCTAAGTCAATTTCAACGAATAAAACCCCATTAATCTGATCAAATTGATCTCTAATCGGAACGGACATCACCATTTTATATTTTCGATCATGAGGATCAAACTCAATAGTTCCTACATAATCTTCCTGTTGTTTAAAAGATCGAATAAATAACGGAGAATCTGTATAATTGTTTCTCAAAGTTTGATCGTCAGTGAGTATAGATGTAATCACCTCTCCCTGACGATTTAAAATAGCAACTAAATGATAGGCTTGATTATGGCGAACTAATCCTTCTATTAATTTTTTTTGAATATCAGGGGATAAATCAGTTAAGCCTTTAACCCGGGCTAAAAAATTTAATTTCCGTTGCAGATCATCTAAATAGTTATTAATTTGATAAGCAATAACTCGTGATCGCTCTTCTTGTATAGATTGCAACTGTTTAATCTGAGATTGATAACTGAGATAAATCAATGATCCGCCACTGCTTAAAGCACTGATTAGTCCGATAAACAGTAAACTGCTACGGAGTTGCTTGCTTAGGGAAACAAACCGAGGGTTGGGGGAGGAAAAATAGCCCCGAAACCTAGATAAAAAATGATGTTTCTCCGCTTGAGTCATGATTTTTCCAATAACAGGGAAATGATCTATTTTTATTTATTGTAGTCTGTTGTTAGCCCAGAAGGGGTAATATCTATTTTTCCGGTTATTACTTGTTGTTTAATCTGATTAAATTTGTCTTCTTCTTTAACCGTTAATGTACCTCGAAAGGGTGCAAAATCATAGATTTGTTCCCGCAGACCATATTTATATTGTTTACCTTCCCAGCGTCCTTGCTGAACTAAAGTAGCAATTTTTAAGACTAATTCAGGAATATTCTGTAGGACACTGGTTAAAATTTTTCCCGGAGCTAGATTATATTGATCTTTAGTCCACCCAATGCCATAAACCTCTGGTTTTTCACTAGCTAACTTTAAAGCTGAAATTCCAGCTTCATCAGCATTAATCGCTATAATATCAACTCCTTTTTCTAATAAATTTAGGGCGACTTGATTGCCTTTTTCTGCATCTGTCCAAGTCTTCAAGAATTTAGTATAGACTTCAATATTAGGCCCGGTTGCAGTTGCGCCACGTTTAAATAATTCTGCTTCTTCTTGATAAACTGGGTAATCATATCCCACTATATAACCCACTTTATTAGTCTTGGTTTTTATCGCAGCTAATGCTCCAGTAAGATAACCTACTTCGCCCGAACGAAAAGCAACCGCCCCCAAATTTGTATTATTCCCAGCATAGGTAGTGACTAAAGCAAATTTGATTTCTGGAAACTGTTTAGCTACTTTTTCCATAGCTTTAATATAACCACCACCATGACCGATAATTAAATTATATCCTTGTTCAGCATAGCGACTAATCAATGCTTGACTGTCTGCGTCTAATACATTATCGGTGTAACTAATTTCAGCATTATATTGTTTTTCAATTAATTTTAATCCTTCATAATTAGCCTGACTCCAACTCCCATCTTTTATAGAACCGGAGAAAATACTCGCCACTTTAAATTGACTCTGGGAATCGGAGGTTGTCAATTGTTCTTGATTCAACCGACTACAACTGACTATTATCACTAAAATGATAATTCCTAATAGGATGTTTGTCAATATTTTTGGTGTTTGGAACATACAATTCCTGGGAGTTGAGGGTAATGGGTAATGGGTAATGAGTCATGGGTAATAGGTAATTACAAATTACGGATTACGAATAGGCAATAGGCAATAGTCTTTACCTCCTGATAAATTATGAGTAGCCAATATTTAAGTAGTGAATATCAGATTAAATTATATTAACTGGAAATTGTAATTGCACCCTTATACTTTTTTTGTCTGACATTAACAGAGTTTTTTAATAACAGGACTTACGCACAAGACCCAAGAAACCGGGTTTCTAGCCCTAATTTTGCGGATGAAATCGGTGATTTCTGGTTCAGAAACCCGGTTTGGTGCGTAAGTCCTAAATAAAAACAACAAGGAAACTTAACGCCTCCTTGCCATTTTTGGGATTTAACTTGCCCAATTCAGATAGGGTAATTTTGTGGCTGTTGCTCGAATTTGCTCAATATTAGCAATTAATTGTCCACAACTATCCCACATTCCGGTAATAAAAGATTGACGAGAACCTGTATTCATATTCACATCAATGCTTAAATCTCCACAGTGGACTTTCATGGATTCTAAATCGAGGTTAATAGCTGCTTTAGGATTAGCTTTTAATGCCTCTTGAACTGCTTTAATTGCTTCTGGTTCGGCGGTAACACAAGCAATCCCAATTGAGACACAGTTTCCTAAAAATATTTCGGCAAAACTTTCCCCAATAATCGCTTTAATTCCCCATTTAGCCATAGCTTGGGGCGCGTGTTCCCGTGAAGAACCACAACCAAAATTAGCATTAACTACTAATATATTTGCCCCTTGATATTCGGGTAAATCAAAGGCGTGTTTACCCTGCATTTGTTGGCGATCATCAGCAAAGACCTGTTCCCCTAATCCCTCAAAGGTAATAGACCGTAAAAACCGGGCGGGAATAATCCGATCAGTATCAATATCACTGCCGACTAAAGGAATACCTGTTCCTGAAATACTTTGAATTTTACTCATTGTTGAAGTTCCGTAATTTATGTTAAGAATTGACCTGACCCCCACCCATTCAGCCGAAAATCTCTATTTTAAACCGGAGATTAGATCCCCCTAAATCCCCCTTCCCAAGGGGGACTTTGAAATCCGGTTCCCCCCTTGCTAAGGGGGGTTAGGGGGGATCTAGGACACTTAAAAAAGATCAAGAGACTTTCAGCCTTTTCTTAGCCAGGGAAGCAAATGCCCTTCAGTTCCCCCCCTTACCAAGGCAGGGCTAGGGGGGGTGAAGTGCTTATAACAACTCCCGTACATCCGTAACAACACCGTTAACCGCCGCCGCCACCACCATCGCCGGACTCATTAACAATGTCCGACCATTGGCCGAACCCTGACGACCTTTAAAGTTGCGGTTAGAAGAGGATGCACTCAGTTGATTTCCCTGCAATTTATCGGGGTTCATCGCCAAACACATAGAACAGCCCGCCTCGCGCCATTCAAACCCCGCCGCTTCAAAGATTTTATCAAGTCCTTCGGCTTCGGCTGCAACCTTCACCCGTTCCGAACCAGGAACCACAAAGGCTTTCACCCCATTGGCAACCTGGCGACCCTGGGCAAATTTCGCGGCTTCGCGCAGGTCGCTGAGGCGACCATTGGTACAACTGCCAATAAAACAGACGTCCACTTTTGTCCCTTGAATGGGGGTTCCGGGGGCAAATTCCATATATTCATAGGCTTCTTTTGCTACTTCCCGATCGCTTTCCGTAATCTGCTCTAAGGTGGGAATCAACTCATTAACGGCCATGCCCTGTCCGGGGGTAATTCCCCAAGTCACGGTGGGCGCGATCTCCGCAGCATCAAATTTTACTACATCATCATAAACCGCATCCGTACTACTACGGATACTATTCCACCAAGCCACCGCCTTTTCCCAGTCCTGGCCTTTGGGGGCAAAATCCCGACCCTGTAAGTAGTCGTAAGTCACCTGATCGGGGTTAACATAGCCACATCGGGCGCCCCCTTCAATCGACATATTACAAACCGTCATCCGTTCTTCCATGGACATCGCCTCAATGGTGCTTCCGGCGAATTCATAGGCGTAGCCCACGCCCCCTTTAACCCCCAATGTCCGAATAATATGCAGCACCACATCCTTTGCGTATACTCCGGGTTGTAGTTCCCCATTCACCTCGATCCGGCGGACTTTCAGTTTCCCTAACGCCAGGGTTTGAGACGCCAGCACGTCCCGGACTTGAGATGTGCCAATTCCAAAGGAAATCGCCCCAAAAGCCCCATGGGTCGAGGTGTGGGAGTCGCCGCAAGCAATGGTCATCCCCGGTTGGGTTAACCCCTGTTCCGGTGCAATCACGTGCACAATCCCTTGATTTCCCGATCCGATATTATAAAAACGGATATTGTGTTCTTTGCAGCTTTGTTCCAAGGACTGTATCATTTCTTCGGCTAATACATCCGTGAAAGGACGGGCTTGGTTCTCCGTCGGAACAATATGATCCACTGTGGCGACGGTACGTTCAGGATACAGGACGGTTAGCTGGCGATCGCGCAACATCGCAAACGCCTGGGGACTTGTAACTTCATGGATCAGGTGCAAACCAATGAAAAGTTGAGTCTGTCCTGATGGCAGAGTGCCAACGGTATGCAACTCCCATACTTGATCAAATAGTGTTCTTTCGCTCATAGAATCTGAAAAATAATTGCGTTTGTAACGCTCTCTATACTGGTATTTATTTTAGCGGTTAATGGATCTGTGGTGTTAAGTATCGGGAATAAATTAATCTCTGGGGGGTGATAATAAATATTAAAATCGGATAAAATAATATCTAACTCTACCCTGATTTTATGATCAATCAAACTCTGGCAGAATCAATGAAGTGGACGACAGCCGATTTAGAGTTGTTGTCAAATGATGAGTGGAAACGTTATGAAATTATTGCAGGGGAATTATTTGTGACTAGAGCACCAGATTGGAATCATCAACGGATTTGCGGTAATATCTATGCAGAATTAAATGCTTGGTCACGTCGCACAAACTTAGGACAACCTGCAATGACACCTGGAATTATTTATACTGAATCTGATAATGTTATTCCTGATGTGGTTTGGGTGAGTCGGGAAAAATTAGCGACTTTATTAGATAGTGCTGGACATCTAACAGGTTCTCCTGAGTTAGTGGTTGAAGTATTATCGCCCGGAAAAGAAAACGAAAGACGGGATAAACAAGCCAAGTTAAAACTCTATTCTATTCAAGGAGTTCAGGAATATTGGATTGTTGATCGCCATCAACAGCAAGTTCAGGTTTATCGTCGTCAAAATCATCAGTTAATTTTAGCTGAAACCCTGTTAATAACTGATCAAATATCCTCTCCGATTTTACCAGAATTTCGCTGTCAAGTTGAATTGTTTTTTACCTAATTCTCTAATTAATTAACCCTGATTCACTTTCAACCAACTAAATATATCCCTCAAGTTTATAGTTAAATTAGAGATGAATTGAGGAACCGGAATTACAGCATCGAATTCATCTAAAAACATCGGTTGTTGTCCTGAAGGATAAACAAAAATAGACTTTTCCTCTGGAACAATTAACCATCCCATTTGACAACCGCAATTCAAACAATGTAAAATATTACTGGTAACTTTAATTGTGCTTTGTTCTGGTGATAAAATTTCAATTGTCCAGTCAGGATGAGCATTAAAACTATTAGCAATATCTCCATCATTATCAAGGGGAATTCTATCCCACACAAAAACCGCCACATCAGGAACAATAGAATGACCGTCAAAGGTACATCTTAACTCAGGTAAAGCTAAAGCGATCGCTTGTTCTTTAGCCATATTATTAATAGCAGTAAAAAGTTCTCCCTGAATTGCGCTATGTTTTCCTCCTGACATCGGTTTCTGGATAATTTGACCATTAATATATTCGTTTGCGGGTTTGGTTTCGGGTAAATTTAGAAAGTCTTCTAAACTCAATGTGTTGTCAAGAATTTGTACCATTATTAATTCCCTTATTCAGATTTTAACCTGTCTGATTCAATTATAACCCTGTAGGGGCGAGGCGCGCCTCGCCCCTACGAGATATTGGGATATTATCAACAATACCACTAAGCAATATTTCGGTATTGTCACTCAAAACAAATATTTTATCTCCTTTTTTGGTTGAAAAACATTAAAAACTGAACCAACAGAAAGCAGCACCAAAAAATTAGTAAATCGCTGGGAATTGGGGGAATATTATTGAAGTTAGACGGAGTTGACGTTTGGAATTTTGGATCTAAACTCATTACCGTTTCCAGATTTTCTGTAGCTTGAAGGATGAACCGATGTTTAGTGGTTGTTTCTGAACTAGGAGGTGGAGCTTCTTTGTTAGAGGAATGAAAACCGAAAATTAAAGTTAAACTTAAAGCGATCGCTACCCCAACAATAAACGTTATAACCGGATCATTTTTGCGGATTATACGTTCTTGTCCACAGGTTAAACACACCCAATGATTTTGATCATGGCCTTGAATCCAACGACAATTAAATCCATTACATTCTGGCATAATTTTATCTCCTAATTTTATCTAATTCCCCCCTTTTTAGGGGGGTTAGGGGGGATCATCCGTTAGTTTCGTTTACCTAAATAGCAGTGAAAAGTAATCCCTTCTTCCTGGGTCGCTTCAATTTCATGCACTTGAAATGGTGCTGTCACTGACCAACAATTTGCTTGAGCAATGGTTGATGTTAATAACAAAATTTCACCCCGGGAAACCCCAAATTTACTCTCACAAACCGAGTTAAAAAGAACCCGAACAAACGCCCAAGCTCGTTGATGGTAATGCGCTAAACTCCGGCTTCCAACGGGCCAAAACATCACATAGATTTCTAAAAATCCAATTTCCAGTAACGGGGTATAAATATATCCAAATTCATGGGATTTTCCCCGTTTTCGTAATCCTTCTAACTGGCGATGATCATTGAGAACTAATAACCGAAAGATGGTGATCAGTGAACTCAATAAATTAGACAACCCAGCAAACGCGATCGCAACTTTATTGCGTTGAGTCAGTGTTTCGTTCATAATGAGATAGATTATTTAACTAGATGCCTTTACCCGGTTTACAAGACTGGGTAGAGGTTCACTACAATTAAGTTAACATCTTCAAAGTAGAGCTAGGTAACTTAGAAAAAATATTATTAGTAAATTTGAAGTCAATTTTAACTCTAGTCAATTACAAGTAAATTTGAAGTAAATTAGAAAAAAGTCCAGTAAAAATATGCCCTAGAAATCGGGTTGATCAATCTTGACAAATTATTGAATTTTATTATATATAGCAGTCCTAAATCATTATCAAGAGCATGATATAATGATATACACTACTTGATTATGACAATAAAAATTATGAATGACTTACAACAGGCAGAAAAAGAGCGGAACAAAGAAATAGCTGAATTAGAAATTTTAATTGAGAGTAATCTTTCGGCAAGAGAACTAAAACGAGCAATAGCTGTCAGGATGGCGCTCACCGGTAAAATTTACCGTGAAATCAGCCAAATTTTAGGTGTAAGCGAATTTTTTGTTGGGCATTGGAAAAAAGTTTTTAAAGGCAAAGGAATCGCTGGATTAAAACTAG
>MNYZ01000003.1 GCA_001873365.1 Oscillatoriales cyanobacterium CG2_30_40_61 | reverse complement strand
CTGCCTCAGATTTTGCCAATAAAATCCAGATTTTTTTCAGAAACCCGGTTTCTGATTCCCCCTAAAACCAACAATCCAAGAAACTCTGTTTCTGCCTCAGATTTTGCCAATAAAATCCAGATTTTTTTCAGAAACCCGGTTTCTGATTCCCCCTAAAATCAACAATCCAAGAAACTCTGTTTCTGCCTCAGATTTTGCCAATAAAATCCAGATTTTTTTCAGAAACCCGGTTTCTGATTCCCCCTAAAACCAACAATCCAAGAAACTCTGTTTCTGCCTCAGATTTTGCCAATAAAATCCAGATTTTTTTCAGAAACTCGGTTTCTGATTCCCAAAATCAACAATTAAAACCAGGAAAAGTTATGACAACTGCAACCTTATCTCAAACAAAATTACCCCCCTCAACCCATGAATTTGCTGAAATTATTCACCGCTTAGAAGCTGGGGGGGCGATGTTGCCAGATACCCCAGAAAACCTAATGCAAATTATCGGAATTTATAAAGCCTATGCAGTACCAATGGATTTCTATTGGCGGGATTTACTGTATATTGCAGAACAGGTGTTTTTAAATCCCTTACCCTTTTTAAAATACTTTATTCCGCAAGAATATTTAGACCTGCATAATCATTATGCTGGAGAGGATGCTGATTTAAGAATTTGGCGAGGAGAAGCAACAGCGCACCCGGAATTATTGGCTTTTATAGAAAAGGGTGAAACCACAAAAATGCCTAAATTATTGCATCATTTATGGCATGACCGGGTGAATATGGAATTTGCCGAAGCTTGTATGCAAGCAATGTTTTGGCATCGAGATATGGGGGGATTATTTGATCCTTATTTAGATACGGATGAATATAAAACTAACGCAGATAAAGCTATTAAAGCCTATTTTAAGAAAAATCCGATGATGATGGGATTATATAAATTGTTCCCCGATTTATTCTTAGAACAGGTCAAAATGATGTCCTATTATAGTAATTTAGGACTCTTTTGGGAAGTGATGGCGCCGGTGTTTTTTGAAATGAGTGATCTTTATGATGAAGGCAAAATTACTAATGTTCCTGAAGCAATGAATTTTATTGTAAATGGGATTTTTGCTATGGCTGGGCGGCCTATTTATCATCACGTTTATATTGATGGCAAATGTTATGAAATTATCCCTAAATCTAAAGGGTTTATGTGGTTATATGAGGCGGCATTACCCTACGTTGAAGCGGTGTTTTATCGGACATCTCCCTTCCGAGGTACTAAATCCTATAACGCCCAAGCCCAGCAAGTTCCTGATGATCAAAATGACTTCCATTATGGCATTCTTTATGCTGATATTTTCCCCATTGGGACAGCCGGAATTCCTCCAACTTTATTAATGCAAGATATGTTACATTTTTTGCCTCCTTATTTAGTTGAATATTATCAAAAACATTGTCGAGGTGAAGATGATATGTTGATTCAGTTGGCGAATACTTTCCAACGGTCAATGTATTGTGTAACTTCTGCGGTAATTCAAGCGTTACGCACGGCTTTACTATATCCTTTAGATGATCAAAATCCTAAACATTTGATGGCAAATCGGCAATTTTTTGAAGCTCAATTAGATAGATTTAAACGTCCTGAAGCACGGTTAAGAGATATTCAAAGCTCTGATTATCGTTAAATTGGGTATAGGGTGTGGGATGAGTTGTTTAATGTTTATCCCATTAAATTTTCTACACCCTCGGTTTATAATGAGTTAGGGGGGATTGTTGAAGGAACCACAAAGGCACTAAGACACTAAGAATAAGTAAATAAAGTTAATTGTTTATATTTTTTAGGCGGAATTGTTATATTTTTTTGTCCAATTCTTTGACAAATCCATTCAATACAAATGGGAACCACAGCATTGCCAAATAAAGCATATTGATCGTAAGTTTTAGCGACTCGACACCAATTGTCAGGAAACCCCATTAAACGGGCATATTCTATCGGAGTTAATCGCCTAAATTTATGATCAATTTGATATCTTTCATAATGTCTGGAAGTGGATGCAGTCAGGGTAGAAGCAACTCCATTAACACCAAAAATAGTATACCCTAACCTTGCACCGCCCTCTTGATTATATAAAATTTCTACGCCATTATAATAGCGGTTGACTGCTTTACTGTTTTTAATTCGTTCTAAAGTATCTATGGTAAAATCAAATTGAGGCTCAATTTCTGATTCTGATTGAAGAATATTTTTTAGTTTTACAGGTGGATAGAGATTAGGGAATGGGGGAAGGGATTGACTATACATTTTATTTTGATAAGCAATTCCCCAAGGATGGTTTTTAATCTTTAAATTTAAAATAGGAGATAAATATTTATTTATATTTTCTAAATCAAAATTCAAGTATTCAGTCTCACTTTGATTTAAAAAGATTAAATTATCTGCTAAATTGATAGAGTTAAAATCAGATTTATAACGAGTTCCAAAAATAAAAATTCGCTCACGGTTTTGAGGAATACCAAAATTAATCGGACTAATAATTCGCCATTCAATCAAATAATTAAGAGACGCTAAAGCATTTAAAATCACTTTAAAATGGTGTCCCTGTTCCATTGTTAAAATGCGTTTAACATTTTCTAATAAAAAATACTGGGGTTTTTTAGTATCTATAATTTCTACAATTTGTTCAAATAGGGTTCCGCGAACTTGATCTCTAATTCCTAATTTTTTACCTGCGGAACTAAAAGGTTGACAAGGAAATCCGGCGGTTAATAAATCATGGTCAGGAATATCTGATATATTGATAGTTTGAATATCTCCTAATACAATTGAATTTTTACCAAAATTGCTTTGATAAACTTGAAAACATAATTCATTAATATCATTGGCCCAAATAGTTTGAATTTGACTGGCTTCTAACCCCAAACGAAAACCACCAATTCCGGCAAATAACTCAACCGCAGTCTGTTTTTTTAATTGACTCAAATTTTTTGCTCCTTAATTACTAATTATTAATCTTGATAGAATTAATCTTGATAGAGATTTTTTGATTAATTTAATACCGATTTTTTGGGCGAGTAGACCTCGCCCCTGGGGGTTATTTTTCCCAATCAATTAACCCATTAAAATCACCGTATCAATGACATGAATAATACCATTATCTGCTTGAATATCCGGTGCGAGTACCGTGGCATTTTTGACTTCAAAACCATCGGAACAGTTAATCGGAATTGGGGAACCTTCCAAGGAAGTAACAGAACCTAATTTTTCTAAATCAGCTTTCGTGAGCTTACCCGAAACCACATGAAATTTGAGAATTCTGGCTAACTGTGGTGGATTTTGAACTAGGGTTTGTACGGTTCCTGGGGGAAGTTTTGCAAACGCTTCGTCATTGGGCGCAAACACCGTAAAAGGGCCAGGACTTTTTAAGGCTTCGACTAAACCGGCGGCTTGAACCGCGGCCACCAGGGTTGTAAATGAGCCCGCACCTACAGCAATATCAACAATATCTGCCATGGAAAGAGTTTAACCTAATTTAAAAATAGTTCTGGTAATGATAATAATAGATTAATTAACTATAGGCGACTATAATTTGGGTAATCTTGATTTAAGTATAACCAATGACAACGACCCCCACGACCCAAACAACTAATATTGTTGAATTACCTCCGAATTATATTATTCCGATGGTATTACTTATTAGTGCTTTTCCCCTATTTTTAATTCAAAAATGGGTGAGTTTAGCGATCGCAATTTTTGCTCTATTTCTGTTAGTACAAACTGCCCTAATTCGTCTACAATTCACCCCAACGGATTTAGACGTTTATCGTTCGGGTAAATTGCTGCGTCGGTTTCCCTATCAAGACTGGATAAATTGGGAAATATTTTGGACTCCCGTACCAATTTTATTCTATTTTCGAGAAGTCAAAAGTATTCATTTTCTGCCGATTATTTTTGATAGCAAGCTGTTAGAAACCTGTTTAAAACAACATTGTGGGCATTTGAAAAAATAATTAACAAATAGGGAACAGGGAACAGAGTTGTGGTAGGGGTAATTCATGAATTACCCCTACTGGGTAGGGATTAAGAATACAAACTAGCCACATATTCCCCATAACCATTATAGGGTAAAGTCGGCTGTTTTTCCCAAGAAAAACTGGGCTTACTACTTACAATTCGTTCCGTGGCTTGTGACCAACGGGGATGGGGTTTAGTTGGGTTAACATTCGCCTCAAAACCATATTCATCCGGGGCTAAAGTATTCCAAAAGGTTGCGGGTTTTTGTTTCAAAAATTCAATTTTAACAATGGATTTTGCCCCCTTAAATCCATATTTCCAAGGGAGCACCATTCGTAAAGGAGCGCCATTTTGTTTAGGGAGGGTTTTCCCATACATTCCTACGGCAAAAAACGCTAAATCATTTGCCATTTCTTCGATGCGTAATCCTTCGGTATAGGGCCAGGGATAACCATTCGCCCAAAATCCCGGCCCAGGGGTAATTTTAGGATCGTAAAAAGAGGTAAATCGGACAAATTTAGCCTCGGAATTGGGTTCAACCGCCGCTATTAATGCCCGCATCGGAAATCCTAACCAAGGTACAACCATCGCCCAGGCTTCCACACATCGAAACCGATAAATTCGTTCTTCTAAGGGAAATTTTTTCTGAAGATCTTCTAAAGTATAAGTGGTCGGATTTTTAACTAATCCTGAAACCTCAACTTTCCAATCTTCTAAAGGTAAGGCTTGGGCGGATTGCCAAATCGATTTGGTTCCGCCATACTCATAAAAATTATTATATTTTGTGGCTAAATCTTCGGCTGTAACGGGACGATTAACTTCAGCAAAATTAGGATTTTTGGTAAAATCAGAAATCTCCTGGACTAAATTATTACCAGGGTTTGCATTTTTTGAGGTGGCTTGACATCCGGTTAAAGAAAGTGCTGATGCGGTTAACCCAGCTCCAATTAAACTTTTCATAAATCGGCGACGATTCATAAAAACAGACTCGGGTGTAATCTGATTTTCGGAAATTTCCCCAGATGGAACAATACGAATTAAAGTCATGTAAAATAATAGGGAATGGTTAATAGGTAATGAGTCATGGGTAATAGGTAAGATAATAGGCGATCGCGATCCCTGAATTAACCTAAAATTTCAGAAAGACTTATCATAGAAAAATATATTAACAAATTCTGGTTATGAGTTACTGCATCAACCCCCAATGTCAGAACCCCCAGAACCCGACTCACGCCATTACCTGTCAGAGTTGTGGGTCGGAACTGCGCCTCAAACACCGCTATCGCATGATTCGAGTTTTGGGTCAAAGCCATTGTCACCGAACCTTTTTGGCCATTGATGAGGACAAACCGACTCAACCGCGATGTGTGATTAAACAATGTCTGGATGCTCCCCGCTCTCTCCCCGAGGCGAGTATTGAGTTTCGTTTGTATACCCAAACCCTAGACCAGATTAGTCAACATCCGGCTCTCCCTGAGTTATTAGCCTGTTTTGAAGACCACAGCCATAGTTATCTTGTACAAGATTATATCCCCGGGCGCAATTTAGCCGAAGAACTCGAACAAGAAGGGGTTTTTTCAGAACTGCAAATTTGGGCTTTATTGAGTGCCATTCTGCCAATTCTGGAGTCAATTCACCATAAAAATAGAGTTCATGGGGATATTAAACCGGAAAATATTATTCGTCGTCCCATTTCTAATCCCAATTCCCCGATAAAAAAACAACTGGTTTTAGTCGATTTTGCTGGAGTTAATCCCCTAAAAGGTTCCGCCGAATATGTTTCCCCCGAACAACTACAAGGAGAAATTAGTCCCAAAAATGATCTCTATAGTTTAGGGGTGACTTGTTTGCATTTGCTAACTCAAATGAGTCCTTTTGATTTATGGAATATTAAAACCAATACTTGGGTCTGGAAAGATTATCTAAAAACCCCCATTAGTCGTCGCCTGACTGGTATTCTGAATCGACTGATTGAACGTGACCCGACTAAACGCTACGTTTCGGCGGTGGAGGTCATCCAAGATTTAAAATCCGGGCCGATTCCGGTCAAACTCCCCCAAGTTAGTCAACATCAATGGACGTTAACCGCTTTCGGGGGTGCGGCTTTGGCGATATTATCCCTATTCCTGAGTTCAAGACTTCCCCAGCCTGTTTCCCAACTGTCCTCCGAACCCGTAGAACCCATTTATCAGATTCCCGATATTTCAGTTTACCCCCCGGAGACTTTTACTCCAATTCTCCCCAAACCTAGCCCGGCAATGCGGACATTGGTACAGAATATCGGCCCGGTGTGGTCGGTGGCCGTCAGTCCCGATGGTGAATTTGTGGTTTATGGGAATACCGACGGGTCAATTCGGATTATTGATGCGGAAACTGGCGGATTAATTAATACGCTGTTGGGACATTCTCAACCCGTGGGAACCTTAGCTATCAGTGATGATGGTCGGACTTTAGTGAGTGGAAGCGGTGATCAAACAATTTTAGTTTGGGATTTATGGACTGGCCGTCAGAAAAAAATGCTCTACGGTCATCAAGGATGGGTTTATGCCGTTGCCATCAGTCCCGATGGAAAACAGGTGGCGAGTGTGGGACGTGACCAAACCATTCGGCTGTGGGATATCTTCACCGGAAAAACCGTAAGGACGTTACCGGGGTATGGGACAGAGGTGCAGTCTCTAGCTTTTAGTGGGGATAATCAAACTCTGGTTAGTGGCGGCGGTAACGGGATTGTGGATATTTGGAACTGGCACACGGGACAACTATTGCGGACATTTAAAGCCCATTCCGAGGCGATTTGGTCGGTGGCAATTAGTCCCGATGGTCAAAGTTTAGCTACGGGAAGTTGGGATCATTCCATTAAGTTATGGGATTTAAAAGAGTTGGAGTCGGAATATTTTAATAATACTCCGGCGCGAATTCTTCTGGGTCATGGGGATAAGGTGCAGTCCGTTGCCTTTAGTCCCGATGGTCAAACCCTAGCTAGTGGAGATTTTGCCGGAACTGTGAAACTCTGGCAGGTAGAAAACGGAGGACTTATGGGAACCTTTAAAGGACATCGTGCTTGGGTAAATGTGGCATTTAACCCTAAAAACCATACTTTAGTGAGTGGGAGTTTTGACGATACCCTCAAGGTTTGGCAATTGTTGCCAAAAAATTGAGATCGGGGTGGGTTGATTCAGGTTAGTGTTGATCAACTATTATTTGATGGGGAAGAAGCGATCGCTTTTCCCCTCGTAGTGAGTCCTTCAGGACTCAGCCCTAAAGGGCTTACTACATTCGGTGAGACTCGATCTATAATTAAAAAATTGTTCAGTATCCATAATTTCCCACTCGCCGTGACTACCACTCCCTTACCTCCTAACCCCAAAACCCCCGCTACACAACGCCCAGATGCCCTCGGACGCTTCGGACAGTTTGGTGGCAAATATGTCCCCGAGACCTTAATGCCCGCCTTGGCGGAACTGGAAACGGCCTATAACCATTATCGCCAAGATCCTGAATTCCAAGCGGAACTCCAAAGCCTGCTGAAAGACTATGTGGGACGACCCAGCCCTCTGTATTTCGCTGAACGTCTCACCCAATACTATGTTAAACCCGACGGTACAGGCCCGCAAATTTATCTGAAACGGGAAGACCTCAACCACACGGGCGCCCATAAAATTAATAATGCCCTCGGCCAAGCTTTGTTAGCCAAGAAAATGGGCAAACAGCGAATTATTGCAGAAACCGGGGCGGGTCAACACGGGGTAGCCACGGCGACGGTTTGCGCCCGCTACGGCCTAGAATGTGTGATTTATATGGGCATTCACGATATGGAACGTCAAGCCCTGAATGTGTTTAGAATGCGGTTGTTAGGGGCGGAGGTTCGCCCGGTGGAAGCGGGAACTGGAACCCTGAAGGATGCCACTTCCGAAGCCATCCGCGACTGGGTGACAAATGTGGAAACAACCCATTATATTCTCGGTTCCGTTGCTGGGCCACACCCCTATCCGATGATGGTGCGGGACTTTCATCATGTGATTGGGGTGGAAACTCGCGCCCAAAGTTTAGAAAAATGGGGTGGTTTACCAGATATTTTATTAGCCTGTATCGGAGGCGGTTCTAACGCCATGGGGCTGTTTAATGAGTTTGTTAATGAAACCTCCGTGCGTCTGATCGGGGTTGAAGCCGCCGGGTCGGGGGTGGAAACGGGGAAACACGCCGCCACCCTTACCCATGGCCGGGTGGGAGTGTTACACGGGGCGATGAGTTATCTATTACAAGATGATGATGGCCAAATTATGGAGGCCCATTCGATTAGTGCGGGTTTGGATTATCCGGGTGTTGGGCCAGAACACAGTTATTTAAAGGATTTGGGTCGGGCGGAATATTATAGTGTGACTGACCAACAAGCGTTGGATGCGTTTCAACGGTTATCCCGTTTAGAAGGAATTATTCCCGCGTTGGAAACAGCCCATGCGATCGCCTATTTAGAAACCCTTTGTCCGCAATTAGAAGGCAGTCCTAGGATTATTTTAAATTGTTCAGGACGGGGGGATAAGGATGTACAAACCGTGCAAAAATTCCTGAATCATCCTAACAGTTAAGTTTGAAATCCGGTTCCCCCCTGTTTAAGGTGGGTTAGGGGGGATCAACTGGGGAAAAAGTCAACAGACTCGCATTATTACTACAAAAAATTATGTTAAAGTTATCCTTAATGGGAATAGTCTTATTATTGGGAGGATGTACATTTTTATCCGAAATCAACTCAACTTCTCAGTCATTAATAGAGGTAAAACCTATTTTAGCTTCAACTTCTTCTAATATTGAACAATTGGAATTATCAGTTTATCAGCAGGTCAATGAATATCGCAAATCCAAGAATTTACCGCCGTTAAAACTTGACCCGCAAATTAGTGAACAGTCGCGAATTCATAGCGATACCATGGCTAACGGTAAAGTTGCTTTTGGTCATGGCGGCTCGGAAGCTCGATTTCAAAAAATTCGTCAGTTTGCCCCGTGGAGAGCAATTGCTGAGAATGTGGCTTTTAATTCTGGTTATTCTAACCCAGGAAAAGAAGCTGTTGAAGGATGGATAGAAAGTCCGGGTCATCAACGGAATATGGTGGGAAATTTTGACTTAACTGGAGTGGGTATTGTTAGAAATGCTAAAGGAGAGTATTATTTTACTCAGATTTTCGTGAAAAAACAATAGTTAGGCAGAAGTCAATAGTAGTTATTGCTAGTATTTTGAGCCGGGTTAATTTAACCACAAAGACACGAAGACACCAAGAGGTTTAATACCTTAATCCGCTCATTGCTATATTTGCCAAACTACGGTAAAGTTAATTGAAACTATTTTAAAATAATATGGCTAATTTTCAAGTTTGTGATGGGGATATTTCGGAAGCGTTATTATCTGAATATCTAACCGCCGATGCTTTAGCTGTAGATACGGAAACCATGGGGTTAGTCCCTTGGCGCGATCGCCTTTGCTTGATTCAAATTTGCGATCCTAAAGGTCAAGTGAGTGCGATTAGAATTGCCAAAGGTCAAAAAGAAGCGCCTAATTTAAAAAAACTTTTTGAAGCTCCTAATATTCTGAAAGTATTCCATTTTGCTCGATTTGATATTGCTACTATTCGTTATCATTTAGATATTGAAGTTAATCCAATTTTCTGTACTAAAATTGCTAGTAAATTAGTTAGAACTTACACGGGAAAACACGGACTTAAAGAGTTAGTTCAAGAATTGGAAAACGTCGAACTCGATAAAACCTCCCAAAGTTCGGACTGGGGAAATGCAATTAACTTATCGGAAAATCAATTAAACTATGCCGCCAATGATGTTCGTTATTTATTGAATGTACAGAAAAAGCTGGTTTCTATGTTAGAGCGAGAAGAACGTTTAGAACTTGCACAACAGTGTTTTTCCTGTTTACCTGTGATAGTTACTTTAGATCTATTACAATTTCCTAGTATTTTTGAACATCATTGAATTTCCACCTTTGATTCTGTTCAGGATATTCTCAAAAAAAAATTCCCCCAACCAAAGTTGAAGGAAAACCATCAGGGTGCATCTACTTTTGTTTCTTCCATAAAGATTAATTCTATTCAGGATATTCTCAAAA
>MNYZ01000033.1 GCA_001873365.1 Oscillatoriales cyanobacterium CG2_30_40_61 | reverse complement strand
AACCCGCCCCGAATTAACCTTGGATATGTACAACAAATTTACCTAAACCCGCCCCGAATTAACTTAACCTTGGATATGTACAATAAATCTACCTAAACCCGTAGAATTAATTATCAATTAAATATTAATGGTGGGGTGGGGCGGGTTTTTCAAGATTATCTGCGGGAAACAGAAATCAATACAGAACCCGCCCCTACAAATCCTTCTATCTACTAAATAACCAAATTTATATTTATGAAATTAAGCCTTTGCATGATTGTTAAAAATGAACAAGAAACTTTAGCAAAATGTTTAAACAGTGTTCAAGGAATTGTTGATGAAATTATTATTGTTGATACCGGGTCAACGGATAAAACCCCAAAAATTGCTCAACAATTTGGGGCAAAAGTTCATTCTTTTAATTGGTGTGATGACTTTGCAAAAGCTAGAAATGCCGCGTTAAGTTATGCTACGGGACAATGGATTTTAGTATTAGATGCGGATGAAGTTTTAGCCCCAGGAATTGGGACGCAACTGCATCAAATTATGGAAAATCGTAATTTAATTGTAGTTAACTTAATTAGACAGGAAATCGGCGCCAGTCAATCTCCTTATTCCTTAGTTTCTCGACTGTTTAGAAATCATCCCCAAATCTGTTTTTCCCGTCCCTATCATGCCATGGTAGATGATAGCGTCACCGAATTAATTCGCCACAAACCACAATGGCAAATCGGAACATTATCCCAGGTTGCTATTTTACATGATGGATACCAAGCCGAAGCGATCGCTCAACGGAATAAATGGCAACGGGCAAAAACAGCCATGGAGCGTTACTTAAAAGAACATCCAACGGATGCCTATGCCGCAAGTAAATTGGGGGCTTTATACGTCGAAATAGGCGACTTAGAGCGCGGAATTGAACTATTAAAATTAGGATTATCTCAACCGAGTAATGGAGAAGATGGGGTTTTATATGAACTCCATTATCATTTGGGCATAGCCTATAGTAAACAGGGACAATTTACCCAAGCAAAACAGCATTATCAAACCGCAGTTGATATTAATATTATACCACAATTAAAGCTAGGAGCCTATAATAATTTAGGCAATATTTTAAAACAAGAAGGAGAACTAGAATCCGCTAAAATAGCCTATCAAACCGCCATAGAAATTGATCCCAGTTTAGCGATCGCCTATTATAATTTAGGCATGACCTTGAGGGCAATGGGAGCATATAGAGAAGCGATCACCGCCTATCAAAAAGCCCTAGAACTCAATCCCAACTCAGCCGAAACCTTCCAAAATTTAGGAGTTCTATTACTACAAATTGGTCAACTCAGCGATAGTTCGACAATGTTTAAAGCCGCCATAGAATTACACGAGCAAAATAACTCTCCAGAAGCCCAACGTTTGCGTCAGGAACTCGGGGAAATGGGTTTTCAGGTTTGAGAGATCCTAGAGAAATTCCAAAACATTTTTCCAAACTTTTCCATAATCAGCTATCATGCAGCAAAAGTTAGGTCATTTTTCTAGGAGTTAGGTAATATGGGTAATGCAGAACGGATTCCCGTCGGTATTGTGGGGGCATCGGGCTATGGTGGCGTGCAGTTGGTGCGTTTGTTACAGGATCATCCCCTGGTCAGAATTGCCTATTTAGGGGGGGATAGTAGCGCGGGGAAACCCTTTTGTAGTCTCTATCCCCATTTGAATGAATGTGTGGATTTAGTCATCGAACCTATTGATATTGATAAAATAGCCTCTAAATGTCAAATTGTCTTTCTATCCCTACCTAATAATTTAGCCTATACAATGGCGCCTCAATTAATAGAAAAAGGATGTAAAGTATTAGATTTATCGGCGGATTATCGATTTTCTAATTTAGACATTTATAAAAAATGGTATGGGGGAGAACGCACGGATCAAGCAATTGCAGCAACGGCCGTTTATGGCTTACCTGAATTGTATCGCGATCGCCTAGCTACGGCTCAATTAGTTGGTTGTGCGGGTTGTTATGTAACAGCAAGTTTATTAGCAATTTCTCCCCTATTAAAACAGGGATTAGTTGATCCGCATAGCACTATTATTGATGCCAAATCTGGAGCTTCTGGAGGAGGAAGACAGGCTAAAGTTCCTATGTTATTAGCCGAAGCTGATAATTCAATCGGGGCTTATAGTGTCGGTGGTCATCATCGTCATACCCCAGAAATTGAACAGGTTTGTAGTGACTTAGCCGGACATGATATTTTAGTCCAATTTACCCCCCATTTAATGCCCATGGTACGGGGAATTTTAGCCACGGTTTATGCAACTTTACGAGATCCAGGGTTAGTTAGAGAGGATTTAATTACCATTTATAAAGCCTTTTATCGCAATTCTCCCCTGGTTAAAATCTTACCTGGCGGTACTTATCCGCAAACAAAATGGGCCTGTGGAACTAACCTTTGTTACTTAGGAATTGAAGTTGATCAACGCACCGGACGAGTGATCGTTATGTCGGCTATTGATAACTTAATTAAAGGTCAAGCCGGACAAGGAGTACAGTGTATGAATATTATGATGGGTTGGGAAGAAACCTTGGGTTTACCCCAATTGTGTTTCTATCCCTAAAGTAATAATAAATCGTTGTTGGGCTTTAGCCATCCCATCTTTGTGCCAAAGCCCAACAACAATTTATTTCTTAGGTTTAAACTGTTTTTCCACTAAACTAACAATTGTATCTCTAGGGAAAAATCGAGGTAAATTAACAATAAATTGATTAGTGAATCCTCCGGTTACTAAGGTGGAAAAGTCTTTGTCTAAGGCTGTTAATGTGTCTTTAACAACTTCCTCCGCCGTCGTATAATTCTGTCCACCTGCGGAAAGGGTTTGAGGAAATTCTGCGGCCACAAAAAAGTTAGATTCGGTAGGCCCAGGACAGACTACTAAAAATCTAACTCCAGAGTCTTTATTTTCCGCCCATAAAGCCTCGGTAAAATTCAAAACAAAGGCTTTTGTTCCACAATAAACCGAACAATAGGGTAAGGGTTGATAACCTGCAATAGAAGCGACATTAACGATCGCACCTGCACCCCGTTTTTTCATATCTGTTAAGAATAAATGAGTCAGTTCAACTAAGGCTGTAATATTTAACTGAATCATTTGCACTTGTTTATTTAAGGGACGATCTGCAAAGGCTCCATAATCTCCAAATCCGGCGTTATTAATCAGTAAATCAATGGTTAATCCCTGTTGAGAAATAGCATCAAAAACCAATTGTGTAGCATCGGGTTGGGTTAAATCTTGGGGAATTACATAGGCTTTAATATTATATTGCGATCGCAATTTTTCCGCTAGTTGTTCTAATTTATCTTGAGAACGGGCCACTAAAACCACATCCATTTTCCGAGATGCCAATTCCTTCGCAAACGCCGCCCCAATTCCTACAGACGCTCCCGTAATTAACGCAGTTTTCATTAATTTTATATTCCAGAATAACTTTTTCGTCAATAATTGTAACGCATCTTTAATGTTTTTGCTGTTAAAACTGTTTTGATAATAAAATAGTAGTTATAAGTTATACATAGAGAAACGCTGGCTTATTTTAACCAAAATGATTTAGTTAAGTATCTATCATGGTAGCTCCCAGAAATAGAAAGCAAGATAAGTTCCAAGCCTATTACACTAATTGTAATCATATTACTTCCTATATGGTAGGACTTCTCGAATTTGATTATAATATGTCCGTGCTTGAACCTTGTGCGGGTGAAGGTGTGTTGATTGACGAGTTATTAAAGCAAGGATTAACTCCAGAAATTACCGCTTATGAGTTAAATATTGATTCAGTAAATAAGTTAAATTTGAAATATAAAAACTTAAAAAATATTGAGATAATAAATCAAGATTTTATTCTGGAAAATACTAATAAAAAATTCGATAGAGTAATTGCAAATCCACCCTATGGAGCCTATCAATCACCAGAAAAAAGAAAACAATTAAAAATAGCATATCCTCATATATACGCTAAGGAAACCTACGGTTTATTTTTAATTCGGACAATGGAATTATTAAACCAAGACGGACGCCTGGTTTTTATTATTCCCGATACCTATTTATCACTCCATCATCATCAAGGTTTGCGAACAGAAATTATTAGTAATTATAAAATAGAATCAATCACGCTTTTTCCTTCTGATTTTTTTCCGGGTGTTAATTTTGGTTACGCGGGATTGAGTATAATATGTATTATCAAGGAAAAACCCAATATGGACTATGATTTTCCTGTTTATAAAGGTCTGCATTCACCGTCAGAGCTTACCGAATTATTAACTAATACCAAGAAAAATTATCAAGTTTGTAGACTTTCCTACCATCAGCTTATTAACAACCCATCCCAGGCTTTTTTTCTGTCTTCAAAAGACTGGATTTCTCAAGTTATGAATTCTGATAATATGACCGTAGGTGATATTTGTTTTGTGGTAACGGGTTTTTATTCGGGGAATGATGGTAAGTATTTAAGGCGATCGCCATCTGTTACTAGAGGAACTAAAAAGTATGCTATTATAGATAATAATAAGATCTGTAGTGATAATCTTTCTATTAATCCACCCCTGAATGGTATCAAAAATGATTGTTATTGGGTTCCAATTGTCAAGGGTGGTAATCAAAGATTTTACAAACAATCAGAATGGTTTATGGACTGGGGGGAAGCAGCAGTTTATGATTATCAAGTTACTAATAAGCAAAAAGCCAGATTTCAGAACTCCCAATTTTATTTCCGTCAGGGAATTGCTGTACCAATGATATCATCTTCTTCAATTACGGGATCATTAATTGATGGGAGATTATTTGATCAGTCTATTGTGGGAATATTTCCCCGCCAAGATTACCAATATTTAATTTACTATTTACTTGGTTTTTTCAATAGCAAAGTTTGTAATGATCTGATTAGAACTATTAATACAAGCACTAATAATTCTGCTAACTATATCAAGAAAATACCTTTAATTATACCACAAAAACAGTTATTAGAAACCATATCAAAAGAAGTGGAAAGTTTAGTGATATTATCTAAATATAATATGATTAATGATGAAGATTTGCAAAAACTGAATCAATACTTTTATGATATATACGGGGCTAAAATATCCTAGATATCAGTATGGCTTTGAGTTTCACTTTCGGTAAAAAAAATTATGACTGATTTATACTTGATTCGTCATGGAATCGCGGCAGAACGGGGAACTTATGAAAACGATGATCAACGTCCTTTAACCCCAGAAGGCGATCGCAAAACCCACCAAATTGCCACTCGTTTAAAACAACTAAACTTACAATTTGATCACATTCTTACCAGTCCCCTAATTCGCGCCCGTCAAACCGCAGATATCCTCAAAACCGTGGGATTATCCTCGCAAGTAGAAGAATGTGCCGCCTTAGCTCCCGATGGCAATATTCAAGACTGGATCACTTGGTATCAAACGTGGCAGTCCACCGGGGGTAAAAGTTTAGCCTTGGTGGGACATCAACCAGATTTAGGACATTGGGCAGAATTATTAATTTGGGGACAGCCCAAAGGAGCCCTAATTGTCAAAAAAGCTGGAATTATAGGAATAACTCTCCCCCCCACTTCTGTCATTGGTAATAGTCAACTATTCTGGCTGACTCCCCCTAGATTTTTGTTACCTTAAAGCGCGGTAGTGCATCGGCGTCATCGGGATATGACAAAATCCTGTCAAAACGAAAACACTATCAATGCGAATGGTAATGTAGCTTGATAAATATCCACACACATACATAAACTTCTATGACTGCCGTTAGTGAATTCAAACCCGGTCTTGAGGGTGTTCCGGCTACCTTGTCTGGGATTAGCTACGTTGATGGACAAAAAGGAATTTTAGAATACCGAGGCATTGGTATTGAACAACTGGCTAACCAAAGTACCTTTCTGGAAACTTCCTATTTGCTAATCTGGGGAAAACTGCCTACTAAAGATGAATTAGCCGAATTTGAACACGAAATCCGCTACCATCGACGGATTAAATATCGAATTCGGGACATGATGAAATGTTTCCCAGAAACCGGACATCCCATGGACGCCTTACAAACATCGGCGGCGGCTTTAGGACTATTCTATTCTCGTCGGGCGTTGGATAATCCCGAATATATTCGAGAAGCCGTTGTCCGGTTAATCGCTAAAATTCCGACAATGGTTGCAGCCTTCCAACTAATGCGAAAGGGTAACGATCCCGTACAACCTCGCGATGATTTGGACTATTCCGCTAACTTTCTTTATATGTTAAATGAACGGGAACCCGATCCGATCGCGGCCAGGGTTTTTGATGTTTGTCTGACCCTTCATGCGGAACACACGATCAACGCTTCTACATTCTCAGCCATGGTAACGGCCTCCACCCTCACCGATCCCTATGCGGTGGTGGCTTCTGCGGTGGGAACCTTGGCCGGGCCGTTGCATGGCGGGGCAAATGAGGAGGTTTTGACCATGTTAGAAGAAATTGGTTCGGTGAAAAATGTTGGCCCCTATCTGGATCATCTGATTGCCACCAAATCAAAAATCATGGGATTTGGACATCGGGTTTATAAAGTTAAAGATCCCCGGGCTACGATTTTGCAACAACTAGGAGAACAGCTATTTGAAAGGTTTGGCCATGACGAATATTATGAAATTGCTCTGGAATTAGAACGAGTTGTGGCCGATCGTTTAGGGGAAAAAGGGATTTATCCTAACGTTGATTTCTATTCCGGTCTGGTTTACCGCAAATTAAATATTCCCTCCGATCTATTTACCCCAATTTTTGCGATCGCCCGGGTTTCAGGTTGGTTAGCCCACTGGAAAGAACAAATCACCAAAAACCGGATCTTCCGTCCGACTCAAATCTATACCGGTTCCCACAATCAAACCTATGTTCCGATTCATGAACGTACCTGTGCAATTAACCTAGAAGCAGAAACCCTGTAAACCCTTTTGATCGGCCGATTAAAAAGGTTTTGAGGGCAGTCAAACGCTATACTGGTTTACGGCAAAGATTGATCGCTGATGATCCGGATTAACCGATTACTTGATAACTGATAACTGATTTCATGAACCCAGGAATTGATTTACAAGCAAGTTTTGTAGAGGGCCTCACAGGTCTGGGCCTAACGTTAGAGATGGCTAAATTGTTTTGGCTGCCTCTACCCATGGGATTAATGATTGTATCTGCAACCGTCGGTGTTTTAGGAACGGTATGGCTAGAACGAAAAATTTCCGCCGCCGCCCAACAGCGCATTGGCCCTGAGTATATGGGCCCCATGGGGATCTTGGCCCCCGTAGCCGATGGTTTGAAATTACTGTTTAAAGAAGATACGATTCCCTTTAATGCCGACCCCTGGTTATTTACCTTGGGGCCGATTATTGTATCCATTCCCGTGTTTTTGTCCTATTTAATTGTCCCCTTTGGACAAAACATGGTGATTACGGATCTCAGTACCGCCATTTTTCTGTGGATTGCCCTTTCTAGTATTCAGCCGATTGGTTTGTTAATGTCGGGTTATGCCTCTAATAATAAATATTCTTTATTAGGAGGGTTACGAGCCGTCGCCCAATCGATTAGCTATGAAATTCCCCTGGCCTTAGCGGTTCTGGCCGTGGTGATGATCTCCAATAGTATGAGTACCTTGGATATCGTCAATCAGCAGTCTGGCTATGGGATTCTAGGGTGGAATATCTGGCGTCAACCTGTTGGATTCCTAATCTTCTGGATTGCAGCCTTGGCTGAGTGTGAACGCTTACCCTTTGACTTACCTGAAGCCGAGGAAGAACTGGTGGCCGGTTATCAGACCGAATATTCGGGGATGAAGTTTGCCCTCTATTATTTAGCGTCTTATGTCAACTTGGTACTGTCGGCTCTAATCGTGGCGGTCTTATATTTGGGGGGGTGGGATTTCCCGATTCCGGTAGATGTAGTTGTCCGGGTCTTGGGGTTGAGTGAAACCACACCCTGGTTACAGGTGATTTTGGCGATGTTAGGCATCACTATGACGGTTTTAAAAGCCTATCTCCTGGTGTTTACGGCGGTTCTACTCCGGTGGACATTGCCTCGGGTTCGGATTGACCAATTGTTAAATCTCGGCTGGAAATTCCTATTACCCGTGGGCTTAGTCAATTTACTATTAACGGCGGCACTCAAGTTGGTGTTCCCCGTTGCTTTTGGTGGATAAAGCGAGTAGCAGTTATCAGTAATCAGTTATCGGTAATCAGTGTAAGATTTTAATTTGAAAGCTACTGATTACCTATGCTCGTCTGAATTACTGATTGCAGATCACTTAAAACTGATTTTTTTCTTTACTGATAACTGATTACCGTTTACTGATAACTGTTAGAGGGAAACATCATGCTCAAGTTTCTGAACCAAGTGACCGATTACGCCAAAGAAACCTTTCAATCCGCAAAATACATCGGTGAGGGGCTGGCGGTTACATTTGATCATATGCGTCGTCGCCCCATTACCGTTCAGTACCCCTACGAAAAATTGATCCCTTCTGAACGGTTTCGGGGACGGATTCATTTTGAATTTGATAAATGTATCTCCTGCGAGGTTTGTGTTCGCGTTTGTCCGATCAATTTGCCCGTTGTCGATTGGAACTACAACAAGGAAACTAAGAAAAAGCAGCTTAAACACTACAGTATTGATTTTGGAGTCTGTATTTTCTGTGGAAACTGTGTGGAATACTGCCCCACCAATTGCCTCTCGATGACGGAGGAATATGAATTAGCCGCCTATGACCGTCATGAGTTGAATTATGACAACGTAGCCCTAGGACGTTTACCCTATAAGGTGACTAATGATCCCATGGTCACACCGTTGCGGGAGTTCGCTTATTTACCCGCAGGTGTAATTGACCCCCATGATTTACCGGAAACGGCCGTTAGACCAGGGTTACGCCCAGACTCCATTATTGAACAAAAGTCAAAAGGCAATCAGGATTAACGCTGGTAGAGTAGAGAGACGCGCCGTGGCACGTCTCTACAATGATTAAACTGATTACTGATAACTGATTAAACTGATTATTGATAAGGATGAAATTGTGAATTTAGCAGAAGGGGTTCAAATTGTTGCTTTTGGCTTATTAGCCGTAATCATGATTGGGACAGCTTTAGGTGTGGTGCTGCTCAGGAATATCGTCTATTCTGCGTTTTTACTCGGGGGTACATTTATTAGCATGGCGGGATTATATATCCTCCTAAATGCTGATTTTGTCGCCGCCGCCCAGGTTTTAATTTATGTGGGCTCGGTTAATGTTCTGATCCTATTCGGGATTATGTTAGTTAACAAGAGAGAAACCTTTAAAGAACTGCCTTTCAACTGGCTGCGTAAGGGGGCAACCGCCATTGTCTGCGGGGGACTATTTGCCCTATTAGGAACCATGGTCTTATCGACTTCTTGGTTAATTACTCCAATTGTTGAACCCGTGGGCGGTTCAGTTACATTAATTGGGCAACACTTTTTTAGTGATTTCTTATTACCATTTGAGTTAGCCTCGGTGTTTCTATTAATGGCGATGGTGGGGGCAATTATTCTCGCCCGTCGAGATTATATTTCTGATATTTTACCCACCCAAAAAAGTGAACCTCCGGTTTTAACCTTACAGGAACGCCCCCGCGAGTTGATTTCCGTAGCCAGCGATCGCCAGCCAGGAGTAGGGGAGTAGGGGAGCACCGGGAGGTAAACTTTTTCTATTCCCTATTCCCTATTCCCTGTTCCCTGTTCCCTGTTCCCTGTTCCCTACTTTTGAATTAAAATAAAATTGGAGAAAAATAGAGAGTTATGCAATTACAACTGGAGTATTTTTTATTAATAGCGGCGGCTCTTTTTTGTATTGGAATCTATGGTTTAATTACCAGCCGTAACGCCGTTAGAGTTTTGATGTCGATTGAATTATTATTGAATGCGGTCAATTTGAACCTAATGGCATTTTCTAATTTTTTAGATTCTGCCAATATTAGGGGTCAAGTCTTCACCGTGTTTGTAATTACCGTAGCTGCGGCCGAAGCCGCCGTCGGTTTAGCCATTGTTCTGGCTATTTATCGCAACCGGGATACCATTGATATGGAAGAATTTAATTTGTTAAAGTGGTAAACCCAATCAGGATTTAAGGATCAACAAAATCAATCTGTTAATCTTTAAATCCTATGGTTTAACCACCATCACGGCATAGTTTTCTAAATTCAGCAGTTCTTTCAAAACAGCTTGCAATTCTAAGGAGTCAAAGGATTGTATTTGAGCCGGATAAGTTACCGATATCTCCGGTTCTGCGATGGTAAAATAATATCCATATAATCCCGCTAACTGTCCGGGTGTCTCCGTTGAAAACGCATAGTCATTACAGAGAAACCGTTGACTTGTCCTCAATTGGTGATTCTGAATTAGCTCGTTTCTTAACTGATTAATTTCTTCACAAATTAAGGCTTCTACTTTTTCTAAATGTCTAGGTTCTAATAAAGCACTAATTGTAAATAAGCTGGACTCTTGTTGTAAGGAAAAGTCACTAGAAATATCATGGACAAGTTGCAATTTTTCCCGTAGTTTTTGGACTAATCGAGAGGTTCTTCCCGACGCAATCACGGAGGAAAGCAAATCTAGTCCATAGGCTTGTCTTAAGTTTTCCACCCCTGGCCCAGTCCAAGCTAAGGTTAAACGGGCTTCTTCAACATAGGGTAAACGCAGTTCCCGACGATGAATTCCCTGAATGCGGGGTTGCACCACCTCAAAAAGATGGGTGTAAGTGGTTGGGGGTAAAAAATTACCAAAAGCCTGATTCACCAAATCTAGGGCTTGTTGTTCGGTCACATCCCCAATCATTACCACAGCCATATTCTCCGGTTGGTAGCGACATTGATGGAATCGTCGCATTTCATGGGGCGCTCGCTCGATTAATTTGGCTTCTGTTCCCAAAACCGAACGACCGTAGGGGTGACGCTCATATACCGTTTCCATTAAGACCTGAAAACTCAGCCAATCGGGATCATCTTGAGCCTGACGAATTTCTTCTAAAACCACATCCCGTTCTCGATTAAACTCACCATCGGGAATACTTGCATGGAGCAGCAACTCCCCCAAGGCGTTTAAGGTTTCCTCTAAATACTGAACGGCGGTTGTAATATAAAAATGGGCATAATCGTGACTGGTAGCAGCATTAGCGACACCGCCGCAACTTTCAATCACTTGATCGAACATCCCCGGCCCAATCCAATCCGTGCCTTTAAAAATCATGTGTTCCAAAAAATGCGCCATCCCTGACCACATATCCGGTTCATAAATTGCACCAGCCCTTACCCAGACATCAACAACGACAACTGGGGTAGCGGTCATTTGTTGATGAATCACCGTTAAACCATTGTTCAGCTTAAAAGTTTTGGCGGGAAACGTTGAAGTTGTCAAAACTTGAGACAAATTATTTTAAGTTAAACTCCACTTAATTTAGCCTACTCCAAATTAATCAGCAGTAGTAGAGAAAATCTGAGTCCCTGGATACAAAATTCCTATAGAACTAGGGAACACCGGAACACCGGAACGCCGGAATACTTGTACCCTGCCAAAAAATATCATCCTAGGAAATAAATTAACCCATTTTTAAGGTTAATGCTTTTCTAGGATGAAGATTAATTAAACAGATTGATCAATCAATCCATTACCCCATTTAAACGATTGGGAATACAGTGTTAGGAACGAAGACGTTTTGGTTAACAACTGGAACTCCAGGAATAGGAACCAAAGCGTTTTGGTTAACCGCAGGACTCGGTTCAAAGGTAGACAGACCGATAGCAAGCTGTGAGGCTTGACCGGGGCCTAAGATGACATTGGGAACGGCGGTGGTGAGGAAATCATCCGTTGTCCGCACAACATAATCACCAGGAGTGGGAAGGTTCAAGAAACCAAAGGAACCCGCCGCATCGGTAATCGAAGCCGGCTCGCCTGTATCTTTTTTGGCGTTGTTGTTCAAGTCAACATAGACTTCGGATCCAGATCGGTTAGGTTCACCCGGTTGCAGAATCCCATCAGCATTCAAGTCATTGAACACAAATCCGGTAATGCTGTCCGGTAAGACGGCACTTGCTGTTGGAGCAAAAGCATACAGGAAGTTAGCCTGAGCAGAACCTTCGGGAATCACCGGAGCATCAACTGTAGCTCCCGGTAGAGGTGAAGTTCTAACGTAGGCTGCGGTGGGAGGAACTGAAGTCACCGGGAAGGTGTTAGCTACAGACAGAGGATCAACTAAAAGTTGATAGGCTAGATAGGGATTTTGAGCCAAGATTTCGTTAGATTGTTGTCCAACGTTAGTGTCTAAGCTTTTGATGATGTAGGCTCCATCGCTACCACTCAGGGTAGACTTTTCGCCTAAGTCAAAGACGTTATTCCCGTTAGTATCAATAAAGACGTTAACGCCGGCAATTCCTGGTTCCGTTGACTCTGGGACACCATTTCCATTCAGGTCATTAATGACTTTACCGTAAACACTATTAGGAACAACAACTCCTAAATCGGCTCTTGTGGTTGTTCCGCCAAGGACATTAACCACTAAAGGACTATTGGTTGTTTTTACTAAATCACCCAGAATGGTGTTTGCTCCTGTCACCTTCTCAGAAGCTAAAGCAGTTCTTACCAGGTAGTTACCAGTGGGTAGAACGTTGAAGTTATAAAACCCGGCTTCATTGGTTAAAGTCTTAGGTTCATTCGCATTCAAGAAACCATCGTTGTTCAGGTCAATGTAGACCGGAATATTAGGTAAGGTGGCATCCTGAAAGGGATCATATAGCTGATTAGCTGAGTTAAACCCATTGGAGGTGCTAATCAGGTTGCCGTTTTGATCGAAAGTGTTAACCTCATTACTGACGCTAACAATTTTGCCGTCTTGATCGTAGACGTATTTATAGCTTCCTTGTAAATTATTATCTACAAAGACAACCCCAGAAATATTTCCAGTCAAAGACGGAACAATAGGAGCAATGGCTCCGGTGTTTGCAATATTAAATGTAGCTAGATCAGCGCCTCCGGTCAGAACAACTGGATTTGCCGGAGTTGACCGAGTGAAACCTGGAGGAACAATTTGTCCTACGACGTAACTTCCTGCGGCCAGGTTGGGAAACGAATAAATACCATTAATGTCGGTGACAGTAACCTGTTCTAACCCTTCAGGTAAACCATTGCCATTACTATCTAAAAAGACAGTCACATTGGGCAGTGCCGCGTCTCCAGCATCAAAGATGCCGTTGAAATTAATATCATTAAATGTTGTACCGTTGAGAATACTCACGATTAGACTCCTCCACCAGAGTGAATTGCGAAACGCATCGAAAACCTAGACTGATTCCGTGTGAATTAGGGTAGAACCCGATGCTCAACCTTCAACTACAACCCTTAAGCGGAATCACCAGGGTGTATCCAGTCCAAGCAAGATATGAATTCTACATTATCGTAGGCAACTATATCAGACTTCCTAGGGATCTGGCAATTTTGATCGCCAGATTGAATTACACCTTGCCCCTAATAGGCATCTTGCAACTCATGGAAATCAGGAGAGATATAATCTTTTCTTAAAGGCCAACCCACCCAATCTTCAGGCATGAGAATCCGTTTCAGATTAGGATGACCTTCGTAGACGATACCATACATATCGTAGGATTCTCGCTCCTGAAAATCGGCTGCTTTCCATATCCAGTAGACTGACGGGACTCTGGGGTCATCCCGGGGAACGAAGACCTTGACGCAGATTTCCGGAGCTTGTTCCACATCATCTTCAATCTTAACTAAATGATAAACACTGACGAGGGCATCCCCAGGGCCAGCATCATAGGCACATTGACAACGTAAGCAGTTAAACCCATAAGCATACAGGGCAGTGGCAAGGGGAATCAAGTAGTCTCGATCAACTTTAATGATTTCTACCCCCATGGCATTCGGGCCGAGGGATTCTTGCTCAAAACCATTTTCACTCAACCACTGGGAGACTTTCCCGGCTTCAACTATTGGTGCTTCGGTGTTATCCACGTTTTTCCTCCCGGGCTGGTTCAGCAATTAGGGCTGGGGGAACTGCTCCTCCCATGGCTTCGGTCAACTGTTTGGGGGGAACCTGACGGGATTCTGTCACCAAATATTTACCGGTTAAAATCGGCTCCACAGGTTTCATGTTGTGGGGGCGGGTGTAATAGCGATGGGTTTGTTGAAGATTGGCCCGCTCCTGGAGGGAATCATTGGCTACTTTCTTCCGCAGTTTGATCACCGCATCAATAATGGCTTCAGGACGGGGAGGACACCCCGGAATATAAACATCTACGGGAATTAATTTATCCACACCCCGCACCGCCGAGGGGGAGTCCATACTAAACATACCCCCGGTGACTGTACAAGCCCCCATAGCAATCACATACTTAGGTTCGGGCATTTGCTCATACAAACGCACCAAAATCGGGGCGTATTTCATGGTAATGGTTCCGGCGGTAATCAGTAAATCCGCTTGTCGAGGACTAGACCGGGGTACTAGACCGAAACGGTCGAAGTCAAACCGAGAACCAATTAAACCGGCAAATTCAATAAAACAACAGGCTGTCCCGTATAACAGGGGCCATAAGCTAGAGAGCCTGGCCCAGTTGTAAAGATCATCCACCGTGGTCAGGATCACGTTTTCCGAGAGTTCCTGAGTTACTTGGGGTCGCTCAACGGGGTTAATAATTTTTTCCATTTCGGGTGAAACGCTTTGAGTCATGGTTTTATCAATGTCTATGACCATTCCAAAGCACCTTTACGCCAGGCGTAAACCAGTGCAATGACAAGAATTGAAATAAAAATCAAGGCTTCAATAAAAGCCAAGAGTCCCAAATTGTGGAAGACAACGGCCCAAGGGTAGAGGAACACGGTTTCAACATCGAAAATGACAAACACCAAGGCGAACATATAGTATCGGATGTTGAATTGAATCCATGCTCCTCCAATGGGTTCGTTTCCTGACTCGTAGGTGGTGTGACGGGCACCCCGCCGACTTTTAGGCCCTAAGACCTTGGAAGCACTCAAAGCCAGGATGGGAACTAGGCTGCATAGGATTAGGAAGCCTAAAAAGTATTCGTAGCCACTAAGAACAAACACAATAAATCACAGATCGCTCTAAGTTTGTAACTGATTTTTTACATTTTGACATACTCCCACCGTTAATCTTCGATGTCACGGGGAAATCTTAAACCGGACTTAGGCAAATTTGGGGTTGTAACCCTATATGTGAGGATAATTAATCTAAATCGGTTGTTGCTCCTGATGTTGGAAGGTCTGTTGTGATTTGCTCAAATTTTGTAATATTATTTAATAGTTATTTTAATAATCTCAAGCTCATCCAGTTTTGAAGTTATGAGTGATCCAGCCACTGAAGTTAAGGTTCTTGATCGCCATGAGTGTAAGGCTTGTGGCTATGTCTACGAGCCAACTAAAGGGAGTTCCAATGTTCCGGCCGGAACAGCGTTTACCGATTTACCCAAAAAGTGGCGTTGTCCAGTTTGTGGCGCTCCCTCCAGCCAGTTTATCAATATTGGTTCTCAGGAAAACCCCTCGGGGTTTGAGGAAAATCAAGGTTTTGGTTTGGGGGTAAATACCTTGACCGCCGAGCAAAAGAATCTCCTGATTTTTGGGGCCTTGGCCTTGGGATTTTTGTTCTTTATGAGTTTGTATGGCTTAAGTTGAGGGAGTTAAAATTTCTTTGAATCTGATGCACATTGTTAAATTTCTGAAAAAAATCGTTATAGTATTGACAGTATCTCTCATCTGTGTTAGCTGTCGATACTTACCCGAACTCAGTTACAACCCCTGGGAAGTGGTTGCCACGGGAACCCAAGCCAATTTAGCTGATATTGCCTTTACCGGAACTAATCCCCAACGGGGTTGGGTGGTGGGCAGTGATGCTACCCTACTGGAAACAACTGATGGCGGTGACCATTGGGACGTCAAACAACTGGATTTAGGGGAAGAAAAAGTTCGCTTTAACTCGATTAGCTTTAATGGGGCTGAGGGTTGGATTGTGGGACTTCCCTCGATTCTGCTGCATACGACTAATGAAGGCGAAACTTGGGATCGGATTCTTCTGAATGCTAAGTTGCCCGGAGGCCCCTATAGTATTGAGGCTCTGAGTCCTAATAGTGCGGAAATGACTACGGATTTGGGGGCAATTTACCAAACCGAAGACGGCGGGAAAAGTTGGACAGCCCTGGTTGAAGATGCGGTGGGTTTTGTCAGAAATTTATCCCGCGCTGATGATGGTCGCTATATTAGCGTTTCGGCGAAGGGTAATTTTTACTCCACTTGGGAACCGGGATCTCAAGCCTGGGAACCCCATAATCGTTTTAGTTCTAAGCGATTGGAGAAAATTGGTTTTGGTCAGGATGGTCGTCTGTGGATGATTGCTCGCGGAGGTGAATTGCGGTTTACCGACCCGGAAAATCCTACGGAGTGGGGAGAACCGATTAACCCGGAATATTCAACCAGTTGGGGATTTTTGGATTTAGCCTATCGCACCCCAGAGGAAATTTGGGTTAGTGGTGGTAGTGGAAACCTCCTCTGTAGTTTGGATGGGGGTAAGACTTGGCAAAAAGATGGGTCAGTGCAAAACGTCCCGTCTAACCTTTACAAAATTAAGTTCCTTGATTCGGAACAGGGTTATGTCCTGGGTCAACGGGGGGCTTTACTTCGTTATCAGGGTTCTACTCCAAAAACGGCTTAAACCGATTCGGAGGAAATCCATGGAGTAGGCTTGTTCCACATTCCCTGCTCCCGTATGATTAGATTTAAGTGTTAACCGTTCCTTGAGGAGATTTAACGATGTCAGGTACAACTGGAGAGCGTCCTTTTGGAGATATTATTACCAGTATCCGGTATTGGGTAATTCACAGTATTACAATTCCGGCTTTATTTGTCGCGGGTTGGCTGTTTGTCAGTACGGGTCTGGCTTACGATACCTTTGGAACTCCTCGCCCCGATGAGTATTTTACTCAACAACGGCAGGAAATTCCGATTGTAAGTGATCGCTTTACTAGCAAATCACAAATTGGCGATTTTACGAGTAAATAGTTAACAGAGGAGTTTAATAAGATGGCAACAGGTAGCGGTTCCAATGAACCCATAAGTTATCCGATTTTTAGTGTTCGTTGGTTAGCAGTTCATACTTTAGCAGTACCTTCGGTTTTTTTCCTAGGTGCGATCGCGGCTATGCAATTTATTCAACGATAGGAGACTAACTATGGATCGCAGTAATAATCCTAATCGCCAACCCGTGGAGCTGAACAGAACTTCACTCTATTTGGGTTTGCTGTTGGTTTTTGTTGTGGGTATTTTGTTCTCCAGTTATTTCTTTAACTAACTGGATTTTTTCTCGATTTAACGATTTTGGATTCACTTCGTGACGCTTCGCGAACGTTGATTGAAGAAACATATTTTTTTATAAAATATTTATCCTAAATCCCCTATCCAAAATCTCAAATCCCTTGTCAATTAAACTTTGAATTCACGAGGTAATAACTGTGTTGCAATCAGGTAGACTTCCTTTGTGGTTAGTCGCCACTGTTGCCGGAACTGGCATTTTAGTGGTAGTTGGTTTGTTTTTCTATGGTTCCTATGTGGGTGTAGGTTCTTCCTTCTAATCAGTTATCAACAGTGTAGAGACGCGCCATGGCACGTCTCTACCTGTGAACTATTAACTGTGCACTGTTAACTCTTAAACTGATAACTGATAACTGATAACTGATGACTGATAACTGATGACTGCTTCTGTCTTTGATGCTGAACGTTTACTTTTTACTCCGACCCCCTCTAATTTAGATGCGATTCCGATTATTTTTGCTTTTCCCAATGAATATACCGTTGGGATTACCAGTTTAGGTTATCAACTGGTTTGGGCAACTTTAGCCATGCGTTCGGATGTGGAAGTAAGTCGTCTATTTACTGATTTACATGAACCCTTGCCCCAAAATCCTGAACTGGTAGGTTTTTCCTTTTCTTGGGAACTTGATTATGTGAATATTTTTGAGCGTTTAGAGTTCTTAAATATTCCTTTACGTTCAGTTCAAAGAACCGAAAAACACCCCTTGATTTTTGGTGGTGGCCCCGTATTAACGGCTAATCCTGAACCCTTTGCTGATTTTTTTGATATTATTTTACTTGGTGATGGAGAAAATTTATTAGGAGATTTTATTGACGCTTATCAACAGGTTCGCCACGAATCTCGCTTAATTCAATTACGACATTTAGCAAAAATACCAGGAATTTATATTCCCAGTTTATATCAAGTATCTTATCACAATTTAGAGGGTGAAATTGAAGATATTAAACCCCTAGATTCTAGTATTCCTTCCCAAGTGCAAAAACAAACCTATCGAGGTAATATTCTATCCGCTTCAACGGTGGTGACAGAAAAAGCCGCTTGGGAGAATATTTATATGGTAGAAGTGGTTCGCAGTTGTCCTGAAATGTGCCGTTTTTGTTTAGCTAGTTATTTGACTTTACCCTTTAGAACTGCTAGTTTAGAAGCCTCATTAATTCCCGCAATTGAAAAGGGACTACAAGTAACAAGACGCTTAGGTTTATTAGGAGCATCGGTAACACAGCATCCCGAATTTGATCAATTATTAAACTATTTAACTCAACCAAAATATGATGATGTGCGCTTAAGTATTGCTTCAGTTAGAACTAATACTGTGACCGAAAAATTGGCAAAAACCTTAGCAAAACGGGAGACTCGCTCCTTGACAATTGCCGTTGAAAGTGGTAGCGATCGCCTACGAAAAATTATTAATAAAAAGTTAGAAAATGAGGAAATTCTGCAAGCGATTATTAACGCTAAAAATGGCGGTTTACAGAGCATGAAAATCTATGGGATGGTGGGGATACCAGGGGAAGAATTAGAGGATATAGAAGCCACCGTAGACCTGATGAAAGCCTTAAAAAAATCAGCTCCCGGCTTGAGATTAACCTTGGGTTGTAGTACCTTTGTACCGAAATCCCATACTCCCTTTCAATGGTTTGGGGTAAATCCCGATGCGGAAAAACGCCTGAAATTATTAGAAAAACAGTTAAAATCCCAGGGGATAGATTTTAGACCCGAAAGTTATAAATGGTCAGTAATTCAAGCGCTACTTTCGAGAGGCGATCGCCGTCTTTCCCATCTGTTAGAATTAGTAAGAAACTATGGAGAATCTTTAGGAAGTTATCGCCGCGCCTTCAAAGAATTACGGGGAAAATTACCCACTATGGAATATTATGTTAACCAAAATTGGGACTTAGATCAAGTCTTACCTTGGCAACATCTGCAAGGGCCCTTACCCGTCGCCACCCTCAAAAAACACCTCGCAGATTCTCTATCTGGTTCCTAAGCAAAGCCCACGCAGTTATGGCCCCTATCTATTTCTTAGTGTCTTTGTGCCTTTGTGGTTACTTCGTCACTTAAAAAGTTAACCAATTGAATAATTCATTAACCGATAATTGGTAATCTTTTAATATATCTAAAACGGGTAAAATTTGTTCTCCTTCAAATACTTCCGGTTCTTGTTTGGGTTTAAATACTAATATTAATCTTTCTTGCGGTTCAATTAACCAACCTAATTGTGTTTGATGTTTTAAACAGAATAAAATATTATTAATCACGCGGGTTGTATTTTGGTCTGGGGATAATATTTCAATTGTCCAATCTGGGGCAATAGTAACATCATTAGCGATTTCTCCTTGTTCATCTAGGGGAATATTTTTCCATTCCAATACAACAATATCAGGAACAATAGAACGCCCGCCAAAACTACAGCGCAACTCAGGGAAACTGTAAGCGATTTTAGCGGGTACGCCAATTTGATTAATGCTGTCATTTAGACGACCTTGAATGAGGCTATGTTTTCCTTTTGGCATGGGTTTTTGATAAATAACTCCGTTAATATATTCTTGAGCGGGTTTGGTTTCCGGTTGGGTTAAAAATTCTTCTAGGGAGAGAGATTGAGTTTGGGGTTTATCTTCAATTTGAATCATAATTTTATTATTGAATTTAGTTATTTATATCTAGGGTAAATTAATTATACAAAAAAATGAACTTGGTTATATCCCCCTCCAGGTAACTCCGCTATTTTTTCTCCTGTTCCCGTCAGTTGTTGTTGATTATTATAGGAATAACGTCTAACTTCGTCTGTATTTCCCATATCACTATGAAAAGGTTGAGGTAATTCCTCTAAATTAATCCGAATCGGTTGGGGGGATAGAGGTTTTGTTGTAATGGTTTTCGGTGGTTCAGTTGCAACGGAAATCTTGGTAGATGGACGCTCAGAAATATCGCTATTTTGTTGACAGGCTATTAATAACGCCAAAAATAATAGCCGAAAATAATGTAACTTAAACATATATACCAATCCCAAATCATTTATTTATGATCAAACCCATGATATAATACTACAATCTTGGTGATGGATGGGGAGAAGATTTTGAAGGAATTATTTTAGCCGGAATTCCGACAACAGTTTGACCCGATGGCACATCCGAAAGCACAACGGCATTGGCTCCAATCCAAACATCATCCCCAATAGTTAAATTCCCTAAAATCTTGGCTCCTGCACCAATATTAACCCGTTTTCCTAACTTGGGCGCATCGAAAGGCTTATCTAAATAACGATTTCCTAAAGTAACTCCTTGGCGGATAATACAGTCATCACCAATCACACTATTGCCATGAATAACTATCCCATGTTGATGTTCAAAAATCACGCGCCGACCCAGTTCAACAGTGTAGGATAATTCTATTCCGTAGGTATTCCTAACTTTACGATATAAAGCTCGATAAAGAATACTCAAAGGAGCGCGAAATATGAGCGGTTTAACTGTCATTCTCCAGCGACCAAAACGTTGAATTACGACTGCTCTAAACCCGGGTCTTGTCCAATCTCTTTCGTGAGCAATCCAATCTTCTTTGATTT
Source organism: Oscillatoriales cyanobacterium CG2_30_40_61 (assembly GCA_001873365.1). Lineage (GTDB taxonomy): Bacteria > Cyanobacteriota > Cyanobacteriia > Cyanobacteriales > Microcoleaceae > Planktothrix. The sequence continues at coordinate 66,025 of MNYZ01000033.1, read as the reverse complement.
GTTCCCAAAGCCCTAACGGTTGAATATTAATATTTGGTGTTGTATCAATATCCGTATTCATTAGGTTAAACAAAACACTATAGCGAATAAAATCCTGTAATAATTGAGGGGGGTCAGAATCTGGTTTATTTTGCAGTTGGCGGCGCACTCTCCAGGTGATAAAACTCAGTATCCAAATAATATCAGTTATGGCTGCATAGAGTTGACCATAGTTTTTTGTAAAATAGTATCGGCGGGAGTCAAACCAATATTTAGGGAGGCGTTTAGGGGGAGATTTTGTATCAGTAACACCGGAACTTTGTCCGACAAGATGAACTACTCGACTTTCGGGAATATACCAACAATTCCAACCGGCTTTTTTTGCCTGTAAACAAAAGTCCATTTCCTCATAATACATAAAATAATTTTCATCAATAAAACCAACGGCTTTAAAGACAGTATGACGGACAATCATACTGGCTCCAGCCACCCAGTCGGTTTGACAAGAAATATCGGAAACCGGAGGAGCAACTACCCATTTTGCTAATAGTTTAGAAACAAATCCTAAGCGCAGTCCGCTATCTAATTCCCCAAATAAACTATGGAAACGAAAAGCCGAACGTTGGGGTGTACCGTCCGGGTCTTCTAAACGACTTCCGGCGATACCAACTTCGGGATTTTCCTCCATTAATAGGGGATAGGAATGATTTATGACGGGGGAATCAACCATGATTAGATAGTCATGATTTTTATTTTTTCTGGTTTTTATGGGAAATTAAATCTGCATAAATATCAACTATTTTTTGGGCTTTTGTTGTCCAAATAAAATCTTTAGCCCGTTCAATAGACTGGGCTGACATAGATTGCCAAAGGGCTTGATTTTCAACTAAAGTTTGAATTTTTTCGGTGAGTTCATCTCGAATAAAGTCTCGTGAAATTGGTTCGATTTTAAATCCTGTTGTCTCTGTTACATACTCTCCAATTCCTCCATTGTTAACCACAATACAGGGTAAGCCACAAGCCATTGCTTCTAAGACAACAGCCCCGCCAAATTCTCGAATGGAGGGAAAACAAAAAACATCAGATTTTTGATAAAATTCCAAGGTTTTTTCCTGTTTAATCCATCCTGTAAACGTGATAAATTCCTGTAAGTTTAATCGGTTAACCATTGCTTCTAAATCGGCTTTTTCCGAACCATCACCGACAATGGTGAGATGGATTTTATTTTTAATAGAATTGTCTAATTGAGCAACAGCATCAATCAAAATATCGGCGCATTTATAGGGAACTAAGCGACCGACAAATAGGAGATTAACTTGAACAGAAGTTCTAGTTTTGGGTTGCTGAGTCAGAAAGGTTTGATCAATTCCATTTTCATAAAATAGATCAACTTGATTAGCTGCAATATTTAAAGAGTCTTTTAACCAATTTAAGGTATAGGTTGAACCTGCAAGAATTTGGTCTGCATTTTGATAAGTTTGTAAATACCCTGGAATTAACATTCGTCCAATCTTTCTCAGAAAGTTGAGATTGGCAAATTCTTTTTTAGCAATCTTTTGAAACCCTGGAGGAAAAGGCACGCCCCCATTAACTGGCCCTAGTAAAAAGGGAGTATTTTGACAAACTTTAACCAGTTTGACAGGATATCGAGGCATCATTGGGGTAAGAGCGTGTACAAGATCATATTTTCCTTGTAAAACATCATGTTTAAATTGTTTATAGACTCGATGATTAAATTCAGCATAGATGGGATAACTTAACGTATGAGCAAGGGGCCAGTTAATAGTTCCTTTAGAAGCGATGGTAACGATCTTACTATAATAGGCTGTAGCAATTTTACTCTCAGGAATAAATGTGATATTGTGATCGATATTAAGAGTTTTAAAATCTTTTTGATTTCTTTCATGTGTAACCAAGGTGACATCAACTAATTCACTAATATGTTGAAAAAATTTATATCCAACTAAAGGAACAGATGACCAATTAGGGTTACATTGTTCAACGATCATTAGAACTTTTATTTTTTTAAATTCCTTCATAAATTCAAATTTTCCTTATTTATTAATAACTAAATTAATTGTCTGTTTTTAATCAGAGAAAATAACTTGATTTATAATATCTCTCCTAAAATCATGGCATTTTTTTACTTATACTCTATTAAGAAAGTTTCCTTTTTAAGTAGCAAATAACGAGTGTAAAATTTAAACTGTCCTTGCAATTGAGGAAACTTGCCAATTACACAAGACAAGGCATAGTATTTTTTATCGTTAGCGTTTATATCATCCAGAGGTTGCATATTCCAATAAATCCGAAAGACTAAGATGGGGTAAGCTAATAATAACAGTAAACTCCAGTTTTGAGTAAATGGGATTAAACTCACAGACACCAGGGGAATGATTAACCCCCATAATAAAATACTGCGATTTTCTCTTACCCAATGGTTTTCAGGTGGTTTTCCGTGCAAATAAGCGCCTTGTGCATAGGCGTAACCTGCTCTCAAATTGCGTTTCCACCATTGACTAAACCGGGTCATTTGAGCATCATGGAGAGCCATTTCTGCATCTAAACGATAAATTTTCCATCCTTTTTGTCGGAGTCTAACACACAATTCTGGTTCTTCTCCTGCGATTAATTTGGGGTTAAATCCAGATACCTGTTGAAAGGCTTGAACTCGCATCATGGCATCCCCACCACAGGCCTTTGTTTCACCGATGGGAGTATTCCATTCAAGATCGCAAAGACGGTTATAAATTGACGCATTTGGATAGCGTTCTCGTCGCCGTCCACAAACTACCGCCAGATCAGAATTTTCTTCTAATTTTTGTTCGGCTTTTTCCAACCATCCTTCAATAATTTCGCAGTCTCCATCAACAAATTGAACATATTTTAATTGAGGATTATTTTGGAGTAAAAATTGAAATCCGGTATTTCTAGCTCGGGCTGCGGTAAAGGGAATAGATAGGTCTAATTCTACAATATCTACACCGAGGGATTTGGCTATTTCCACAGAATTATCCGTGGAAATCGAATCAACATAAACGGCATTTTCAACTTTTCCAATAATTGAAGATAAACATTGCCGTAACCGTTCACCTTCATTACGCCCGATGGCAACTAATCCAATTCTATTCAAAATTTAACCTCCTGATTTGATATTTTTTGATTAAGTGTTGTTTGGGGTCAGAGAAAGATACTAACTAACTCCAAAGTTTTTTAAACCCAATTAAAAGCCTGATTTTTTACGATTGATTTAAAATTATTACAGGATAATTCAATGCCTAATTTTGATCCTAAAATAGCTAAATCCTGATCAAAAATTAATCGCAATTTCTCATAATTTTCTGGAGTAAGTTCCGGTTTTTGTTTGATTGCCCACCAACTTCTAACCCGAGTCCGAAAGGATTTAGGAATCAACAACCGTCGCAACTCTCGCAGACCCGGAGTTTCCACCAAAATATCCCTCCAGAAACTTTTTCTCATGCGTTCGTGGGATACATTTTGAGCTTCTAGTTCAAAGTTCCAAATCGGTTTTTTTGAATAGCCAATAAATTCACAAACTCCCTCGAGTTCCTCTTGGGGATGGGAGAGCATTCGTTCAAAGAAAATGGGTAAAACCCTTTCTTGACCAAAGGTTTCAAAATAGGGTTTAAGCTGCATAGTATAGCAACTATAATCTATTAATTCTGGATGGTTAGTAAGGGCTGTATTAATATCTTCTGAAATAACTTTTTGTGTCCATTCATGGATATATTGGGAAACTAAACGATCAATCGGATGTCGCATCACATAAATAAATTTAGCTTGGGGTAAATGCTGTTGAATGCGTTGAATGGTTTCGGGATAAGTTGGTAATTTAGTATAATGGGTGCTGGACTCTCCAGATAATGCCTCTATAGGTGCAGATGCAAAATTGGATAGATACCAATTCCAGCCTTTTTGATATTCTTCATTATTACTAAAAAAGTTAGGTTCTTTAAGTTTGCTCATAAAGATCCCTGGTTGCAAAGCCAACTGTTCATGAAGGGTACTGGTGGCACATTTCATCGCACCAATAATAATAAAATCAGGAGTTTTGTTCATATTAATCTTGTTGAGATGGGTTTAAGGGAGTGAGACAGTTGATCCAAATATCTTGACCTTGAAATTCGCAAGTATGGGGTTGTTTGTTCCCGACTAACTCCCGAACCCAAGACAAACTTCGACCGAATAACCAGAGGAGATTTGTTAACCATAACCCGGTAATTCCATAAAATTTAGCAAAGTATCGAGAACGAGAGGCATAGAGATAGGGACGAGGACGTCGCCGCGCCACCATATCCGCTTTAACTGAACCACTACCGCCCCGTAAATGCACTACCCTCGCCTCTGGCCAGTGGAGAATTTGCCAACCCGCTTGATGGACTCGGCGACAGTAATCCACATCATCAAAATACATGAAATAGCCCTCATCCATAAGACCAATTTGTTGAATCACCTGTTGGCGAATTAAAACACAAGCGAAACTTGTCCATTGCGGTTCAAAGGGTGTATTAGAGACGGCGATAGGAAGGTCATACTGTTGGAATAGTTTTGTAATTAGCCCTGTGGCAGCCGCATCAATCAATTGACTAATAGGAGAATGGTAGCGAAAGCAACTAATTTGTGGTGTGCCATCGGGCCACTCTAAGCGGGGACTAATCAGTCCAGCTTCGGGATGGGTTTTCCAAGCGTGGAGTAGAGATGAAATTGCACCCGGTCGGACAATGGTATCACTATTGAGCAATAAATAAGCCTCGGCTTCAATGGCTTTCATGCCTAAATTATTCCCGGCGGAAAATCCTCCATTCACAGGAGAAGCTAGGAGTTTGACCCAAGAAAACCATTGATTATTTATAATTGTTTTTTGCAGAAGTTCAACGGAATTATCCCCCGAGGCATTATCAACAATAATAACCCGATCATGTTCCAATTCAACCTGATTTTCTAGGGATTTTAAACAATCAATAACTAATTGAGGAGTTCGATAATTAATGACCACAATTGCTAACCGAACCTGCTCAACTGAACTATTGTTTTGAACTTGAATTTCCTCCATTAGTTGCTCCTAGGTTATGGGTGAATTTTTATAGTTAACAGCCAACTGTCAACGGTCAACTGTCAACAATTAACTGCTGAATCATGTTAACAAATTCGTGATTTTTAAAATAGTTTTGATACGCTTGACGAGCATTTTTAATGATGCGATTTGCTTCCTCTGGATGGTCTAAATAGTAACGGCATTTTTCGGCTAAATCTGAAAAATCCCAAGCAACAGGAACATAGGTTTCTCCTTTTATAAATAAATTGGGATGAACCTCTAAATGATCCATAGAAGGTTTAACTAATAAACAATTATAACAAATGGCTTCAAATCTTCATAGCCAGAAGGTACATCAGAACCTACATACCATCCCTCAAAATTATAGTTCCATTTTTGGGCGACAAAATCCGTAAATTGGGAACCACCAATATAGTGTTTTTTGTAGTCGTCAATCTTTTTATAGCGCTGTCGTTTGAGCAATCGATCAACGTAGGGTAACAGATTAAAATACTTAGTGCTGGCTTGAGCAAAGGGATCAATAAAAATCAGTTTGCGTTCAGGATGATCTTCTCGAATCTTTTTCATAATTTGTTCAGATTCAAGAGGATCTTCTCGCCAAAAGGGAAGCAAAAACACAATCTCAGATTCGTGCTGTTTACAGACTTCAGCAATATCGGAAAATGTCTGGGCGGGGATATATTGAACCTTGAGATCCAGTTGACGCAGAAGCTGTTTTCGAGAATAGGTGAAAGGCTCACATTGTGCCTTGACAATACTATCCCGATTGGAACCAATAATTAAAGCTTTTCTCATGATTTTTTTCTGGTTAACTGTAATTGAGATCTATTATCTACCGAAGTGACTCAACCCTAGAATGGTCATCTACTGACATCCCTACCGCCATCAGGGATTATTTTTAATAAAATCTTTTAGGGCTTTATATTTAGGTGAAGTCTCTTGATATACAGATTCTAAGGCGCCCCAACTCCCATATTTTGTGGGTTTACCGATATCAACAAAGTGCATAAATAAAGTTCCCCCAGCTTGTTTCCAATACTCTAAAAGTTGTAAATAAGCATCATACATTTGAGGATCACGATTCAGTTGAATAAAAAATTTCGAGACCTGTTCTTTGTTGGGGTCTTTTCTATGGGGGGCTAAATGTTGCCCGCCTTCATAAGCTACTAATTTTAAACCTTTAGATTTAGCTATTTTTGCATGATATAAAAAGGTTTGATAATTATCAACTAAGCTATCTTTATCTTTGGGAAGTAACCCACCTTTTTTTAACTGCTCAAAGGCTTGATTTATTCCTTCATCTCCCTGCTTAATCCATGATTCTATCACACTGCTATTTTTCAAATCTCCTAATGATGCGCTAAAATAACCAGCGATCGCATAGGCATCCATCCCTTGATAACAGGGTTTATTCCCTTCTGCCACCCAATAGGGACAATCTAAAATTTTCCCTTCTTCGCCTTCAGAATTTGTTTGGGTTGCGATCGCACAAATCACCCGATTTGCTTGGTTTCCAAATTCTTTTTTCCAAATTTCACACATTTGATTAGTTCGCATTCCATACCACTGACGAAAAGCATCTCCTTTATCTTTTCCCCATCGGGCTTGACCTTGTTCTAGGGCATAACGAGTTTGCTTAAAATTCCAATTCCAAACTTCATTAGAAAACTCGACATAAATGTTTAAATTCGGATTTAATTCAGCTTTAACCTTCTGGGCAAAATTTCTGATATATTCATCGGTTGCTTGATGGGGCATATTAAACCAAGGTTCGGATTTCTGCTGATTAGAAAGGGCAATCATAACTTCTAAAGGAACTCCTTTGCGACTATAAGTTACCCTTTCGGTTACAGGTCTATTTTTCCACTCCTTTTGAGGAGAATGATTGGTTCGCATCCAGTCCATAAACCGTAAGGTTTTAAAAGGTTTAATCTTCTCCAAAAAAGCGGGATTAAAGATCTCACCGTCGCGATATCGGCTTTCATGTTCTGCTCTAATCATCCGAATATTGCGAAGATAATTTCCGGTTTGATTAGGATCGGTTTCAGCAATCAAAATTAACGCACCACTGGTCTGGGATAAATCAATATTAATCACATCTCGACCGGGTTGAGAAAGGGTCTTATCTTTTTTAGCCGATAAACCATATTCTAGGGTTCCTTCTCCGTCATATAAAATTAGATATTGTCCAGCAATGGGGGTATTTTTAGGAATATCTGCAAAGAAGATAGTAGAAACTTGAGTATAACGAGGGGGATCTTCAGGCTTTGGTAAGGATTTAACCCATCCCTGCTCATCAAGATCTAACAGGTCAGATTCTTCTGTATCCCATACTTTGTGACAGTCTGAAGTGTTTTTAGTTTGACAGGTGGTGATCCAGGGACGGGCAGTTTTAAAATGGTCAATAAAAGGAAATTGAGTGGATGAACTCCCCACCCCACTAAGATTAATTCCTAAATAAGATTGAGGGTTTGATAAAGTTTGACTAAGGGCAGACTCTTTAAAATTCTCCTGAGATCCGTCAATTGTTGGGGAGCAAGCTATTCCCATTCCCAAGAAAAATATCAGGAATAATAATATATTTTTTTTGAAATTAAATCTCAATAAATCCAACATAACTAATCACCCTCAGAAAATAACTTTTTAGTTTTATCGCCTTGATTCCTAAAAACTTACTGAATTTGTCGAGGTCGGGGTTTGGTGCGATTTGGTTTAGGAATACCGTAATTGGGTTTGGCAGAAATTGGAATAGGTCGGGGCTTTCGGCGATTTAGTTTAGGAATGCTATTAACTGTTTTAGCAGACACTGGAATCGGTTGGGAAGGTATTTTGCGATTCTGTGTTGGACTGCGGTGAATACTGTTGGTAGAAACGGCAATAGAGGGGTGGAATTCTTGGGGATTTGGGTTCATAAGTAACCCAGCCAGAGCTCCACTAGCCAGGATAAAAACAGGATTATACATATTATTTAATAGGTTGTCTAACACATATAAAACCGTAATTAAACTGATAACGGCGGCTCCGGCGACTTGGGGACGAAACCAAGTTTTAGCAGGATATCGGAACAATGAAAAAGTGAGTACGGGAAGCAACAACGTTCCAAAGATACCAATGATCCCGATCGCTCCATTAGTTCCATAGGTAATAATCCACAAACTATCGGTGGTGGAAATGTCCTCCAGTTCCCCTGATCCAGTATACTCATAAACCCGATTTCGTCCCCACCCAGCCCAACCAAACCAGATTCTTTCTCTTGCTTTTTCAACTAAAATTTCTTCATTGTCAAATCTGAATTTTAACGACGATGCTCGTTCAGCACTAGTTATATTAGTTGCTGTCTGAACTATTTTATCGGCTTTTTCTCCGGTAAAGTTTCCTGTTACTCCTAAATAAAGATAGGAAGATAACATCATAATCAACAGCACCAGGGGAAAAGAAGTGCGAAGGAATTTGGCAGAAAATAAAATCACCACTCCAAAAGCCATATACAGATAAGCTCCCGTGGAACGGACGGAAAGATGAATAATATATAAACCAATAAACCAAAGATTCATGGGGATATTCAAGAATTTTTTTAAAGTTCCCGATTGCCAAAACCATAGGGCGATTAAAACCGTTGCCATCATCCACATCCCCACAGCTAAACCATGTATCATAAATACATTGGGTCTATATCCTCCTAAGCGATAGGATTGGTTAAACTGGTTATTGCCGGGATAGCCATAAACTATGCGATGTAACTGGGGACTAATTAAATTTTCTAAGATACACAAGGGCGCGTAAATAATACCCCCGATGAATATTCCCATGGCTATTTCCTGAAGACCTTTAAGATCATTTAGATATAGGCGACCTAAAAAATAAGGAATACCGTATTGAATAGTTTGGTTTAGAACCGCCGAGAACCCATCATAAGGGCCTAAATTATTTAAGATTGATGAAATAAAAGGGCAGATACACCAGATTAACATGGGAATATCTAACCACCCGAATTTGAAGGTTTTAAAGGTTTCAGGGCTATATAAATAGGTCGCCAGCATAATGCTGTAACAGATAGCCGTAGAGCGATCGTAATCGGGCAGACCGGGGAAGGCAAAGACAGCACGCTGGGGGAGAAACAGCCAGGCGATAATAAAACTAATTACCACTGCCCTGTAGGGGGGGAATTTTTTAAATAAGTACAGGACAAGGGGAAGTAAGAGTAATAAAACTAATTGTGCTTGGGGTGTCATAAACTATCGGGGATCATCTCCAAAAGTTGTGCAATCTAAATCAATTCCTAATCAATATTTTTGATTGATCGGGTTTTTCTTTTCAACTTGGAGGGTGGAGGGAAGCCCGGTCGGGCTTACTACTACTAAGAACCGAGTGCAATTTCAAAGGCTTGTTCACACAGTTGGGCTGCATCATCCCAGGTATAACTGGTGGCTTTGTTATAAGCGCGATCTGACATCTGACGCCACTGTTCTGGGGACAGTTGACACATCTTGACAATGGCTTTAGCCATATCCTCTGGATCTTCCGGTTTGACTAAAATTCCGATACCGTCACACAGGAGTTCAGGGGCTGCACCTGCTGGCACACCAATCACCGGAGTTCGACAACCCATGGCTTCTAAAAGCGGACGTCCGAAGCCTTCAAAGCGACTGCCAAATAGCCACGCATCACAACTAGCATAGATATCTTTGATTTGATCCTGTGGAGGCTGACAGAAAAATTCACTTCCTGGAGGTAAGGGTAACTCAGGAACAGGGGGTTTAGTCCCAAAACAGACTAATTTTAAGTTAGGAATTTGTTGCGCTGCTAAAGAAACGGCTTTTAAAGTGATGTCACATCCTTTCCAATAGAGGGGAGAATACAGCATTCCCACCGTAGGAACAGTTTGTTTCCCCCTGGGTTCAGCATAATATTTTTTTAAATCTATACTGTTAGGAACTAAGGAAACATTTTTATCTCCATATTCGGTCTCCATAATGTCCACTAACCACTGGGAAATCACAATTTTATGGAAAGGCAGGCGATAGGTAGCTGCGACCCGTGCTTTGGGTAAATAATCGTGAGTTTCATGATGGCGAATCATGTAGACTTTTGCTCCCTTAGAGGGGGAAAGATTAGCAACCCATTCTGCGGTTTCCCACCAAGTCGCCACCACAATATCCGCATCGGGAAGATCGGCATCGGTAACTGGGGCTGGATGATCTAAAATGATGCGAGGTAGATCCATGCCATCGAGATGGGAAGGCCCTTGATGCTTTAAGGGAATTAACCCTTTACCTTTTAATAAGGATTTAACCTGCCTAAGAACGGTAGGTCTGCCTTTTTGAGGACAAACAATATAGACTTCATGACCCCGTTTTTGCAAGTGATAAGCTAGATCTGCATTAGATTGAACGCCTCCGGCTAAACTAACCCAATTTGCCAGAACAAAGGTAATTTTCATTGTCAATTTCCTCAATTTAAAATGTGTTGTTCTTTGATCAACTAGACGCTACAAGATACTATCAATGGATAATCCACCTCCTAAACTATATCGAATTCCTCCTAGGATAAAAATCATCCCTAGCAGGATGAAAGTTCCCCATAAATCCTGTTTCAAACCAGAAACTCCTTCTCTCCAAAGTCCATAGTTAACTACAATATAGGAGGGAATATCATTAAATGCAACAACCAGGATAGCCCCTAAAATTCCCATCATCGAAAATGATAACGGAAGTAAAATCACCATGTACAGTAACTTAAATACATTACTAAAGGCAATATAGAGGGGTTTTCCAATGGCAAATAGAACTTTATTAATACTGGTGTGTAGGATAAATGGCCACATTCCTAAAGCTAAAATCGGCAGCATCCAAGCGGCTTGTTCATATCTTTGATCATATAAAATCAAAATGAATTGATCTCCAAAGCAAACTATAATTGCTAAGGGTAAACTGATCATCAATAATAATAACTTTCTTTGATTGAGTATATTTTCTCGAAGTTGCGATCGCGGCAGATCTAACTGTTTGGAAATCACGGGAAAAACGACTTTACTCATCACCGCTTGCATTAAGGATTTGGGAAGATCCGCTAAGGCAAAAGCAACGGTATAAACCCCTAACATTTCTAGGGTTAATAATTTACCCAGGATCAAGCGATCAGATTGAGATGCTAGGAAGGTCATCACCGTTGAAACAAAGATCCAGCGCCCGAAGGAAATTAATTCTTTCAACGCAGTTTGATCCCAAGCCAAATGGTTGCGCATCTCGGTATTTAAACTATGACTCCTAATCAATCCAAACAGAGATGAAGTTAACATTCCAGCAATTAAAGCCCAAATTGTAGGACTGATCCAAGCCCAGACAATCATCACTACAAGACCTAAAACTTGAACAAGAAAGTCATAAATAGTCAGCTTTTTTAAGTTTAAATTACGGTTGAGAGTTGCTAGGGATGTAGATTCAAAACCCGCTATGATGGTTCTAAAACCAACAATTGGCGTAATCCATAATAGTTGAGGCTCGTTATAAAATGAGGCAATTGGTGCTGTAATTAACAAACAAACAATCCATAATCCCAAACCTCGGAATACTTGAATTGTCCAAGCCGTATTCAGAAATAATGGGTCTTCCCCACGTTCACTGCGGATAATACTGGGGCGAATTCCAATATCTGAAAATAGGGTTAAACCGATAATAAAAGTATTAACTAGCCCCATCAAGCCAAATAATTCAGGAACCAGAAGACGAGTTAGGATTAAGTTTCCCCCAAATCGTAATACCTGACTTCCTCCATAGCCAAAAAGAGTCCAAATTGTTCCTTGAATTGCCTGTTTACTAAGAGATGACATATTAATTAAAACTTAATCTTTTTGTAGAACTTGCCCGAATAAATTAATGGGTTTTCAGGGTGCAATATCCTTATCTATCAAAGCAAAAGTTGGTGTTTAACAAAGGTTAATCGGGGAGTAAACTAGAGTAAATTACTAACTTGGATATCTAGATTCCCCAATGCTTAGGATAGAACTAATTCACCTAGTTGTACCACAATTACAAAGGCACTTCACAAAACTTTTACATTTTTCTTGACAAAAGCAGAAATAACCCTCCCAAAACCTCTGCTACAAATAAAGGGTGCAGATCAACTGCACCCCTTATTTTAGCGATTTTATATTCAACCTATAATCCTGGTTTTTTTCCAATTCCCAAATGTTGTTTACTCTCTCGAAGTTGTTCCCATAAGGTTTCGATTTGTACATAAGATTCTTCTGTTGAAAGTTTTCCCCCGGTTTGCAGGCCAACAATAAAGTCTACCTTTTGAGCAAATTCCTGCAAATTAGCATTAAACACAAGATTCTCAGGTGTGGCATTTCCTCGATAACGAGAACCCCAATAAAATGAACCTAGGTTGGTCATCAGTTTCAGACTCCAGTTTACATGATGGTTTATTTTTACATACAATGCCCGATTATGAATCAGCTAATAAAGTATATGTTGATACTTTAATTATAGCAGAATCAATTCCATCGGGTATTTGTTAAAAAGAATACAATTCTATTAATAACTATACAGCCGACCTTAATCACAATCCTGATAGGTTGAACTGGGACTAGAATGGTGATAGTCAGCTAAATAGGCTTCAAGAACTCCAAACTGGCTATGGTTGAGACGATAATAAATCCAACGTCCCTGTTGCCGACTTTGCAATAATTCTGCTTCCTTCAAAATTTTTAAGTGAAAGGACAACTTAGACTGGTTGACGGCTAACTGTTCACAAAGTTCACAAACACACAATTCTTGTTCTCGTAACAGATTGATAACCTGCAAACGCAGAGGGTCAGATAGGGCATGAAACCCAGCCAGAACGGTTTTGACGGTGGGAACCTCAGAAACCTCTATTACATTGTTTGCCACCATCAAAGCTCTCCTAAATCGAGGTTAATATCTCTAGTTTATCATTTTATTTTGGTGAATTGTAAAGGGCAAAAAGGAAGGAACCACAAAGGCACTAAGACACAAAGATGCTGGAGCAAAATTAAAGCGTTACTCCTTCTAAATCTGCTTCGGTTAACTCGTATAAAGATTTTAATTTTTCTAAGGTTTCGGCATCGGTTTCCCAAAATCCGCGGCCATGGGCTTCTAACATTCTACCGACAATATTGCGAAAGGCTTCGGGGTTGGCTTGTCTTAATTGGGCTGCCATTTTTTCATCTAAAGCATAGGTTTTAGAAGCTTGATCATAAACCCAATTTTCTTGAAAATTTGTTGTTCCTCCCCAACCCATTAAGGCGGTCATCCTTTGGGAAATTTCATAGGCGCCACCACTCCCTTGATTGACCATTGCTTGTGCCCATTTCGGGTTTAATAATTTTGTCCGATATTCAATTCTTAATAGGTCTTCTAAGGGTCGGGGAGTGGTATCTTTAGAAAAACTTTCGACAAAACTGGCTTTAACTTTTTGACCTTTTTGTGTTTCGGCTGCCCGTTTTAATCCGCCCGTATTGGCATAATATTCTTGAATATCTGTTAATCCATATTCTACGGAATCAATTTCTTGAACAATATTATCCATTGTTTTTAATAATTGTGTCATTACTTCTGGTCTAGCTTTTCCTTTGTCTTTTCGCCCATAACTAAATACATTTCTTCCTTTCCAGGTATCTGCTAATTCGTCTCCTGATTCCCAATTACCATCCACAATTTGATCATTTACTAATGATCCAAAGTCTCCCGATGGGTTAGAAAATAAACGGGCGGATGGATTTTCTACTCCTTGCGATCGCAACTTTAAAGCGTGTTTTCTAATAAAGTTTTGCTCCTCGGATTCTTCCGCATCAGCCGCTCGCACAAATAAATCATCCAATAATTCGATAATATTAGCAAAACTATCTCTAAAAATTCCCGATAAATTCGCTAAAATATCAATTCGAGGATGTCCGACTTGTTCTAAAGGTTGTAATTCATAACGCACAATTCGCCCGGTTCCTTCTTTAATCGGTTCGGCTCCCACTAATTCTAAGATAATTCCTAACGACTCCCCACGGGTTTTAATTGCATCTAACCCCCATAACATCACCGCCACGGTTTCGGGATAATTCCCGGTTTCTCCTAACTGTTGATTAATGATTTTTTGAGCAATTTCTCGTCCTCTTAAATAGGCCGCCGCCGAGGGCATTCGATAGGGATCTAAGGCATGAATATTACGTCCGGTGGGCAGAACTCCGGGCCCATCTCTGAGTAAATCTCCGCCGGGGGCTGGAGGTATATATTCCCCATTTAATCCTTTTAATAAATTGGTTAATTCATCGGTTGTTTGTAATAATAAGTCTCGAATTTGAGTCTCGGTTTCCGAGGTTAACTCATTCATTGATTCGGTGGAATAAGCATTCAAATAGGTAGCTAATTCTTCTTCTGTTGGGTTCTCGCCAAAGGTATGTAATCCCGAGGAGAACAAACGCTGTTCTAATACTTGTAAATAATCATAAATTTTGATAAAATAACTATAGAGAACTTCCACACTAAATAGTCTGGCATTTTCGGTTGTAAAGGCAATGCCTAATTTTTTGCCCTCCTCAAAGGCACAATCAACTTCTAAACCCATAGCCACAATTTGCTGACTAATTGATTCTTGAAGGGTAGAATTTTTCTGCGGATCTTCTCGATATTCGGCAATTAATTCCCGTAGAGATACCAATTGTTTATACAGTCCCGCCCGACCATAAGGTGGAACATTATAGGAAATTAATACCCCATAACCTCGACGTTTTGCTAACATTGATTCCGATGGGTTATTAGCTGCATAAAGATATAAATTCGGCAGATTTCCTAATAAAATATCTGACCAAGAATAACCCGTATTTCCTAATGGTGATCCCGGCAACCATTCCACCGTGCCGTGCATCCCAAAATGAACAATAGCATCGGCTTGAAATTCCTTTTGTAACCATTGATAAAAAGCTACATATTGGGGGTGCGGCGTTAAATCTCTCTCAAACATTAACCGCATCGGATCACCGGATAACCCTAAAGGCGGTTGCACTCCCACCCAAATATTTCCTAATTGAATTCCACCAATATGATAATCCTCTCCAAAGGTTTTAATTCCTGTTTCTGTTAAGGATTTCCATTGTTTTTTAATCCGACTTCGTTGTAAATAACCTAACCATTTTTCTAATTTATTGACATTAACTTGATTAGAAATTACGGAATTTTCTGCAAAAATAAAGTCTTGTTGAGCTTCTATTTTTTCATCGGCTATTTTAACTTTTTGAATTAAGGCTTCTCCGGTTTCTGGTAACTCGCCAACGGTGTATCTTTGGGCTTTTAATGCTTGTAAAACCTTTAATAAACTCTGGGGTACATTTAATAAAGCGGCGGTTCCTGTGGCTCCATATCCGGGGGGAAATCCATATAAAATAATCGCGATTTTTCGCTTTTCTGGCGGTGTTTGTCGCAGTTGAATCCAACTTTTTACCCTTCCAGTTAAACGTTTGACTCTTTCAGGAATTAAATAGATATCTTCCCCCACTAACCCGCCTAAAGGTACGGTATCAATAGCGCCATCAAGTTCGGGTAAGGCATATAAAACTACACTTTGTAAACCGCCAATTCCTTGACGAGTCCAAGATAATAAATCTTGAATTAATAAAGGTGCGGCGATAAAATAGGGAACGTTTTTTACTGTTAAAATTTGTTTAGCAATTTCGACTTGTCTTCCGGCTTCCATTGATCCGGCTGGCCCTCCAACTAAAGGAAACCCAATAGTAGAAACAATCGCATCAACGGTTACAGCTTCTTTTGATAATGATAAGGTTTCAATTTTTCCCTGTTGTCGATTATTTAATTCATCGGTTGTTGTGATCCAGTCTCTAACAGCAACATGACCTTCAACGCCATTAATAAATATCGGTAAAGGGATTAAATTTTCTTGTTGAAAATAGCGAATTAGTTGCGGGATATAAGTTTGTTTAGTGATCACGTGCTTACGATAAAGCAATATTCCGACAACGGGATCATTAGTAGTTGTTGGATATTGGGTTTTATACCAATCTAAATAGGCTTTGGGCGATTCAAAATAACCGTTATAGTCTGGGTGTAATAATCCCATATTAGGGGTTTCTATCGGAGGAGGAATTTCGCCAACGGTTAACCCTAAATAATTAGTAGCAATTGTCCAGAACATTGCTGATACATTTTCTGTGCCTCCCGCATTCCAATAGCCATAAATAATTAACCAGTTACGCAAGTCTTGAACTTTTTTTACCGGAACAAATTTTAATAATTTCGGGCCTGTTTTCAGAAAACTAATATAACCAGCGAGTTTATCTTCTTCTTTTCCACTGGAAAATTTACTCAGAATAAATTGTACAGGTTTGGGCATTCCTTTGGGTTTATCTCCAATTTTAAATGCTCCAATTTGGGTTAAACTCATTAATTCTAAAGCGGATTCAAATACTAAACGAATAGGAATATTTTGTACCCGCTCTCGTAACCATAATACTTGATCATAATCAAATACTAAACTGGCAAAAAATACATCGGCATTTTCTAAGGCGGCGGCGAGGGTATCCGGTTGATTTGAAATCGCGCGATCGCTAAATACATAAATCTCTAATTCTGGACAACGAGCGCTCGCTAACTTGGCTGCTGTACGATATAACTCAGCATTAAAAGACTCAAACCCAGCTATTAAAACAATCTTTTTCATAAACTTGGTTTTTAAAATATCCGTTTTCATCTATTATTGATAATTATAGCAATTTTAAATTAAAATTAAATGACAGAATATCAGACCCCAAATTCTATTTTAATTGCGGGGGTGGATGAAGTGGGGCGGGGGGCTTTATTTGGCCCTGTGGTGGCGGCGGCGGTGATTTTGTCGGAGGATGGTATAGCTCAATTAACTAGCGCTGGAGTTAAGGATAGTAAAAAATTAACCCCTAGGGTTCGTTCTCAGTTAGCGACTGAAATTAAAGCGATCGCCATTGATTGTAAAATCGGTTGGGCGACCGTTAAAGAAATTGACCGCTTTAATATTTTGCAAGCGACATTATTAGCGATGAAACGGGCAATTTTAAGGTTAAATCCTGAACCGGAACTCTGTTTAATTGACGGAAATCAGAAGATTCCACAATTATTAATTCCTCAACAAACTATCATTAAAGGAGATAGTACATCGATTGTAATTGCAGCCGCTAGTATTGTCGCAAAAGTTTGGCGAGATGAATTAATCACCCGTTTAGCTGAAAAATATCCCCAATATGATTTAAAACAAAATAAAGGTTACGGAACCGCAAAACACCGTCAAGCGATCCAAGAGCATGGTATTACTTGCCAACATCGTCAATCTTTCGGGTGTTGTCAATTATCCTTACCGTTATCAAATTAGGAACAATTTTCAGCCAACCAATTTAACAAATCTGAATCCGTTTCAAAATCTAATAAAGCTTCTCCTAATTGTTCAACTAATTCAATCGGAAGACTGCGGATTTGTTCTTGAATTTCAGGGTTAATTGTTCCTAAACGACGACTTAGCAAACGCAAAATAAACCTTATTTCTCGTTGTAACCCCCGTTCAATTCCCTGTTCAATTCCCTGTTCAATTCCCTGTTCAATTCCCTGTTCCATCCAACTTGTCACAATTTCCATAAATCTTTCCTCCTGAATTAATCCTAAGCGATTGAGTTCTTCGGTAAAAACGACTTCTTCGCTAGAATTTAAGCGTAAATAGGAGTCAATAAACCCCGAAATTAATTGATTTCTAGCTGGATCTAACCGCAACGTTACTAACAGACGCAAACACTCCGCTTTAACTTGGGGTCGATCCTGGGGTTCTATTCTCATTTTAGCCATTAATGCAGCCGCCACCGGATTTTGCTGACGTAAAAAATCCCGCCAGTTTAAACGATTCAGTTGGATCGCTGCATAGCTAAATTCTAATACCTTGCGGTCGGGAAATTCAACTTGATAGTTATTCGGTTCCAGACGTTGGGGGGTATCAAAAGAAAATAGTGCGATCGGATAAACCGGAAGTGCATATTTTTCATCTAGTCTAGCAAAATAATGGAACATCCGCCGGGCAAAATCCGCTTGAGTGTAGGATTGAGTCTCGGTGTGGATCAGGAAAAAACTTTCCTGTTCTCGAAACCGCACTTTTGCTAATAGATCAACCTCTCGACGATTCCCCGAGGTAATATCAATAAATACCTCCTGGGGTAAAAAGGTAATAGAGGATTGATCAATATAGGGAATTAGATCGGGAAAAAATAATTCTAAAAATTCCCAAAAAAACGTCTAAATTAACTCTTTAAACAATCGATCATGTTCAATTACCCGTTCTGAATTTTCAGTCATTTTAATTCCGATTTAACCCATAACATTCAGCATTTGACACCTGAATCACAGATTGGGGTTGTGGAACTAAAGCCCCTAATTGTTCAGCAGACCAATGGGCATAATCCGATAATAAATTATGAACTAATCGGTGTCTAACCGTCATTAACACACTTTTTAATAGTCCGTTTCCAGTTGTTTCTAAAATTGGTTGGGGCGTTAACCATAAGGGCGGTGGAAGCTCGACTTTAACTTGTAAATCTGCTTGACCTTTTAAATGGGTAATTCCTTGCAATTTAACTGGATATAATTTTCCCACTAAATTTAGTGCAAACCGTTGATTAATATATTCAATTCCGCGAATTTCACACCCGACGGATTTTAAATTCAGAGTACCATCGGACTGTATCCACAGTTTCAAGTCTACCGTTGGTTGTAAACTGAACATCATAAACTGCAAAGGGCGCATTTTTAAGCGGTAAATATCCTCTGTTAAGGCATCTAAACGGGTAGGATCAACTAACGCCTTAACCAAGCGTTTCGGTTGACGCAGATAATGGTGAATTAAACTTGGCTCTGGTATGGCCATTTCAACGGTTTGGGAGGCTTGAAAGTGGGTATACATGGAAAATTATAAAAATTTACTAATTTCAACCTATCTTAATAAAATTTAAGAATTTTTCAAACTATTTTCATCACTCAAGAGTCACCGATCAAGAATAATGACCTGTACTCCCTGAAAAATAGGTAGTCGTTCGATCATAATGGTAACGTTGATGAGAATAATATAAATAATTGTAACGTCCCTTTCTATCCATTTATTCTTTACGGAACTAAAATCATGACTGTTTCCATTGCCCATCTTGGCCCATCGGGGACTTATGCAGAAGCCGCCGCCTTGGCTTATGCTGAATATCTTACCCAAAAAACTGGGGAAGAAACCATGTTATGCCCCTGTTCAAGTATTAGTCAAACTTTATGGACAGTGGCGAAAGGAGATGCCAATATTGGGGTAGTTCCTGTTGAAAATTCCATTGAAGGTAGTGTTACTATGACCCTGGATACATTATGGCAGATTGGCTGTCTGCAAATTCAACAGGCCTTAATTCTTCCGATCGCCCATGCGTTGATTTCTCAAGCGGTAGATTTTGCTAATATTCAAGTAGTTTATTCCCATCCCCAAGCCCTAGCACAGTGTCAAGCATGGTTAGAAAAACATCTTTATGATGTGCCATTAATTGCTAAAAATTCCACCACAGAAGCCTTACAATTCGTCAGAGATGAAACTGATTCAGCCGCGATCGCATCTCTACGAGCAGCAGAATTATATCAATTACCTGTTCTTGCCCATCCTATTAATGATTATCCCGATAATTGTACCCGATTTTGGGTAGTTAGTTTACAACCTTCAGGATCGGGAAAATATACCTCTTTAGGCTTTAGTGTTCCGGCAAATGTTCCGGGTGCATTGGCAAAACCTTTGGCAATTTTTGCCGATAGGGGGATTAATTTAAGTCGAATTGAATCCCGTCCTAGTAAGCGATCCCTCGGAGATTATCTGTTTTTTATGGATTTAGAAGCGGATAGTCATGAACCATTGGTGCAATTAGCTTTAGCTGAATTAAAAACCTTTACCGAAACCCTAAAAGTTTTTGGAAGTTACACCCTATTAAATATTGATTAATTTTGATTCGGAAAATTGATCATCAGCCTTGTAGGATGGGTAAGAATTAGTCCAGCTTTTTACCCACTCTACTGAGTTTTAAAGGTTGTATGGATATTTTATTTAGCAGTATTCCCAGTATTCCTGATTTAACCCATCCTAATGAATTAATGGAATTGGGATCAATAGTAATTAAAACCCTGACTCAATTGGCTATTTTTTTAATAGCAATTGGTGTCATATTATCCCTAATTAACTGGTCGATGAAAAAACCAGGGGATTCTATTTCTATTCCTACTATTAAAATTACCTTAGAACAATATCTGAAATGGATGCAAACCTTACCCCATTTAATTCTAATTGTTCTAGTAATTACCAGTGGATTTTTTCTCTGTTCTACCCTAGCTAATCGCTGTCATAATTGGGAACAACAACGTATTACTCAAATTGCCACCACCGTCGCCGGAGAACGCTTAGAACAAACCGCGCCTAAAATTCGTTATGAAATTGAAGAACCTTTTACCGATTATCGATATGTTGATGGCAATACCGTCGAAATTAAAAGCACCCGAATTGTCTCCCGTTGGATGACCTTAGCCGGATCAAAAATTCAGGTTAAAATCAATCAAAGCACCAGTCCTGATACTAAGCAATGGATTTATAGTATTGACTTTACGGGAGAATATCAAGTTATAAATCAACTCAAAGGTGTCTCCGATTTTTTCTTTGAAGTTCCCCCACCCTACGGTTATTTATTATTACAAGATTTCCAAGTTGAACAAAATGGAATACCCCTAGTTCAAGTTAACCCTGGAGATTATGGATTTCCGTTTAAATTATCACCGGGAGCAACTACAAATTTTAAGGTTAGCTATCAAGCTCAAGGCGCTCCCCGTTGGGTTTATCAACCTGGGGATCAATTATTATCAAAATTTAGCTTAAATGTTTTAGCTAATTTTCCCGATGCCGAATTTGCCGGGGCTGTGCCAACAGTTACTAAAGAAGGTAAAGAAAATCGACAACTTTCTTGGATTTATGAAGGCAATATTTCCGTTAAAAATCCTTTAGGAATATTTACCGCTACCGACCCTATTCGCAATACAGGTGTGATCCCGCGATTATTATTATTAGCTCCAGCTATATTTTTATGGTGGATAATTTTACTGTATCTGTCTTTGCCCTTAACTTTGCCAGATGTTGCCATTGTTGCCGGACTATTTTTTGCCTGTTTATTAACCCTAACCTATGGCAGTCGTTTGATTGATGTTAAACTAGCTTGGATGCTCATTTCTCCGGTATTATTATTAGCAGTTTGGGGATTAGGGAAAAACCGTCAAGGCTCTTGGGTAGCAATTATTTGTACAATTTCTGGGGCAATATTACCAATATTTGGTTTATTAATTCCCTATAGTGGGATTACGTTAAGTATAGCCGGGTTGTTATCAGGAATTTGGTTAGCATTTCAACATTGGTATGAATTAGGTAAGCGGAAAATCTAAATCAATAATAAACCGGGTTTTTAGCCCTCGTTTATAGGTTTAAATAAACAATTGGTTTTTTAAAAAACCCGGTTTCTGTGATTATACAGTTTGCACAACCTGATTAGAAAATATTTCTGCTAATACTTGAAGATAGGGAGAAAATACGGCAAAATTTTGAGGAAGTAACCGCTTTTCAAATTCCTCTGACATGGCATCTAACATATCTTGAACTAATTTCCAACTAATATGCAGCCGAGGATATAAAATCACACACATGGGAAATAATTCTCGTTGGATAGGACGTAAACTATTCTCTAAGACACACCAACATAGGTAAATTTGAAATAACTCAATATCCCGTGTACTAGAGTATTCCAGGATATGATTTTTTACATTCCCGCTAATGCTGCGATGCCCGGTATTCAAATCCTGTACTTTGTGGTAAACTTGATTAGCAATGGTTGTGAGGATGGGGAGTAATTGTTGAACTGCAATTAAAGCAGGAGAATCCGATAAATGTTGAGCCGCTAAATCATTAACTTCCCCCAGGGGAGAATATAAATAATCCTCTAAAGTTTTGAAGTAGAGAAAGAAAACAGTTCTTTCTTTCATCGACATCCACTCCAGCAACATTCTGCCAATATAGTGGAATTGCAACTGGAGTAAAACTAACATTAAAGGTTCAGTTTGTGAATATTTTCGACGCAGTTTGACTGCCTCTTTCCCCAGAGATACTGATAAACGAAAAGGGTATTCATATTGAGCAAAAACCTCCAAGGCTTGATGATACAAATTAGACACATCTTCAATCAGCTTGTCTGTGTCATCTGAGCGCAGTTTATTCACCGGATAACGATTCCATTCAATCCCTAAAATGCTTCCTACTTTATTCCAAGCCAGTGTTCCTAATAAGCCTAGATTTTTCGTTAACTCTGCAACTGTCCGAGAACGATCCTGATCAAATTCAGTAACATCAACTGCATGATTTTCTAAGAAAAAATGATTGGAAGTGCGGGGGCTATGAGCAGCAGCTTTAGCGTAGTATTTCTGCGCCCATTGCACCGCCATCCGTGTCATTTCACTTCTATTAACTGAACTAGGTGCGGAGTTCTGTTGTTCTTGAGATTGGGAGAACATCATAAAAGTTAAGTTCCTTAGCAGTTAGGTTCATTAGAGGATTTGAGAATAGATTAGCAAAGGTAGAGTTGCGAGAATTTTAATTAACTAAATTCTACGGTTTACAGTCTGGCTTAAGTATAGTCAACTTTACCCATAATGTCTGCCCATTTTTATAAAGATTTTCTATACTTTGTTGAAAGATTTTAAATATATTAAATTTTTATTACAAACCTGGTATTTGAAGATACAAAACTCAATCCTATTTAGGAAACTGAGCGACAATTCCGGTTAAGGTTAATCTGGTTAAAAAATTACGACGATTCATAATCAGTTATTAGTAATCTGAATTGAGAATTTGATCAATTAATTCTTTAACCCCTGATCCTCGACTATTTTTTGTTACCAAATTTACCATTTTTTTGACTTCAGGTAAAGCGTTAGCAACGGCTACGGAATAACCACATTGTTGTAAAAAATCACAATCATTTTCCCCATCCCCAACCCCCACTATTTTATCTGGGGATAGGTTTATTAATTCAGAAAGATCCTTTAACCCAGAGGCTTTATTAATCCCTTGGGGTAAGATCATAACGGCTCCTTTATTGGCAATAATTTTAAGATTAACTCCTAACTCTTGAATAGTTTTTTGGGTGATTTCTAAATAGGGTTCCCAAGTGGAAATAATTACTCGTCCAACCCCTAAGATTTCTAAGGCTTGGGTTTGACTAATTCGGGAAAATTCCTCTGGAATCCCTTGATTTTCTAATTGTTGTTGTTTTTGATAAATGCGATCGCGCAAGCAGCTTATAAACGCTTCAGAAGGGCGCTCCGCTAATATTTTTTCTACCTGAGTCGAGGGTTGATATAAAACCGCCCCATTTTCTGCAATCACCCAATCAAACCGATTAATTATGGGAACATGATCAATTAAGTTATCCAATGGTCTTCCAGTAATCAAGATTAACTTTCTCCCCGACTCCCGCCATAGTTCCAAAGATTTCGAGGTGGACTCCTCGACCATACCATCCGTTGCTAAGGTGCCATCAAAATCCGTTGCTAAGGCTAAATATTTCATGGTTTTAAAAAATAAAATTGTTCACTATTGCTGTGTCTAAATTTAATCATACATGATGATCATACCCCATTTTTAATCAGCAGTCACTTAACCGGGAAATTCAATCGTAAAAGTGGTGAGATTTTGGCTACTTTCCACTTGAATTGTCCCGTTTAATTGTGCTACTAACTTTTGCACTAATGCTAACCCTAATCCGGTTCCTCCTTGCTTCCAGGGGTCTGCATTCGGAACTCGATAAAACTTCTCAAAAATTCGGGGGAGTTCTTGTTCTGGAATTTCGGCTGGGTTACGAATCACAATTTGTAAGGGGTCAGAAATGGGGGGAGAGGGTAAAGAAATATTCTGTGTCTTGGTTTTACGTTTATTTTTAGTTGTCGAAGTTAATTCTCGCCAATTAGACAAAGAACGATAATGAATTCCTAAGAAAATTTCTCCTCCATTGGGAGTATATTTACAGGCATTATTTAACAATTCTGCTATAATTCTTTCTAAACTATTGGAGTTAGTTCTAATAGATTGTAAATAGGGATAATACTGGACATTTAGCACCTGATTCCTTTCTTGGGTACGAGAATAAAAGGGATTAATAATATTAGGTAACCATTCCAATAAATCTAAACTGTCGATGGTAATAGGTGCGGCGGAAGATTCTAAACGTTGTAAATCTAATAAATCATTAATTAAATTAGTTTCTCGCATACATTCTGATTCTAATATTTCTAAATATTTTTTACCTCGCTCGGAATCGGGGACAATTTTTAACATATGAATTGCCATTTTCATATTAGCTAAGGGGGTGCGGAGTTCATGGGAAACCGTGCTCAAAAAATCATCCTTAAGCAGATTTAACTGTTGCAGTTCTTTCACCTTAGATGTGCGTTCTTCAACTTGTTTTTCTAGTTCAGCATTCCGGCTTTTTAACAGTTCTAATTTTTCCGTTTGTAGTTGATGAACCGATTGTTGGAGTTGTTTCACCACCCGATACATTTCCGTCGGGTCAAGCATTCTTAATAAACTAACCTGTGTAATTATTCCTAATAACTCTCCTTCTTCCCCACAAACAATTAGTCGTTGTACCTGTTGTTTTTGCATTTCTTGATGGGCTGTCCACAGAGAATCATTAATTTTCAAAGAAAAGGATAGATTTCTCATTACTGTTGTTGCAGAAGTCGCGGCTAAATCTAATTCTAAAAATTGCGCTTCCACAATATCCTGTTCCGTAACTAATCCAATAGGGGTTAATTTTTTCTGAGTTCCCGCTTGAAAAATAACCACATAACTCGCTTGATGGGCGGTCATCATTTGGGCTAAACTTAATACGGATGTTGTGACTGGAGCCGTAATCACTTGGGTAATCATTTCATCTCCCACCCGACGCAATCTTAAAATATTAGCAGGTTGTAAAACCTGACGAATTCGTTCTGGGGTAATCACTCCCACTAATAGACCTCGAATATCTAAAACGGGTAAGTGTAAAATTTGATATTGCCGAAATAGGGATAAAGCTGTAAAAATATCTTGATCATCAGATTCTGTTAAACTAACAGAAATGGGAGACATTATTTCAGCAACTCTGATTTGATTAAGATTTTTTTTAATCACAGGATCTAAAATTTCTGTTGCCATTAACTGAACAATATCTCGTTCGGTGATTATTCCTACAACCGCAGCCGTCTGAGGTTGTTCGTCGGCAAGTGCCGGAATAATTTCTTCTGAGTTTTGATTAATAACCAAAACACAGCTTGCCCGAGATTCTTCTATTAAAGAACTACCGGAGTTTAAGAGACAATGATTTTGAGATTGACCTAGTATTTTGATCACATCTGCTAAACAAGTTTCTGGTGTTACAATAAATGGATTGCGATCAATGGCTTGTTCTAAAGCAGATGAATAACGCACAGACTGGTAAAATTCCATAACAATACTCTAAAAAGGTTCGTGGGAAGATGCACGAGATTTTTAACAATAAAAAATCAGCAAGTCTGTAATTAGTTTAACTTAATTCAACAAGAGGATGGTTATGATTGTATCCGTTAATGAAGGAAATTTTTGGGAAGAACGCTATCAACAGGGAACTACAGGTTGGGACTTAGGAGAACCCGCCTCGCCATTTGTTAGGTTTTTGCAATCTTCTCAGGCTCCAGCCCCGGGAAAAACGGCGGTTTTAGGCTGTGGAAGGGGTTATGATGCCCTATTATTTGCTAGTTATGGATTTGAGGTGATTGGGTTTGATTTTGCTGCTTCTGCGATTAAAGACGCATTAAACTATCAACAATTATTCATAAATCAATCGTCAATTCTCAAGGGATCTGGAGAATATTTGCCGACTTCAGCAAAATTTTTAAAACAGGATATTTTTGACTTACCCCAGGAGTTTTTAGGAGAGTTTGATTATGTGATTGAACATACTTGTTTTTGTGCTATTTCCCCAGATCAACGCCCTAATTATGTCAATTTAGTTGAGTCAATTATGAAACCCCATGGGCAATTATTCGGATTATTTTTTACCCATTCCCGTGCCGGAGGGCCACCTTTTGGCATCACCCCGGCGGAGATTCGAGGGTATTTTCAAGGGAAATTTCAGATTGTTTCCCTGTATCCGGTGACTGAATCAACTCCTAGCCGTCAAGGAGAAGAACATTGGGGACATTTTATGGTACATCAAAAACTCTAGCAATTAATTCTGCAAATTTTTTCTAACCTGGCTATAATAAGTAAAGATTTAGCCAAACCTGATTTACAAATGAGTCAACCGTTGAATTTAGAAAATATTGCCCATCAGCTAGGCAGCAAAAACTTACGCGATCGCTTATTAGGATTAGCTTCTTTGAGAAATGTTCCTCCAGAGGATGCTGTTCCTTTAATTAAAAAAGTCCTAGAAGATGAAAGTTTACAAGTCCGTTCTATGGCAATTTTTGCCCTGGGAATTAAACCTACGGAAGAATGTTATTTTCTATTGGTGAAACTATTAGAAAATGACCCGGATTATGGGGTGAGAGCCGATGCAGCAGGAGCCCTGGGATATCTGGGAGATATTCGAGCATTTGAACCTTTAGTTAGAGCTTTTTATGAGGATACAGATTGGCTAGTTAGATTTAGTGCGGCGGTCTCCCTGGGCAACCTCAAAGATATTCGCGCCCGGGATGTTTTGTTAGCAGCATTAGATAGTGATGAAGTGATTTTACATCAAGCTGCAATTGCGGCGATCGGAGAAATTAAAGATGTGGAATCGGTTGATAAAATTCTGCGATTTGCTCAAGCGGAAGATTGGTTAGTGCGCCAACGTTTAGCAGAAGCTCTGGGGAATTTAGTCACGCCAAAAAGCCTTTCTGCGCTAAATTATTTAGCCAAAGATAGTCATTATCAAGTCTCTGAATCTGCTAAGATTTCCATTGAGCGGCTACGGGAAGCGGGATTGAAAGTTTAAAGATTTGATCAACAGGGAATGGAGAAGATCAAAGATGATGCAATTGTCTTGACAAATTAACCCAACTATTAGACGATAGGATTCTAGTTTCTAGGTTTAAATAAAAGCTATCCTTAAATCAGCATGACTTCTCCCTTCCCTTCTCCCAAAAAGCCTAAGATTCTGCAACTATTCTTTTTTAGTTTTATTATTTTATTCTTAGCTAGTACCTCGGCAATTTTAGGCGCGGTGACGGCTTTATTGGCTCCTGAAAAATTTGATTTTACCGAACCAGAATCTAATATTTTAGATGGACTCTGGCAACATAGATTTAAATATAGTTTGTCTCGTCCCGTTAATATTTTAGTCCTGGGAATTGATGGCAGTCCCCAAAGTTCTAACTCCTCTCCCGATCTATTTAAAGGTCGCAGTGATACGGTTTTATTTGTCAATTTTCAACCCCAAGATAAATCAGTTAGTTTATTATCTATTCCTCGGGATACTCAAGTTGAAATTCCGGGTTATGGGACGGGAAAAATTAATGAAGCTAACTATTGGGGTGGCCCTAAATTAGCAAAAGCAGTGGTTCAAAATATTTTAAATCAGGTTGAAGTTAACCGTTATATTCGGGTTAGTAGTGGCGCATTTCGAGAATTAGTTGATTTTTTAGGCGGAGTAGAAGTTTATATTCCCCAACGAATGTCCTATCAGGATAAAACCCAAAAATTAAATATTAATTTAGCTCCCGGTTGGCAAACAATTAATGGTGAACAGGCGGATCAATTTGTCAGGTTTCGCGGAGATGGTTATGGCGATTTAGGCCGGGTACAGCGTCAACAAGCCTTAATGGAAGCGATTTTAGTGCGACTGAAAGATCCGACGGTTTTACCTCGTGTTCCTGAAATTATTCGGATTATGCAAAAATATATTGATACTAATTTAAGTTTTGAAGAAATTTTAACCTTAGTTAATTTTGGATTGAATCTGGAACCTCAGAACTTTAAAATGGTGATGTTACCCGGTCGTTCTAGTTCGGAGGAATATTCTAATAGTAGTTATTGGTTAATGGATGAACGGGGACGCGATCGGGTTATGTATCAATATTTTAGATTAGATTCCACCGGATTTATTTTAAAAAGTGCCTACGAACCTTCTGCTTATGAAACCTTATCTAAGGATTTAAAAATTGCAATTCAAAATAATTCTAGTAATCCGAAAGCAGGAGAGAAAATGTTAGATTTTTTATCAAATCAAGGGTTTAATCAAGTTTATTTAGTCCCGATTGAATCTAATCAACAACTGAAAACCCAAATTATTGTTCAAGGAGGAGATTTAGGGGCGGCTAAACTGATGCAAAAAACCCTTGGTTTAGGTGAAATTAAATCTTCAGTAACGGGTGATATGGGGTCTGATTTAACTATTAGAGTTGGAGAAGATTGGATCAAATAAAATTGCTCAAGGAAGACTTTAACATTTAATGCTTCCTTGAGATTACTAAATCTTAAACCATCTTTAATTGATACAAAATCAACCCAAACCATTGATTTTCGTCTGTCCAAGTCTTGAGGGAAACTAAGCCTAAATCCTCTAATTCTGCTCGGATTTTTTCCAGTTCAAACTTGCGAGAAATTTCCGTATGAATGGTTTCTCCGGTGGTAAATTCAATGGCTAAATTGAGCTTTTTCAGTTCAACAGTTTGCGATCGCAAACTTTTTAAGTGCATTTCAATTTGATGGTCAGTCTGATTATAAAATGCCAAATGTTCAAAGTTCTGTAAATTAAAATTACCTTCAAACAGATGGTTTAAATGTCGCAACATATTCAAGTTAAATGCCGCTGTCACCCCCTGACTATCATCATAAGCAGGTTCTAAAATTGATGGAGATTTGTGTAAATCAACCCCCAATAAAAAATAATCCCCCGGTTGCAAAGCCTCCACAATATGGGAAAAGAAAACATGACATTCTTCCGGTTTTAAATTGCCCAAGGTACTACCAATAAAGCCGATCATTCGGGCAGGTAAGGGAGAAAAATTTAGATGCTTTAAGGCTGTTTCATAGGTACTAACAATGCCATGAATATGCAGCGTTGGGTAATTTTCCAACAGATCATAAGCACTTTGTTCTAAAATTCCACCACTAATATCAATGGGTAAATAATGCAACGGATGATCTAAATCTTGATAAGCGTCTAATAGAATCCGAGTTTTTGTAGAACTCCCACTTCCCAATTCTACAATTTCACAGGCGCCAGTTAAATGAGCAATTTCTGAAGCATAATTTTGTAAAATTTTTGTTTCAGTACGGGTCAAATAATATTCTGGTAAATCACAAATTTTTTCAAACAATAATGATCCTTGATCATCATAAAAATATTTAGGCGGTAGGGTTTTTGGCCTTTGGGTTAACCCCTGAATCACATCCTCTCCCGCAGCCAGGGGACATTGTTCTCGAAAGGTGTCAATCTTTAACCGAGGGTTAACCCCCGTGTACTTATTCGGTGATAAGACGGGAGAATTAGAAATTACCATGATCAAACATACAAACTCAGCTTAAGATTAATATTTTACAGTATTTTGTCTGGATACAATATTACAATCTCTGGAAAATTGCTATACTATAGAGAATAGTTGTTAAAAAAATTCTGATGGATGTCTATGACTGCTACTGCACCTGTTAAAACAGAATACGAAGCGATTATTGGGTTAGAAACCCATTGTCAATTGAACACCGAAACTAAGATTTTCTCCAATTCTTCGACGAAATTTGGGGCCGATCCTAATATGAATATTGACCCCATTTGTATGGGATTACCCGGTGTCCTACCTGTCTTAAATGAAAAAGTCTTAGAATATGCGGTAAAAGCCGGGTTAGCCCTGAATTGTGAAATTGCTCCTTACAGTAAATTTGATCGCAAACAATATTTTTATCCTGATTTGCCTAAAAATTATCAAATTTCTCAATATGATTTACCCATTGCCATCAAGGGTCATTTAGAAATAGAAATTGTCGATGAAGATGGCAGTGCAACTCGCAAAACTATTGGGATTACTCGCTTACATATTGAAGAAGATGCGGGAAAATTAGTCCATGGCGGAAGCGATCGCCTTTCCGGTTCCACCTATTCTATGGTGGATTATAACCGGGCGGGGATTGCTTTAGCTGAAATCGTCTCTGAACCTGATATTCGTTCGGGACAAGAAGCCGCCGAATATGCCCAAGAAGTGCGTCGAATTATGCGTTATTTGGGCGTGAGTGATGGCAATATGCAAGAGGGTTCCCTGCGATGTGATGTGAATATTTCGGTGCGTCCGGTGGGACAAAAAGAGTTCGGTACTAAAGTCGAAATCAAAAACATGAACTCTTTTAGTGCTATCCAACGGGCGATTGATCATGAAATTGAACGGCAAATTAAAGCGATTGAAACCGGGGAAGAAATTGTTCAAGAAACCCGGTTATGGGAAGAAGGCAGTCAACGCACTATTAGTATGCGGAAAAAAGAAGGATCAAGCGATTATCGCTATTTTCCTGAACCCGATCTTCCGCCAATTCAAGTATCTGCTGAACAACTCAAAACCTGGAAATCTCAATTACCTGAACTCCCCGCCGAAAAACGCCATCGCTATGAATCGGAATTAGGATTATCCCCCTACGATACCCGCGTATTAACGGATGATCACCCGATTTCTGAATATTTTGAAGCCACAATTGCCGCCGGAGCTAATATTAAACAAGCGGTAAATTGGATTATGGGGGATATTACTGCCCATATCAAAAATGAAAAATGCAGTGTTACTGAAGTCGCCCTCAAACCTGAAGGATTAGCCGAATTAATTGCTTTAATTGAAGCGGGAACTATTAGCGGTAAAATTGCTAAGGATTTATTACCGGAATTGTTAACCCAAGGTGGATCTCCTAAAGTTTTAGTTGAAGCAAAAGGATTAATCCAATTATCCGATCCTACAGCTTTAGCGGAAATTATCGATCAAGTTTTGATCGAAAATCCCAAGGAATTAGAACAATATCACGCCGGAAAAACTAAACTCCAAGGATTTTTTGTCGGTCAAATTATGAAAAAAACCGGAGGCCGGGCTGACCCTAAACTCACTAATCAAATCTTAGGAGAAAAACTCAAAAAATAAAGAGATTCCTCTGGTTCCAATGCTCGGCATTGGAATGCTAATTTTGAGGCTCTGCCTCAAATAATAGGAGGCGGAGCCTCCATTAATAGCATTTCTAGGTAGAACCTAGAAACGAGATAAAGGTTGGGTTTTTTCTCTGGTTCCAATGCTCGGCATTGGAACGCTAATTTTGAGGCTCTGCCTCAAATAATAGGAGGCGGAGCCTCCATTAATAGCATTTCTAGGTAGAACCTAGAAACGAGATAAAGGTTGGGTTTTACAAGCTCTGAACCTAACCTTAATTGTAAAACTAATCAGATTTAGGACTAAAAAATAATTGATTAACCTTACCAATTGCCCAACTCAAAATCGCCCCCCCCATTAAAATCCCAATGGCGGGAGTAAAGACAGGTTCCCAAAGTTTATACCATAAATCCAACCCGAGATTAACTTTAAAAGAATGACCTAAAACCGCAACGACTAACCAAAAAAAACTAAATAAGACAAAAAAAACATTTGCCACTAAAACTAGATTTAACCATTTAATCAATTGTTCTTTCATTGTTCCAACTCAACTAAAAATTATATCAATCGATTTTCTTGAAACTATTTTAAGCGTTAGGGGGATTTTTTTGCAAATATTAATTCAAAATTTGTAGACAAACTTAACCTAATCTTTGTTACAATAGATTCTAGCAGTTATAGTAGGCAGTTTGTGTTAATATGGTTCGCTACACCCTTGCTCAAAGTCCAGAAATCGTTCTTACCGTCCGAGGCAAAGATTCATCTCAAGCCCGGGAGAAAGCTATGGACAAACTGATGGAATTGATGGATACAGGTAAACTACCAACGGAACTAGAAGAAGGCTTTAGTCCCCAACAGTTTATCGAAGTCAAAGAACCCGATGATAGTCCTTTAGAAGAAGAAGATGCCATTTCCGAAGCTGTGCAAATTCTGAGTAATTTGGCTTCTTTGAAATTGAAGATGATGGAATCAAAAGAAGAAGCATTAAAAGTGCGAGAATCTATTGATATTTTGTTCACAGATCAACCTGTGACTGTGGAAGAAATTACCGAGTTAAAAGACGGGTTTAAGGTATTAAAAAATTTCGCCGTTTCTAATCTTAGATATCGAGAAGCTAGGGGGAAAGCTGAAGAAGCTAGAGCCGTTTTAGATGAAGCATTAAAGTCTTCTGAACCCGAACCAAAAGCAGATAATTCTCACGGAAAAAAAGATAAAAAATAACTTTAAAATAGATAATGGGTGATTCAGTTATCAGTTAACACTTTATTACCCATTACCCATTACCCATTACCCATTACCCATTACCTATTACCCATTACCCATTACCCATTTTTTTATGAAATTACCCCTAACTTGGAATCTTCCGGTAACAATTTCCGATCGCTTGGGTCAAAAAAGTTTTGGGAAACAACGGGCGATCGTAGCGGAAGATCACTTATTATTAGTATTACATAAAGCCCCAGAACCTGGCGATCGCGATCGCGAAGCCCTATTATTTTGGCGCAAACCGGATGGTCGTTGGGAATCTAGTAAAGGCGGCGTAGCCCTACAACAATTAACAAATCATATTAAAGAGTATGATTTAGCCGAAGAAAAATTAAATCAAGCCTATAATTCAGACAATGGGTGCTTACCGGAACAATTTCTAAATTAAGTTTTAACAAATTAGCAATAGATTTAAAACGAGGATTGTCAGATTAGACAGATTTATCCAGACCAACCCATAACCCCAGGTTGCCCATAGCCCATTCCCGATTATTTAACTTGTCAGCACCAGGATTAGTTTTAATGATATGATGGAAGTTTTGTATACAAACCCAATCAACACTTGAAGGAGAAGCCAGATGGCTCGAATGTATTATGATGCCGATGCCAATTTAGATATTTTGGCAGGCAAAACTATTGCAATTATTGGTTATGGCTCCCAAGGTCATGCCCATGCCCTCAATTTAAAAGATAGTGGCATGAATGTGATTGTCGGGTTATATCCCGGCAGTAAATCAGCCATCAAAGCCAAAGACGCAGGTTTAGTGGTGCATAGTGTGGAAGATGCGGCAAAGGCTGCTGACTTTATTATGATTTTGCTACCGGATGAAGTACAAAAAACCGTTTATAAAAACGAAATTGAACCCTATTTAACCGAGGGCAAAACCTTAGCCTTTGCCCACGGATTTAATATTCACTTTGGTCAAGTTGTCCCTCCGTCCCATGTGGATGTGGTCATGGTAGCACCCAAAGGCCCCGGGCATTTAGTCCGTCGTACCTACGAACAGGGCCAGGGAGTTCCCGCCTTATTTGCGGTCTATCAAGATGCCTCTGGACAGGCCCGCGACCGCGCCATGGCCTATGCTAAAGGCATTGGTGGCACTCGTGGTGGCGTTTTAGAAACCACTTTCCGCGAAGAAACCGAAACCGACCTCTTTGGTGAACAGGCGGTTTTATGTGGCGGTTTAAGTGCTTTAATTAAAGCCGGATTTGAAACCTTAGTCGAAGCTGGTTATCAACCCGAATTGGCTTATTTTGAATGTTTACACGAAGTTAAATTAATCGTAGATTTAGTCGTGGAAGGCGGTTTAGCCAAAATGCGCGATAGTATTTCTAATACAGCCGAATATGGAGATTATACCCGCGGCCCTCGGATTGTTACCGACGAAACCCGCGCCGAAATGCGGAAAATTCTCAGCGAAATTCAGTCCGGTCAATTTGCTAGAGATTTTGTCTTAGAAAACCAAGCCGGAAAACCCGGTTTCACCGCCATGCGCCGTCAAGAAGCCGAACACCCCATCGAAGCAGTCGGCAAAGACCTACGGGCTATGTTTAGTTGGATGAAGAAAGACTAGAGCAGAGCAGGGGGAGCAGGGGGAGTGGAGGAGCAGGGGGAGCAGGGGGAGTGGAGGAGCAGGGGGAGTAATTATTTATTCCTAACTTCTAAGTCCTAAGTCCTAACTTCTAACTCCTTCCTTCCCCTGCCTCCCCTGCTGCCTCCCTATTTTACTGGCTGACCCTTATCAAGTTTTTCAATTTCTTTCTCCCGTTGTTCGTTAGTATCTTTAGGTTTTAACCATTTCGGCCATAAACTAACAACAAATTGACGACTGGTTTTACTGGCATCTCTGGCAGGTTTGGGCAAAAATTTAAACGTATCACCAGAGGAAATAAACACAACAACTAAGGCAACGGCGCCCCAGCCGAGAATTTTTTTAGGAGTCATAAGCGATTTTTAAGATATAGATATTATGGGATTTTATTGTAATCAGATTTTGAGGGTTTGTACATCCTAACTATAATTATACCCATTAATACTGAGTTTTTAATAACTCCTCGATAAACACTTGAGTTTCTGGGGGAATATCCTTAATTAAACGCACGGGAAAAGCAGGAGTTGAGATAAATTTATAGTATTCTGGAGTCAGGAATACCTGATATTTTTGGGCTTCGGGAGTCAGTTGGGCGGCGTCCGCTAAAACCATAGCTTTAGCGTAATTCTTAACATCTTTTGAGGCATCTCCGACGATTTCACCGCCGGAAATGGGAGTCACAGGAATCCAGCTTTGATCCCCAATTGTTCCGGGATCTCTGACACTTAAATGGGTGGCTCCTAAAACCCCTAATAATAATTTTTCGGTTTTAATTTGGGAAAAAATAGCAATTTGTTCGGGTAAAGCGGGGGTAACTTTATCGGATGATTGGGTTAAAATTAAAGTAGGAACTTGAACTTGATTTAATCCGGTTTTTCCGAATATAACCGAAGCGGTGGGGGAAAATGCGATCGCTCGTTTAATTCGTGGATCACTAAATCTATAGCGATCTTTAGGGAGCTCTGCGGCTAAACATTGGGTGGCTTTTCCTAAACTAAAGCTAATAAAACTCTGATCACAACTTTTCCTTAATTGATCAATTTGGAACTCTCCCCCAGCTAAAGCTAAAGCAGTTGCTCCGCCGAAAGAATATCCAAAAACCAAAGTATTATTAGTATTAAATTTACCTTTAAATTTGGGATCATTTGTATTCAATTTTTCTAATTCATTCAAGGTAAAAATCAAATCTTGGGGACGTTCGATAACTTCTGTAGGAGATAAAAACAAATTCTTATCTACAAAAGTCGCGTTACTCCCAGGATGTTCAGGAACAATAACTGTATAGCCATGGGAGGCTAAATGTTCCATTAAATATCGTAATTCTTGATAATCCGAACCTCGACCATGGGAATAAAGAATTAAGGGTTTATCGGGTGTGGCGGTTGAGGAGGAATAAATATAAACGGGAATATTGCGATCGCGTTGTTTATCCTGTAATTCTATGCGAGTAATTTCCACTTTTCCCGGCCCAATTTGACTCGGATCAAAAGGAATTGATGGAGCTTGAGATCCTTCCGGGGTGAGTTTAGGTAAGACTTCTAAAAGTAACCTTTGAGTTTGCCAAAATCCTTGATTTAATTGTTTTAAAACCCCGAAAGCTCGCGGAAGATTAATCTCAATAGTCGGTAAAGGATAGTTCTCTAAAAAATTAATAACCGATAACCCTTGTTCAGATTCAGCAGAAGACAGAATCGCTTGTTTTATGGCGACTCCTCCTTGGGATTTATCCGCAGAAATAATTGTATCAATATCGGTTAATAATCTAGTTCCCACTTGACTATTAACAATTGCTTCAACGGTTTCATTTTTAATTTTAATTTTAATATTTAAAGCTCCTAAAGCCTGTTGCTTTTGTTCGG
This sequence comes from Oscillatoriales cyanobacterium CG2_30_40_61, assembly GCA_001873365.1. Classification (GTDB taxonomy): domain Bacteria; phylum Cyanobacteriota; class Cyanobacteriia; order Cyanobacteriales; family Microcoleaceae; genus Planktothrix. Next base: position 30,054 of record MNYZ01000033.1, on the reverse strand, counting down.
GCTTTAAAAAGCTAAAATAACCCAATAAACCCACAGGAACTTTCCCTGTTTCTGCAAATTCTTTTAAGTCTTTGACGGAAACCGTCGCATAAATAAATCCCTGTCTAATTACAACGGATTCCGCCGCCCGAAGGGGAAGGGTAAACAGAGGAAAACCACTTAAAATAGTAGTTGTGAAAAGACTCAGGGGAAATAACCATTGTTTGCACTGGCGTTTGATGGCAAAACGGGGAATTTGAACCATAATCTCAGATCGAGGTTAAACAATCTCAAAAGTTTAGCATCGAATTATCCGATCGCTATCGGGGGGCGGTGGTGGGAAAAGGGTTGTGCGGCTTCGAGTTGGGCAGCTAAAGCGATTAAAGTGGCTTCCGAGGCTGGTTTTCCCACTAACTGCACCCCCAGGGGTAAACCTTCTGGGGTAAATCCGGTGGGTATTGCGATCGCCGGTTGACCACTAACATTAAATCCGGGACAGGGAGAAATCCATTCTGTAATCCGTTGTAAGGTTTCAGGAGGGGAAAGTTGGGCATATTCTCCGACCCGAATTGCTGGGTGGGTATAGGTCGGTAAAACCACCACATCAAAGGCGCTTAAAGATGCCACAATTTGACGACCACCGACCTGCATTTTAGACACCGCTTGCAAATATTGTCCGGCTGTGATTTGGGTTTCTATTAACCATTGATTCACCGAACCTAAATATTCTGGAGGAATTCCCGCCGATGCTACACCGGATTTCCAGACTAAAATAAACGGTTCAATAATATCACTAAAATCAAGGTTAATCGGTTCGATTTGATGACCCAATTGTTCTAGGATTTTAACCGTATTTTTAACCGCTTGTTCACAGTTTGGGGATATTTTATCAATAGGTAAAACCGAAGTAGCGATCGCAATTTTTAAAGACTTGGGTGGTTGTTTAGTTGCGGCTAAAAATGAAGGATTTGGGTCAGGTAACCAATAGGGATCACCCAAAATATATCCCGACATAATATCAAGTAAAGCCGCGGCATCGGCCACGGTACGGGCTAGGGGGCCATCGGTAGAAATCCCGCTTTGGAAGTCCCCCACCGGAGCATGGGAAACCCGCCCCCGAGTCGGTTTAATTCCCACTAAACCACAACAAAAAGCTGGGCCGCGCACCGAGCCCCCACCATCGGAGCCATGGGCGACCGGGGACAACCCGGCGGCAACGGCCGCCGCCGACCCACCACTGGAGCCTCCGGGGGTGTGGTCTAAATTCCAAGGGTTGCGGGCGGGGGGAAAGCCATCGGGTTCGGTGTAGGGTAGGGAACCGATTTCTGAGGTTGCCGTTTTCCCTAAAATATTAAATCCGGCTTGACGAATCCGGCTGACTACCCCATCATCATAGGTGGCAATTCTATCAACTAAAGCCCGGGAACCGTAGGTACAGGGGACTCCGGCAACGGGGTTTAGATCTTTAATAGAAATGGGAACCCCAAAAAAAGGTGGTAAATCGTTAATATCTGAAATCTGGACTAATTGTTCGGTTTGGGTTTTGGCTAATCCTAAAGCTCTATCTGCCATCACGGTAAAATAACAACCCAATACAGGATTTAACCGTTGAATTCGATCTAAATAAAGATTAATTAATTCTAAAGGGGAGATAACTTTAGAATTAATTAATTGGGCTTGTTCTAGGGCAGAAGTAAATGCTAAATCCACTGAATTCATAGTAATTCACTCAAGTAAAATATTGATCGACAACCGTTGATTCTGCTTGAAGTTTATCATGATTCAGGGAAAAACTAACATCTATTACCTATTACCTATTACCTATTACCTATTACCTATTACCTATTACCTATTCCCCATTCCCTATTCCCTAGCGCTATATTGTTTGCGACAACACCGGATTGGGGGGTAAACTGGGGATATGGGATTTTAAGATTTCAGCTAAAATTAATTGTTTCTATTCTAAGGTCACGCGATATGACACAATCAGAGCGTCCGCCTGTGCCTCGTCCGCCAGTACCAGGGCTTCCACCTCGTCCACCCGCACCCAAAGCACCTCCACCTCCGGGCGCGACCGTTGCTACGGCCATTTCTGCACCGGCTCAGGCTACCGTAGCTACAACCAGGGTGATGGTAGCACCCAGAAATAGAGGCCCGAGCCCGGGAAACCCTACCTTAGTGGAGATTGTGAGACTAGCTAATGAGGAGGGAGCTTCGGACGTTCACTTAGGGGTGAATGAGCCCCCACGCTTTCGGAAACGGGGGGATATTGTGCCTTTAGAGTGGCCGAAGACCGACTTGAATACGTTTATGAGTTGGTTAATGGAGGTGTTGACCGATGAGGAAATCCAGCAATTTCAAGAAAACTTAGACTTTGACGGCGCAGCAGATTTAGGTTTTGTGCGAATTCGGATTAGCATTTTTGACGCCCTCAATGGCCCTTCATTGGTGTTGCGGTTAATTGGTTCGTCGATTTTGACTTTGGAACAGTTGAAGTTACCAGAGGTATTTAAAAAAATCTGTCAATATCACAAGGGATTAATTCTAGTTACTGGGCCAACGGGGTCAGGTAAGTCTACTACCCTAGCGGCAATGATTGACTACATGAACCGCAACTATGCCTACAATATTATTACTATTGAAGACCCGGTAGAATTTGTTCATGAAAGTAAAAAATCCCTGATTAAACACCGAGAAGTCGGACGTCATACCTTGAAGTTTTTTAATGCTCTTAAAGGGGCTTTGCGTCAAGATCCAGATGTTTTACTTGTGGGAGAAATTCGGGATAAAGAATCAATGCAAATTGCCTTAAAAGCAGCACAAACAGGTCACTTAGTCTCTGGAACCTTACACACTAATAGTGCGGTAAAAACCTTAACTCGGATTTTAGATATGTTTACTGCTGAGGAACAATCGGCAATTAAAGTTTCTATTTCTGAATCTTTGGTGGCTATTATTGCTCAATTGTTGTGTAAAACCACCGATGGTAAACGGGCTGCTTTTCACGATGTTTTGATTAATACGGATGTGATTAAGGAATATATCGTGAAAGACAAGTTTGAAGAGATCAATCAAATTATGCTCAAAGATACCTATGAGGGAATGACGACTATGAACAAATCTCTTTACACACTTTATCAGGAAGGACGAATTACGGAGGAGATTTGTTTAGAGGTTTCTCCTTTCCCTAACGAGATGAGCCAAATGTTGCGAGGACGGGTCTAACAACATCAGTAATCAGTGATCAGTTGTAGGGGCGGGTTCATCGAGATTGAGATGATTAGCTCAGATCTAAAAGAACTCGCCCGTACCAGTTATTAGTCTATTCCCCATGCCCCATTTTTTACAGATGGAATGATACCTTGAATTTATTTCAATCTCCGGTCAATCATTCATTTAAAGCGATCGCTTTATTCACCCCCGGGGGAGATTTAGTTTATTGTATCGACCCGAATAAACAGCGTCGTTGGCATTCTGATCTTTGTATTTATTTGCAAGAATTCCTGGGTTTACCTGAACCTCCTCATTTTTTAATTCCTTGCTACACCGCCACCTATGATCAATGGGTCAACCCCCAAACCCAGGAGATTCAGTTTTCTGCAGAAGCCTATCCCCTAGTTTTGCAATACCAAACTTTATTAAATACCCTGTTTGATACCGGGGATTTAGTTTGGCAACCCAGAAAAAATTCCGAAGAAGTTTGTAACCCTTTAATTATTGCGACTTACTATGAGCAGTTTCCCCAACTGTGGGAGAATCATGATCTGATTGTTCAGGTCAAAAAAAACAATTTGAGTGATGATTTCCCCAGGGCCGAAAGCCTACCGGAAACCCAAGATTCTTCAAGATCTCCCCAACTAGAACAGACTGAAACTAAAGGCTATATTTTACGGTTATTTGTCTCCGGTCATAGTCTGGTGACAGAAACAACCTTGCAAACCCTGCATCAACTCTTAGAAGGTTCAGTTAGTCATGCTTACACTTTAAAAGTGATTGACGTTTTAAAACATCCCGACTTAGCAGAAGCCGATCAAATTTCCGCCACCCCCACATTAATTAAGGTCTGGCCGAAACCAGTCCGGCGGATTGTGGGAGAGTTAAATCATGTTGATACTATTCTTGAATTATTAGGTAGTCCTATGGATGAATTTCCCAGGGACTCATAGCGTAGTTGAAAACTGCTATAATTTGTAATTATAAAACACAAAATCAATCCCAAACCTAATAATATGGTAGCTACCGCACCCCCAATTCACCAATCAATTTTGGGTGAAAAGCGCGTCACCCTGCGAGGTTTAACCTGGCAAGGATATCAACAAATTCTTCACGCCCTACCCGAAAGTCGAGCCGCCCGCCTAACTTATGATCATGGAATTCTCGAAATTAGTATGCCTTTAGAAAGTCACGAATTTGCCCTGCGATTGATCGAACGTTTTATCATCATTCTCGTATTTGAGATGGGTATGAAGATTAAAACTATGGGATCGACAACCTTAGATCGAGAAGACTTAGATCGAGGGGCTGAACCGGATAATGCTTACTATATTCAAAATCAGGCGAAAGTAGCGGGGCGTAAAGTTAATTTAGCTGAAGATCCCGCCCCGGATCTCGTGGTAGAAGTCGATATTACCCACACTGATATTGACAAAAATCGCCTATATGCAGCCATGGGTGTGCCTGAATTTTGGAGCTATAATGGTCAAGAATGGCGGATTTACCAACTCCAAGAAAAGACTTATCAAGAATGCGATCGCAGTCCTACTTTTCCGGGAGTTGAAAAGGAATATTTATATAAATTTTTAGAGCAAGCCCAACAAGATGAAATTGATGCAGAGAAAGCATTCAGAGAATTTATTAAAGCAAAAATTACAGAAAAATAACTTAGTTCTTCCGTTATAGCAATCCTAAATCAACAAGGAATTGAAATCTGGAATTGTGTACCTTGACCCAAACTTGAAGTTACCTCTATTATACCTGAGTGTTTTTCCTGAATAATTTGTCGGGTGATCGCTAACCCTAAACCCGTACCTTTCCCTACTTCTTTTGTAGTAAACAAATGGTCAAATATCTTTTCCTTTAGCTCCTGACTCATGCCAATTCCATTATCTTGAATCCGAATAATTACCTGTTTGTGATTACTAGATAACTCAGTTTTAATCATAATTTGATCACTGATTTCTGAATAACTTTTTCCCAGATTAGATTCTTCTACTGCATCGATCGCATTACTTAAAATATTCATAAATACCTGATTTAGTTGTCCGGCATAACAGAGGATGAGTGGTAAATCACCATAGTCTTTAATCACCTTAATTTCTGGACGTTTATCATTGGCTTTGAGGCGATGTTTGAGAATCATCAAGGTGCTATCAATACCATCATGAATATTACAGGCAATGGGGTGATCGCTATCGGAGCGGGAGAAAGTTCTCAGACTTATACTAATATCTTGAATTCGTTTGACTCCTTCTGCTATCGAACCGACTAATTGGGGTAAATCTTCTCTAATATAATCTAGTTCGATGGCTGTGATTTTTTGTTTAACTTTTGAGTCTAATTCTGGATATTGTTCTTGGACGAGATCGAGCAAGTTAAATAAATCATTGATATAATCTAAGGCGGGCTGAATATTACCCGAGAGAAAACTAACGGGATTATTAATTTCATGTGCTACACCAGCAACTAAATTCCCTAAAGCCGACATTTTTTCACTTTGGATAATTTGAATTTGGGCGTGTTGCAGGTCAGTTAAAGCTTGTTGAGAGACTTGATATAAACGAGCATTTTCTAGGGAAATAGCAGCTTGAGAACAAATCAGATTTAAAAGTTCCACCCGTTCATTTGTAAACGCTCCCACGGTCAGATTATTTTCCAAATATAAAATCCCAATTAACTGCCCTTGATTAATAATAGGACTACAAATAACACTTTTTGGCTGGTATTTTTGCAGGTAACTATCAGCCATAAACCGAGAATTAATTCTAGCATCTGCGAGGACTAGAGGTTTTAAATTCCGCTTCACATGATTTACTAAACTAATCGGCACATCCGTGCTTAATTCTAGGGGAATTGATGGTAACAGTTGTGGTAATTTTTCATCTTCTACTAGGGCGACTAATTTTAGATCAAGATCTTGTTTGAGGATGAAAACACACTTGTTAGCCCCGGCATTAGCAATGACTATTTTTAAGAGAGTTATTAACAGTTGATTAAGTTCAATTTCTCCAGAAATAGCTTGAGAAGCTTTCAACAAAGTTGATAAATCTAGGGCTTCCGAGACACTACTATAAGTTTGACTAGAAGTAATAGTTGACCGTGAGATTGTTTCTTTGAATAAGTCAGTTGGGTGAGTTTTTGCTAGGATGGGTGCGAGGAGTTTGGGATAGGATTTTTCTAAATTAATAACTTTAGCTGTAGCCCCCCATTTGGCATAACAGTAGTAGGCTTCTTGCATATAAACAGAGGCAATTTTTTCCTTATTCCAAGTTAGATAAAATTTAGCTGCCAGTTCATTTGCCAAAGCTTCTTCTTGGATATATTGGTTTTCTTTAGCTCCAGCAATAGCTCGATCATAATTATCTATAACCTGGGCATTATTCCCTAAAAAATGTTGCCGTTGTGCCTCAACTAAATACCATTTATGCAAATGATTCATCGGGGCATGGCGCGCCCATTCAGCCAGAATAGTTTGATGAGTTTCCACCAAATTAAGAGTCTTAGCTTGTTCAATTTCTGACTGTCTTGAGCCTAGTGCTAAGTAGGTTAAACTAGCATAAAAATGGAAAAACGGAGTGTAAATTGTTTTAGCTGTTGTCATCAAATAAACGTTAATTTGGGCAATATAATCTAGGGCTTGGTTATAGTTACCAAACAGATAGGCAAGTATCAGTTTATAGGTATAGGCAAAAACAAAAGCACTAAGCTCATTATCTTGATGATACTTAGGAAAAATCACCGTTTCATCGTAGGCACTGCCAATTAATAAATCCGGTTGATCAACAACTTCTCTTAAATTATATGCTGTTTGTTGGAGCATTTTTAAGTAATTTAATGGAGAATTTTGCTTGAGATTTACTAATAAAATAGAGTAATTTTCCATTTCTATTTCCCAATCATCGAAAGCCACCCCAGCGAGAAAACTATCATAAAAATAATTAGCTATATTGTAAGAAGCATCTAGGAAATTGCCTGTTTTTATCCCTGCCAAATAGCCCTGTTTTCGAGTTGGGATTGCTGCTCTCAATGCTTCTTGAAGATGCTGAATAAAACTTCCATAAAAAAGCAAAGTTATTGACTTAAATTCTTCTATTTCTAACTGATTAACTAAGGTCAGAGCTACTCGCCCCAAGTCATATCCCCTTTCTACTTCTCCTAAAAAAGAAGACAGCACCACGCCATAACCTGTATACCCGATCGTTGATGCGGGGGCATTGCCAAATTCCAGGGATAGACTTACCATTATTGAGCAAAGTTGGGGTAGTAAGGTGGGATTTCCTAGAAAAATTGGGATAAATAACATCGCTAATAGTTGCATTGCAGCAATGGTGTGGGGATCGCTCATTAATGGTAGGTCAACTAATTCTTCAATAGATTTGTCTTGTAATTTTTGAGCCAGTTTTTGTAAGCTATTAGCTGTTAAGGCTTCGTCAGCTTCACCGGATAATTGAATTCCCAATTGTGTCAGGGCATTTTGACCGATAGCGATCGCTTCTAACATCTGACCCTGGGCTGTCATTGTATTGATTAAAATTTCATAAATCTTAACTTTATCTAGGATAGTTTTAGCCGACTGTAACGCCTGATCTGCTATGATTTTAGTATCCTCAAACTCCCCATTCAAATAGGCGGATTCCGTAGCCGCGATATAAAGATTAAGGGTTAATTCATACTGACTTTCCCAACAGTTTGCACTCAGCAATTCTAGCCCGGTTTGCACAAATTTTCTAGCGGCAGAATAGGCTGTAGAATTTTTAGCTTTCTGGGTGGCTGCTAAGTTCATTTTAGCTAATATTTCTCTGGCTTTGGGTTCAGTAATTAACTCTTGAGCTAGATTAAAATGACCAACAATATCAAATAATCTTTGCTCTTTTTCTGTCTCGGATAAATGGTGTTGAAGTAGTTCACCGATTTGAAGATGGGTAGCTTGTTTTTGGTTGGCAGGAATTAGGAAATAGGCAGCTTGTTGAACCCGGTCATGTAAAAATCTGTATTTAGCATTTTGTTGATTAGTATTTTTATCTTCTCGGCTGAATTTATGATCATCTTCAAGCTGATAAAACTTATAAACATCCGTTAGGGGTAAAATCAAACCTTCTTGCAATGCTCTCCATAAAACCGTCGCCGCCTCGGTTTCTGATTGTTGTGAAATAATTGCAACAGTAGGTAAATCAAAGGTAGCCCCAATACAAGCCGCTAGTTTAAGAATATTTTGAGTTTTTATTGGTAATTTCTGCAATTGTAAGGCCATAAATTCTACTACATTATTAGTCACTGCTAAGGTGTTAACTTGGGAAATATCACATTGCCAATGGTGACTATGCCTGTTGAAAGTAATTATTTTTTCATCATGTAAAACCTTGAGAAATTGAGTAGCAAAAAAAGGATTACCCTGGGTTTTTTGATAGATTAATTGAGTTAAAGGTTGAGCCAGAGATAATTCACAATTAAGGGTATCTGCCACTAACAAATTTAGGTCAGATTCCATTAAGGGTAATAAAGTGATTATATTAACAGAAACTTCATTTTTGACTAAATCATCTATCATTAAGATCAACGGATGGATGGGAGAAACTTCATGATCTCGATAAGCACCCAATACTAATAGATGTCCGGGGTCTTGGATCAATAATTTTAGTAAATCTAGGGATGCAGAATCAGACCATTGCAAATCATCTAAAAATATGACTAAGGGATGTTCTTTGATAGTAAAAACCTGGACAAATTTTTGAAATAGTAAATTAAAGCGATTTTGGGCGGCATTACCTGATAATTTAATCGCTGGTGGTTGTTTTCCGATGATATTTTCTAACTCAGGAATCACATCAATTAAAACTTGTCCATTTTCTCCTAATGCTGCTAATATCTGGGTTTTCCATGTTTGCAATTGCTGATCGGATTCTGATAATAATTGCCCCATTAAGTCACGAAATGCTTGCAGAAAAGCACTGAAGGGAATATTGCGTTGAAATTGATCATATTTACCTTTAATAAAATAACCATTTTTGCGGACAATAGGTTTATGAATTTCATTAATAACCGCAGTTTTTCCAATCCCAGAAAATCCTGCAACTAGGATCATTTCAGTTTTATTAAGACTAACTCTCTCAAAAGCATTCAGGAGTTGATTAACTTCTCTTTCCCGTCCATATAGAGTTTCTGGAATCAGAAATCTGTCGCTTATATCTCGCTGTCCTATGGCAAAATTATGAATCTTACCCGTTGCTTGTAATTGAGTTAAACAGTTTTCTAAATCATGCTTAATTCCCAAAGCGCTCTGATAACGATCTTCAGCATTTTTAGCCATCAATTTACTAACAATTTCCGATAAACTCAGAGGAATTTCTGGATTAATTTGGTGGATGGGTAGGGGTTGTTTTGCTAGATGACAATGTACCAATTCCATCGCATCTTCAGTACAAAATGGTAATCTTCCTGTTAATAACTCATAGAAAGTTATCCCCAAGGAATAAAAGTCACTTCGATAATCTATGCCTCGATTCATTCTCCCGGTTTGTTCGGGAGAGATATAGGGTAATGTCCCTTCTAAAATATTGGGATTCTGAATTTCTTGGGTTTCTCTTGGTAGCAGGGAAGAAATACTAAAGTCAATTAATTTAATTTTTTTGGTGGCGGGATGAATCAGAATATTAGCAGGTTTGATATCTTTATGAATGACTCGATTTTGGTAGAGATAGTGTAGAGTTTCAGTGAGTTGGATGGCGATTTCCAGAAATTCAGTTAAAGGTAAGTATTTATATTGATAATTTTCCTCTGTGGCGCTTTTCAGATAATGGGAGAGGGAAATTTCTCCAAAATCTTCCATCACTAAAGCATAGCTATTGTGATATATTTCTAAACTTAAAGGTTTTATAATATGAGAAAAGTCGAGATTTTTAGCAATAGTATATTGGTTGCGAAATTGGAGGATTTCATTAAAAGTTGGATATTCGTTGCGCAGGAATTTGATCATAACATTTGCTTTGTCGTCGGTACGGATACCTCGATGGACTACAGTGCGGGTTCCTATGTATAACTGCTCTGCAATTTGATAACCCACTAGATTTACGACCATGGTTATAACCTTTTAGATTAGATTGATTACCCCATATTAACCAGGAATTAAATAGGAATTTAATCATCCCGGAAAAATTAAGGTTTTTGGCAATAGGATATTGGTGGGGAAATGAGATAAGTTTGTTGATGATCTAATTGAGTTGAAATCAAGGCCAATCAATCCTCTCAAATTGACCCAACTGAAGCAATAATTGTCCGGTGACGAGGGCTATTAAAATTAACCGTAGGACGTTGAAATCCGGCATCGATTAGGGCTTGTTCTAAGTCTAAGGTGAAATATTCATCTAAATAGGGTTCTGTGCTTTTTAACAGGGTGAAAATATAAGGAGGCATTTTCTTGAACATTTCCGATTTAGGGTTCATATCCATAATCGCTAAATGCCCACCGGGACGCAACAACCGCCGTGCTTCTTGGAAGATTTTACGGGTGGCAGATTGGGGTAATTCGTGACAAATTAAACACAGGGAAACTAAGTCAAAAGAGGCACTGGGTAAACCCGTTGATTCTGCCGCGGCGTGAACCCATTTCGGAGTATATTTCAAATTAGATTGTTTTTGTGTATTATAAGTAGCGATCGCTAAAAAATAAGGCGATAAATCAACACCAGTCATCTTCGCTTCTGGATAAATTTCTTGCAGGGCAAAGGTGCTCATCCCCACACTACATCCTAAATCCAAAATATCCTGGGGAGGGCTAGGTAATTGGGCTTTTACAAGATCATGATAACTTTGGCGGAGTTTGGCGTCCCCCTGAGCCCCGGCTTCTGGCCAGATTTTAGCATGAACCGAGTAGGCGGCCACTTCCACTTCCACGGCGGCTTGCCAACTTAGATTTCCCGAATCATAGGCGTGGAAGGATGTTAGGTAATAATCGGGATATTGCAGATTTGGGTTTTGGACTTGGGTTAATTCCGGATCCCAATTCCTTGATAACAAGGTTTGGGTCTGTTGTCGCCAGGGCACTCCCATGGCTTCAGCCCGTTTAATCATCATTTGTCGGGCTTGGTGTTTAGCAAAATTACTGAGGGGTTTAATCGCTAAAATCCCATTAATCAAGCGGGACATCAATTCGGGTTCTGAAGTTGTGCTGACCGTCATGATTTTGATATCTGATGGATGACTATTCAATTTTCTAGTGTTTCATAATTGGGGATTTTTGTCACCTGCAAGTCCTATGAGGGCGAGAAGACCTCGCCCCTACCAAGCTCAAAGACGAACAGTGGTTAATTCTATTTTTTGACTATTCATTTCTAAGGGTTGATTATGTAAGACCATGGTTGTAGTTGAATTATATTCAAACCCAATGCGTTCGTAAAACTTTTGTTGATGGGTTGTCATCAAATAAACCCGTTCAACTCGACACATTTTAGGATGACTTAATACCGTTTGAACTAATTTTCTGCCTAAGCCACTACCTTGATAATTAGGATGAATTACCACATCCCAAATACTAGCCCGATAAATACCATCAGAGGTCGCCCGAGCAAACCCAATCATTTGTTCATAATCCCAAACTGTCACCACAGGTTCACTATTTTCAATGGCAATTTTTAGATCTTCTAGGCTTCGATCTTTTGCCCAAAATGCAGCAACTTTAAATAGGGTTTGAAGTTGGTTAAAATCGACTTTTGCCCTAGAATCCTCAAAGAAAATATGATGGTTGTCCGGTGAGATTTTTTTCATAGATAATAACCCTTTAAATTATTTTGAGCAACTGATTAATGCCCAGGAATTTTATGAGAATATGAAATTTTAACTCATTCAGTTGTAATAACTGCAATCCTCTAATATTTAACATATTAGAGTTGATTAATTGTGTGGCGAATTTAACAAAATTCAAAAAAACACTTCTTTTTTTTCCAGATTGATGAAATTCAGCTATATAGCGCTAGGGAATAGGGAGCACCGGGAGCACCGGGAGCCGGGAATGAGTACAGATTTAGTAGAGACGTTACATACAAGGTCTCTACGGTAATGCGTAGTGCTATAGCAATCCTAAATCCTATAGAGCTTATTAATAAAAAACGGGCTATATTAGCCCGCTTCCGAATTAAATAAAATCAGGTTTTTATTAATTAAGCTTCAACGGCTACAAGTTCGGCTTCAATGACGGGATAAACACTAATTTTTTGACGAGTTTTGCCTTTACGTTCAAAACGAACCACACCATCAACTTTAGCAAATAAAGTGTCATCACTGCCGATACCGACGTTATTACCTGGGTGGAATTTACAACCCCGTTGACGCACTAAAATATTACCTGCGCGCACCACTTGACCGCCAAAACGTTTGACACCCAAGCGCTGGGCGTTAGAGTCACGACCGTTACGAGTGCTACCCGTACCTTTCTTATGAGCCATTTTCTTCTCCCAATTAAATGATCAGTATTTCAGATATTCAATCACAATCTAATTTTATGCTTCTGTTGTTACAGGTTCTGCGGGTTTTTCTTCCCGCTTCGCCACCACAGACCCATTTAGACTAATAGATTCAATCATCAAACGGGTAATTTCTTGACGATGACCTTGTTTTTTGCGGGTTTTCTTTTTCGGACGCATTTTATAAACGATGATTTTGCGTCCCCGCATATGGCGCAGCACAGTCCCTTCAACGGTGGCCCCATTCACTAAGGGCTGACCAATTTCAACTTCACCATCATGATTGACTAACAGAACTTTATCAATGATAACGGATTCATTTTCATCGACGGGTAACAGTTCAATATCGTAGAAACGACCGGGCTCTACTTTGATTTGTTTACCGCCGGTTTCAATAATTGCGTAAGTCATGTAATTTTGGGTTAAGGTTGCCGTACAGGTAGCTCAACGGTTGAAAGTGAATTCACTTTCCCCTAGTTTTGAGCCTTTGCCATGTCTGCACCTGTTCCGAGCAAGGTTTAGACACAATCTATTATTATTGTTGATGACTGGTATTTCTGTCAAGTCCAAAACCGTAGTAAGCCCTTTAGGGCTTCCCCCAACCCTCAACAACAATTACAGGAAATTAATTAACTTTCACTTTTACTAATAGTTGTATTCGTTATTTGTTCAGAAGATTGCTCAGGAAATAGGGTATCAATATCAATGGCTGCATAGCCTTTTGTAGCCAATAAATTCAGCATTGAACCTAACTGAAACCAAATTAATAAAGCCGTCGGAATCACAACCACTAAACCCATAACTCCCGCAATCCAATAGACGGGAATAAAGACGGCTAAACTAGAACTGACGGAGACTATAATTAATAGGGTCATCCCCAAATAAGCAATAATTAAATTGGGGGTTTTATAATTAATAGAAGTTGAGGGTTGCGGGCTATCACTCCAGAGGGAAACCCGATATTCTAACATATCTTTAAAAATAATACCCCATAACACAGCTAAGACCGTTGAAGCAACAACAACAATATAAATCGGAGAAACGACGAGAGGTTCAGAGATCATAATGGATGACAAAAAGGAAGGATTTTTTACAATTCGTTACATAGTATAGCAGAAATCAGTTATCAGTCATCAGTTATCAGTTATCAGTTTAAGAGTTATCAGTTTGAGAGTCATCAGTTGACAGTCAAGACTAAAGAGTTCATTGTTAATATTTGTGGGCCAAAAACATTGAACTAATAACTGTTAACTGTTAACTGATGACTGATAACTGATAACTGATTCTATGGTTTTTTAATTAAAATCTGTCCATTATTATCAATTTTTAAATCGGTTTTAGGAAAATCTTTTTGGGTAAGATTGCGAATTAAATTAATACTTTTATCACGCTTATCTAAATTAGGAATCCCTTGGGAATTTAGCTGGACGGGTATAATTTTACCCTGAATAAAATCTCCTTGAGGATTAACTTTCGCTTCCAAAATCAAAGAATATCCTAACTCCCCACTGGTAGATAAAGTTCGATATCCCATAAAATTACCAAGAGAATAAGCAATTAATTTCCCTTTATACAATTCCAACGCCCTGGGAACATGGGGGCCATGTCCTAAGATTAAATCCGCCCCAGCATCAATCATACTATGGGTAAAAAGCACTAAATTTCCGCGATTTTCTCCATAGAAATATTCAGTTTTATTCCTAACATTTAAAGCTCCCGTCCCTTCCGCACCTCCATGAAAAGAAATCACCACAAAATCCGCATTTTTTTGAGCTTGTGTAACTAATTTTTTTCCCGATTCAATATTACTTAAATTATTATGATAATCATAATTACTAAAAGCAATAAATGCCACCTTGATCCCTTTTACTTCCTGATAAACAATTTTTCCCTTTTCTCCTACCGCCTTCATGCCTAGCTGATTAATATTTTGAATTGTATCTTTAAACCCAGTTTCAAAAAAATCAAAAGAATGATTATTGGCAACATTTAAAATACTAAATCCGGCATCCTTGAGTAAAGCCTTATATTCGGGAGGAGTCCGAAAGGCAAAGACTAACCCGCGACCGATATTTTTAGCACTATTAGGATATTTAGTTAAAGTGCTTTCAAAATTGCCAAACACAATATCCCCTTTCAATTCCGACTTAACTCCCGAAAATAAAGCGGTTTTGTTAGAGGATAATTTATTAGAGGGATAATTAGTCCCAGGAATAATATCACCGACGGCCCGAATGGTAATTTGTAAATCTGGACTAATCGGATTTTCCAGAGTTTTTAGAGCTAATTGAGAGACTTGATTGAGATTTTTTAGGGTTGTGGTTGTAGAAATTTCATTGGGTGTGGTAATAGTTTCTGTTGAAAAAGAAAAGGCGGGAATTTGAGCTAAACTTGAAGATATTCCTTGGGGGATTTCCGTTAAAAAAGTATTAATTTTTTCTTGATTTTGATTCAATATAATCCCCGATAGGGGTAAAACCATTAAACTCACCGAACCCACAATTAACCAAGGCTTAGAAATAGAAACTTGAGGTTTAGGAAGGGAAACTTTTATCGCAGGAAAGGTTAGTTTAGGAAGGGATAACCCTATTTTTTGAGGTTTTTGAGGTTCTGGGGTTTTTGGCAGGGCTGTTTCATTCTTTGTAGGGGCAATCCCCCCGTGGTTGCCCCCATCCCTGAAACGCCTACAAATCGTGGATGGGGAGGGTAGGCACACCGGGCACTACCCCTACAAAATCCTGGTTTCCCTGAGAATGAAACAGCCCTGGGGTTTTTGGAGGTTCTGGGATAAATTCCTGCAAGACTAGGGTTTGTGTCCAGCCGGATTTTTTTTGACCGCGACAGATTCCAGAAATTGTCACCGACCCAATTATAGGGGATTGTAACCGGATTAACCCATTCTGGACAACCCGAACACTCCCTTGAGCATCAGGAAGTTGTTCAGACACCAAAACGACCTGGATATGGTGGTGTTGACGAGTAACTTTTGCGGTCACTCCCTTGGATTGTAACGCTTGGTTGATTAAAATTGCGATCGCATTGGGATCACCAGTTTTTGCCAAGGCGATAGTCTGATAGTCACTCACTCCGATATCCTAACAACCACTTCCATATCTTATGATTAACTGGCATTCTAGGGTCAATATCAACTTTCTGTTTTAGGACTTACGGAGAAACTGGGTTTGGTGAACCAGAAATTTAGATTTCATCCGCAAAATTAGGGTCACCAAACCCGGTTTCTTTTGTCTTGTGCCTAAGTCCTGTGTTTTTTGGCACAATTTCCCTTAGTTAGCCACTGCAACGAGTACAATGGTCAACAGTTTATCGGATCAGGGCTTGAAACAGAATTTTCAGTATTATTTTTATAGGTAGATCTTGGGAGGATATAACCTTGGCCGTTCAGTATAGTTACGATAACACGAGCAATCGCTCACCCCATTGCGTTCTGATTACGGGGGGGGCGGGGTTTATTGGATCAAACTTTGTCCATCATTGGTTTAGCGCCTATCCCGATGACCGGATTGTGGTTTTAGATGCGCTGACCTATGCGGGAAATCTGCAAAATATTGTTAGTTTGGAACATAACCCAAATTTTCGGTTTGTGCAAGGGGATATTTGCGATCGCCCATTAATTGATAGTTTATTGAAAGAAGAACAGATCAATACTATTGCCCATTTTGCCGCAGAATCCCATGTTGATCGGTCAATTATTGGCCCCGGTGCTTTTGTACAAACCAATGTAGTCGGGACATTTACTCTTTTAGAAGCTTTTCGTCAATATTGGATAGCTCAGGGTCAACCGGAACATTATCGGTTTCTGCACGTTTCTACCGATGAAGTTTATGGAAGTCTGGGCCCGAATGATCCTGCTTTTACTGAACAGACTCCTTATACTCCTAATAGTCCCTATTCTGCCTCAAAAGCGGGTAGTGATCATTTAGCTAGAGCCTATTATCATACCTATGGAATGCCGACAATTATTACTAATTGTTCTAATAATTATGGCCCCTATCATTATCCTGAAAAACTAATTCCGTTAATGTGTATTAACGCTTTATTAGGAAAACCCCTTCCGGTTTATGGTGATGGTCAAAATGTGCGAGATTGGTTGTATGTTTTAGATCATTGTCGGGCTTTAGATGCGGTGATTCATAACGGAAGAATTGGAGAAACTTATAATATTGGGGGAAATAATGAAGTTAAGAATATTGATTTAGTTAATATTTTATGTAGGATTATGGATCAATTAGCCGTTCATTTACCTGTGAAACCCTCTAATCAATTAATTACTTTTGTTAAAGATAGGGCTGGACATGATCGAAGATATGCTATTGATGCGACTAAAATTAAAACGGAATTAGGCTGGGCTCCGTTAGTAACTGTTGAAGAAGGGTTACGTCAAACTGTTGGCTGGTATTTGACTCATCGCAGTTGGTGGGAGCCCTTATTATCAGAAGAATATCAAGCCTATTATCGTCAAGTTTATCCGTCTTAAATAGGACTTACGTATGGGGCCCGATCAACCGGGTTTTTTAGAAAATATGTGGGTTACAACGCAGTATTTTCGGAAAAAAACCCGGTTTCTTTGGTTGGGTGCGTAAGTCCTGTTAAAGAAAGGGAATACTTCTACTAAGTGCTAAAAATCATTCAATTCCGCAATGATATCTAAACTATCTTTATCTTTATTAGCTTTATAAACAGGATGAATAATATCTTCTAAATACAATTTACCCTCTTGATAAGATATATAAAGTTTCCAATTTTCTGCATGATCAATTTTAGCACAATAAAGGGGAATTTGTGTGCCCTTGATGCGTTTGAGTTTGGTTTTATAAAACCGTTGATAGCGATAGCAAGATTCGTCTTGAAGTTCGGCTAAAACCTCTAAAAACCTACCTCGCAGTTGCAAGGGAAGCAGTTTTAATGCTTTGCCAATAATACCGCGTTTATCAATGAGTGCTGGTAGCGACTGTAACATGATTTGATTTGACCTCGGTTAAGAGTTTCGGGGGTAAGAAAGACTGATAAATTGATTCTCCAACTTGTTGATAAATTTCAGCCACAAACTGACTATCAACCACTCTAAATAAAGTAATAATTATCCGATCAAATAAAGGATCATTATCAATAGTTAAAATCACTCGCAGGTAATAATTAACAATAAAAGAATAGAGAGATGACCCATAATTCTCCAGGCCATCAAATTGATAAAACTGATGGAGTCGTCTATCGCGATCGCTTTTATCTTCTAATAATAAGGCAGAATATTCATGAAGCTGTTGTACAATAATATCATGTTCGGCTTGACTATGGGTCTTTAAATCCGCCTCAAATTGTTCCGTAGACTCAAATATAATTTCCATGATATTAACTCCCAAGTCAACATTCAGTTATCCAGAATTATTGATAATATTATCTTGAAATAGACCGATAGGGGTTTTATTTTTGTATGGGACTAAATAACTCCGCCATCAGGTCATAATTGAAGATTGATTCAGGAGATTAGATAAGGTATAAGTTAATTTATCCCCTATCCCTGCGACCCAATTTTCATCCTGTTGGGTATAACTCCGAGGAGCATTCGCCCCCAGAATTAAAACCCCCTGATCACCCAGAGGTTGACAAATTACGCCCTGGGTATTTTCGGGTAAATAATCAAATTCAATTCTACCCGGATATAAGGCTAAATTGACTAAATAAATTGGTTTTTGTTTATCTATCACCCGTTGTAAAATCGGCCCGGGTTTAACATCAGGATTATTTCCTAATACTCCTCGTCTTAATAACACTTCTCCCTGATAATAAACTACAACAGAACGGGTGACAGTATTGGTTAATAATAAATGAGAAGCCCAGGCTAATTCAGTTTGAATAAATTCAGGTAAATCTGGTTTTAATTCAAACCCTTGTTCTCCGATTAAATCCACAGCCTCCGGTAATTTGGGTTGAATTTGTTGCCACAATAACCCCGTTAAAATCAACACCGCACTTAAAATCACCCCCAAGGCATCGGAACGGGCTTGAGAGTTGAATAATTCGGGGGTTAGGAGCCGATTTATTAGGAGTAATATCCCGCCCAAACTACCTGCAAAAATAGGCAGTAATCTTAATATCTGATTGCGATCGGATTTTGCCATGATTAGATTTTAATTAAAATTCAACATCACTGTTAACGATTAAATGCCTGTTATAGCTGAGATTTGATCCCCCCTAACCCCCCTTAAAAAAGGGGGGGAATTAGAAAATCAAACTCCCCCTTGGGAAGGGGGGGAATTAGAAAATCAAACTCCCCCTTGGGAAGGGGGATTTAGGGGGATCAGATTTACCAACAAGGGGGGAATTAGAAAATCAAACTCCCCCTTGGGAAGGGGGATTTAGGGGGATCAGATCAGGTTTTTAGATAACTTCTCCCGGTTCAATAATTCGTTGGAATAGATATCCGGTTCCCCGTGCGGTTAAGATTAATTCGGGATTACTTGGATCATCTTCTAACTTTGCCCGGAGGCGAGAAATATGAACATCTACCACCCTGGTATCAACATGACGTTCTGGGGTATATCCCCAAACTTCTTGTAAAATTTCAGAACGAGAAAAAGGTTCACCAGAACGACTAACTAAGAGTTCTAATAAACTAAATTCCATCCCGGTTAAACGGATACGTTCATCTCCCTTGTAAACCTGTCGCTTGTTCGTATCAATCCTAATATTACTAACTTGAATGACACCGGAACTAGGAATACCCGAAGTTCCATTTTTATCAATCCGACGTAATACCGAGCGAATTCTGGCTTCAAGTTCCTTGGGAGAAAAGGGTTTAACGACATAATCATCCGCCCCTAATTCTAACCCGGTAATCCGATCCGCCACATCCCCCAAAGCTGTTAACATGATAATGGGAATATCAGATTCCTTGCGTAACTCCTGACAGACCCCATACCCGTCTAGTTTGGGCATCATCACATCTAAAACCACTAAATCAGGATTGGTTTTACGGAAGGTCTCTAGGGCTTCTTCTCCATCGGCGGCGGTTACGACATCGTAACCAATCATGGAAAGGCGAGTTTCCAAAATCCGGCGGATACTAGCCTCATCATCGACAACCAAAATTTTTTCTTTATGATTTTCCAATGGATTTCAACGCTCCCTTAGTTGGATTAAGTTACAGTTTTACTAGAAATCATAATCGAACTCGCAACCCAATCAGTAGTCAGTCATCAGTCATCAGTTATCAGTTATCAGTTTAAGAGTTGTCAGTTGCCAGTTATCGGTTTAAGAGTTATCAGTTGCCAATCATCAGTGTAAGAGTGATCACTCATCAGTAAAGCCAAGAATGATTAGCCCCTGATAACTGCAAAAACAGAAAAACCCTGACAGATCTTAAACTGATAACTGATGATTGATGACTGATGACTCTTAAACTGATAACTGATTACTGATTACTGATAACTGATGACATGGCAAAGTCTCGTACCCTTTATGTTTGTCACGAATGTGGAGCCGAATTTCCTCAATATTTTGGCCGATGCTCCGCTTGTCATGCCTGGAATTCCCTAGAAGAACAAATTGAACAACCCGCGCCTACGCCTTCCCAACGCTTTAGTTGGAGTCACCTCCAAGGAGAAAACCCGGAGGGTTTAACCGAAGTCACTAAACCAGGACAACCCCGTGCTTCTTTCCTATTATCCCAAATTTCCGATCAATCCCAATCTCGAATGCCATCGGGTTATGGAGAGTTAGATCGGGTCTTGGGCGGTGGAATTGTGCCGGGGTCTTTGGTATTAATTGGGGGGGAACCGGGGATTGGTAAGTCTACCCTATTATTACAGGTGGCTAATCTTTTGTCCTACACAAATCGGGTATTGTATGTGTCGGCGGAGGAATCGGGACAACAGGTAAAATTGCGATCGCAACGGTTAGGAGTCGGGGAGGAGAGCGAAACCGAAACCACACCGGAAACTACACCCGAAAATGGTAGTCAACATCCCCCAACCCCCAGCGACCCCTTTACTGAACAACTGAAAAATCATCAGCCCAAACAGCCGACATCCGCAGAAAATAGCGAAAACACAACCACCCAGCCAGAATCTTCGACGATTTCTCATCAAGAACAGGATTTATATTTACTTCCAGAAACCGATTTAGAAGTGATTTTAAGAGAGTTAGAATCCCTGAAACCACAGTTAGCAGTAATTGATAGTATTCAGACGGTTTTTTTCTCCAGTCTCACCTCTGCACCGGGTTCGGTAGCGCAGGTGCGGGAATGTACGTCGGCGTTAATGCAGGTAGCGAAACGGGAAAATATTACCCTGTTAATTGTCGGTCATGTTACCAAAGATGGGGGCATTGCCGGGCCGCGGGTGTTAGAACATTTAGTGGATACGGTGTTATATTTTGAGGGCGATCGGTTTGCTTCCCATCGCCTATTACGTTCAATGAAAAACCGTTTTGGCGCCACCCATGAAATCGGGGTGTTTGAAATGGTCGCCCATGGATTAAAAGAAGTTTCTAATCCTTCGGAATTATTTTTAGGTAATCGAGATGACTTTTCCCCCGGAACCTCAACGGTGGTAGCCTTGGAAGGAACTCGACCGATTGTGGTAGAAATTCAGGCTTTAGTTAGTCCGGCTAGTTACGGTTCAGCGCGACGGGCGACCACGGGGGTAGATAGTAGTCGATTATTACAAATTTTAGCGGTTTTGGAAAAACGGGTGGGGATTCCCCTATCTAAATTGGATGCTTATGTGGCTTCGGTGGGGGGTTTAAAGGTCGAAGAACCGGCGGCGGACTTGGGGATAGCTATTGCTATTGTAGCTAGTTTCCGTGACCGTGTGGTTGACCCTAGGACGATTTTAATTGGGGAAATTGGTTTAGGGGGACAGGTGCGCCCGGTGTCTCAATTGGAACTGCGATTAAGGGAGGCGGCCAAACTGGGGTTTAAACGGGCGATTATTCCTAAAGGTCAGAGTCCGGCGGATTTAGGGTTACAAATTATTCCGGTGAGTAAGGTGATTGATGCGATTATTGCTTCGATTCCCGCCCAACCTCCAACCATGAATGATGAATTATGATCGCAGAGTGATGAAATCAAGAAAAGTGTCTAATTTCCAGCGTGAACTATGACTGTATTTATCGGATTCGATCTGTTAAGATAAAAATGATTCAGGGAGCATTTAGAATGAAATATAGATACCGGAGTTTTTAAATAACTCGATTTTCTCAAACAATCAGTGTATTTACGGAAAATCCGGGTTAATTATATACAGCAATTAATATTTAAGTGGGGAGCAAAAATAATCGCTACCACTAATATTTATAATCAGCTTAATTACAACCAATATGAAATTCCTTGAACGCTCTCAGGTCAAAATTAGCCGATACTTAGTTGCAGTTAGTTTGATAGCGGTATTCTACTGGATAGTTGGCAAGGTGACGGTTGAATACTTGATGTTGGGTTCCAGCCAAGCCCTATTCTGGCCGAATGCGGGGGTCGCCCAAGGGATTATTCTGTTGTGTGGTTATCGATATTGGCCAGCTATTACCCTGGGGGCGTTTTTTTCCCTAATTACCGTTGACCAAATGCCTCTGTTTGTCGTGGTATTGTCTAGTTGTGGTGTGACGTTACAAGCCTGTTTAGTTAGTAAATTGCTCCATCGCCTTGACTTTTCTCCCCAACTCAAACACCTGAAAGATGTCCTGGGACTAATTATTTTAGCGGGAATGATTGCCACCCTGATTAATCCAACTTTTACCCTGTTCATGGCTGGTTTGAGTGGTTGGCTACCTTGGAAAGATTTTACCCAAATTTGGATTGCTGGATGGTTAGGAAGTGCTACTGGGGTATTAGTTATAACCCCGGTATTATTAACCTGGGGTAGCGAATTTCAACGCTATTACTATCGCTGTCAAACTCCTACTTCCCCGGTCTGGTCTTTTCTTAACGCCTTGTCCCAAAGTTTATCCTTGGGCACAACTAGGTTAAGCCTTTCTGAACGCTCTCATGAGAATTTTTGGTTACGTCAGTTAGAAGTTGGGGTGTGGTTGTTACTGTTATTGGGCTTAAATTGGTTTGTATTTTGTTCTCGAACTCGGTCGGCGTTTATCGGTTTTCCCTTGGAATATCTGCCTTTTCCGTTTTTTGTTTGGGCTTCCCTACGATTTGGTCAACGGGGAACAGCTATTGGTCATTTGATCACGGCTAGTTTTGCGGTTTGGGGGGTAGTGCGGGGTAGTGGGCCGTTTATTAGTCGCAGTACGGATACCCCTCAAATTTTTTCTCTACAAGCCTTTATCCTGATTATGGCTATTACCGGGTTAGTTTTAGCCGCCACGGTGACAGAACGTCAACAGGCGGAAATTCGCCTCAGAAACAGTGAAACCAGTTTAGCAAATGCTCAACGGATTGCTAAGTTGGGTCATTGGGATCTGAAAATTAGCAGCTATGAATTATTTTGGTCGGATGAACTCTATCGGATTTTAGACGCAACGGCTAAATATGTCAAACCGAGTTTTCGCCAATTTTTGGAATTTGTTCACCCAGAAGACCGAAGTTATGTCCAAAATTACCTTGATCAAGCCTTATTTCAACAAAAACCCTATTGTATTGATTATCGTTTGAAATTAGCCTCCGGTGAGGAACGGATTGTTTTGGAACAGGCGGTAATTACTTCTAGTCATATTACTAGCACAATTCAAGATATTACAGACCGGAAACAGGCAGAAATTGCTTTAAGAGCTAGTGAGGAAAGATTTTCAAAAACCTTTAGTGCTAGTCCGATTGGGATTAGTATTATGACTCTGGTAGATGAACTATTTTTAGATGTTAATGATAGTTTTTTACGTCAAATTGGTTGGGAGCGAGAGCAGGTATTGAATCAAACCCCTGAACAATTGAATATGTGGGTTGATTCTCAACAACATCTACAACTTAAAAAACAATTAAAAAGTCAAAGTCAGATGGGAAATGTTGAGTTAAAAATTCGACAAAAATCAGGAATAATTAGAAATTGGTTAGTTTCTATTGAATTAATTGATTTAGGGGGAATTGCTTGTTTATTAATGATGGCGAATGATATTACTGAACGTCAACAGGCGGAAGAATTAAAGATGGCTAAGGAAGCTGCTGAAACTGCTAACCATGCTAAAAGTTTGTTTTTAGCGAATATGAGCCATGAACTTAGGACGCCTTTAAATGCTATTTTAGGTTATAGTGAATTATTAATTGAAGATGCCCAAGTTTTAAATCAAGATGAATTTGTCATCGATTTAAAAAATATTCATGTAGCAGGACAACATTTATTAACTTTGATTAGTGAAATTTTGGATTTCTCTAAAATTGAAGCGGGTCGGATGAATTTTCATTTAGAAACCTTTAAAGTTTCGACCTTACTTTGGGAGGTGGAAACTACTGTTATTCCCGCTGCGGATAAGAACTCTAATCAGTTTATCCTAGAGGTGGCAGAGAATGTAGACTTTATGCACACCGACTTAACTAAAGTTCGTCAATGTTTATTAAATCTCCTGAGTAATGCCTGCAAATTTACGGAACAGGGGAAAGTGATTCTGAAAGTTTGGCAGGAAGGAGGAGACGGGGTTAATCTAAATATAGATTCGATGCTAGAGCCAGAATTGATCACGGTCAATGAAGGATTTGTTAATAGTGCTTGTTGTCTTCCTGATGTGCCAAAAAGCTGTTCAACGGTGATTATTTTTCAGGTGATAGATACGGGAATTGGCATGAGTCCTAAACAGTTAGCAACGGTTTTTAGTCCCTTTACTCAAGCGGATGAAACCACAACTCGTCGTTATGGAGGTACGGGTTTAGGGTTAACTATTACTCAAAAATTATGCCAAATGATGGGAGGAGATTTATCGGTTACGAGTGAGTTGGAAAAAGGGTCTACCTTCACAATGAAACTTCCTAAAATCCTCCGTTGTTTACCCGAATAATCAGTTATCAGTTATCAGTCATCAGTCATCAGTTATCAGTTATCAGTTTAAGAGTTAAATGCTATTAACTATTCACCTCTGTAATTAGAATTTATCATTGATAACTGTACTAAATTATAATTGCGAAAGGGAATTTCACTGCGTGACTAAATCATCCAGTTCCTTTTGCATGGAGGTTTTCACTTGTTGATAACAAATATCTACATACTCCCGATCATTGGCTGCGTCTCGTCCATAGCGTTCAAATTCAATCACTGGACAAATGTGAATCTTGATTTTGGCGGGAAGGGGAAAATTAGGTAAAGGCCCAATTCCCACACCCCAAGGTAATCCCAAATAAATCGGAAACACCTCTGGGTCAAGACCTAATAACCAAGGCATTCCTAACTGATGGAGTTGTTTTACCCAGTGGTAAATATCTGTCAACACAATTAGGGTATCGTGGGCACCAGAGGAAATCACCGGAACAATGGGGGCTTTCTCCCGTAGGGCTAACTTAATAAATCCTTTGCGACCGGCGAAATGAATTTGATTGCGTAACGCATGGGGCCGAAATACATCCTCACCCCCGCCCGGATAGACTAAAACCGTCGCATCCTGGCGCAAGGCTGCCATTCCCATCCGGGGATGAGCCATAACGGCTCCACAACGCACCGCCGACGCCGCCACTTCTGGAGCCACCTGCCAAACCTTGGGGTGCATGAGTCCATAGAGCAGTCGTTCGGTTCCGAAACGATGATACCAAGCGTACAAGCCCATAAACATATCCGGTGCGGCTAAACCCCCATTATGGGAACCTACCAATAACAGCTTATTTTGGGGCGGGAGATTTTCCCATCCGGTGGTTTGGACTTGAAAATAATGGTCATAGAACCAACCCAAAAACGGCATTAAGAATCGGATATAGTCGGGATCACGATCCTGTAATGACCAACCGGTGAAACGGGGATTCCTGGTTGGGTTGGGAGGGGGATTATTATTGAAGAAGGGGTTCAAGATCACGGAACGGTAAACTTTTCCTGTTGTCAAGATACTCTAGTTTTGAGGAAATTTGATCTTAATTAAACCACAAAGGCACAAAGAATTCAGCAACCAACGGAATTAGATCGCGATCGCTATTTTTTCTTGAAGCACATTTTATTGATTTTGTCAAGATACCCTTCTGGGGCCTGTTGATTTTCCCTGAAAACTCGTGCATTGCTGGGAGTAAATTCTGTCAGGAAACTAAGATATTTGACGAAATAATCAGGGTTTTAGAGGCTATTTTTGCTTGTAGACAGAGTAAGCCCTTGGAGGTTTATTCTATAATTGTACCAGAACCCTGATCATCTCGTCAACTATTTGAGAGTTATTTTCAATAAAATATCAGGATTCCCTGACAATCTTTTAAAAAATAAAAGTATTTTGGATAATTGATTAGAAAAAGTTAACTTAATTTGAGGCTGATAGAAATCTGTTCCGAGGTTGTAATATTTTATTGTGGGGGTTTGGTTTCTAAACCCTTTTTGGGGGTTGAATATAACCGCTTAATATTGTACCTAATCCTTAACGCTTATGAATTCGGCTATCGAGGTCAAAGATTCAGCTTTAATTCCTTGCTTAAACCCTGTGGTAGAAACGCAGAATTTAGGAAAATTTTATCGCACAGGTTTTTGGATGAATCAAAAGATTGAATCCTTAAAAAGCTGTACTTTAAGTGTTCATAGAGGAGAAACCTTTGGTTTATTAGGACAAAATGGGGCGGGGAAAACCACAT
Source organism: Oscillatoriales cyanobacterium CG2_30_40_61 (assembly GCA_001873365.1). Lineage (GTDB taxonomy): Bacteria > Cyanobacteriota > Cyanobacteriia > Cyanobacteriales > Microcoleaceae > Planktothrix. Next base: position 3,702 of record MNYZ01000033.1, on the reverse strand, counting down.
TATTAAAAACTTTATTAGGTATTGTTCGCCCCACTTCGGGATCGGCTATCTTATTAGGTAAACCGATTGGCGATCGCCAGATTAAACAGCGAGTCGGATATTTACCTGAAAACCCCTATTTTTATGATCATCTGACTGGATGGGAATTTTTAGAATTCGCCGCCGGACTGTTTCAAATTCCGAAATCTATTCAGCGTCAACGCATCCCCCAATTATTAGATTTAGTCGGATTAGCTAAATCTGCCGCGATTAAAAAACAAATGCGTCAATATTCTAAGGGAATGTTACAACGGGTGGGCATGGCGCAGGCTTTAATTAATGATCCAGAAGTGGTGTTTTTAGATGAGCCGATGTCAGGACTTGACCCGATGGGACGGTATCAAATTCGGGAAATTATATTATCCTTAAAAGCCCAGAATAAAACGGTTTTTTTTAATAGTCATGTTTTATCCGATGTGGAAAAAATTTGCGATCGCATTGCTATTTTAGCAGAAGGGGAACTAATTAGTATGGGTTCATTAGATGATTTATTAGGCACTAATCAAACCTATGCTGTTAAGGGAAAGGGGGGAGATGTGAATATTTTACAAAATTGGATATCGGATTTAGAAATAGATCAAGATTATTGGGAAGGACATCTTAACGGTGATCCAGAAGTTTTTTTTGTGGTATTAAAGGAAATGGATGCTCAACTCTTGAGTTTAAATTTAGCCCGATTAACCTTAGAAGAATTTTTTATGCAGAAATTAAAAGAAAGGGGAATTCATGCGAGTGGTTAAAGGTAAGGTGATCACCCTATTATTAAATAACCCAAGTTAAATCGGGATTAGCAGCAGATAAATTTCCTTCTAAACAAAATAACGTATCAATCAAGGTAGTTAGGACAAAAAATAATTTACCCCACACCGACCCATTGGGTCAGCGTGGGGCTTTTCGTCAATTCCGATAAACGGATTTAACAAAAATTAACAGTCGTAGTAGAGAGCAAACTCGTAGGGAGTGGGACGTAACCGAGCGGGGTTAACTTCGTTATCGAGTTTGTAGGAAATCCAGTTAGCGATAAAGTCTTCCGTGAACACACCGGGTTCAGTTAAGAAGGCGTGATCTTGCTCCAAGGCTTCCAAAGCCAATTCCAAAGAACCTGGGGTCGAAGGAATCTTGCGCAGTTCTTCAGGACTGAGATCATAGATATCCACATCCAAAGGTTCACCCGGATCGATTTGGTTTTTAATCCCATCAATCCCAGCACAGAGCATCGCCGCAAACGCCATATAGGGGTTAGCGGTGGCATCAGGACACCGGAACTCTAAACGTTTGGCTTTGGGGTTATTACCCGACAGAGGAATCCGTACAGAGGCTGAACGGTTGCCTTGAGAGTAGGCCAAATTCACCGGGGCTTCATACCCAGGAACTAAACGCTTGTAGGAGTTGGTGCTGGGGTTGGTCAAGGCCAACAACGCCGGGGCGTGTTTGAGAATCCCGCCGATGTACCACAGCCCCATGTCGCTGAAGCCCGCGTATTTATCGCCAGCAAACAGGGGTTTCCCATCTTTCCAAATAGATTGGTGGACGTGCATCCCAGAGCCGTTATCAGCGAAAACGGGTTTAGGCATGAAAGTGACAGTGCGGCCGTATTTTTTGGCGACGTTTTTGATTACATATTTGTAGATCATCAAGTTATCGGCGGCGTCAACCAGCGTCCCGAATTTGAAACCGAGTTCGCACTGTCCACCGGTAGCCACTTCATGGTGATGTTTTTCAATGGGAACTCCACATTCTGCCATGGTTAATAGCATTTCGGTACGGATATCTTGGAACGTATCCGTGGGAGCTACGGGGAAATAGCCTTCTTTGTAGCCTGGTTTGTAACCTAAGTTACCACCGGGTTCTTCCCGTCCAGAATTCCAGCGACCTTCAACGGAATCGACGTAGTAATAGCCACAATGTTGGGTTTGGTCGTAGCGAACATCATCAAAAATGAAGAATTCCGCTTCCGGGCCAAAGAATGCTGTATCGCCAATTCCGGTAGAAAGTAAATAATCAACGGCTTTTTGGGCAATTACCCGGGGACAACGACTGTAGGGTTCTCCGGTACGGGGTTCTTGAATGCTACAAATGATGCTCAGAGTCGGTTCTGCCATGAAAGGATCGATCCAGGCTGTTTTCGGATCTAGCACCATGGACATATCAGATTCGTTGATGGCTTTCCAACCGCGAATACTGGAACCATCAAACGGTACGCCGTCTGTAAAGGAGGATTCATCGATTTGGCTGTTGTGTACCGTTAGATGCTGCCAGGTTCCTAGCATATCCACGAATTTCAAGTCAATCATTTGAATCTTTTGGTCTTCGATTAAGGATAAGACCTCTTGGGCTGTCTCTGGCATGGATGAATATCTCCTCAAAAATCTTCTTGATTATCTCTGACAGGTTTGGCAGTTGGACTGACAAAGCATCTGGCTGATCATAGTGACTCAGATTGATTAAGTTTTGTATTGAGTGTTACAATACAGCACGTCGCGACTTCAGAATAATTGAAAGATATTATAAGGGAGATAGACTTTATGCAAGATGCCGTTACCAGCTTAATAAAAAATTACGACAGAACGGGTCGGTATTTGGATCGGGACGCCCTCGATCAACTCAAGTCCTATTTTGCCACCGGCACAGCCAGAGTTCAAGCTGCTGCGGTGATTAACTCGAATGCGGCTGATTTGGTTAAACAGGCTGCTTTGGCTTTGTTCGAGGAAGTTCCTGAGTTGATTCGTCCTGGGGGAAATGCCTATACTACCCGTCGCTATGCGGCTTGCTTACGCGATATGGGTTACTACCTGCGCTATGCCAGCTATGCTCTGGTGGCTGGGGATATGGATGTTTTGGATGAACGGGTGCTGCAAGGTTTACGGGAAACTTATAATTCTTTGAGCGTTCCGGTTGGCCCTACTGTTTTCGGGATCGGGATTTTGAAAGCCTTGGTTACCCAACAGGTTGCTGCTGCTGGTTTGCCCACGGGAGATTATTTAGAACAACCTTTTGATCATTTAATTCGCGAATTGGGTGAACAGGATATTTAATTTAATTCTGGACTCGATTTTTTTAGGAAAACACCCTTGGGTTCCTAAGGGTTGCGCTCAGTTAAGTTGAGCAATAATAGGGCGATCGCTAACAACCAGGAAGCATCGCCTTAATTGTCTTTAATTCAGGGTTTTGGGTGAAGAATTTAGCAGATAATTCCCTAGGGTTCTGGTATTTTAAATAGCCCTTAAAATTCTTCAAATCGACCCCAAACTACACAGCTTTCCAGATTGTATTCCGTTGGATTTTTCTCAATATTTTGGGCAGTAGTCATTTCTACTTTGCCGTTGGGATAAATAATATGAATCAATTCTCCACTTAAAACAGCTAGGGGGGAAACGGAGCTATTGTCTGGGTCAGGAAGGGGAAAGGGATGGAGGGTATTCATAACTTGCTCTTGTAGAACTTAACAAAATCGTAACATTAATTAACACCTAAAATTAGTTTTAAATTAGTGATATTTATAATAGGAAATAGAGATTAATCTCAAGCCCTAAAGTGATGTAGATCACAGCGTAAAATCAGTCATCAGTTATCAGTCATCAGTTATCAGTTAGGAGTTATCAGTGATCAGTTATCAGTCATTCCCGACTCTCCTCGCTCCCCCTACCTCCCCCCCCCTGCCTC
>MNYZ01000028.1 GCA_001873365.1 Oscillatoriales cyanobacterium CG2_30_40_61 | reverse complement strand
CAAATCTGGAAAAGTTGGCGACACAATGCGATCATTCTCTCGAAATTTGACGATTTGATATTCACCGTCAACCAGGTTACAGATAGAAATTGTCGGTTGTTTGGGATTTCCAATAAAATTGCGTCCGCCCAAACCAGCATAATCGATAATCCAATATTCTGGGATACCCATTTCCTCATAATCGGCATATTTCAAATAGTAATCATCTCGCCAATTGGTTGATACAACCTCAATTAACAAAGGAATTGATCCACCTAAACTGAGGGTAGATTGTTTTTGCCATAATGTTTCCTTCGCCAGATTTGTGCGATCGAGCACCAAGATATCAGGAAAATAACCACAATCTTTTTCAGGAGGTCTAACTATGACTTGGCGGGGGATACCATAGGGTAATCCCAGACGATCTATTTGAACAGGAATTTCGATGCTAAGAAAACTGATAACTTCCTTATGACTTACGCAGGTCGCCCCAGAAACCGGGTTTTTTAGAGAATATGCGGGTCACAACGAAGTATTTTCGTAAAAAAACCCGGTTTCTTTGGTTGGGTGCGTAAGTCCTGTTCCTCATGTTCGCCTACTGGTTGCGCCATCTCAACAATATCTCGATTATGCAGTTCGTAGCGTACCGCCGAATTTTCTGGCAGCCACTCCACAAATTCCTCGAAGTTTACGAGTTTGGGTAAAGCTTGAGTCATAGGTTTTCAGAATTACCGATAATATAAATTATATCTCTAAGTTCTATTGGGTGAGTGGTATGATTTGTGGTTAGTCCCATGTTAAAATTAAATTCAATACCGATAATTCCGACCGAATTACAGGGGTTAGAAAAAAATCGAGTTTAACAGGCGGGTTAGCTACAACTAAAACGCCTAACTCGTAGAGTTTTTTATTGAAATAGGTATCCCACGCACATGACTTTATCCACAACACCTCCCAAGGTCAGTAAACCCTCAAAAGTAGAAGGGCTCAAAGAACGCAGCAACAGCTTGCGAGAACCCCTCGCCACAGAACTTTTAAATGATTTGAACTACTTCTCTGAAGATGCAATTCAAATTCTCAAATTTCATGGTTCCTATCAACAGGATAACCGAGATAACCGGGTAAAAGGACAGGAAAAAGACTATGGAATGATGCTGCGAACCCGCAGTCCTGGGGGTTTTATTCCACCTCAATTGTATTTAACGATTGATCAGTTATCCGATGAATATGGCAACCATACCATTCGGGCTACCACTCGTCAAGGCTTCCAATTACACGGGATTTTAAAGAAAAATCTGAAAACGGTTTTGGCTTCTATTGTTAATAGTATGGGTTCAACTTTAGGAGCTTGTGGAGATATTAACCGCAATGTGATGGCGCCGCCAGCACCCTATAAAAATCGGGCTGATTATGAATATGCCCGGACTTATGCTAATAATATTGCCGATCTATTAACTCCCCAAACCGGAGCCTATTATGAAATTTGGTTAGATGGGGAAAAAGTGATTACCGCCGAAGAACATCCCGAGGTAAAAGCTGCCCGCATTCGGAATACTAATGGCACGAATTATACCGACTCCGAAGAACCGATCTATGGCACTTATTATCTGCCCCGGAAGTTCAAATGTGCGGTCACAGTTCCGGGGGATAATTCTATTGATATCTATACCCAAGATTTGGGTTTAGTGGTAATTACAAATACTGCTGGAGAGTTAGAAGGATTTAATATTTTAGCCGGGGGAGGTTTAGGGCGAACCCATAATAAGGAAGAAACCTTTGCCCGGGTCGCCGATGAAATTGGCTATGTCGATAAAGCAGATATTTATGATGCGGTAAAAGCCATTGTTGCGACTCAACGGGATTATGGCGATCGCAGTAACCGACGTCACGCCCGAATGAAATATTTAATTAATGATTGGGGCGTGGATAAATTCCGTAAAAAAGCCGAAGAATATCTAGGTAAACCCTTTAAGCCGTTTAAATCTTTACCGCCTTGGAAATATCAAGATTATTTAGGATGGCATCAACAAGGGGACGGTCAATCTTTCCTAGGTATTTCGATTGAAAATGGTCGGATTAAAGATGAGGGAAACTTCCGCCTAAAAACGGTTTTACGCCAAATTGTAGAACAGTTTGAAATTCCGATGTTAGTCACCGGAAACCAAAATGTGATTCTGTATGAAATTTCCCCAGAAGTTCAACCCAAAATTCAAACCCTGCTCAAAGAACACGGAATCAAAACTGAAACCGAAATTGATCCCCTAGAACGCTATGCTATGGCCTGTCCGGCATTCCCAACCTGTGGATTAGCGATCGCAGAATCAGAACGGGTCATCCCTAGTGTATTGGGACGGATTCGGGTATTGTTGGACAATGTGGGTTTGCAACCTGAGCATTTTGTCATTCGGATGACCGGATGCCCCAATGGTTGCGCCAGACCCTACATGGCGGAGTTAGGCTTTGTTGGGAGCGCCCCCGATACCTACCAGATTTGGCTAGGGGGTTCTCCAAATCAGACACGATTAGCTCAAGCTTTTGTTGATCGCTTATCGATTCACGATCTTGAAACTTTTCTGACTCCGATTTTGGTTTATTTTAAACAGGATCGGAAAGTTGGCGAGAGTTTTGGCGATTTTTGTGATCGTGTCGGCTTTGACCAGCTTCGCCAGTTTATGACCTCTTACTCAACGACTGTCTTAATGAATATTGAAACTCAAGAAGCACCCGTTTTTACAGGTAGCCAGACCCTACCAGAGATGATCGATTCTGATTCTGATATCCCGGTTGATCCGAGTAAAATTCGGCATCGGGTCAGTGTGCGCGATTCTGTTTATAATCAGTTGAAAGCTGAATCTAAACGTTTGGGAAAACCCGTGGTTGAGTTAGCCACCCAAGCGATTGAAGAATATTTAGAAAAACTGAAAGTAGAATAGTCCGGTTGAACTGAGATGGTTTTGGGTTAGAGTATCTAACCAAGAATTTAATCGGTTTTATTCATGGTTCAACTTCAACGCCTGGCGATCGCCCCGGAACAACTTCAAAACGAACACCTATCTTTAACGGCTGAACAACAGCATTATTTGGGTCGGGTGTTACGGTTGAAACCGGGCGATCGCTTTATTATTATCGAAAGTCAATGGTGGATTGCAGAATTATTAGTGAATTTACCCGCATCTTCTCCCCAGGCTAAATTAATTGAAAAAGTCTCGATCCAAACCGAATTACCGATTGAAATTATATTAATAGTTGCCCTACCAAAAGCCGATGGATTTGAGGAAATTGTGCGCTGTTGTACGGAGTTAGGCGTAACTCAATTTATCCCGGTAATTAGTCAAAGAACAGTATTAAAACCCAGTCCGCAAAAGGTAGAAAGGTGGCGAAAAATTGCTAGAGAAGCCACCGAACAATCGGAACGTCTGATTATTCCTAATATTTTTGATCCGGTTTCATTTCAATTAGGATTAGAAAAAAACGATCATTCTTGTTATCAATATATTTGTGAAGGTCGGGGAAATTATCCCTCTTTAACCCAAGAATTAATCCCCCTAGAAGCAGAAAAAAGACTCAATAAAATTATCCTAGCAACGGGGCCAGAAGGGGGGTGGACGGAGGAGGAAATTAAACAGGCGATCGCGATCAGATTTCAACCCGTTTCCCTGGGAAAACGCATCCTAAGAGCCGTTACAGCCCCCATTGTCGCAGTCTCTCAAATTGTCGGAATCATTGAAAAGTAGTAAGCCCGACCGGGCTTAGAGGCGTGAACGCCTCACTACGAGAATTAAAGCTGGTGACGGGATTTGAACCTGCGACAGAGCCTAAAACCCTGATTATATTAACATATAAATGGATAAATTCTGGATAGAAAGCAGTAGCGAGCCTGCTTTGGGAAGTAGGATACTGTAGGTGAAAATCCTAGCATTATCAGGCTTAGAGGCGTGAACGCCTCACTACGAGAATTAAAGCTGGTGACGGGATTTGAACCTGCGACCGGCTGATTACAAATCAGCTGCTCTACCACTGAGCTACACCAGCAACGTTTCCGATTATAGCAAAAGTTACTAATTTTAATCAAGACTTTTTTAGGTTTTTTTGAGTTATAGGGTTTCTAAATAATTCAACAGGTCGGCCATTTCCTGGGGACTGGGTTGAAATTTGGGCATGGGTGGGGTATTACCACCGGTGACTTGCTGAATAATGCCCACTTCTGATTTCCGTTGGGAAATATCCTCAAGACTCGGCCCCACTTGACTATCGGTTTGCCAAGCATGACACCCAGCACAGTTATAAAGAAAAATTTTCTGCCCTCGGACAAAATCACCTTTGAGGGATAAAACACTCTCTACATAAGGATCATAAACCTGTAGCTTAGGAAGGACAAAAATCCAACCCAGGATCAAAACCATCAACGCCAAGGTGGTGATGGCGGCTCGTTTGATCAGGACATCAATTTCTGCAATCGCAAGCTGGTTATCCAAGGTGTTTATAATAATTTGAGACTGATCTACAAGAATCTTTACATTTTACCTAGTTTATAGCGTTGTCTGGTTAAGAGCAAGGGCTCCCAACAGTTAAGCGTCAACGGTTAAGGGTATGATTAAAGATTAATTGCTCAAATTAACACCAAGGAGTTATCCAGTGGTAGAACCATTATTATCGGGAATTGTTCTGGGTTTAATTGTCGTCACCCTATCCGGGTTATTTTTCGCGGCGTACCAACAATATCGTCGGGGAAACCAACTTAATATCGACTAGATATCCAGTCAACCCAAACCCACCCTAGGTTAAGCCTTCTGGGTTTAACCTGGGGTCGGTAATGGGTTATGGGTTATGGGTTATGGGTTATGGGTTATGGGTAATTTATTTTAACTTCTGATTGCAGTGTGGCGACAAAATTGTTCCTACCCAAAACAACAGTACCCAAACTTTATTTCCCTAGTGATTTCCTCTCCTGTTTTGGATGATGTAGAGTTGCTACTCAGGTTGAATGCCTAGTTGCATTGCTCCCTTGACCACGATTGGGGGAAGTGTAAGGATTAATGATGGGTACTGTTGTTCGTATTCCACAAGACAGATTGTATTGACCTTAAACAGAGTAACTAACCTCCTAGCTAAACTGAGAAACTTCCTCATTTATAATCCGTAAGTCTGGAGTTGTATACTTGTTAATAACGAAGCTACATTGCTCCCATTTGGTTCACTAGAGGAAATATCAGCAACTAAAGAAAGAGTTACCGCCGAGGATGACAGACGTTAGATGAAACAGTTTAGTTAACCTCCTAATTTCACTTAACCTGGACGTTCAAGAAAACGTGTTTCGGGCCTCCTTTAATAGAGATTTTACCGTTTGAACATCGTTTGTTGATCTGTCAGAGAAGCTCTTTTTTGCTTCTGTATATACAATAAACATTCCCTCTATGAATTGCAAGTGAAATCCATTAAAGTTAATCCTTTGATCAATCAACACTCTCGCAATTGTAAACTTAAGTAACAAAGATTCTCAGATTAAATTGGCATCTAATCTTGATACACAGGGGATGACAACTGCTAAGACTGTTAGGGAACAGGGAACAGGGAACAGGGAATAGGGAACAGGGAACAGGGAACAGGGAACAGGGAACAGGGAACAGGGAACAGGGAACAGGGGGAGCAGGGGGAGCACCGGGAGCAGGGGGAGCACCGGGAGCAGGGGGAGCACCGGGAGCAGGGGGAGCACCGGGAGCACCGGGAGCAGGGGGAGCAGGGGGAGTAAACTTTTGCTATTACCCATTCGTAATTCGTAATTCGTAATTCGTAATTCGTAATTCGTAATTCGTAATTCGTAATTCGTAATTCCCCATCAGACAGGTTGCAGACGGCGCAACACTTGAGTAATTAAGGTTTCCGGTGCTATTGTTTTGCTCAGGTAATCTGAAGCGCCCACGGAAAAGGCTTGCATAATAGAGGCTTCCTCGGTATGAACAGAAAAAAAGATGATCGGGAGGTGACACCATCTTTGATCAGTTCGCACCGCTTGACAGATATCTAAGCCTGTAAAACCAGAGATTTCCCAATCCAAAATTAACAGATCGGGACGACAATCAAGTAACACATCCCAAAATTGTTCTGAGTTTTGTAGGGTAGTGACATTTAAACCCTCGGCTTCTAATAAGTTAGAAATATGGGTCAAAAGCTCAGGATCATTATCGACAATTAAAACTCGATTTCCTTGGACTGACCGAGACTGGGATAGTACCTCGGTGATCGCTTTCAGGATTTCATAAGCAGGTAAAGGCTTGTGTAAAAACCGCTTAACTCCCAAACGGGCGACGGTGACGCGATCGCTTAAACTTTGCCTTCCAGTTAGAGTAATTACGGGAATTTGAGGAATCCTATGGCTGAGTTCTTTTAATAGGATAAAACCATCTTCGGTGGGGACACCGGGAAAGGTTAAATCCAGTAGAATAATATTAGGTGGGTTTTGGGCAATCATTTTGCGAGCAACCGGGAGATCCGTCGCCATTTCAATTCTTAATCCCCAGGCGATCGCTTCTATCCTAATTCTTTCGGCTAACATTAAGTCATCATCGACAATTAGAATTAAGGGAGAATAGGCTACAGGTTCAGAAGACAGGGGCGTTAATAGGGTTTCGCGACTGGCTTCGAGACTCAGACTAACGACTAAATCCGAAATCAACTGAGCTTGGTTAACTTCTATTTTGGGGGATTCGAGTAAATATTCCAGTTCTCTGGCCACTTGTGAACCTTCCCGTAGTCCAAAAATCCCCAGAGATCCGGCCAATTTATGGGCTTCGTTTCTAGCTTGTTGCTGAAGTTCGGCGGTGAGTTTGCTTTGGAGTAAGGCTGGGGCGACCTGTTCTAAAGTCTCTATTTGGACTTTCACCCTATCCTTAAAATTCTCCCAAATCCTAGAGGTAATCTGGGTAATTTCTTGTCGAGAGTTGCTAGGGTTGGTTATAGCCTGGGACTCGGTAGAATCGGAGGGAGATGGGTTAACCGGCGATCGCAAACGATAGCCCAAACCATGTACGGTTTCAATCGGGTCGGCACTGCCAGCGGCTTTGAGTTTTTGTCGCAAACATTTAATATGGGTACTAACGGTTTCTTCCCCAGGAGATTCGGCGAAATCCCAGAGGCGATCTAAAATCGCCCTCCGGCTAAAAATTCGCTTAGGATTGAGTAAAAATAATTCAAGTAAACAATATTCTTTTGAGGTTAGATGTATTAATCTTTCTCCAGATTTTACCTCGTTATTAATCGGATCAAAACTGAGATTTTCCCAGGTCATGACCGCCGTAGAAACGGATTTTCCTCGGCGTAATAAAGCCCGGACTCTTGCCATTAATTCGTTAATATCAAAGGGTTTAACGACGTAATCATCCGCTCCTGCATCCAATCCCATCACCCGGTCGGTACTACTATCCCTAGCTGTTAAGAGTAAAATAGGATTTTGATATCCCTTACTCCGTAACTGCTTACAAACACTGATTCCGTCTAGTTTAGGAATACCAATATCTAATAGGATTAAATCATAGATAAAGGTTTCGGCCATTTCTAAGGTTGTTAGTCCATCGGTGACGGTATTTACGGTGTATTGATGGGCGAGTAAAATTTCCGATAAGGTCGTGCTGGTGAGTGGGTCGTCTTCGACTAACAAAATTTTCATGGGTATTTCGGTGAGACGCGCTTTTTTCCACCGCCATTAGGGGGATGATCATTTGTCCCTCTAACAACTGATTATTGAGATTAGCACAGATGTTATCGAGCGGAAGATGTGGGGCGATTAGCACCAGTTGAATATAAAAATATCAAATCTTCTTAAATTGTAAACTAAAACTGTAAACTATTCAATCGATTGATCAAATTATCTAAAATTAGTAAATGCCAGTTACAACCCAAGAATTAATTCAATGGAAACAGCAAGGGCGACGAATTACGGTATTAACAGCTTATGAATATGCGATCGCTCAATTGATCGATCAAGCCGGAATTGATATTATTTTAGTCGGGGATTCTCTAGCCATGGTCGGGTTAGGCTACGATACCACTTTACCCCTAACTTTAGATGAAATTATTCATCATGCCAAAGCAGTGCGACGGGGGGTAAAACAGGCTTTATTAGTGGTTGATTTACCCTTTTTAACCTATCAAGAAAGTCCCCAACAAGCGATTCATTCCGCCGGACGAATTCTCAAAGAAACCGGTGCTCAAGGAGTAAAACTTGAGGGTGGATATCCGGCGATGGCCGATACCGTGGGTCAGTTAGTCCAAGTCGGAATTCCGGTGATGGGCCATGTGGGACTAACGCCACAATCGGTGCATCAATTTGGTGGGTATCGTAAACAGGGAAAAACATCGGATCAGGCGGAAAGAATTATGGCAGAAGCGATCGCCTTAGAGCAAGCTGGGGCTTTCAGTGTGGTCTTAGAACATATTCCCTCGGATTTAGCCCAAAATATCACAAAAAAATTAGGGATTCCGACCATTGGGATCGGGGCGGGGGGGAACTGCGATGGCCAGGTTTTAGTGACCTCTGATATTTTGGGCTTATCGGCATGGCAACCCCCCTTTGCCAAAACCTACACTAATTTACAACAAACTATTACCCAGGCTGTGCAGGAGTTTTGTACCGAAGTTAGGGAGGGAAAGTTTCCCCCGGGGAATTAATCTTAAAAGGAGAGATCAATCAGCCCTGTTGAATCGTTACGAAGCCGAGATCTGTCCCTTTTCCTGCATGAACTAGGGCTAATTTTTCATAGCGTCTGGCGTGTTCGATTAAATCCGCCGCCTCCTCGGGAGAAACATCTCTTAGGCGTTTAGCGGGAATACCCACAACTAGAGAAAACGGAGGCACATCTTTTGTGACCACCGAACCCGCCCCAATGATACTTCCGGTTCCCACCCGTACCCCATCTAAGATAACAGCCCCAATTCCAATTAAACATCCCCGTTCAATATGGGCGCCATGAATCACCGCCCGATGACCTACGGTCACATAATCTTCTAAGAGAGTGACTTTCCCCGGGTCGCCGTGTAAAATAGCACCATCCTGAATATTGGTTTTTTCCCCAATTACAATTCGTTCCACATCCCCCCGGACAACGGCTCCATACCAAATACTCGCCCCGGCTCCGATTTCCACAAACCCGATCACAACTGCATTGGGAGCAACAAAAGCCGCCGGGGAGAGGTCTACATTTGGCCAATACGGTTGGGACAGGGGTAAAGATTGCTCAGACATGGGTGTAAGATTCCTGAAGAGACGAACAAACCAGAATTAAAAAGAAAGGGTAAAATTCCTTTAGCCATAATACAAGCCTTGGTCTAAAACCACTCCATGATTAATTCTGCCTTGCAGTACCCTATTTTTGGCCCGGAAATTAGTTGTCCCCATTGCCGTCAGCCCATTGCCGCCCTGACGCTGACGGATACCTATTTGTGTCCCCGTCATGGTGCGTTTGAATCTGACCCCAATACAATGGAGTTGGTTCACTTGCAGTCTGGTCGTCATTGGCGTGAATGGCAAGGGGAATGGTATCGACAACATACCCATCCCGACGGGATTCGATTTGAGATTCATGAAGCCTTAGACCGACTCTATACTCAAGGCTACCGGGCGACCCGTGTGATTATCGCTAAACGCTATCAAGATTTAATCAGTAGCTATTTGGAAGGCGGCACTCCCTGGCGGAATGGCACCGAGGGGACAGAGCCCAAATTATACGGTTTACCCGTGGAATTTAGCCCCGATGCGGAGGATGAACCCTGTTGGAATGTGATTAATTTTGATTTGGAAAAAGAACAGGGCGCTCCCGTGCGTTATCCCTATTTTCGATTATTTGAATAGGGGAAAAATTCATGCACCATGCCTCAATTCGGACGGCTAATATTCATCGAGCGATCGCTTTTTATGAAACCCTGGGATTTACTGTGTGTGAACGCTTTACCACCGGGTATACCTTAGCCTGTTGGATGGAAGGTTTAAACGGAAGGATCGAATTAATTGAAATTCCGCAACCGAAACCGGCTCCCGATACTTTTGCAGATGAACATTATGTGGGTTATTATCATCTTTCTTTTGATTTAACCTTTGAGGTTGGCGATCTGACAAGTTGGCTAAATCATTTAAACGATCAGTTTAATACGAGGGTTACAGAACAGCCTGATTTATTTCAACCCTTAAAGGTTTTATTAAAACCCATGCAACAAATGATTGGAGAGCGGGTTTATGAAGTGATGTTTATTGCGGATACCGATGGTTTACCCTTAGAATTTATTCGGATTTTGTCGGGTTATCTAGGCACTGTTTAATATTAATTATCGCACCTTTAGTTTATATTTAAAAAAGCCACCGGGTTTCTACAAAAAATCTGAAGGATGGCTAGATATCTTAGTAGAAACCCGGGGGCTAATCGTTGAAAATGGATGATGATGTTTTTGAGTAAAAAGGACAATAGATTGAACTATGAATATCCCAATTATTCAGCAAAAATGCTGGAAAAAAAATCGAATAGTGCTGAGTTTTTTAATCTCCTTACTTTGTGTGATTCTATTTAGTATTCCCGCCTGGGGTAATACCCGGAAAACCCCTACCATCAGAATCCCAATTTTTGGGTTACATGATATTATAGACAAAAATAATATTAATCAAAGTTCTAAAAATCGCTCCCAATTTGATAGTGATTATTCTAAACAAGATTTATATACCTTCCTAAATTATTTAGCTAAAAATAACTATTGGTTTTTAACCTCTCAAGATTTATTTATCTATTTTATTGAGAAATCCCAGCCCATTCCTGCTGAAAGAATCGGGCAAAAACCAGTTATGATCAGCTTTGATGATGGCTACCATGGCGTTCATGAAAATGTTTTACCCATTTTAAAAGATTTAGAAAAAAACTATAATCAAAAATTTAAAATTGTTTGGTTTGTGAATCCTGGTTTAATGGGTGTTAAGTTAAAAGACTTTTTACCCCATGTGACTTGTGAAGAACTTCGGGATGGTTATAAACGGGGCTATTATGATATTCAATCCCATGGTCAAACCCATCAACAATTAACTCTAATTAAAGGCAAAGATTTAAAATTTGAACTCGAACAAGCCAAACTAGACTTGAGAACCTGTATGGAAGATTTAGATAAAAATAAATGGGTGTCGGCTCATTTTGCCTATCCTTTTGGAAAAGTCAACCGTCGGGTAGAAAAATCCCTCTCGCCCTATTATTTAACCGGATATATCTATGATGGAAATATGGCACGGATTAATCGCTATACTAATAAATATCGCCTCTCTCGGATTACGGTTAATCGCTATAGTTCGCCGAGAAAATTAATCAGAATTGCTAAAGGAGCTACCACATTGAAAAAATCCTAGGGTTGGAGATAAAAAGCCATAAAAATGTGATAATGTTAATCAGTTTTAAGAATATTATCATCAATAAAGTGAATTCCGAACTTTGGTTATCTTGGTTAAAAAAATATCGAGCGATCGCCGTGATTCGCTCTAGTCAAAAGCAACTTGGAAAACAAATGGCTCGGGCGACCGCCGCCGGAGGGATGGGGTTAATTGAAATTACCTGGAATAGTGATCAAGCCCCGGAATTAATTGCAGAATTACGGTCGGAATTGCCTGGATGTTTGATCGGTACCGGCACATTATTTACAATTGACGATGTAGAAAAAGCGATCGGATCGGGCGCTCAATTCCTGTTTTCTCCCCATACTAACCCGGCGATGATTCAGGTGGCAAAACAAGCAGAAATTCCCATGATTCCGGGGGCATTATCCCCCACGGAAATTATCAGCGCCTGGCAAGCCGGGGCTAGTTGTGTTAAGGTATTTCCGATTTCATCGGTTGGTGGTGTAGATTATATTAGGAGTATTAAAGGGCCGATGGGAGATATCCCCTTGATTCCCACCGGAGGGGTGAATTTAAACAATGCTGTTGAGTTTATTCAAGCCGGAGCGATCGCGGTCGGACTCGCCGGAGATTTATTTCCCCCGGATTTAATTGTAGAACAAAATTGGGAAGTGATCACTCAAAAAACCCAAACCCTGCTGCAACAGTTATCCAAAATTTCTGCTTGAAGCTGTGAACAAATAGGCAAGAACAGAATATAATCTAATTTAAACCCAAGGAGTAGATATGAAAACTCTTAACCCCTTAATTAAATCCCGCTCTGGTTTCAGGTTTAATCCGGTCAAACAACCCCTTTTTCCTAGAACAAAATTAAGTTTTTTGGGAATGATCGCCAGCGCGACGGTATTAACATTAATTACTGGATTTTCTCCTGAAAATAGGGCGATCGCCAATGAACAACACAACCTAATTGCTCGTAATCTGATCGAATTACAGCAATCTTCTGAACGTTGGATTTTAATTGATCTATCTCGACAAAGGTTAATAGCTTGGGAAGGAAATCAGCCGGTATATGCAGTTATTGTTTCTACCGGAAAAGCGGACACTCCCACCCGTACCGGAGTCTTTAAAGTCTATACCAAATATGAAACCACCCGCATGACCGGCCCGGATTATGATGTCCCCGATGTTCCCTACACGATGTACTACGACGGTGGCATGGCAATTCATGGAGCCTATTGGCATAATTTATTTGGTACACCCGTTTCCCATGGTTGCACGAATGTGGCGGTTGATCATGCCAAATGGTTGTTTGAGTGGGCATCGGTGGGAACCCCCGTTATTGTTCATAAGTAGCTATGCGAATTCTTGCCATTGGTGATGTTCATGGCTGCTCTATCGCCTGGGATACCCTGCTATCAGTCATGGAACCCCAAGCCGATGATTTAATTATTACCTTGGGGGATTATGTGGATCGAGGGCCAGATGCTAATGGGGTATTAGAAAGATTAATTACCCTGCACAAAACTGGACAGTTAATCGCCCTGCGGGGAAACCACGAAATTCTGATCTTAGAAGCGCGTCACTCCCCCCAACAGTTTGATGCTTGGTTTAAATGGGGGGGTGATCAAACCTTGGCTTCCTATCCTATCACCGGAAAAAAACCTAAGTTAGAAACCATTCCCCCCCACCATTGGGAATTTATGGAAAACCAGTGTGTTAACTATTGGGAGACAGAAAACCATTTTTTTGTTCACGGGAATGTTGACCCCCATCTTCCCTTAAATCAACAACCCACAGAACAATTATTTGGGGCAAAATTTTACTATGCAAAGCCCCATATTTCCGGAAAAACTATGATTTGTGGTCATACCCGTCAAACCAATGGTAAACCCGTTAATTTAGGCTATGCCATTTGTATTGATACTTGGGTTTATGGACAGGGTTGGTTAACGGGTTTAGATATTAATAGTGGTAAAATTTGGCAAGCTAATCAAATCGGTGATTTTCGCACAGGTTGGATTGATCAATTCAAACCGATTTAATCTGATGAATCTGATGAACAGCTTTCGGTGATTCCCCGCACAGAATCCATCATACTGCTGTATTCTAAAGGATTGAGTACCCCCGAGCTATAAAATTGGGCTAGACAGCTATTAATAGCATTAAACGCTGATTGCCTTTCTAACCAGGATTTTCCTTCCTGTAGTGCTTCCTCTGCGGAGCCATAGTCTTCCTCGGAGGTCAAATGCTCACCATAGGGGAGAATAATTTGCCATTTCCAGCGATGGCGAAAACTGAGGGTGGAGATTAACAAGCCGTAATAGTCTTTGTGCATCGATAAATACTGCTGAAAATCCTTAATGATTATTTAACCATTGTATTACATTTCTTAAAGAATTCTAACTTTTGTTAGAGTCAGATTAAGAAATGAGTACATATACGGATTGTATATCCCTAAAAATCCGTTGCTTCTGTATTAAAACGTACAAATCCCGACCATTATAGGTAAGTTTAATTTTATCTGTAAAAATAAAAATATCTGACCATTCTGGGAGAGAATGATTAAGTAATGTTAAAATTATTAATATTATTTAAAAAAACCGGATTAATTTCGCTATATTCTTTTAGTAAAGAGATCAAAGTTTATCCTATTTATCAAAATCATGGATACTTAATTGTACCATAGTTTTGTCAATTATTGCGCCGATTCATAATTTTTTGTTCGCCCTTTTGCCGATTTATTTATGAACTTAAATTTTAAATTTGCCATTGTCAGTGATTTACATATTGCCCTACCTGAAACAATATGGGATCATCCCCACCGTTTTCATTTAGTTGAAGTCAGTATCCCGGCTTTAGAATTAGCATTAGATCATTTAGGGCAATTAGATTTAGATTTTCTGCTCCTACCCGGGGACTTAACTCAACATGGAGAAAGGGAAAATCATCAATGGTTAAGTCAACGATTAAGCCAACTTCCCTATCCGGTTTATGTAATTCCTGGGAATCATGATATTCCCGTATTAGAAAGCCAGAAAAATGTCATCGGTTTTCAGGAATTTCCCCAATATTATCGAGCTTTTGGTTATGAAAAAACCCAGGGTTTAGATTACACCCAGGAAATTTTACCCGGGTTACAATTAATTGGGTTAAATTCTAATCATTTTGATATTCATGGCCATCAAATAGGCTGTTTAGAAGAACAGCAGTTAGAGTGGTTAGAATCGGTATTATCCCAAGTCAAAAATAAGTTAATTTTCGTAATGATTCATCATAATGTGATTGAACATTTACCCGGACAGGCGACAAATCCTTTGGGAAAAAGATATATGTTAGAAAACGCTCCTCGTTTTTTACAGATTTTAAAACAGGCGGGGGTGCACCTAGTTTTTACCGGACATTTGCACGTTCAAGATATTGCCCAATGGCAAGGAATTTATGATATTACCACGGGATCATTAGTCAGTTATCCCCATCCCTATCGCGTGATTTGTGTTAATACAAATGCTCAGGGAAAACCGGTTTTAAAAATAGAATCCCATCGGATTACCGCCGTTGAAAATTGGCCAGATTTACCCGTAAAATCTAGGGAATGGATGGGGGAACACTCTTTTGCTTTTATGATGAAACTGTTAACTAATCCCCCGTTAAAATTAACTCCTCAAGAAGCGGAAAAATTAGTTCCCCATCTGCGTTATTTTTGGGCAGATATTGCCAATGGTGATGCTCAATTCAATTTTGAAGTCTTTCCGCCGTCTGTTCGTCGTTACTTTGAAAGATTTAGTGCAACGGATCAAATCGATAATTTTGCTCAGTTAGTTTTATAGCGCTACGCGCTAGGGAACAGGGAACGGGGAACAGGGAACAGTAAGCTGTGAAAGGGTTTCAGGATTTAGGAGTGTCCTAACGGTAATGCGTAGTGCTATATAGCAGTCGCCACACCTATTAGGACAAAGAGTGATGCTAAAAGCTAGACGGTGAAGTCTTTTCCTCCGGTGTTCCCTGTTCCCTGTTCCCTGTTCCCTATTCCCTATTCCCTATTCTAAACATCAAAATAATCTCCCAGATTATTGCTTTTTTCCAAGAGTTTTTCTAGGGTATCAAATTGGAACCAGAAAATTAAATTTCTATCTCGGAAAATTTCAATTGTTCCGATTAAAGCAACGGAATACTTAGGAGATAAATTTCCTAATAATATACTTCTTAAATCTCCTTCTTTATACCTAGGAATCATATAGGTAATCCCATATTCACAGAGGGTACTAATCACTCCCATAATACCATTATAGAAAATATTTCCCACTTCACTAAAAATAGCTTTCTCAAAATCCTCTTTATCTAATTTGCGTCGATATTCACTTTCAATCAAATCAATTAATATACTAGCAGTTTGTTTGGTAAATATCAATTGAGTATTCCCTTGAAACTCCCCAGAAAATACCATTTCTACCGCCTTTAGATCCTTCGCCCCCAGATGTTTTTCCAACTGCATGGGTAACTGTTGGGGGGGGAATAAATCTACAGACAGTAACTTTAACTTGATCGGCGATCGGGAGATTGTTTCTAACATAATATCTGCCCGATCAATGCCGACTTTAAATAATTGCGTCAAAACCGCAAGCTGTTGTGAATTTTCCTGCATAAACTTGAAAAATTTACTTTTGATCACTGGCGAAATTAAGACTAATAATTTCTCTGCCTACAAATTCCAAAAACCGAGGTATAACCATGTAAAAACGTGGCATTGCCCACCGGGCCAATTTCACCATTACAGAAAAAGCCACTCAGGGGAAGATTAAAATACCGTCGGAATAGTCGGGAATCAAAGTTAGGTTCGCCATAGAGACCTTCTCCTCGTCCTAAACAGGAAAACATCAACGCTCCGGCATTGGTTAGTCCTTGAGGGAAAGAAGAAGCCTGTTGTTGATAACGTTCGATTAATAGTTCTAAATCTTCTGCGGAAGTGTGAGAATCTCTGAGGTGAAATTGAATTCGTTGTCCGGGGCGAACCCGATCGCCAATGGCAATGGCCCCAGCCCGAGGATCAACCCCAATTAAATTCCGAATTAAAAAATCCCCCGGTTCTAATTTCTGCTTAAATTCATCGCGCACCACCCCAACAAATAAAGAATGTTGAGCCAGTTGTCGATCTTCTTCGCTTAACTGCCGGACTAAATCTTGTAATGCTTCTAAGGGGGATAGGCGGACGGAAACCGAAGAAGTGGTTTCTAGCGGGGAATCCTCCGATGGAGTTTCCACTTCCAAAACAATATTGCGTTCAGCTTGGGTAACGCGGTAGGGATGACCAATGGGACGACAACCCTGGGCCACAATGGTTTCAATTAAAATATTACCGCACAAAGCCAGGCCGACAACTTCTTGAGAGCGCCGCTTGGAACCGGAAAATACTCCTGTCCCCCCTCCCATCGCCCCACTGCTGGCCAGTCCTCCCACTTTTACCGAACCTGGGTAGGCGTAATCTAGGCCTTGCAAAAAATCATTAATTTGACCGAAGTAGGGATCAACGAGGATAATAAATTGAGGCTGATCTTCGGGTTTGACTCCGATTAAATCCACCCACTGATCGGGAGAACTATCTAAATCCGGTAAATCGTCGGCGTTTAGATGAAACGGATGAATTTTCACATCGGGTAAATGGGCCAAGGTGAGACTTAGGGCTGGCTCCGCTTCAATTTCCTCAGCCTGGTAATCGGAATTCATCCCAATCACACCACCCGCCCCACAACCGATCAGGGTGGGCAGGTGGAGGTGTTCTTGGAGTAAGGGCATCAGTCGGGAATATTCACTGCTAAAGGCAGAGGAAATAAAGACTAAGCCTAGGTCTGGAGAAGCTCGTAGGGCATCTTGAGCGATTTCTACAACTTCTTTCACCGCCGCCTCTAAGGAAGGACGTTGAGATAAAGCATTCACCCAGCGCATGGGTTTGGTTGTCGATTCCGCCATCTTCGCCCTCCCTCAATAGTCAGATATCTTGTGTTAAGATAGCAGATTGTGTGGGAGTAAAGCAGATGCAATGTTTTGTGAATGTTGCTATCTGGATTTAACTCAAGGGTTTAAGGCCCCGGAAGGTTTGCCTAATGGCATTAACTCTGATCTTGAGCTTCATCACCCCTAAGCCCCAGATCCTAACCGATAAGGGCAGGGTTCGTTGAATTTCTGTCAGATCTGTGCTAGAAGTAGATGGTCTTTGCATCACAAAACCCCTGGGCGAAAACCGAGCTAAGTGGGAAGTGTAGCAAAAAAGTTATGGGTACAGCGAACCTCATCCTTGCCACAAGAACAAAGTGAGTAATTCTTACTAAATGTTCTACAGTAGGATTGGAACCTGTACTTAGTAGATTTAGATTAAAGTAAAAGTTTATGAACAATATCAACGAACTGATCGAGAAAGAACTAGAGGAAGCCCGTACAGTCTGTGATGTTAGCGGTGCAAATTCTAAGGAATGTGCAGCGGCTTGGGATGCGGTGGAAGAATTACAAGCTGAAGCTTCACACCAAAAACAAGAAAAACCCAAAAGCTCTTTTGAAGTCTATTGCAGCGATAATCCTGATGCGGCTGAATGTCGTCTTTATGAAGACTAATCCGTTGTTTTTTGGGTTTTCTAGTCTTTGTTAATTATCGGCAACTGAGAGTTAACTTGAGTTAACCCAGTTGCTTAATTTTTATTTATTGGATTTGATTATTTAGGATGTTCAATTGTTTACTCGCCGTCGAATCTCCTTGGTTACAATCGTTGGTCTGGACGGACTATAGACTGGCGATTATATTTGCACTAATTATTCCTTTTGTGATCTTTGTGGCGGCTTTTGTTCAGAGAGCGGAAGCAATTCAACGGTTAATGGCAACCTATTGGCGCGTAGGGAGTTTGTTAATTATTAGCTTATATTTAATGATTGCTGCCCTGCCCATTAGTTTTTTGACCTTGCTGATGGCACAGATTTTAATTCCGATTTCCCTATGGTTTTGGGTGGATTTGAATGAGGAAGTCTCAGAAATGCCTAATTCAGGTTTGAAATTATTATTTACGTCTTGGCGTTGGGCGGTGACAGTTTATAATCTTTTAGGTGCGATCGCTTTAATTCCTTTTCTATATTGTGGTTTTTCTAAAGGTCAAAAAGAGTTAATTGCCGATGCTAGTTGTCGGATATGGCTCGATCCTCCTTGGTTATATAAACAAACTTTTAGTCCTAATTTAACTCCTCAATTTTTAGGCTTTTTTGCTTTAGTCGGTTTAGCTGTTTATATACTTTATTTGGGTTATTTTGTCTTCTTTAAATTGGGAAAACAGGGACGTTCGGCGATGGGATAAAAGCGTGAATGGGTGGATTTACCCAAAATTTGGGTTGAGATCCCCATCCTTGTCCGACGGCTTCTTAATTTGATTGAGTCTAACCGCCAACACCCGATAAACATGGGTGCAAATAATGTGATAATGCTTATTGAAGGAAGATCGGGCTTGCCGTTATTCAATCGAGTGAGTCAGATGTTCAACTAAATTCAGTAGATCAACGGCTTCTTTGCCCAGTATTAACTAACAATCACACAGACAAGCTGCGTCAGCTATGACTCAAATTTCAGTAACCTCCGATGCTCCGAGTATGGGGCGTCGTCAATTCATGAATTTACTGACCTTCGGTACAGTTACAGGCGTTGCTGTCGGGGCGCTGTATCCGGTGATCAAATATTTTCTGCCCCCCTCTAGTGGTGCGGCTGGCGGTGGTGTCACGGCTAAAGATGCTCTGGGTAACGATGTTATCGTCAGTGAATTTTTATCCAGCCATAAACCCGGCGACCGGGTTTTAGCCCAAGGTTTAAAAGGCGACCCTACCTATATGGTGATTGAATCCGATTCCACCTTAGCGGAATATGGAATCAATGCGGTCTGTACCCACCTAGGGTGCGTTGTGCCTTGGAATGCCAGTGAAAATAAATTTATGTGTCCTTGTCACGGCTCTCAATATAACGCCGAGGGCAAAGTGGTTCGTGGGCCAGCACCGTTATCCTTACCCTTGGTTCACGCCACGGTTACGGATGACAAATTGAGCTTTACGACTTGGACAGAAACGGATTTCCGCTCGGGTGAAAATCCCTGGTGGGCTTAATAAATTTAAAATTCTAGGATTTTGGATTTTAGATCAAGATCTGAAATCTGAACTCTGTGATCATTGATTCTGTTGACTTTGACCAGAAATAGAACATTAGTAATGCAACCAATTGATCAATTAGTGAAAATGCCTCGTTTGCGGGCTTGGAAAATCCTTTGGGTTGCCGTAGCAACGGTTGCTTTCTTCCTAACCAGTGATTTTGCCCTACCCCAGTCGGCGGCAGCCTATCCATTTTGGGCGCAAGAAACCGCTCCCTTAACTCCCCGAGAAGCGACAGGACGGATTGTTTGTGCCAACTGTCACTTAGCGGCCAAACCAACGGAAATTGAAGTTCCCCATTCGATTCTGCCGGATACTGTTTTTAAAGCAGTGGTTAAAATCCCCTACGATACCAACATTCAGCAAGTCACGGCCGATGGTAGCAAAGGTGGTTTAAACGTCGGTGCGGTGTTAATGCTGCCCGAAGGCTTTAAAATTGCTCCCGAAGATCGGATTCCTGAAGAATGGAAGGAAGAAATTGGTGATTTGTACTTCCAACCCTATCGGGAAGATCAAGAAAATGTGGTAATTGTCGGGCCATTACCCGGAGAAGAACACCAAGAAATTATTTTCCCCGTCTTGTCTCCTAACCCCGAAACGGATAAATCCGTCCACTATGGTAAATTTGCTATTCATGTCGGTGGAAACCGAGGTCGCGGTCAAGTCTATCCGGCCGGAAACTCTAGCAATAATACCGCTTATAAAGCCTCTGCTGCCGGAACTGTTACCCAGGTAACAACGGATGCCGAATCAGGTTCTCAAGTGACCATTCAAAAGGCTGACGGTCAAACCGTTGTCGATGAAATTCCCCTTGGCCCTTCTGTGATTGTTTCTGAAGGTCAAACCGTTGCAGTTGGTGATCTTTTAACCGATAACCCCAACGTGGGCGGTTTTGGTCAACATGATACTGAAATTGTTCTGCAAAGTTCTACTCGTGTTACTGGCTTAATTGCTTTTATCGCTTTGGTGATGTTGGCTCAAGTTATGCTGGTAATGAAGAAGAAACAAATTGAGAAAGTTCAAGCGGCTGAAATGAATTTCTAACTTTTGAGTCATTTTGATGATTTCAACCCTTGTAGAGACGTTAAATTTAACGTCTCTACAACTGTTTTTATTCTTCTTTGTGTCTTTGTGGTTAAATTAGGCTTGAAAATATTATGTCAATTACTAAAAACGAAATTAAAGTTGGTTCTTTAGATTGGTTTTATCGGGAAACAAATCCCGAAAAAAATGATAAAATTCCGGTGATCTTTTTGCATGGATTAGTGTCTCAGAGTTATAGTTGGTTAGTGATTTTGGAGGAATTAGAAAAACAAGGATATAAAGCGATCGCACCGGACTGGATAGGTTCGGGATATTCAGGAAAACCAGATAAACGGGATTTTAACTATACGCCCGATGCTTTTATTCAAGGGTTAAAAGGATTTTTAGAACAATTAAAAATAGAAAAATTTCATTTAGTTGTTCAAGGTTTTTTAGGTTCGGTTGGTTTACAATATGCCCTCCGTTATCCTGAAAAAATCGAAAAATTAATCATTTTAAATACCCCTATTTCCACAGCAGCGACACTCCCTTGGAAATTACAACAAATGGCGTTACCGTTTGTGGGAGATATGATCACTCAAGATCCATTATTAGTTGATAGAACTTTAGAAGGAGGAAGTAAATATGTGATTGAAGATAAGGTTTTAGAGGTGTATCGCAGTCCGTTTTTAAAGACTTCTGCGGCCGGGCGATCGCTCTTAGCAACCTTAAAAAATTTGCGTTTAAAAGATGCTATGATTGAAATAGAATCTGGCTTTAAAAATTGGGATCATCCGACTCAAATTATTTGGGGATTAATTGATCCTTGGTTGAATTTTGCCGATGTAGAAACCTTTGCAAAAGGAATATCTGATATTGAAATTGTCACCTTAGAAAAAGCTGGACATTATCCCCAAGAACATTGGCCACAAGAAATTAGTCAAGCCTTAATTTTATTTTTGCGAAAAACAGTAGTGTAACAGGGAAAAGTTAAAAGTAGGGGTAATTCATGAATTGCCCCTACTTGTCAATCCTATTTTTGATTCCTAACGCAGTCTTAAAAATACCGTTGCGTGTTGGATATTTCCCACGCGATCGCTACTACTTAGGGTGAGCGATCGCAAATTATCAAAAAATGGTTTAGCCGAAAGTTCTACTAATTTAAACAAAGGAAATTGTTGATTAAGGAAATTACGACTGGTTAGCCAATTGAGATAAAAATAACCATCATTAGTTTGAGGTAAAACTTCAATACTTGTTTTAAAATCAGGATCTTGAGTCATCAGATTTTCCGTTTTTGATAATCCTAAAACCTCATCCATTGCTTCTACAGAAGTTGTAAAAATTTCATATTTCCCTACGGTTGAATGTACCCCTTTTGCATTGGCTTGAATTAATCTAATTTGGGTTTTAGCTTTATCTTTTTTCTCCACAACCATAGGGGTTAACTTTGTCCAGGCTGAAAGAGTATTATTATTAAGATTAAATGATCCCAAACTATAACCTTGTTCCGTCGCTATTTTATCTAACTTTTCAATCCCTAGATTAGCATTTTCTGAACGTTCAGTCACAAAAACCCAATCCCATTTTTCATCGCTGCGAGGGACTACAGCTAAAGCATATTCTCCCGTAACCCAACTAAAAATATCTTCAGGTAAATCTAAACCCCATAAACTTTTAATTCCCGCTAGGGGTTGGGTAATAAATTGTTCTAAAGGTTGATTAGCTGCAATAATTTCCGAGAAATCTGTCCAGAGTTGATTTAAGTCTTTTCCCGCAATTAATAACGGACTATTTGAACTAATATAATTTAACGCTTCTCCGGGTTGGGAAAATGCCGGGGATGAATTTATTGTATCTTCTTCTAAGGTAGCTATTAACACAGTTTCTGCTAACAATCCCTGGGAATTAATCCCTAAAGATACAGCTAAAGTGGGTTGTTGACCCAGAAATTCTTGCTGTGGATCAGTGACTAATTGCCAATCTCCTAAATTAAAAAATCCCAACCCCACTCCCCCGGGTTTTAATTCTTTTAATGCTTTTTGATAGGATTCGGATTGACTTAAATTCAGATTTGCCTGTACCGTATTTAAGGCTTCTTTCATCACCTTGGGATAATTAGAAAATAACACAAAGCGATCATTAATTTTAGCCGTAACTAAAGTCGGTGCATCATCAATACTTCCGGCAAAAGGTCGGCGATAAATAAGTTTAACTCCTCGATATTGATCTTGAACAATATCTAAACCTGCATCCACTTGTTTTTGCCAAAATTTATCTAAAACCTCTTGACTTCGTTGAGCATTTTTTGTTGATAAGGCGACAAAATATCCAGGTTGTTGACCATTATTAGCTAATCGATCCAGATCGGGAGTAATTAATGCCCAAGTGATTTCATTCCCTAACCAAGGTTGAATATCTCGGCCATAATTTAACCCTGTATTAGCTAAAAGAGTTTCTTTAATAGAGTTAAGTTGAATCCGATTATTATTACTTTTTTGAGAAAAGGTTAAAATCTTTCCTACTGATTCTAACCGATCAGGATTTACTAATAATGAAACCATCGCCGGAGCCGTCCGAGGAATAAACATCGCCGCCTCTGGTGCTGTTTTTGTGCTCCCCGTGACTAAAGCGGCTGGGTTTTGACCCGATAATCCATAAAACCCCCCAATTCCCAGGAGTCCCACAACGACCAGAGCAATCACCAAAATTTTAGGAAATGAGCGTCTTTTCATAATCTTAAAAGTTGAGCAAATAACATTGCCAAATGGGAGTTCTTTCTCTATTATGCGTTAATTGTGTCCTATAATTATCTTAGATGATCAATATTATCTCAAATTTCCCATGCTTACATCCATTGATTCTAAACCCCTACGTTGGCAAAAAACTCGATATTCTCCATTAACGAGACAATGGGATGTATTCACGGCCTGCGGGTCATTTATGTTCTTTTTATGGTGTGATAAAACCTTGGGAAATCAGACCAATAAACAGAAACAAAAACGCGCTAGTTGGTTAGTTAAAACCCTATTAGATTTGGGGCCGACTTTTATTAAAATTGGACAATCTCTATCAACAAGAGCCGATATTTTACCCCTAGAATATGTTGAAGAATTAGAAAAACTACAGGATCAAGTTCCTCCTTTTAGTACGGATGAAGCCGTGGCTATTATTGAAGCAGAATTAGGAAACTCCTTATTTACATTATATCGAGATTTTGATGAACAACCCCTAGCCGCCGCCAGTTTAGGACAAGTTCATAAAGCTAGACTGCACACGGGAGAAGATGTAATTATTAAAGTCCAGCGTCCGGGTTTAAAACAATTATTTGATTTAGATGTACAAGCGGTACGGCGGATTATTCAGTTTTGTCAACGACATTTTAGTTGGTCAAAACTTTATAATTTGGACGAATTATACAACGAGTTTTTTTTGATTTTATATCAAGAAATTGATTATATAAAAGAAGGTAAAAACGCCGAAAGATTTAGAGAAAATTTTAAAAATTATCCTGGTATTTTAGTCCCTAAAGTTTATTGGAAGTATACTACCCATAAGGTGTTAACGATGCAATATTTGCCCGGAATTAAAGCCGATGATCGAGAGAAATTAATTGCCTATGGAATTGATGTTAAACGGATCAATCAGTTGGGGATTTGTTGTTATTTAAAACAGATTCTTCAGGATGGTTTTTTCCAAGCTGACCCCCACCCCGGAAATATTGCCGTTAGTGTTGATGGAAACTTGATTTTTTATGATTTTGGCATGATGGCAGAAGTCAAAGCTTTAGCCAAGGATCAGATGATTAAAGCCTTTTTTGCGGTGTTAAAAAAAGATACGGATGTGGTTTTAACTACTTTAGTTGATATTGGATTAATTGAACCCGTATCTGACATGAAACCCGTTAGAAAAATGGTTAAGTTTTTATTAGAAGAATTTACAGAAAAACCCGTTGATTTTCAGATGTTCAATCAAATTAAAGAAGAAATTTATATCATGTTTGAGCAACAACCTTTCCGTTTACCTGCTCAAATGATGTTTATTTTAAAGTCTTTAACTACTTTGGATGGCTTGGCGAGAAATTTAGATCCAAAATATAATTTAGTTGCTTGTGCCCAACCCTTTGTTAAGAGTTTAACGATTTCTCAAGAGCGAGGTAATTTAGTCGGAGAATTAGCAAAACAGGCGCGAGATTTTATTAAATTTAGATTACAACAACCGAGCAAAACCGAGGTTTTAATACGTCGGTTAGAAGAACGTTTGGAAGAAGGAGAGTTACAAATTCGGGTCAGGTCTGTAGAAAGCGATCGCGCTTTAAGACGGATTAATTTAGCGATTAAAACTTTAATTTATATCTGTTGGACAGGATTTACTTTAATTGCAGGGGCAATTTTATTAATTGGAAATTATCAAGGATGGGCGGTTTTTGTCTTGGTTTTATCATTATTTGGGTTATGGATGTCGGTGCGATCGCTCTTTAATTTGGCTATTCGAGAAAGGTTAGATCGAATTGCAGAAAGTTAAGGTTTATAGCAGTTTTTGCTTGTATCTTGAGAAATTTTAAGCCTAATTTAACCACAAAGACACAAAGAAGTTGTAAACACGCTCGTTGTTATAAATAGTCTCATCCTGATTATTCCTCCTCTGCATCAATTTCATTGCGATAATCTTGAATGGCTTCTAAAACTTGATCAAACAGAGGATCATCTTTAAACATTCCTGCATATTTTAACCAAGGATGCTCTGGTTGAGGAATCTCAATTTCTAAATTAATAATTTCTGTATCCTTTAAAAAATCTTGGAGACGCTGAGATAACTTTTTAATAGCTTCTTATCGACTATTTCCAGATGCTTTTAAACTCGGATATTTTAAGACAAACGTTTGATATTTACCATTTTTGAGTTGCTTAATCCCAATATCATAATTTAATTTATTCCCAAGATTGATTAGGGGAGGAGAGTTAGTTACCATTGTTAAATTCAACCTCAATAATATTTTGATTTTAACAATTTTATTAGAATTAGTCAAGAATCGGCGATCGCGCTTTAACAGAACTTACGCACCCAACCAAAGAAACCGGGTTTTTACGAAAATACTTCGTTGTGACTCACATATTATCTAAAAAACCCGGTTTCTCGGGCGACGGTGCGTCAGTCCTATTTAATTTAGCTATTCTATAAAAGCCAGTTTGAAATTCTAACTAAAATATGTAAAAATACAACTCAGTAAAACCTATAAAAAATTATCAGAATGCTACCTATCCCTATTCCCCCCGAACCTGGCCAAGAATCCGTTTGGGATTATCCCCGTCCCCCTCGTTTGGAAGATGTCAACCAACCGATTAAAGTAATATTTAATGGGATTATTTTAGCGGAAACCCAAGGAGCAAAACGAGTCTTAGAAACCAGTCATCCCCCGGTATATTATATTCCACCCGAAGATATTAAATTAGAGTATTTACAACAAACTTCTCGCCGAAGTTGGTGTGAATGGAAAGGAGCTTGTAGTTATTATAATATTACAGTCGCTGACAAACAAGCTGTTAATGCAGCCTGGAGTTATTTGAGTCCAGTTCCTGAATTTATTGATATTCAAAATTATTATAGTTTTTATGCCAGTTTCATGGATGCTTGTTATGTGGGAGAAGAATTAGTTCAAGCTCAAACCGGGGATTTTTATGGAGGTTGGATTACTCAAAATATTGTCGGGCCATTTAAGGGAGAACCCGGAACTATGGGGTGGTAATCTCTCTATCAGGACTTACGCACAGAAACCGGGTTTTTTTTGTGAAAATACTTAGTTGTGACCCACATATTATCTAAAAAACCCGGTTTCTGGGGCTACCTGCATAAATAAGTCCTATCTATGTAATTTAACCTACAAAACCCGCTTAATGGAGTTCTGTAGGTGTAGAAATTGTAATCCGTTGAAACGGATTAGGGTTTTATTTCAGTAATGATTCTGCTAACTGTTCTAAATGAATAGCACTATTGACTTCATAAAAAGATGTAATTGGGGCTTTGACAAATAGGGATGACATTTCATTCATAATAGCTTCATAGGCTTCAGTGTGATTATTAGAAGTATCCATATCACCAATATCTTCCCAGAAAATCAGAGCAATTCCCTTATCGGTTCCCGGTTCTTGAAGTAAATAAGCTCCTTGAAAGCCTTCTTTGTAAGTGGCTACCGCTTGTTCAAATAATGTTTGAGCTTCTTTAAATTTACCCGGTTTGAATTCACCGATGGCAACGTAGGCAACTTTTCGTCTTAAAAAGTCCTGAAATTCAGACATAAGTTAATAAATGTAATAAACTGCAAGTTTTTGCACCAGAGTTAAGATTCAACCCCAAATAATTCTACCAGTTTAACCGCCAAAAACCATAGAAAATAACCGTGATCCTTTGACCCTTACCAGAAATAACAGCAATTGCGATCGCAATTAGTCCCCAGAAAAGCCCCAAGTCTGTAAAATCTTAAAGAAATCAAAAAAACGTTCCTCTAGTAGCGAACCCAATTTCAATTTTACTTGGTGGTGTCAAACGTGAATACAGTCCCTCCGCTCGATCTTAGCCTACAGTACAAAACCATTCAGGATGAAGTCAGCGCTTGTGTGCAAGCGGTCTTGGCTTCCGGTCGTTATATTGGAGGTTCCACGGTCGAAGCCTTTGAACAAGACTTTGGAGAATATATTGGGGTTCAGGAAACCATTGCCTGTAACTCGGGAACCGATGCCCTATTTTTGGCCCTACGCGCCCTGAAGATTGGCCCAGGGGATGAAGTAATTACCACCCCTTTTACCTTTATCGCCACCGCAGAAATGATCAGTGCAGTGGGAGCTACGCCTGTATTTGTCGATATTGATGCCACAACTTTTAATCTCGATATTGAACAAATTCCCAACGCTGTTACCGAAAAAACCAAAGCTATTATTCCCGTCCATTTATTTGGTCAACCTGTGGATATGACCCGATTAATGGCCGTGGCAAAATCCCATCATTTAGCCGTAATTGAAGACTGTGCCCAGGCTACCGGGGCCACCTGTCAGGGGCAAAAAGTCGGAAGTATCGGAGATATCGGCTGTTTTAGCTTCTTCCCCACTAAAAATTTAGGCGCCTGTGGCGATGGTGGGGCTGTGACGACCCAAGATCGGGCTCTGGCCCAAGCTATCAGAATCCTGAAAGAACACGGTCAATCCACCCGCTATAGTTCAGAAACCATTGGGATTAATAGTCGTTTAGATGCCCTACAAGCGGCGATTTTACGGATCAAACTGCGTTATCTCGATACCTGGAATCAACAACGGCAAACCCTCGCCAAACAGTATCACCAGTTACTCTATCCCCTATCAGAAATTATCACACCCCAAGAAATAACTTTCGGTGAAAGTGTTTGGAATCAATACACGATTAGGGTTCAAGGCCCCCTGAATTCTGAAATCAAGCCCCGGGATTACCTGCGAAACTACCTCCAAGAACAGGGAATTGGTTCTATGATTTACTATCCTATTCCTCTGCATCAGCAACCGGTTTATCAAAATTTAGGCTATCAGGCTAATCAATTGCCCATTGTTGAAGCCATTTGTCAGGAGGTCTTATCTTTACCCCTGTTTCCCGAACTGTCCCTAGAACAGCAAGATCGGGTGATTACCGCCATCAAAGAAGGATTGACTCAAATTCCGCAATTTTAGCAACCTGTGGTGGGCGCGTCTTTGTGGTGCGATTGTTTGTATACTGTTAGGTAATAAAACGATAAAAAAATTCATAATCATCGGCTAAAAATAGGTACAAGATCGCCCTAGAGGACAGAACCAACCGACCGCAGTCTGAGTGTCCTCACTGACTAAACGTTAACGAAGAATCAATAACTAAAGGTCAACTGTCGAAATGCCTTTTTTTTGCTCCCAACTCTCAAAATCTAACCACTAGGAGGAATACAACAAACGTGAACCCACAGCAAGTCAAATCCAGACGACGCTATGACCCAGAGGAAATTGCCCGCTATCATCGTCGTCGCCCCTGGTTAGCCATCGGACGGACAATTATGGTGATTTGGTATTTCACCGGGTTTATTTTGGGGTTATTGTGGGATAAATGGCAACATGGGGACGTGAAACATACCCCCCAACGGGCTACCCACCTGCGCTATGTTCTTACGGATTTAGGCCCTACCTATATTAAAGTAGGCCAAGCCCTTTCTACCCGTCCCGATTTAATTAGAAAAGATTTCTTAGAGGAATTAACCAAACTTCAGGATCAATTGCCGCCATTTAATCATGATCAGGCGATGGCAATTATTGAAGCGGAATTAGACCAGGGTTTAGACAGTCTTTATACGGAAATTTCTCCCGAACCCGTAGCCGCTGCTAGTTTGGGTCAAGTCTATCACGCCCGACTCCGAACTGGGGAAGAAGTGGCGGTTAAGGTACAACGGCCGAATTTATTACCCGTTTTAACCTTAGATTTATATTTAATGCGTTGGGCGGCGGGATGGCTTTCTCCTTGGCTTCCGTTGAATTTAGGACATGATTTAACCCTAATTGTGGATGAATTTGGGATTAAGTTATTTGAGGAAATTGACTATATTAATGAAGGTCGGAATGCGGAACGGTTTGCCACCTATTTTGCTGATGACCCTAATATCAAAGTTCCCTTGATTTATTGGCGTTACACCACTACTTGTGTTTTAACTTTAGAGTGGATTAATGGGTTTAAATTAACCGATACTGAACGAATTAAAGCCGCGGGATTAGATCAGGATACCTTAATTGAAATTGGTGTGACCAGTGGTTTAAAACAATTATTAGAATTTGGCTTTTTCCACGCCGATCCGCACCCAGGAAATTTATTTGCTCTGCCCGATGGTCGCATGGCATTTATTGATTTTGGGATGATGGATCAGTTACAACAAAATACAAAAGAAACCTTGGTGGATTCCGTGGTGCATTTGATTAATAAAGACTATGATCAACTGGCACTTAATTTCGTGAAATTAGGGTTTTTATCGCCGGAAACTAATATTCAACCGATTATTCCTGCCTTGGAAATGGTATTGGGGGATGTAATAGGTACTAGCGTTAAGGACTTTAATTTTAAAACTATTACCGATAGTTTTTCGGAATTAATGTATGAATATCCCTTCCGAGTTCCTGCCCAATTTGCCTTAATTATTCGTTCTTTGGTCACCCAAGAGGGCATTGCTTTGAGTTTGAATCCCGATTTCAAAATTGTGGATGTGGCCTATCCCTACGTCGCCCGTCGATTATTAAATGGTGAAACCCCAGCCCTGCGACGTCGTTTAATTGAAGTATTGTTTAAAGATGGGAAATTACAATGGCAACGATTAGAAAATATGATTGCGATCGCGCGATCTGATCGGAATTTTGATCTGTTACCTACGGCGCAATTAGGATTAAAATATTTAATGTCTGATGAAGGAGATTTCCTCCGCCGTCAAATTATTTTGGCTTTAACCGAAGATGATCGTCTTCATACTACAGAAGTTCAACGGTTATGGACTTTAATTCAACCGGATTTAAAACCCAGTCGTTTATTCGATGCAGCTTGGAGCGCGATTAGTCAGTTATCAGTCATCAGTTAACAGTTAACAGTTAACAGTTAACAGTTAACAGTTAACTGTTAACTTTTAGCCCACAAATATTAACTATGAACTCTTTACCGTCAACTGATGACTGATACAGACGCGCCAATAGCCTTCGGCATCGCGCACGTCTCTACGGATGACTGATAACTCTTACACTGATAACTGATGACTGTTAACTGATAACTGATTACCGATTTATGTTTAATTCTGCAAATCCGCCTTTAGTTTTGTTGATTGGAGGTTTATTCATTGGAATAACCTGTTGTACTGCTTTTGTTGTCAATCTCAAGCAGCTTTTAAAAGAATGGTCAAAAAATCGTTCTAGTCGTAATCTCACTAACTTGCGGGGCTTTCCCATACTGTTTCCCTTTCTGGGAGTGGGGTTAGGAATTTGTATTTTTCTAGCTTCCTGTTTAGAAGTTTTTGCCTTTTCAGAAACATTCGCCTATGGGTTTTCTATTCCCTTAACAGCATTAATGGCCGGATTAGTTTGGTATCAATTAACTCGATTATTTAACCAATTAGAACAAAAAGGTTTAAGAGGGATTGATTTAGACGATTTAAGTTTAGGTAAAATCATCCCTCAACGGAATCCACCGGAGAATTAATCACAGATTAAGACGGATTCCACTGATTTCACGGATTTTAGACGATTTAAGTTTAGGTAAAATCATCCCTCAACGGAATCCACCGGAGAATTAATCACAGATTACAGATTCATAAACCTCTAATCCGTGGAATCTGTTTTAACCCACTAAACGGTTAATATCCTGATTAGAACCCACAACAACAATCATGGTTCCTTTGTAAAGTTTGCGATTAGAAAGGGGATTAATTTCCATTTTATCCCCTTCATTTTTAATCGCTAAAAGGTTTATTCCATAACGGCGGCGGAGTTCTAATTCAGCAATAGTTTTCCCATCAAATTCATCGGGAACAATCATTTCTACAATACTATGTTCTACATCAAGTTCAAACTGATCGAGTAAACGGGGACGGGTCAATTGTCGGGCTAATTGTTGACCCATTTCCTGTTCTGGGAATACCACTAAATCCGCACCGACTTTATTCAATAATTTAACATGGGTTTCCGAAGATGCCTTAGCAATTACATTCGGAACACCCCCTTCTTTTAAGTTTAAAGTGGTGGTAATACTTTCGGCTAAAAAGCTACCTACCGCCACAATCACCGTATCAAATTCTAAGATTCCCGCTTCTCGAAGTGCCGAGGTTTCCGTAGAATCTAACAACAACGCATGGGAGGCTATTTGAGCACTTAATGCCGAAGTCACTCGTTTTTCTTCTTTATCAACGGCTAGAACTTCATAACCACTACTATGAAGAGTTGAACAAACAGCACTCCCAAACCGACCTAATCCAATCACAGCAAATTGTCTTTTTTCAGTTCTGAGATTGCGTAAAAAATTCCAAGATGAGAAGTTCATATTATCTAGGGTTGTTGCAAGCAGAGTAAAATTTGAGTGGTTTATCCTACTAAAAGGTTTTCTTCAGGATAGTCAATCGACGTGGGTTTAGGATCACCTAAAATAGCGGACATTAATAACAGTACCCCAACCCGTCCCATATACATTGTAGTAATAATAATCAATTGACTCAAGGGGGTTAAATCGCCGGTAATCCCCGTCGATAACCCCACCGTGGCAAAGGCAGAAACCACCTCAAATAAAATCGGGGCAAAAGCAATTTCCGGTTGACTCAAAGAAATCAGAATTGCTGACATACAAATTACCATAAACGAACCCAATAAAACTCCAATGGCTTTTAAAATTAAAGGCAGTGGAATTTGGCGTTTATAACAAATCACTTCTTCTCGTCCTTGTAAAGCTGACCGGGTAGCATTAAATAAAATCCGAATCGTTGTGGTTTTAATTCCTCCTCCAGTTCCCCCTGGACTCGCCCCCAGAAACATCAAAATGATCGATACAAATAACCCGCCAACTGTTAATGCTCCATTATTAATCGTATTAAATCCGGCGGTTCGGGTCGTTACCGATTGAAACCAAGCAGCTATGACTTGATCAATAAAATTAAGGGGTTTTAAAGTTCCTGGATTTTGATATTCAGTAAAGAATAATAAAACCGTTCCTAAGACTAATAGAAAGATTGTTGTAGAAGTGACAACTCGGAAATGAATCGAAAAATCACGACGAAGGGGACTACTAGAGAATCGATTACAAATCCATAAATGAAGTTCTTGAATAACTTGATAGCCCATCCCTCCCCAAATAATCAAAAACGTAATCACAAAATTCAATAAAGGGGAGTGAGCATAGCTGATAAAACTATCAGAGAATAATCCAAATCCGGCATTGTTAAAAGCATTTACACTATGAAAGAGGGCAAACCATAGTCCCTGATTCCATCCCAAATCAGGAACAAACACGAATAACAATAGAAAAACTCCGGTTATTTCAAATAGGGCGGTGGTTGCCACAATAGATTTTAATAAAGGCACAGCCCCCGCTATTCCCGAAGCATCTAAAGATTGTTGCAGAGCTAATTTATCCTTGAGGCGAAACTTTCGACCTAATACCAACAATAAAAAGGTGGTGACGGTCATGTATCCTAACCCCCCGACCTGAACCAGCACCAGGATAATCAACTGGCCCCAAAATGAGTAGAATTTGCCCACATCCACCACAGATAACCCGGTGACGCAAACCGCAGATGTTGATGTAAATAAGGCCGTTAGAGGATTACCCCAAGTGCCCGCACTCAAGGAGAAGGGTAACATTAATGAAATTGTCCCAACGGTAATTACCGCCAGGAAACCTAAACCAATTGTTCGAGATCCGGTCATGGGAGGGTTATGGGTTATGGGTAATGGGTTATGGGTTATAGGTTAATCTTTAAGTTGAAAACGGGAAATTTGCGATAAGTAGAATGATACTGTAGGGGTGCTTGTATGGCATCACTCAAAAATTCTTTCATTGATTCAGATGAACTCAACACTCTATCAACAAATTCAACAATTCTATGATTCTTCCTCCGGTTTGTGGGAGAAAATTTGGGGAGAACATCTGCATCATGGATATTATGGCTGCGATGGCACCCTGAAAAAAGAACGTCGCCAAGCTCAAATCGACTTAATTGAAGAATTCCTAAATTGGGGACTGACACCAACAAACCAAGAGGATTTACAAGGATCTCGAATTCTTGACGTCGGCTGTGGAATTGGGGGAAGTTCGTTATATTTAGCTGACAAATTCCAGGCCGATGTCACCGGAATTACCCTGAGTCCCGTCCAAGCCAAAAGAGCCGCAGAACGCGCCCTAGAAGCTCGATTACAGGAAAAAACGCGGTTTTTGGTAGCCGATGCCTTAGAAATGCCTTTTGAGAGCAATAGCTTTGATTTGGTGTGGTCTTTAGAAAGTGCCGAACACTTCCCGAATAAAATTCAGTTTTTGCGTGAAGCCTATCGAGTCTTGAAACCCGGCGGAACCTTATTAATGGCCACCTGGTGTCATCGTCCCCTGGGAGGAAAAGCCGGACAACTCACCGAAGAGGAACGTCGGCATTTAGCAGAAATTTATCGGGTTTATGCCTTACCCTATGTGATTGCTTTACCCGAATATGAAGCGATCGCCACGGAGCAAGGGTTTAACAATATCCAAACGGCTGACTGGTCAAAGGCCGTCGCCCCCTTTTGGAATACGGTGATCGATTCCGCCTTTAACCTGAATGCCATCGTCGGCTTGCTATTGAGTGGCCCAACAACCATTCAAGCCGCCCTAGCCTTACCCCTGATGAGTCGAGGCTATGCCACCGGACTAATTCGTTTTGGTCTATTAACAGCAACCAAATAGACACATCGAGGGTGAATCAACCCCAATTAAAACCGATAAACCTGGCCATCAATTAAGAGCCGGGTAATTCCCTTAGCCTGTAAATAGGGAGCCACTTTTCTGAGGAGTCGGCCATCGGGGACTTTAAACACCCGTTGGTTGCGTCCAGAGAAACGACTAGCGATCCGGTGATTATCAAAAACAGGAAGGGTTTGTTCTAGGAATTCTTCCTCTGGAATTGTTCCTAACTCACTAAATGCCCTCAAGGGTTTAGCAATCAATTCCGAGAATCGGTCAATCACTAAATAGCAGGTTTTCGGGAGTGCTGTTTCGGTTAAGGGCAAAATTTTAACCGATACGGTCGCTCCACTAGCTAGTCCCTGGGAAAATAGACCCCGATGCTGTGTATCATCCTCATCGTCTTCCTCGTCAGCAAACTCCTCTACATAGTCTTCCTGATCCGGATTCGTGTCTTCCCCATCTTCCCCATCTTCCCCATCTTCCCCATCTTCCCCATTTTCCCCATCTTCCCCATTTTCCCCATCTTGCTCATCTTGCTCATCTTGCTCATCTTCGTCATAGTCCTCAAACCCATGACCCTTAACTTCAAGCCGAGCCGGTGAAAACAGCCCCTCCAGACCCGGAATAGACAACTGATAATTAGACGGAGAAATTTGTACAGAATCGGACTCCAAGGAATCAGAAACATCCGACTTCACAACCTCCGGCGTCGATGAGCGTTTCCGCTTCCGGGGCAAGATTAGGGTAGATTCCTTGTTTACAGGTTCAGGAGTGTCCCGGTGAACTTTCTGTTGAGCATCATCTCCACCCACCCTATCCTCCGAGGAACGTTTTCCCACACGATGGAGACGCTGTTTTTGGGTGGTCAGAATATCATAGACCTCTTTAGGAACAGCATTTTGCAGGACTCGTCTCACCGTTGAGCTACTGACTCCATAGCGTTCTGCCAAGGTAATAGTCGTTTCCTCCGGCACGTCTTGATAGAGCCTAATAATTTCCCATTTTTCCGATTCAGAAAGTTTCGTGGATGTCATTGAGTTGGGAGTCACTTGATATCGAAGGATTAAGATTTACTAAAGCCAAGGGATTTCCCACCCAGCGTGTTCAAAATAGGATAAAGATTGAACCGGGGTTTGAGGGGTCACAGAGGGTTCAGGTCGAAACCTCCATGGTTTTCCCCATTATCCCTTAGCCGAGCGTCGGCTCCGTCGGCTTTGGCGAGAACGGGTTGAGATGTCATACTCCAAAATCGCTCCCACGGCAAATAAAACCCCCGTAAATACAAAGAATACCTCTAACAAACCGCCGCTTTCATAGTCCCCTGACCCTCGAGAATCAGCCCATTTAAAATACATATCGGCAATATACAGAGAGAAAATAGCAAAGGCAATCATCCGCCAGGACTGGGAAAACCGTCCGCCCCAAAAGGCTAAAATCAAAGCCGTTGCTAAAATCAACAGGAAAACATCTCCGATGATATAAAACAAATTGAACCCAAAAGCCAGAGGTTCAAGTTTGCTATCAATCGCCTCCACCCACAAGGGAGCAGAAGCAGTCTCAGTCTGCGATTTAGTTTCAGGGGAAGTTTGGGGCGCAGAGGGTTCAATTTTGGGCGCGGAGATTCCAGGGGCAGTAACAGCAGGGGTAGGAACCGATTGTTCCATAACCACAGGATCATCAGGTGAACCCAGTAATCCAAACAAGTTAGGGCTGGCAACCCACATTCCAAAGGTGGTTCCCACAATCGCTACCCCAAGTAACGTTAACCACTGACCCGGATCCAAATCTAAGCGTTTAGAGAGGACGGCTAGAATCATTCCCGCCGCCAGAAACAGATAGCTGAGAACGTAAAAACCATCGGCTATAGAAACCGCCGGATCTAAATGCCAAGCCAGTTCCCACACCCCAAATAGAACACCCCCCAGGAAGTAGAAAAATACCCCTAAGCCAATACAGAGCCAAACATTACGACCGCTTACCATCTGGGGACTTTGCCAGTTTCTATAACAGACAACGGCAGCGGCTAAAAATGCCCCCAATTCAAAAAAGTACGTTCCGATGGAGTACCACAGAGGTAACTCCTCTCCCTGTGCGGTTACACTAAACAGCAGGAAAAATAATAAGGCAAGAACAGCCCACACAATTCCAGCAATCACCAGACCCTGTGATGAAAACAAGGTGGAAGATAAAGAGGACTTTGGTTGTGAAGTGCTACCCATAGGATTAAAATACCTAGCAATTTAAAAAATCAAAACGAAGGTTGGCTGCGCGGTCGTTTTTAACTGAGCACGTTTAAACAATCGTCTTTAGTAAGATCGTCCCATATTTAGGTCAGAACAGCTAGTCTATATTTGGGTTAATTCATCACCCATTTCTGGCTCAAAGACGACTGGTTCAACCAACTGACAAACTGCTCGCGATCATCAACCGCCATATCCTCAAGCACTTCTTCTATTCCCTCGGCAAAACTGGTATTGCCAAAATAGCTTTTTCCCAGGTCATAGAGTTCTTGCAGCAGGGTGCTGAGGTGATTTTCTTGCCAGGAGGGAATTTTGAGGCTCTCCAGGGGACTGACGGTCAGGAGCATTTCTATAGCTTTGGAATCATCAGTCTGGGGAAACTGCAACTGTTTAAAAATTTTGGTCAAATCTTTTTGAAAGGAAACCGCTTGTTTAGATCCCAACAAGTCTTCAATATCAAAGTAAACCGCTTGTAATAGCAGCAAGCAGGCTTGAGTCAAAATAGGTAATTTGTTGTCGGTTGCGCCATGACCTTCTTTTAAAAGTTGGTCTAAACGGACTTTCCCCCAGACACTATATCGATCAGGTTCTTCTAATAAAACGCAAGCTTTCCCCTTATTATCAGTCAGATCTCGCCACAAAGCCCTGGCATCATCTGCATATTTGGCTTCAAACATTTTCATTAGGCGAAATGTCTGCCCCTGATAATTCAAAACAGGAATTTGCTGGTCTCGGTTAGGATGTTGAACCATTGTGATTTCAACATCCGCTCTTTTTAATATAAACATGACACTTCTGCACCTACTCCTGTCATGGCATCCGGCTTTGACACTCTCGGTAAATCGGCTCCGTGCTTATTCACTGAGATTTTTAAGATTCCAAACCCGGATTCTTAAAGGTGTAGTCAAGACACCTGGTGACCACTTCACCCTGATCCAATCCTAATGTCATGGGTTGTACGATCACAGTCTGCACTAATATTAATCGGGTTTGCAGTTCTGTTTAAAACACCACTGATCATAACATAGGCATCGACCAGAGGGAAATCGACATAAAAACCTTCCTGTGGCTTTTTTGAGGACAATCAACTGCCCCCATCCCCTGTGTTTGGCGATGACTAAAAAAAGTCTTTTGAGATTATGTGAAAAATTGAGCACCGCATAAGGTAAAATAATTTTATATTGGGTGTGTAACTCAGGTGGATAGAGTAGCGACCTTCTAAGTCGTCTGTCGGGGGTTCGAATCCCTCCACACCCGTTAAGTTTCCAGGGTTCGAGAATAGGCAAAAGTGTAGACAAAGTGGAGAGAGATTTTCTGTACTTTTTCTACACTTTCCGTTTTGGGGTTGATCATTAACTGATGACTCTCCATGACCGATGACTGGGAAGGTAAGCCTTAGACACCCCAGGCTACTGCGGACAGAATTAATTTAATTCTTAACTTCTGTCATTTCAATAACACGGTCATCTAAATCTTTCACTAAAAAATTTAACGGTCTTTCACTGCGAATTTTATGTTTTACACCGCGCAATTGTACCCGCATTAAAATTTGTTCTAAACAATCTTTATCAAAACAAACATGACGTTCTTGATTTTTAGATCCATAACTAGCTCCCCCAATAATATGTAATTGAGTGTTTTTCATCAGTTGATACCATAACCCTTCCGTACCCTGCATTTTAGACGTTACAGCATTCCCTCCGGGGGCAGAAAGATACAGAGGATCAATTCCGGTGGCTCCTAAAGTTTGTTCATAATTATAGTAATAATGTAACGGCACATCTGCCACAGCT
Organism: Oscillatoriales cyanobacterium CG2_30_40_61; assembly: GCA_001873365.1. Taxonomy (GTDB): domain Bacteria; phylum Cyanobacteriota; class Cyanobacteriia; order Cyanobacteriales; family Microcoleaceae; genus Planktothrix. The sequence goes on along the minus strand of MNYZ01000028.1, from coordinate 11,396 downwards.
AGTCCTAATAAACCTTCATAAAAATCCCGGGCTACATTCAAATCAGAAACCATAATTGTATGTACTTTCGGTGCGCTGGTCAGAAACATCCACATCGCCACCGCATAAGCAGCCAGTAGCATCACCATGACTCCCTGAGTGGAAAAAATCCCGTCAAAAACCGGAAATTCAGGGAAAAACGCACTTAACGGTAAAAAATGAAATGAAAAATTCATAAAATTAACGGCTATCAGCATGAATAAATTCAGAGGTAGGGAACCAATTATCGCCACTATCTCAAGGGCTGAGATAATCTCCTAGTGATTATGTTAACAAAAAGTTTCAGCAACTCCTGTACAATCATGTTTTTTTAGCCCAGAAATTGCTATCGAGCCATGAGTAATCAGATTGATGTATTTGTCTATGGTACGCTTAAACCAGGGGAATGTAACTATCAACGCTATTGTCAGGGGCAAGTCATCGCCGAGCGTCGGGCTTTAGCCCTGGGAAAACTCTATGCTCTGTCGTTGGGTTATCCGGGGATGGTAGCTGGGGATGGGATCGTACAGGGGGTGATTTTATCCTTTGCAGACCCTAATATTTTTTTAGATTTAGATCAATTGGAAGATTATCAACCCCATCGCCCGGCTGAAGAAAATGAATATCAGCGACAGCAAATTTCTGTATTTGATCTCAACCGTCAACCTTTAGGGCTAGTTTGGGCTTATTTAATGGATATTAAAACCGTTGAGTTTTATTCCGGGGTTTTGATTCCCGATGGCTGTTGGAAAAATCAATATTGAGCTTAAAATAAACCCCAGGGATATTGTATTTCAGTTTCCCTGGGGTTATCTTGTTTTAATTTATTGATCTTGAAACTGGAGCTTTCGGAATCGGAATAATTGGTTGATCCACGCTAATACTAACCGCATTCGGAGTAATAATCGGGATCAGCGGCTCATTTAAGGCAATTTGTAAAGGTTCCGAATTGTTCAGAGTTTCAGACTGGGCAAAGATGGGAAAACGCTCGGAATTGCCTGGAATTGTACTAGAAAAGGTCATGACTAATAAAGCCGCGATCGCTGTTCCCCCCCAAGTTGCCATTCTACGGGTTCTCTGATTTAACCTTTGGAAAACGCGGGTGGTCAGTTGTTGCACTGAAGTCCCAGAAGCAGGAACAGGAGAGTTTTGTAGGCGCGAACGCAGTTGCACCAGTTGTAGATAAGTTGCTTTAATCTTAGGATCGGTATCCAGCCATAACTGAACTTGACGGCGTTCTTCCACCGTTGCTTCATCGTCCAGGTAAGCACTAATCAATTGGATTTTAGGGTCAAGATCCGAGTATTCCTCAGATAGATGTCCCCCGATGGTTGAGTAAGTTTGTAGTTCTGGATCAGAATTGTGCTTCATCGGAACACCCCCGTTGACCAAATATCAAATCAGACATGAGAAATTGGGGTTTAACCTATAGAACTATTATATCCCTATTAACGGGAATTTCACCCGCTCGCCTACCCATTATTTAGGGATTGAGATACACTTGCAGATCGGTTTGTAAGCGTTGACGCGCTCTGGCGATTCTCGATTTCACTGTTCCTAGGGAAACCCCGGTAATTTCAGCGATTTCCTCATAAGCTAATCCTTCAATTTCCCGCAAAACAATTGTGGTGCGGAAGGCTTCGGGTAAATCGGCGATCGCTTCATGAAGATGACTATAAAATTCACGGGTTGCCATATCTTCATCGGGGCCAGGGCCATCGGCGGCGATTTCCCAATCCATTTCCCCATCTTCAAGATTGCGAGGCGCATCTAAAGATAAGGGGGGTTTTACCCGTTTGCGCTTGCGGAGTTCATCATAAAATAAATTTGTGGCAATTCGACTTAACCAGCCCCGAAATTTGACAGGTTCCTGTAAACGTTTAATATTGCGATAGACTCGAATCCAGATTTCTTGGGCAAGGTCGGCCCGATCTTGCCAGTCCGGGGCGAGGTGATAGAGAATCTTATCAACATGGGACTGATACCGACGAAGCAATTCTGTAAAGGCTGCTTTATCTGGACAGACTCCCTCTTGACACCGTAGGACTAAATCGGTATTGGGGAGTTGTTCAAGGGGAAGTTGCTCTAGGGGGATAGAGACGCCCGCCTTAGACCAGGAGATGGGGATAGATTGGCTCATGGGTGGAACTTGGTTGATGAAAGATTCCGTTAGTGGTTGACGCGACCCGGATTGATAGTGTTCCTGGGTTCAAACTGTTTAGTTATGATACCAGGGATAAAGGTGAGTTTTTTTACCTAACGGGTGTTTTTCCCTTATCTTAGTGGAAGTTTTGCCCTTTGTCATGAAAAATTTCTCATCAAATCCGGGTCATCGTTGTATGAAAGGATACGTTCGCTCGGATTGAGTTTCGGGAAAATTGGAAATCAGAAAAAGGGCGGACAGAAGTTATTTTAAAATTCGCCCCTGGATGAATCTTGTCTTATTAATCCTAGGGGATATTTAAACTTGGGTATTTTTCTAATCTTTATCTTTTTTATATGAGCAAATACTGCTTAATTAGAGGTGATAACCAGAAACTATCCTCAATTTTTTCTAGTAAACAACGCCGTTGTAAAGATTGTAAGACATTAACTAATTCTAAGTTTAAATTGGGTTGTTTGTCTATTAATTTTGCCATTTTTAGGGGTTGAGTTTCCCTAGCTATTATAGACAATATTTGTTTTTCTGTATCGGACAGGCGATCGCACTGTTGCCGTAAAATATCTTTAACATCTTCGGGTAATAAGATGATATCATTTTGTAATAAATCAGTAACATTGAATCCTAATTCTTGAATCAGAGTTGCGACACTTTTTAACCATAAAGGGTTGCCTTGGTAACGGTGAATGAGTATTGAGTAGTCGATTTCTGCTAACCCGTAATCTCTGAGTATTTCCCCTGCGGCTGCGATATCTAAACCTCTAATTTGTAAAGTACGAATAGGATTATTTTGGCTTTCGATTTGAGAGATTTCTCTGGGTTGTTCCCAACCGATTAAAAGAAAGCAACTTTGATGGGATAATTTTTCTATCTGTTTAAAAAAATGGCGATATTCTTCGTATTCTGGTTTATACTTTCCTGCCAATTCGCCGCTACTGAAAAGATTGTGAACATCATCTAATATAATTAAACAGCGATGCTTTTGTAAATACTTAATTAGGGATAAAGGTTTCGGTTTAGTTGTAGGGGAGTCTAGTTTTTCTGACTGGGAGAAAAGCTGAATTAGTTCCTGTTGAAATTCGTCGAGGGTGTGGGATGAATCTATTGTGCGCCAAATTATGTAATCAAATTGATTTTTTATTTGTTGTACGAGTTGTACTGCTAGGGACGTTTTACCGATACCGCTAATACCAGTCAAGGCTATGAGGTGGCTGTGTTGTTGTAGAATCCAATTGGTGAGGGTTTGGAGTTCGGGAGTGCGATCGTAGAATGTGCCTAATTCTGGCATCTCGCTTAAATCTTGATATGGAGTTTCAGGTTGTTTTGTGTTAGGTGTTTCTTGATTTTGTGGGGGTGAGTTTGGTGTATTTGGGGGGTATCTTCCTTCTCCACAGATATTAATACTACCAACTCCTACATTATCTTGTATAACATTATCTTGTATAACATTTGAAAATAGGGAGATTTGTAACCTCTCCATCGCCGAGCGAAAATTCTTTTTATTGACATCTTCTCCCAACTCTTCTGAAAGTATCTGCCATAATTGCGAAGCCGCATTCCTAACACGACTTTCAGAACAGTCAAAGTCTTTGGCTACGTGCTTGTATGTATCATGTTGTAGAGTTGCTTTTAGTACCGCTTCTTGTAAATCGTCAAGGTGCTGACCCGTTTTCTCGAAGACTATCTTATCAGCAAGATGTAACATTTCTTTAAGATTCATCGGGTCAGGCAGGTGGGAGCATTTTCTGTATTATAGCACAGTGTTAGACATTTTAGTATATTTTGAGATATTTGAGTAAAAAATTAGCTTTAAAGAGAGTGAAAACAGGAGAAAGTTCTCGGCGAAATAGGACATTTTGAGACTAGACAAATCATTTGATTTCCACAGACAATAGAAAAATGCTAAATCAATCAAATGTGTGAGGCAAATAAATGACAGTTTATCTTGGTTCTAAACCTCTGGCTGAAATTGCAGCTAATGATTTGAAAGGGGAACAGCTACAGAAAATCAATCCAAAAGTTGTAGCTGCGATTCAAGCGATTCAAGCGGAACGGATGGGTAAAGCGCCAATTGAATGGCTGGATTTCAGTAGTCACACGACTAATTGAGTCAGCTTTCTACTGATAGGGCGCTTGGCTCGAAACGCTTTTCCACAACAATGATTTTGGTTTTCAGTGTAGCTTTGAAGGAAAATTTATGTCACTTGATTTGGTCCCACCCCAGAAATCTGAGTTCTACATCTATTTAAGGAGTGACGAAGCTAAATGACCGTTTATCAGAGTTATAAACCTATCACTCAACTTGCAGTTAATGATTTGAAAGAGGAACAGCTACAAAAAATTAACCCCAAAGTTGTAGTTGCGATTCAAGCGATTCAAGCGGAACGGATGGGTAAGGAGCCAATTGCCTGGTCTGACTTCAGTAGTCACACTACCAATTGAGTCAGCTTTTTACTGAGAGGGTTCTTGGCTTGCTTTTAGCCAACGATAATTTGGGTTTTCACTGTAGCTTTAAAGGAAGGTTTATGTCACTTGATTTGCTTCTACCCCAGAGAACTGATTTCTACGAAGTACGACCCATAACAACTTTTGTAGTTAAAGTAGTAAGTCGTTGCAATCTCAAGTGTTCCTATTGCTATATGTACGAACACCCAGATCAAACTTGGAGAGAGCAGCCAGTTGTGATGAGTCCTAAGACGATCCAGCTTTTAGCAGATCGTCTTAGCAGCTATATTCGTATTCGTGAGTTAAAACAAATTATTGTCGTTTTTCATGGGGGTGAGCCTCTTCTACTCGGAGCAGCTAAACTTAGAGAATTCTTCACTATTTTGTCGAGTAGTTTTCAGGATATTGAAGCGGATGTGAAGTTCGGACTTCAAACGAATGCAACGCTGGTAGACGATGACATTGTGCAGGTACTTCAAGACTTCAATGTTCGTGCGGGTGTTAGTATTGATGGGCCGCAAGAATGGAACGATCTTATGCGTGTTGACGCAAAAGGGCGCGGAAGCTTTTCACAGATTATAGCTGGTGTAGAAAAGCTGCGTAATCCCAAGTTTGGGGGATCTGTATTTGGAGGTTTTCTCACCGTTGCTAATCCAGAAATAGATCCTTATGAATTATTCACATTCTTTGAGAAACTAAACACGACAGCTATAGATTTTCTTCTACCAGACTTCAACTATGATACTTTTCCATACGATAAGTATCCCCCAGGAACTTTTGGTCGATGGTTATCTGCTCTTTTCGATTATTGGATAGCCTCAGAAACCAGCATGGAAGTTCGTATATTCAGAACTCTAATGAAGCTTTTAATGGGTGGAAACAAAGGCTTTGACTCCTTTGGTGCATTGAGTGATGGAGTCATCATAGTTGAAACTGATGGCACTTATCACGGACTAGATGTTCTGAAAACTGCATATCATGGTGCTACCAAAACAGGTATGTCGCTGGATTCTCATCCGATTGAAGCTTTAGAGTCTTTGCCTTTAGTCACGGCACTATCTAACAAGCAATTTTCTGCACCTCAAAAGTGTCTTAATTGTCGGTTATTTGATGTCTGTGGTGGTGGATATCTGCCTCATCGTTACAGTTCAGAGCATGGCTTTAATAGGGAATCAATTTATTGTGAAGACTTAATAATTATCATTGATCACATTAGAGATTATTTATCCACTGAACTATCAGGTATCTCATAAGGACGTTGCGTTATGATCGTGTGTGCAGACCAAGAGACTGAGATTGGAACTATTGACTTGGAGTTGACCTGTAAGCTAGATGACACTCAACTGTTCTACCAAAATGCGTTAATTAAATATGTTGAGGAGTCAGCTACCCGACACATAGCCATGCTGTATATTCTTAGCAATCAAGGTTATGAGTTAGCCTCAGCGCTTCTCAAGCAAAATGATGATGTGGATATATTGAGCGGTTTGTTTTTGCAATATAGGGAACTTGAAGCAAAATCTCGATCGCTTTTCCAAGCTTATGTCAGCGACGATACTGGTAGGATTAAGAACTTCCTAATTAATTTTTATACTCTGTTTTCACCGCTGAGTGGGGGCTTGATTTTAGGTTTAGATCCTCTCAAAAACGTGAAAGTCACTGCTGGCTCTCTTCTTTGTTTTCCTACACTAGCTAGAGCGGGGGCTGTTACACAAGATAGCGATCTTGGAGAAATTACAAAACAAGCAATTGAGATGCTAATTGATGATAAATCGGATTGCATAACTTGGTTGCCAGACAGTTTTACACGGTCAGGAATTCGTATTTCCACAGCAATAACTCAACCCGCAGCAGCGGGAAATGAGTTTAATTTTATTGAAAAAGATTATCTGTATGATGTCTCGGCTGTAAGCACCAGGCATGATGAAATCCGCCTCTGCTTGGATCTGCTTTCATTCTTAGATATGGGACTTGGTGTCAGCATGAGTCGCTTGATGAAGGTTTACACTGTCTTGCCTCCTTACTCTCCAACTACACGGAAGGCTGGTTCTGTATCGCACTTGCCTGGTTGGGCTTGGCAAGACTTCGATCCTGAAGTTGATCGAATAGAAGAAAAATGCCACTTGTGCGTACAAATGGTGCATGAGTTTTTTCATACCAAAGTTAATCTGATTGAAAAAAATGTCCGTCTTTACACAACAGACGGAAATTCACCACAGATTTTTTCTCCTTGGAAAAACAGAGATCGTCCTCTCAGACAGGTGATTCATGCTTTACTGACCTTTTCGGCTGGGGCGGCTGTATGGGCTAAACTTGTATCTTCTCCTTGGTTTTCATCTGAAAATTTGTACTCGGAAGCTGAGAGTTACTGGGTTGAAACACTTAGTTTTGCCGATATAGCTTATCAAGGTTTAATAAAGTCTGAAACGTTAACTGATGCAGGTAAGCTTTTAGTTAGTGCTTGTGTTGATAATTTACATTCTGTAGTTAAGGCAGGTCGGGGTTATTTGTCTTAAGTTTCTAGGAACTTTAAATTAATAAAGGGAGATAAATGTGTGTATCAACTGATGGAAGAAATAACAATTGTTGATGGTTATAATGAGATAAGTTTTGAAGAGCGAGTTTTATTAAGTTCGGGAACCGAGTCGGCTAGTATTTCAACAGATCAAGCTACCACTCCTTACTGTAATGATGCAATTGTCCCTCGATTACCTTGGCGATCGCTTACTTCAATGGAACAAAAAATCCTTTTCAGCAATAAAGTTGATAATTACTCAAATTTGTATGTAACTCTTCTCAGTATTCCTCAAAATATTTTATGTCACCTTAACGAGCTAGGTAATGTAAAACACCATACGGCGTTGAAGTATCTTTTAGAAAAAGAGAGCATAGGAAAAGGTATTAGCTTAATTCAGGAGTATATTGAAACCTTCCGTCTCCAACACGCAGACCTAAGTAAGTATAGAATTGGGTTTAATGCCCCTAACCAGATGACTGTAACTGCTGGCAATAGAGATTGCAGAGTTGGTCTTCATATTGATAATCAGCATGGTTCATCGCTCCATCGTATCTTAATCAATCTTGGCTCTCAACCACGCTATTTTTTATTCATCAATCTATCAATTCAGCAGCTTTATAGATTGGTGTCTGAAACAGATGGTAATTTAGTTAGTGAAACTTGGGGTAGTTCAAGGATTGGCAGGGCATTTATGCAGCTTTTCCCGAACTATCCTGTTGTTAAATTGAAAGTTAACCCAGGAGAAGCTTATATAGCTCCCACAGAACATATTACTCACGATGGGTGTACTGAGGGAACAAATAGTATTGATGTATTTTTCACAATGCGAAGTCTTTTTAATTGTCCGCATATATAGCAATGTTCATAGAATTATTCATAAAACAACATAGAGAAAAACATGGAAGAAAATTTTATACTATTGGGTGAGATAGCAAAAAGGCTATCATATAAGCCAGGGTACACCTTTTCAATCCGTCGAATAGATGATGAAAAAGCTTTAATTTCCCTCAGATGTCCATCGTTACCTCATTCTCAACAGCAAGGGGAGGAGGTGGGATTAACAATTAATAGCACAGTAAAGCTGTCAGCAATCCTAACACCCTCAGATGCCCTATATGCTTTTACGAACCTAGTGGCAAGTTTGGAACTGCACGAAGCCGCAGAATGGTTTAAAATTGATGACCGTCAAATATTCTTGGCTCATGGTTGGGGAGATGATTTTGGTGGTTTTAAGTGGGAAGATTTTATGAATCTTAATGGCAAGTATCTTAGTGCTTTAAAGAGCTTTATGGGGCAGGAGAATAGATGAAAAAGATCATTAAAAATTGGCGAATTGCCTCCTGGATATTAATATTTTTAGGAGTGGTTATTTTTGGTCAAATTTTATATGGTTTTGAATGGAGTGGCTTTGGAAAAACATCTGGCAAATCCGTCTCTATAGAAGAAGCAATAAATCCCCAAAATGGGAAAATTATAAAAATAAGAAAAGAAATTGATAATTTTCAATCAGAAAAGAAGATTTGGGATTGGCTATTGCTGGCTGGTACATTGGCAATTCCATTAGCTCTCCTTTTATTTCAAAGCAATCAAAGTAATGAAGTATCAGAAAACTTACGAGAAGAGGCAGTCAGAGCTTACTTTGACCGAATGACCAATCTTTTGGTTGACAAGAAGTATCGAACGGAACTTTTGCTGAATAATGAGTTAAATGATAATCCTATAAGGGAAGTAGCGCGTGTAAATACAGTGATGGTATTGCGGAGACTGAGAAACGATACAGAGCGCAAGAATCAAGTTTTAGATTTTTTGAGAAGTGCGAACCTTTCCAATTTTATATTGAAGCACTCTAATCTTAGCGGCACTAATCTTTCTAAAAATAACTTTTATGAGATTTGCTTTGCCAATGCCGACTTAAGTAATGCTGATTTAACTGAAGCTAAACTTTTTAAAGCTAATCTTTCTAGGGCTAATCTCTCTAAAGTTAAATTTTTCGCTGCCGATCTTAGGGCTGGCAATTTTAGTGGGGCTAATTTCTCAAAAGCCAATCTTAGTGAGGCAAAACTTAATGATTCTAATTTTAGTTGTGCTAACCTTACTGATGTTAATCTTAGTAGGCTAGAGCTTAATAAAGCAAATCTCAGTTGTGCTAATCTTAGTGGTGTAAAACTGATTCGTGCTAATCTTAGTGGTGCTAATCTCAGTGGTGCTAAGTTATTCAAAGCTAATCTCAGTGGTGCTATTCTTAAAGATACAGATTTTAGTGGTGCTGATCTCAATGGCGCTATTTTTGCTAATGCTGATTTACTCCAGGCTAAACTTACAGATACAAAAAATCTAACGGCAGAACAGGTAAAAAATGTTGCCAAAAACTGGGAGAAAGCTGAATACGATGTTGAGCTTCGGAATCAACTGAACTTATGAATAGCTGAACAGGGGCTACCATTCTTTTTATACTGTTAAACTCTACCCTAGATTAAGTTTCCTCCCTCAAACCAACATTCATCGGCGTTGAGTGTGACTTTGGTAAAGCGCGATCTTTCTTAAGAAATCGGGTTTCTGAGATGATTAAAGCATCTGTGCCGAGATTTTATTCAGAAACCCGGTTTCTCACCCCCACGCGATCGCCTAAAAAGAAAGCGCGATCGCTCTATCTAAAATACTTACGGAAAATAGGGAAACCCCTGCTATAATAAAGCTAAAGAATCAGACTTAAAGTTATGAAGTACCCACTCCATACAATTTCTAAACCTGTTTCAGGCAGCGAAGTTCAGAAACTAGCCCATGCCTTTAAGAGTGGCGGTTATATTGCAAATGAAGCTGCTTTGGCTTTAGTTGAACGTATTGCCAATCGTCGCCGTCGTCAGAAGTCTGCTAATGCCGCCCAGTAGTAAGTTTACTGGAGTTGATTTCTCCGAGTTACCCGTCGAGCATCTGACCGCAAATCTTACCATTTCTGCTCAGGGGTTTCGTTGTCTACGGGGTGAATTTGTCACTTACTGGCGACAAGGGCGGATTCAGCGAGAGATAGACGCTCGTATCAGTCAATGCTGGATTTTACGCCATGAAAACACTTTGGCAGGTTATATCACTCTACTCGCGGATAAACTGGTAGTTGATGAAACAATCCTGCTAGATGAGGGTGTTCAGTACCGATCGTTTCCAGCCATCAAGATTGGTTTACTGGCCGTCGATCGACGTGCCAAAGGAGCCGGTCGTCGTTTAGTAGAATGGGCAGTAGAGTACGTGGCAGAGGAAGTTTCACCTACAGTTGGCGTGCGCTTTATGACCGTTGATGCACTCTACGATTCAGATACCTCTCCTCCCTATGACGCATCTGGCTTTTATGAAAAGTTTGGTTTTCAATTTGCCGATCCTAATGAGTCCTTACCGCCATCTGTACCCTATCGCACTATGTATCTCGATCTCAAGCCATTGATCGATCTGTTGAGTATCCAAGATATTGAACCAACCGAAAATTAAGTCATAAAAATAGTGCAGGTTAAGAAACTTGGTTTCTCAGATAACTCAAGTATCGCCGCCGAGATTTTATTCAGAAACCCGGTTTCTCACCCCACGCGATCGCCCCTCCAATCATAAAGCGCGATCACTCTGTTTCTAATCAGTTCTCTATATTTTTTTATTTCCATGATAGACTGTTTTCAGGGAAATCAAAGACACTTGTTATGTTGACAAAATACCTCCAAGCCGCTTTGCATAAAGCCAAGTACAAGATATTGACAGATGATGGTACTTTTTTCGGGGAAATTCCCGGCTTTCAGGGTCTATGGGCTAATGCAGATGCACTCGAAACTTGCAGAGAAGAATTGGCAGAGGTTTTGGAAGATTGGATTTTGTTGCGGATTTCGCAGAATTTGCCTTTACCTGTTGTCGATGGAATAGAATTATCGATCAAGGAAGTTGCATAATGCCTGCTTTTGGGCCAATTAGTCGTCGAGATTTAATCAAGTATTTAAAGCAACTGGGTTTTGATGGGCCTTATGCTGGCAGCAAACACCAGTATATGCAGAAGGGCGATATTACCGTGCGAGTGCCGAACCCGCATCGCTGCGATATCGGCAGAGGGCTTTTGGCTGAGATATTGCGACAGGCAATGATTGAGAGAGATGAATGGGAAAATTTATGATCTTCAAAGGAGCGATCAATATCTGCGGTATAATATTCAGTGTAGCGATCGCAAGGCTCTCCTCATGCAAACCATCCTTTTAAGCCGAGAAGAAGTGGCACGACGCGCCC
>MNYZ01000012.1 GCA_001873365.1 Oscillatoriales cyanobacterium CG2_30_40_61 | reverse complement strand
TTTGTTTCTTCCATAAAGATTAATTCTATTCAGGATATTCTCAAAAAAAAATTCCCTCAACCGAAGTTGAAGGAAAACCATCAGGGTGCATCTACTTTTGTTTATTCCTTGAATATTGATTCCGTTCAGGATATTTTCAAATAGGACTTACGCACCAAACCGGGTTTGGTGAACGAGAAATTTAGATTTCATCCGCAAAATTAGGGTCAGAAACCCGGTTTCTTTTGTCTTGTGCGTAAGTCCTGTCAAAAAAAAATTCCCCCAACCGAAGTTGAAGGAAAACCATCAGGGTGCATCTACTCTTACTTATTCCTGGGCTATTGCTTCTAATCAGGATATTTTTAAAAAAATCTCTCAACCTAATTAGAAACGTTCTCCCAAACCAAAATGAATCCGACTATCTCCGTCATTATTAATCCCATAATCAATTCTAACTGGCCCTAAAGGAGTTTGTAGACGGACGCCAACCCCATAACCTAAACCGCTTCCTGGTTTATCCCGTACCCCCCCAGGAGAACCGGGAACTGTCCCTTGGGAACCTAAATCCGTTGCCGCATCAACAAATAACGCGCCGCCAATAAACTTAGAGAACAGAGGGAAACGATACTCAATGGAGGCTTGGACAAAACTGCGAGTTGAGGCGATCGCTCCTTCTTCCCAACCCCGCACCGAGGTTGTTCCCCCTAAAGGAAAGGCTTCGTAGGGGGGTAAATTGCCGATGACTGTACCCCCTTGGAAGTTAAATGCCAGGGATTGAGTGCCTTCGGGAATGAAACCGGAGAGGAATTTGACCGGAACATAAAAGGTATATCCAGCCCGCAAACGATTCATTAAAATACTTCCTGAACCGACGGGTATGGATTGTTCCGAACCAAAACGCAGTAAATAGCCGGAGGTGGGTTGTTGTTTATTGTTGCGACGATCTTGAACAAATCCGAATTGAACGGTGAATAAATCATCTTGTCCACTCCCGCTATAACTCAGTTGATTGCCAAATTCATCATTGCGGTTAATTCGACCATTGGAGTCGGTGATTTCCACCCGTTGATATTGGAATCCGAGGGAGGCGACCCAATTGGGATCGGCGAAAACATTATCCGCAAAGGGACGGGTAAAACTAATCCCCCCTCCAGTTCTCACCACCCGGGGGCGATCGCCATTTTCCAGGTTGACCTCTCGGGGGCCATTATCAAAAACAACGGAAATTGTCCGACGTCTAAAGGCATTAACGGTATAAGATGTGCGATAGGGATCACCAGCAATCCAAGGATCAGTAAAACTTAAATCCATTTGAAATATTCGATTTCCCGCTTCTAAGTCAAGACCTAAGCGTTGGTTATTACCTCCTAAGTTAATTTCCTGATAACTCAAGGTTCCAAATAATCCGGCGGCGGAACTAATTCCTCCTCCAAAGGCGAGTGATCCGGTGGTTTTTTCGATCACATTAACAATAACTACCGCTTCCCGAGGATTATCTTTTCCGGGTTCCAATTCTAAGCGCACATCTTCAAAAATTCCTAAACCAAATACCCGCGCTAAATCCCGTTGTGCGGTTTTTTGGTTAAATACATTCCCAGGTTTTAACTCAATTTCCCGGGTGATAATAAAGTCTCGGGTTCTTCCTGAAATCGGTTTTCCTTCTTCGTCTGTTGCTTCTCCATCGCTATTAAGAAAACGCACCCCAATATTTTCAATTACCCCTTCTGCGACTTCTAGGGTAACTACACCTTCTTGTGTGACTTGAGGAGCAGCAACAACTTGTGCTAAAATGTAGCCATTATCTTGATACCATTGATTGACTTTTTTAACTCCCGCTTCTATTTGATTCAAGTTAATCGTTTGATCAAATTGATCGCCGAAACTTTCGTTAATAATTTCTTCCGGTAAAACCGTATCTCCTTCAATTACAACTTTTTTTAACAGGGGGTTTTGTTCTACATCAAACGTAACTCGTACTCCTAAAGGGGTATCTTCTGGAAGAGCTTTAACATTTCGGAATAGACCTGTAGCGAAAATTGCGTTAATATCTCGTTGTAATTGAGTCCGGGTTGTTGTTCGTCCGGGTTGGGTAGAAATAACGCTATAGACTTTTTCAATTAATTCTGGATCTTGGGTTCCTGTTACAGTAATTTCAGCGACTAATACTTCAGTTTCAGATTGTGCGGGTGTGGTAGGAATCGGGATGGTGGCGGGAGTTTCGGGTTGTATTGGAACTTCAGAATTGGAGGGTAAAGTTTCGGGTGTTGCTTGAGCAATACTTAATGGAATGATAGGAGTAAATTGGGCTAATTTTTCAGAATCTTTATTTAAACTGGGTTGAAATAGATTAGATTCCGGTAAGCTGGAGTTAAGGGCGATCGCATTTTCACCACTTACAGGAAAGCTAAAATTACCAATTTTTTCAGTTTCCGATTTATTCAGAATTATTCCTAAATTCGAGAAATTATTAATCGCTATACTCGGAACAGATTCGGGAACTTCTGTAGATACTTGGGCTAATTTCTCAGAATCTTTATTTAAACTGGGTTGAAATACATTCGATTCGGGTAAGCTGGAGTTAAGGGCGATCGCATTTTCCCCACTTACAGGAAAGCTGAAATTACCAATTTTTTCAGTTTCCGATTTATTCAGGATTATTCCTAAATTTGAGAAATTCGTAATTTCTATACTCGAAACAGATTCGGGAACTTCCGTAGATACTTGGGCTAATTTCTCAGAATCTTTATTTAAACTCGGTTGAAATGTCTGAGAAACCGGTAAATTTTGCTTAAAGGCGATCGCATTTTCTGGAATTACTGGAAAGCTGAAATTACCAATTTTTTCGGTTTCCGATTTATTGATTATAATAGCTGAATTTGAAGAATAATTAGTTTCAGGAGCAACCTGAATCGGAAATTGTGCTAATTTTTCTAAATCTTCCCTAGATTTACCTTTATTAAGAGTAACTATTTTTGTAGGAAGATTAACAATAGAATGTTCTTGTAAAACCTCTGATTCCGAAGGATTCAACGCCAGCTCTAAAGCATTATGAATCAGAGGTTGAGAGGGATTAAATTCAGGTAAATTTTCCGACGTATTAACTCCCGAAAGATCAATCTGATTTCCCATCGCTTGACCCAGGGAAAAACCCAGATTAGAATACGGCGATTTCGTCTTATTTAAAACTATTTTTTCAACGGAATCAATAGGTGTAGCGGGAATAATCTGATTAACAGCAAAAGACGGTTCATGAATTTCCGAGGGGTGTAAACTCGGATCTAGCTGATCGAAAGTTTCTTGAGAACTGGGCGAACTTTCGGAGTCAGGATAGGCGGTTTGACCATTTGCAGAGTTTGATAATCCAAACGTAGCTGAAGCAGTAAAAACCGCAACTAATACAGGAGATAAACGCATGATACTCACTCTTTTAGAAAATCCCACACCTAAAATTTGTCAATCCTCAGCGAAGGGTTGGAGTGATGATTACACTCGTTACCATCGCTGCGACATCTGACATCTTAACAAGCTTTGACACTTATACAGCTAAAACCTTTTAAAATCATGAGTTGTGATCCCCCCTAACTCCGATTACAAAAGGATTTAGAGGGATCAAGACTGATGGATTTATTCCGATGGGTTGGATGTATGTTCTAAAACCCGTTTAAGCACCTGTTGATACGCAGATTCAATATTTCCTAAATCTCGACGGAAGCGGTCTTTATCCAAAACTCGACGGTTGGGGTCTGTTTCGGATTGATCCCATAACCGACAGGTATCAGGACTAATTTCGTCAGCGAGTACCAGTTTTCCCTCAGAAGTTATCCCAAATTCTAATTTAAAATCGACTAAAGTAATCCCACACTCATTAAAAAATTCTGAGAGAATTTGATTAATTTGTAAGGATAACTGGGTGATTTGTTCCAACTGTTCCGGCGTGGCTAATTTCATTAAAAATAGACGTTCACGGGTTAACAAAGGATCGCCTAATTCATCATTTTTATAGCAAAATTCCACTAAAGTCGGTTCAATAATTGTCCCGACAGGAATCCCAGTTTGTTTAGATAAACTTCCCGCCGCAATATTGCGAACAATCACTTCTATCGGCACAATTTTAACCCGTTTTACCCGCATTTCATTAGGGGTAGGAGAATCAATATAATGGGTCGGGATTCCTTTAGCTTCTAACTCTTGAAACAGATGGCTAGAAATAGCATTATTGATTTCTCCTTTACCTTGAATTGTCCCGCGTTTTTGAGCATTAAACGCCGTCGCATCATCCTTGAAATAGGCGAGTAATATTTCAGGATCATCCGTGGGATAGATGATTTTAGCTTTTCCTTCGTAGAGTTTTTCGGGAGTAGACATAGAAATAGACTATTTAAAGGTTAGACAATTAATTATATAGCTATTTTCAGTTTACCCAGGATAAAAACCCGGTTTCTTTGAGAAACCGGGTTTTTAGGTGTACCTGATTCCAACGCATACCGAGATCAATCATATCTATATTTATTTTAACAGCTATTGTCGCTTCTGTTGCAATAATAATTCCTAATCTTTTTCAAGAATTACCCGATAAATAGCATCCGCAACTCGACTCACATCTACCATTTCTTTAACATCATGAACCCGTAAAATATCCGCACCATTAGCAATAGCCGCCACACAGGTCGCCGCTGTCCCCCAAACCCTTTGTTTTGGGTCAGGTTGGTTTAAAATATGACCGATAAAACTTTTTCGAGATGTTCCGACTAAAATCGGACAATTAAGCGATCGCAATTTTGTTAAATTCCTCAATATTTCTAAATTTTGTTCAAAGGTTTTTGCAAAACCAATCCCCGGATCAATAATAATATTTTGGGGTGAAATTCCTTGGGCGATCGCTGCTTTAATTCTATCCTGTAAAAACCCTTCTAACTCCCCGATTAAATTCTGATAATCGGTTAAAGTTTGCATAGTTTTTGGCGTTCCTCGCAGGTGCATTAAAATAATAGGAACATTTAATTTAGCTCCCATAGATAACATTTCAACATCAAAAGTACCCCCGGAAATATCATTAATTATATCGGCTCCAGACTGAACCGCAACTTCCGCAACTTGAGAACGATTTGTGTCAATAGAAATCGGAATATTTGCCAACAATTGATTAGAGCTATTTCTCATTATTTCAATTAGAGGAATAACTCGATTTAATTCTATTTCTAAACTGACAATTTCCGCCCCAGGACGGGTCGATTGTCCGCCAATATCAATAATATCAACTCCCGCTTCCACCATGTATTGTGCTTGATGCAAAGCCCTTTCTAAACTATTAAAATCTCCCCCATCACTAAAACTATCAGGAGTCACATTCAAAACCCCCATAATATAAGTTCGGTTTCCCCATTGAAAACTTTTTTCTCTAATATTTAAAGGGTTAAAAACAGTCATAAATTTTTATAGGTAATAACTAATGGGTAATGGGAGAAATATAAGTTTTATCTGTAAACTCTTTAACTGTAAACTCTTTAACTGATGACTGATAACTGATAACTGATTATTGATTATTGATAATTAACAATGCGGGCAAAACCTTCTGGCTGTAAACTTGCTCCTCCAACTAAAGCACCATCAATTTCTGGCTGTGCCATAATTTCATCAATATTATCAGGTTTGACAGAGCCACCATATTGAATAGTGACATTAGAATTGACTAATTTACTGCGAATTAAACCAATTACCCGATTCGCTTCAGTGGTTTCACAAGTATCCCCAGTTCCTATTGCCCAAATTGGCTCATAAGCAATGACTAAATTATTTTGATCAACCCCAATTAAATCCTTTTCCAATTGACAGAAAATCACCCGCTCGGTGTCTCCAGCATCCCGTTGTTGTTTGGTTTCTCCCACACATAAAATCGGGGTTAAACCATGACGTTGAGCCGCTCTAAGTCGCAAATTCACCGTTTCATCGGTTTCCCCAAAATATTGACGTCGTTCACTATGACCCACAACAACATAACGGATGCCGAATTCTAGTAACATCGGGCCAGAAATCTCTCCCGTGTAGGCTCCAGAATCTTCCCAATGTATGTTTTGAGCGCCGGGGAGAATACGACTCCCATGTAAACTTTTCGACATGATCCCCAAGGTGGTAAACGGCACACAGAGCACCACTTCCCGGTCTTCTGGAGTATCATCTAAATGATTAATAAACCCTTGCAGAAACTCTTGAGCTTCTGATTGGGTTTTAAACATTTTCCAATTACCCGCAATAATTACTTTTCTCACCGTTAATGCAATTAACCTTAAAAAACAATAAAATGCCACCCTTCAGTTTAAAGCGTTAGGAGACATTTTAATAGTCACAGAGCCAGGAGGGGGAGGGGAGTAGGGGAGCACCGGAGGTAGGGGGAGCAGGGGGCACCGGGAGGGGTTATTGGCCAAATTCTAATCGAGCTTGTTCCACCATTTCGGCGGTCACAATTCCTTGTTCTGCTTCTCTGGCCAGTTGTTCAATACGTTGTCTAGCCTGAGTTCTAACAAAATAGGGGATATTTTTGAGTTTGACCTTAGCTTCAGGAAGCCACTCAAGTTCATCGAAATAATCGGTATTAGACATAAACTTAACTGTTACTTTGGGATCATATTGTTATTTTAACCAGAGTTTAATAACCTTAAAACATTTTCAGGAATTGACGAATTATGCCAATGGTAACGGCGGGAAGTTCTAAATGGGGCGTTAATCCCACATTATCTATTTTTTGAAAAACCTTAATGGCTGTGGGATTTAAGTTAGCTAACCGTTGACCTATTTCGGGACTGGTAAAAGATGATTTTTCACCCCAAATAATAGCCGTTGGTGTGATCAATTGACTAATATATAAGGATAAATCAAAACACAAATCTCCCCCAACAAAAGACAAAGCTGCGTATTCTGCATTCGGTTGTTGAGCTGATTTTAAATAGGCTTCTACAATTTCAGGATAAATTCGATCAGGTTGGGCAAATTGACGATTTTGTAAAAAACCTTGAATTCCAACACTATTAGCAATTGCGGTAAAATACAAAACCCGATCCAGAAAGGGTGTTTTCACAATTTGGCTGAATAAACTTTGTCGATAATCTTGACCAAAATCCGATAAACCAGAGGGTGTAACTAAAATTAGCGATTTAAACAAATCAGGACGTTGAATCGCTATTCTAATTGTAAATGCTGCGGTTAGGGATGAGGCAATGACTATGGCCGGAGTGGAACAAGTTTGCTCTAAAAACTCGGTGATTGTGGTTAGATAATCGTCAATTTTATAATTTTTTGCCGGATGTTCTGAACGTCCCCAACCAATTAAATCGGGGGCTAAAATTTGGTATTCATCTACAAAAGCTGGATAAACCTTTGACCATTCATAAGCAGAAGATCCCCCACCGAATCCATGTAAAAACACTAATGGGGGTAATTTGGCAGAACTTTCATTATTAATATTCCAGGGGGAACTCTCTGCCGTGTAATATACCATTCTGCCTAAAGATGTCACAATTGAACGCTGACCAAATCCATTGGGTTCAAACATTTTTAACCTCTTAAAAAATAATAAGAAATAGGGATCACGGATTTAAGAGGATTTCACGGATTTCACGGATTTTAATCTGTCCCCGAATCAAGTCGAGGGCTGGCCCCCAATCAAGTTGATGGCCGGGTGAATCTGCGTAATTTTCTTAAATCCGTGGGTAATTGGGAATGGGTAATAGGTAATAGGTAATGAGTAATGGGTAATAGAAACAGTTTACCTTGCCTGCCTCCCGGTGCTCCCGGTGCTCCCGGTGCTCCCGGTGCTCCCGGTGCTCCCGGTGCTCCCGGTGCTCCCGGTGCTCCCGGTGCTCCCGGCGCTCCCGGTGCCTCCTGGTGCCCAATCTTCCCGATTCCCCCTCAAATCCTTTGTAGGATCTTGTTAATCCTAGACCAGTGTTGGCAAATTTTCTCCACTTGTTTATAATAGGGGGTGATACCCCTCATGGGTTAAGCCCATCTTTTTTGGATAACCTCCCAAAAGATAGCAGTTTGACACCAGAAAGGTCGAATCAACCCTGTCGTATCAATAATTTGGCTTTGGGTAATTATGAAAAACCTTATGATAGACGAAGACCTTCCGGCGGTTGATGTGATCAGGCACTCAGAAGTGGAAATTCCTATTAATTCTGAGTTCAATTCTGCTGAAATTACGGTTTATCCTGAACGGGAAGAACTTACTTTAGAGCGAAAGTTTGCCGTTAAAACCTCAACAAAAATTAGGTTAGCCTTAGAAGAATTATATTGTTTTGAAGTAATTGAAAATCAGTTTCAACATTGGGGAATTACCTTTAATAATGCGATCGCTCTCCAACCGTCTAATCCGGCCTTTGTGATTAAACCGACAACGACTGTGATTATGGGTGCACCCAAAGGAGGACGCCTAGAAATTAACTTTAAATATCCGGTTCACAAAGTCTGTGGAATGATTACGAGTTCCAGTGGTACAGCTTTATTAGCCTATGATGTCGAGGGAAAAAAAGTAGCAGAAACCAGAATGAGCGTTTCCCATCATATTAGTTCCGATGCCCTGAATTTTCCCCATGCTCAATTAAAAGTTAGCGGTTTTAATATTCAAAAAGTGATCTTTGAAACCTTTGATGGTCAATTAATTTTACATCATTTTCAAGTTGAATTTTAAATTTTAATTGCTAAGAATAATGTTCATAATTATGTTCGAGGATTTGTAACCCTTCCCATAACGCTTCACGGACGAGGGGTTCATTTTCCTGATATAACATTAACTGAAAATACTCAATAATATGAGTTTGATCAATTCCTTGAAAAGACTGGATAGTTGGTAACGGTTGCCAACGTTGGGCTTCTAATAATAACTGCTGATTTCCTGAACCTTGGGGAAATTTTTTAAAAGACTGGGTAATTTGACGGACAGCAATCAAGCGTTTCAGACTATTATCTTGGGTTAAATCTGCCAACCATTGGTCTAGTTTAGATTTACCTAAATCGGATTTCTGTTGATACCATTGCCCTATAATTAAGCCCAAAATTCCTAAAATCCCTAAATTTTGTCCAATTATAGTTAATGCCATTTCTGGACTCTCGGAACTTGTCCAAATCGATAAACAAATATAGAGAAATATCCCGGAACTTACCCCACTCCCCACCGCCAATAAAAATTGACGTTGAGATTTTTCTAGGTGTTGATACCAGTCCCATTTACTGAAGTTAATCGGAAGTTCCCGCAGACGGTATACCCAACCCATGACCACCATCGCCAAAGCGGTTGAAAATAAAAGTTTGCTATTCCACCAACCCCAAATTCCGCATACAATTAGGAGGAATAACCAACTTCTCAAGCGTTGAGATCGACGGTGGCGGAATCGTTGACCGGGTTGAGTCCGGGTCAGATTAAGTCTGAGTGGTAAAGACAGAAAAGGTTGAGAACCCTTAACCAGTCTATCCCTAGAATATAATAGGGTTTGAACTTGATGCAGGAGTTGCTGACCGTTGGTTGAGAGGCTAATCCGAATTAGCTCAAGATGATCAAGGGTTTTACTGACTTTATCCATTCTGGCAATCCCAAGTTAAGTCTTGTGTTTGGTGATCTTAATAATTTGATCTAAAATTAAAATGGTATTATTGACAGTTTATGGCATTTTGTTGCATTAGCTAATATTGATACAAGATCAACTGGCATCTTTAGTCGATTCCGATTAAGTTTTCTAGCCAAAACTTAATTATAATTAACCTAACCCACTCAACCACCTAACTCCAACTAGCAATTAACACCTATGTCTAATTTACAAAGCCAGTTCACGGTTCACTTTTGGGGAGTCAGAGGGAGCATCGCGTGTCCGGGCTCGGAAACAGTCCGCTACGGGGGAAATACTCCCTGTGTTGAAATGCGAGTGGGTTCGGAACGATTAATTTTTGATGGAGGTACGGGTTTACGAGTCCTCGGACAATCTTTACTATCTCAAATGCCTGTAACCGGGCATTTATTTTTTAGTCATTATCATTGGGATCATATTCAGGGATTTCCGTTTTTTGTTCCTGCTTTTATTAAAATTAATACTTTTTATATCTATGGTACTATTGCCCCCGACGGTTCAACGGTGCAGCATCGTTTGAATGATCAAATGCTCCATCCTAATTTTCCGGTTCCGTTACAAATTATGGGAGCAGATTTAAAGTTTGTTGATATTAATGTGGGTAAGTCGATTAAAATTAGCGATGATATTGTTGTGGAAACAGCTTTATTAAATCATCCGGGGGAAGCGGTAGGATATCGAGTCAATTGGCATAATTATGCCGCGGCTTATGTCAGTGATACAGAACATTTTCCCGATCGCTTAGATGAAAATGTGTTATTTTTAGCTCGGGATGCTGATGTTTTAATTTACGATGCTACCTACAGTGATGAACAATATCATTCTGAAAAAACCAGTAAAGTAGGTTGGGGACATTCTACTTGGCAAGAAGCGGTCAAGGTAGCAAAAGCGGCCAATGTTAAACGGTTAGTTATTTTCCACCATGACCCCCTACATAATGATGATTTTATGGATAAGGTCGGGGAACAAGTAGCGGAAAGATTTCCTAATAGTTTAATCGCCCGGGAAGGATTATCGATTCAGTTAAGTTCCCCTTCGATTTCCAGTCCTCCTGTATCACAACCAGCCTAACTCTATGGTTAATTTAACCAGATTTTCTGACAATAGCGATCGCAAATTTCCAAATTATGTAAAAATGTAAAGCGTGTGGATAACATCATCGCTCGATAGTATATTAACGCCTACTGCCGTTGCTTTAGGGAACTTTGATGGCTTACATCGTGGCCACCAACAGGTGATTCAGCCGATTTTAAATGTAAGACCGCCAATTGATTCCCGACAACGGACAGAGATGCTTTTAGCTAACCCCGTCGCCCAGTTGACGCGGGATAGATTTCCATTGGATAGTAATTTAGGAGAATCGGAACTCGGTTATAGTACCGTAGTGACGTTTCATCCCCATCCTCAAGAACTGTTTACAGGTCAACCCAAAAAGTTACTAACTCCCCTAGATGAAAAAGCTGAATGGTTAAAAACAATGGGAGTAAAACAGTTGGTTTTGTTGCCTTTTGATCAACAAATGGCGGATTTATCTCCAGTAGAATTTGTAGAAAAGATTTTAATTCAAAAATTGCAACCCCATTATATTAGTGTGGGAATTGATTTTCATTTTGGAAAAAACCGGGCTGGAACTGTTAAGGATTTAGAAAAAGTTGCCGAGAATTACGGAATTGAGGTACAGACGGTTCCTTTATATTTATGTGAAAATGGCGAACGGATTAGTAGTTCAGAAATTCGGATATCCTTAGAACAAGGTGCGATTAGTCGAGCCAATCAATTATTAGGAAGATCCTATCATGTAGTCGGGTCAGTGGTTCAGGGTCAACAGTTAGGACGAACTATCGGATTTCCCACAGCTAATTTACAATTACCCCCGGAAAAATTCTTACCTCGCTATGGGGTTTATGCGGTAAAAGTATCGGAAATGGGGATAAAATCACTCACCAAAACCGGAAGTGATGCTAATTTTGAGTTAGTAAATCATCCGGGGGTGATGAATATTGGCTGTCGTCCAACGGTAGCAGGTGAAAACGTCACCGTAGAAGTTCATCTGTTAAATTGGTCGGGGGATTTATATGGTAAAACCTTAAATGTTAGCCTAGAAGAATTCCTGCGACCAGAACAGAAATTCACTTCTTTAGAGGCCCTCAAAACTCAAATTAAGGCTGATTGTTTACAAGCCAAGGAAATACTACACCCAACGTAACGTAGAGACGAGCCACGGCGCGTCTCTCTTTCACCAAGGATTATAATTGACACAAGTGCATTTTGTCTTACCCTCAATAAAAATATCCCATGAAACAACAAATTGAACATCTAAAACAGAATTTAAGCCGGACAATTGTAGGCAAAGAAGACGCCATTCGGCTGACATTAGTAGCTTTATTAGCCGGGGGTCATGCCCTACTAGAAGATGTTCCGGGTGTGGGTAAAACCTTACTGGCAAAATCCCTAGCTCGTTCCATAGCAGGACAGTTTCATCGAATACAATGTACACCGGATTTACTACCTACAGATATCACCGGAACTAATATTTGGAACCCGCGCACCGGGGAATTTGAATTTTTACCCGGGCCGATTTTTACTAATATTTTATTAACGGATGAAATTAACCGGGCGACGCCTCGAACCCAGTCGGCATTATTAGAAGTAATGGAAGAAAGACAAGTTACCGTTGATGGAATTTCTCGGTTAGTTCCTAAACCGTTTTTTGTGATAGCAACTCAAAACCCGATTGAATATCAAGGAACATTTCCTTTACCCGAAGCCCAAATGGATAGATTTTTATTATCCCTAACATTAGGATATCCCACGGAAGCGGAAGAATTGCAAATGTTGCAAGGATTATCTAATGGCATAACGGTAGATGATTTAGAACCTTGTATTTCTCAGGAGCAGGTATTAGAAATTCAAAATTGGTGTCGTCAAATTAAGATTGAAACCTCATTACAACAGTATATTCTGAATTTAGTTAGAGCCACCAGAGAATCGGATGAAATCACATTGGGGGTGAGTCCTCGCGGTGCAATTTCTTTACATCGAGCCACCCAAGCCTTAGCCTTTTTATTAGGTAGAGATTATGGCACACCGGATGATGTGAAATACCTAGCGCCCCATGTCTTATCCCATCGTTTAATTCCGGCGGGAGGAAGACGGGCAAAAACAATTATTGAACAGTTATTAAGGACAATTGCCATACCCTAGTAGTGAGCCCTTTAGGGCTCTCTAGGATGGGCTGAAGCGCAACAACATATCGCCATAGGATTATCAACATCAATATTTAGATATCAAATATGACTGAGCTACTTGAATGTGTAATTGCCCGATTAAAAACCTTACCTTCTAGTCAGCAGGATGCGATCGCAACAATGATCCTAGAAGAACTTGAAGATGAGCGTCGCTGGGATGAGTCATTTACTCGTTCCCCAGATCTGTTATCTAAGCTTGCAGCCGAGGCGATGGCTGAATACCGTGCAGGTAAAACGCAAGAGTTAGATCCAGAAACATTGTGAAATCTCGTACAACCACTCAATTTCGTAAAATGTTTGCCGATCTACCAGAACAGGTTCAGGAACAAACCCGTAAGGCCTATCGGCAATTCAAGCAAGATCCAAGTTATCCCAGCTTGCGATTCAAAAAAGTCCATCCCAAATTGCCAATTTATTCTGCACGAATTAACAGAGAATATCGAGCAGTCGGTCAATTAGATGAAGACACTGTAATCTGGTTCTGGGTTGGTTCTCACGCAGAATACGATATGCTGCTTGATCAATTGTAGAAACACAAGGTGCAATTTCTTTACATCGAGCCACTCAAGCCTTAGCCTTTTTATTAGGTAGGGATTATGGCACACCGGATGATGTGAAATACCTAGCGCCCCATGTCTTATCCCATCGTTTAATTCCAGCCGGAGGAAGGCGGGCAAAAACAATTATTGAACAGTTATTAAGGACAATTGCCATACCCTAGTAGTGAGCCCGACCGGGCTCTATTGTTTGCCTAAGTAGAGCAAAATCGTTGCTAAATATGTTGAAATGGAAATAAATTTTGTCAACATTATTTGACAAAATGTCAAACAATAAAACCTTAAGAAATTCCGGAAGAATTAACTTTTAAAGTCGAATCATGTTACTATAACCATCGATGAACTGATAGAGATAAACATGGAATTTTTGTCTGATACCGTGGTTTTGTCACGAATTCAATTTGCCTTGACTGCAATTTTTCATATGTTGTGGCCAGTGCTAACAACCGGAATGGCAATTTATTTAGTGATTGTCGAAGGCTTATGGTTAAAAACTCGCAATCGAGATTACTATTATCATGCCCGATTTTGGTCAAAACTCTATGTTCTTAACTTTGGAATTGGTGTAGCATCCGGTTTACCAATGGAATTTCAATTTGGTACAAACTGGGCGCCCTTTTCAGAAGCAGTCGGAGATTTTTTTGGGAGTATTTTAGGCTTTGAAGGCTCCATGGCTTTTATGTTAGAAGCCGGATTTTTAGGAATTATGCTATTTGGCTGGGAGCGAGTTAATCCAGGGATTCATTACCTAGCAACTATCATGGTCGCATTTGGGGCGAATCTTTCTACCTTCTGGATTTTAACCGCTAATTCCTGGTTACAAACTCCATCGGGGACAGAATTAGTTAACGGAAAATTTATCGTTAATGACTACTTTCAAGCCATTCTAAATCCATTTATGGCGAAAAGTTTTCTCCATATGTTTTTCGCCACCCTAGAAACCTCCCTATTTGTAATTGGTGGAATTAGTGCTTGGTATATTTTGAATCAACGCCATCCAGCTTTTTTTGCTAAGTCTTTCAAAATTGTCTTAGCGGCGACAATTGCGGTCACTCCCCTACAAATTTATATTGGTCATTTAAGTGCTGAACAAGTCTATCATTATCAACCGACTAAATTAGCAGCAATAGAAGCAAAATGGGAAACGACTCCCGCCGGAGAAACTGCTGATTGGACGCTGTTAGCATTCCCTAATGAAAAAGCCCAAAAAAATGATTGGGAATTGTCAATCCCCAACGGTTTAGGATATGTATTAGAGTTTAAAAAAGAACTCTCTGAACCAGTTTTAGGTCTGAAATATTGGAAACCTGAAGACCGTCCTCGGATGGTGGGATTGATTTATTATGCCTTTCGGATTATGAGTGGGATTGGTTTCTTTTTGGCGGGTTTAATGCTAGTTACTGTATTGCAATGGTGGCGAGGAAAATTATCAGCTTCAGAAATTCCTCAACAACGTTGGTTATTACGCGCTTGGTTGTTTGCCGCTCCTTTGGGATATATTGCAGTTGAATCGGGTTGGATTGTGCGTTGTGTGGGACGACAACCCTGGACGGTTTATGGGCAAATTCGCACCGTTGATGCAGCGTCTCATTTACCGCCAGGAGAGGTTTTAGGCTCGTTATTAGTATTTACAACAATTTACACAATTTTATTAATTTCTGCCCTCTATTTTGGCAGTCGAATTATTCGCCATGGGCCGAATTTAGAACTACCAATTCCTGGGGAAGAAAAACTGGTATTAGAGACAACTCCAGCTACGCATATACCTGATAGTCGCCCTTTAGAAACTCAACAATAGGAGAATGATGGATAGTTTGACGCATTTTTTGGATCAGGTTTGGTTTGTAATTCTAGCCCTTTTCCTGCTTTTATATGTGATGTTGGATGGGTTTGATTTAGGGGTAGGAATTTTATCTCTCACCAGTTCTGATGAACAACGCCGTAGTATTTTGATGACCAGTTTGGGCAATGTTTGGGATGCTAATGAAACTTGGTTAGTGTTAATGGGGGGTGCTTTATTTGGGGCGTTTCCTTTAGCTTATGCTACTATCCTAAATGCTCTTTATATTCCCATTTTTGGGATGATTTTTGGATTGATTTTTCGGGCGGTGGCTTTTGAGTTTCGAGAACACGCTAATAACAAATTACTCTGGAATTTTGCCTTTGGAGCGGGGAGTTTTTTAGCTGCACTTTCTCAAGGGTTTGCATTAGGAGGAGTGTTACAGGGGATTTCAGTAGACGAGCTTGGACATTTTACCGGAGGAATGTGGGATTGGTTAGATTGGCGATCGCTATTGGTGGCGCTAACTTTAATTCAGGGTTATGTTTTAATTGGCTCTACCTATTTAATTATGAAGACTCAGGGAGAGTTACAAGTAATCCATTATCGCACTGCTAAACTGGCTGCTTTAACAACATTAGTCGGTGCAATTTTAATCACGATTACAACGCCTTTTGTTTCTGAAAATATCCGAAATAAGTTGTTTCATGAGCCAGAAATCTATGTGTTTGCGGTGATTCCAATTTTAGGTCTTCTTTTTGTTGGTTTACTATTAAGAAGTCTGAAGCGACGGGAGGAAACAACACCCTTTATCTGGACAATTTTAATCTTTTTGATCACATTTATCGGTTTAGGATTAATAGTTTTTCCCTATATTATTCCTCCTTCTATCACCATTTATCAAGCTGCTGCTTCCCCTAGCGCGTTAGTGTTCATGATCACTTTTATTGGTTTTCTAATTCCCATTATGTTGTTTTACAATATCTATAACTATGTGGTGTTTAGAGGTAAGGTGACTGAATCCTAGCAGGAGATTAATATTAGTAGATACCCGATTCCATAAAATAACCAGGGAATCGGGTTAATTCTGGGAATTAATCTCAGAAAATATTAGTGAATTAACTCAATCGCTCGTTTCGTCAACGCCTCCGAAGTAATCCCATTAAATGCCATTAACTCCCCAGCACTGGCGGTGGTTTCCCCCCGTTTCCAAGCAAAGGTATCCCGCTTAGAATTGCTGCGTAACATAATCGGTTCCAACATCAAACTAGAACCTCCTGTCACCCCAATTAAGGCATCTCCAGCAAACAATTTATCAAAGGTTTCATCACTGGCAAAATCGTTATCGGGTTCGGAACAAGTCTCGGATAAAACATCGTGAGAACGATATAAACGCCGAGGGTTAATCATAGAAACAATTCGCACCCCAATTCCTTCGGTTTCCAAAAATGCCGCCGCTTCAAACACCGGAATTAAGGTCATATCCCCAATTACCGCAAACACCACGGTTTTATCCCCGGGGACTTCCTGTAACACCACCGCCCCATCTTTTAACCCTTGGCGAGTTTGCTCAAACGTCGTGCGGATGGGTAGGGGGGACTTACTGGCGGTAATAATAATGCTCTTGTTTTTGGTAGTTAAAGCCCAATCATAGCACACTTGAATGCTATTAGCATCGGGGGGGAACACCGGGAAAACGTTACCACTGCGCATCATAGCGGCGAAATAGGCCTCAATTTCCGGCCGTTGGTGTGTCCAACCATTGCGACCCTGTTCTAAGGCTCCGGCGGTGAATAAACAGACCGTTGAGGGGGTAGCCCGCCGTAACTCGGCCATGGCTTGGGCGACGGTTTGCAAAATTGGAACCCCGTTAATCGCAAAAGACTCATAAGAACACCATAAAGTTCTGGCTCCTAATAGGGATAATCCCACGGCTAACCCGGCACAAGCATCCTCACTTAAGGGTTCATAAACTTGACCTTGGGGTTGTTGAAAATAAGTATTATCCGTTGTCGGGTGAATAATCTTTAATCCCTGGTTAATATTGTTAATTCCAGAAGCCGCATTCCCATCAGCATTGGTAACAATAAAATGGGGATCTTTTTGCCCGACATGAACAACTAATGCCCCCATTGCTGTTGTAGAAACCTTGGGATCACCGCCCACGGGATATTCTTCTAAGGGGAGTTGACCGAGATCAGCTAAAGAGTAATCAAACTCCGTGACAACGGTTTTAGCTGCTGGCCCACCACTGGAACGTTCTAAATTTGTCCGCACTAATTCCCAAGCCGCCACAGGTAAGGCCCGTTCTTTTAAAGCGCTAATAATATGGGGACTATCTAAGGTATCCCCTGGATAAAGATTATGGGATTTTGCACCCCGGGCGTGAACCCCTGCTCCTTTCAATTGTTTAATAATAAACACGGTTAATTGACCACCTAAAGCAGATTTTGCAGCTTTATCCATAGCGACTAAAATGGCTTGGGTAAATTCAATCCGTTTATTAATAGAAAAGGCCGTACTATCAACATAATCACCTGGTTGATTTTGATCGTCAAAATCCTTAGCATCGACTAAAATTACTTCTGAAAATCCATTTCCTTTCCAGTAGGCAATCATTTCTGCATTAGTTTTCGTGGAAACCATGCTATGATGCTCTTGACTGTAACCGTTCC
Organism: Oscillatoriales cyanobacterium CG2_30_40_61; assembly: GCA_001873365.1. Taxonomy (GTDB): domain Bacteria; phylum Cyanobacteriota; class Cyanobacteriia; order Cyanobacteriales; family Microcoleaceae; genus Planktothrix. The sequence goes on along the minus strand of MNYZ01000012.1, from coordinate 72,389 downwards.
ATACCAACACGGGCAAGAAATTAGTCACTTCAGGATAGGCGGTATGGAAGTGCATCATGCTACTCATGGGGTAGGGTTCGCCCATGCCTCCATCGCCGAGAGTGAACGGAAATAGGACGTTTCGGTGTAGCAGGGCGGCGGCCATGGCAAAATGTTGTCCCTGTCCCAAGGGCCCGGCGGGGTTGAGCAGGCCAGGAATAAAGCCGGAAAGGTGGCCAAGCAGTCCATGTTTTTCGCGGAAGCGATCGCGCAATTGTTGGACAGTGACAATGCCCATATCTTCTAGGGAGCGATCCAAAAACACCGCACTGTAAAAGCCTGGGGCGTGGTGTCCCACTTCCGTCATAATATTTTTATGACCCAGCATCACCAAGGCAGCGTAGGCTTCCACACTAGAAGCAAATCCCCCCGGGTGTCCTGATGCTTTACTAGCGGTGATTTGTAAGGTTAGATATCGCAGGGCATCGGCGTAAAGTAAGGTTTGATAGGCGGCAGTAGGATCATTTGCATCGGAAATAGATACACTATTTTCAGCAATAATTGGGCTATTCCCATAGCGGTCATATTCGGGGAAACTGTCTTTAAAATACTGAATTCCTTGACAAAATTCGGGTATTGTTGTTGTCATGTTTAATCCCTTATCGGTAATTCTGATTTTTTGAGTTAATATTTATTTTACAATTACTTGCCCCTAAAAATGATAGTATTTTTGAACTAGGGAAAAAAATTCTAATCATTGATTGAAATAAATAGATATAAAACCCATCTGTCATTCGGGGTCTGGGGAATATTCAAACCCTATTGTAATTTTTTTCTATATCGTTACCATAGAATAAACCCTAACCGAATTGGATTGAATGATGAATACACAACTTCCCCCCGCATCCCCACGTCCAGCTTTTCAAGAAAAAGTATATTGGATTGCCGATCCCCTTAATTATATGGATACCCATGCTCAAGAATATGGGGATATCTTTACTAATTATATTCTGGGGGCAAAAACTCCTTGGGTTTTCGTGAGTCATCCCCAAGCCATTCAACAAATTTTAACCGATGATGTCTTTGAAGCTCCGGGGTCTTTTAACAAAATTTTAGAGCCTTTAACTGGAGATAATTCTATCTTAATGTTAGATGGCGATCGCCATAAACGAGAACGGAAATTATTAATGCCATCCTTTCATGGGGAAAGAATGCGAGAGTATGGAGAATTAATTACGGATATTACCCAAAAAGTCATGGGTAAATTATCCGAAAAACAGGATTTTATTGCCAGAGAAATTATGCAAGAAATTTCCTTAGATGTGATTTTAAAAGTTGTTTTTGGGGTATACACAGGAGAACGATATAGTCAGTTAAAACGACTGTTAGCAGCGATGCTAGATATTGGGAAATCGCCCTTAACTTCTAGTTTCTTGTTTTTTCCTATTTTACAACAAAATTTAGGCTCTTGGAGTCCCTGGGGATATTTCTTAAAACAACGCCAACAAATTGACGATTTATTATATATGGAAATTCGAGAACGTCGTGAAAATCCAGATAAATCTCGCCAGGATATGCTGAGTTTAATGATAGCTGCCCGGGACGAAGCAGGCAACCCGATGACCGATCAAGAATTAAGGGATGAATTATTAACCTTATTATTTGCTGGACATGAAACCACGGCTACAGCAATGTCCTGGGCTTTATATTGGATTTATCGTCAGCCAGAAGTCCATAAAAAACTCATCCAAGAGTTAAAAAGTTTACCAGCAAATGCTGAGAGTATGGATATTTTTCGCTTGCCCTATTTAACCGCAGTTTGTCAAGAAACCCTGCGTATTTATCCAGTGGGAATGTTAACATTTGCTCGCAGCAATAAAGAATCTGTCGATTTAATGGGTTATCAATTACCGCCAAAAACTCCAGTAGTCGGCTGTATTTATTTAACCCATCGACGGGAAGACTTATATCCGCAAGCGGAGCAATTTAAACCCGAACGCTTTTTAGAAAGGAAGTTTTCTCCCTATGAATTTCTTCCTTTTGGTGGAGGTAGTCGTTTATGTATAGGAATGGCTTTAGCTCAATATGAAATGAAGTTAGTTTTAGCCACAATTTTGTTAAATTATCAGTTAAATTTATTGGAAAAACAATCGGTAAAAGCGGTGCGCCGAGGGGTAACTTTAGCCCCCAAAGGTGGGATTAAAATGCAACTGCTAAAACAACTTTCACAACCGCAAAAACCTGTAGAATTAGTTGGTAAAATTTAGTCTATTTAGACTGTTTATATCTGTTAATAAGACCTCAGTGACTCAGACCCCGGGGCAGAGGATAGAAGCCAGGAATGAGGGCTTTTATCCTCCCCATAACCCCATATATCAAATTTGAATAAATCCCCGTAAATTGACCCCAAAATTTAGTTAACGACCTGATATAGTAGTAAATTTATGGGTTAGAGATTTGTATAAACATAACTCTATACAAATATAGAATTTTCGTTTAAAATATAATTATATTAGTTAAAGCGATCCTGTATTTTTATATTACTAAAATACTCAGATTGAGTAATCTAATTTATCTATAATAAAAATATTGAGGCTAATATGGTAAAAAGTGTTGAGGAACTTTTTGGATTAACTGAAGCGTTGATTATTGTTAAAGATAAAAACCCTCTCAGTTATATTCAAAAAGTTATTTTAAAAGAAGCGTTATTAGAAACAAAAAAAACCTATGATCAAATTGCCGAAGAAAATGGCTATTCTCCCAATTACTTAAAAAATGGAGTCGCCCCGCACCTTTGGCAACTTTTATCGGATATGGTGGGGGAAAAAGTCACTAAAATCAATTGCCGTTGTTTATTAGAAAAGAAATTATCCGAGAAAAATATCCCTCAAATTTCCCCCAAAAACGTTGTTACCGAACAGAAAATTTTAGAATCTCCAAAAGGTCAAGTTCCGCTTAATTCTATATTTTATATTGAGCGATCGCCCATTGAATCAATTTGTTATCAAGAAATTAAAAATCAAGGCACATTACTGCGCATTAAAGCCCCTCGCAAGATGGGTAAAACCTCCCTAATGACTCGCATTTTAGATCATGCTCAACAACAAGGTTATCATCCGGTTCGTTTAAGTCTCCATCTGGCCAGTAGTTTAGTCTTTAGCTCGACGGAAAAATTCCTCCGTTGGTTGTGTGCAAATGTGACTCAACAGTTAGAATTAGAATCTAAAATCGATGATTTTTGGGATGAAGATGTGGGAACATTAGTTAGTAGTTCCCTCTATTTTCAAGGATATTTATTAGAATTAATTCAAGAACCGATTATTTTAGCTATTGATGAAGTTAATCAATTATTTGAGTATCCGTCCTTAGCCCGGGATTTCCTAGCTTTATTACGATCTTGGCATGAAGAAACCAGGGATATTAGTAATTGGAAAAAATTAAGGTTTGTAATTGTCTATTCAACGGATATTTATATTCCTTTAGATACTAATAAATCTCCATTTAATGTAGGTTTAGGAGTTGATTTACTTCCTTTTAATATTAGTCAAATTCAAACTTTAGCTCAACGATATGGATTAAACCTAACGGATAGAGAGTTAACACAATTCACAGAATTTATTGGAGGATTTCCTTATTTAGTTAGATTAGCCCTTGATCATAGTGTTCGTCATAATTGTTCCATTCAAGAGTTACTAGAAAAAGCCACAAGTGATACAGGAATTTATGCAGATCATCTCCACGAACAGTTATGGTTACTTCAACAAGATCCTGATTTAGTTAGTGCTTATCAACAAATTATTAGTACAAATCAACCTATGAAAATTGAACAAGTGAAAGCCTTTAAATTAAAAAGTATGGGACTGGTTCATATTGATGGAAATTCAGTTATTGTCAGTTGTGAGTTATATCGTCGATATTTTCAAGAGTGTTTTAGGGGAATTTGATAGAATTTTAGTTTTATATTTAATCTAAAATTTTAATTTTTTTTTTACTCTCTATAGCGAGTTTAAATCTGTTTTACATCAGTATTAAAATCCATTTTATTGTAGGGGATATGTTACGATTATAGAGTAAACTCTAATATAAATAATAAAATGACATCGGAAGGTAACGTTGCTGATACGGGAATTTTAGAAGAAGCTAGACAACTTATGAATCAAGAAGGAATAACTATGTGTGAAGCGTTAGAATCTATGATCAAAAACGCTAGAAAACAAAATGATACCAATAAAATTCAAAGAATTAAACCAACTCAAAAAGCAGAAAATTGTAGAAAATGTAGAAACCAGAAAAAAACCATAAAAAAACGATCCCAGCAAAACGTAAGTTGAACCATATTACAATTTTTGCTATAATCTCCTTATAGACATAATAGCAATATAGCGTTTAAGCAAGCCCAATTTTACTGGATGTGCTGACTCTAAACCTAGATTGCTAGAGGTGGTATTATCTATATATATTGAGGTCGATATAAATGTTTGATCAATCAATCTGTATAAATAGTTTAGAAGATTTGAGAGCTGGTAATGCAACTAGACAAGCTGAAGCATTACTAAGGTTAGTTGATGATCAAGTTTATGAAGCTGTACCGGATATTCTGCCCTTATTAAACTCTCCAGAAACAGCAATTCGTTCTAGTGCGGCTTACGCATTAGGTTATCTGGGAATTGATGAAATTAAAAAAGTGGGTTATGCTCTAATTAATATACTAAATGATCCCGAAGAAATTGTCAGATCTGATGCAATTGAAGCCCTGGGAGAATTGCAATATATTGAGGCTATTGATCAAATTAAAGATAAATTAATTAATGATCCTTCTGCTTTAGTTCGTGCATCAGCCGCAGAAGCATTGGGAGAACTTGGAGAACCCAATGCGATAGAAACACTAGAAAAATCACTGTTAACAATAGAAGAAGATCAGGCAGTTCGCGCCTATGCAGCAAATTCTATTGGTCTTTTAGGAACCCATGAAATTTTGCCAAAACTCAAAAGCTATATTCAATATTTTGATGGTTTTCTCCAAATAAAAGCAGAACTATTAGGAGCAATATATCATTTAGGAGCCCAAGAATCTCTACAACAGCTTGTAGGATTATTAGATCATGCAGATGAAGATTTAGCAATCCCTATTCTTAATATTTTAACGGATTTAAAGGAGCGTACAAATTTAGATAAACTCTTACAAGATGCCCCGGAGATGGAGAGTAAATTGATCAATATTAGTCAAAAAATACCGCTTTTAGTTAATCATACAAAACAAATTTTAGAAGATTAATGCAAAAGACATAAACCCGGTTTCTCGGAGAAACCGGGTTTATGGGGATTAATTTCTTAATTGTACAGGCATGACTAAATAAGTCATTTTAATCCCACCTAAAGGATTAACAATAACTGGAGTCGTGGCAGCATTCAATTGCAGGGAAACTTCCGAGGTATTAAATACTTTCAAACCCTCCAATAAATATTTAACATTAAATGCCAACTCCTTGGGTTCATCCCCAGAAATTTGAGCCGGGAGAGACTCCAAAGCCTTGCCCACATCGGCGGCTTCTACGGATAAAGCAATTAGTTGATTAACATGATCAATACTGCATTTAACAATATCATTTTTTTGGGAAGCTAAAACCGCAATTCGTTCTAATGCCCCGATAAATCCCCGCCGATCTAAATTAATTTGGTTGACAAATTGATGGGGAATTAACTGTTGATAAGCCGGATAAGCCCCTTCTAATTTACGGGTATTTAACCGTTGTTCCCCCAGTTCAAAAATTACTTGACTCTCATCAAATCGCAAGGTAATCACCACCGGAGAATCATCTTTAGACCCGCCATGGGTGTCAACAGTTCGCATCGCCACCATCCGTTCTACTTCCCTTAAAGCCCTCGCAGGAACTGTTACCTCAAATTCTTCTAATTCTTCATCGGGATCGGTTTCGCTTAAATTTTCCGTTTGCACAACTGCTAATCTGTGACCGTCGGTTGAAGCAAATTCAATTGTATTATTTTGAACTTTTAAATGAACTCCCGTTAACACCTGTTTAGTTTCATCGGAACTCGTCGCAAATAAAGTTCCCTTCAATCCAGAAATCAAAGATTCCGCCGCTAAATGAATAGAATCTCCCGTTTCAATAGAAGGTAATTCGGGATATTCTTCCGACGCCATCCCTCGAACTTGATACTTTCCTGAACTCGAAGTTAAATTAACAATTGCTTCCCCCGCTTCATCATCAATGGTAATTTCTCCCCCGGGTAAACGGGAGACAATATCATTAAATAATTTAGCTGGGACAGTTAGGGTTCCGCCTTCGGCTACCGTCGCCGACATACTCGCCCGAATTCCCAAACTTAAATCAAATGCGGTTAAATTTAACCGTTGATTTTCTTGATCCGCATCAATTAAAATATTAGATAAAATGGGATGATTTGGACGGGATGGAATCGCCCTAGACACCCAAGATAAATTAGAACTTAATTTGTCCTGCTCAACAATAAATTTCATAGTTAACCTCCATTAGTATGTGTTAGCATAATCATAATGCCGACAATTTCTGACGTTCACGAGAGAACCAAACCCCTAATTATAACAGACAAACCTCTCGATATCTTTTTTGATTACAGTTAATCTCAATAAACCGGAGGCTAGGAAAAACCCAGCCAGCCGAGAAAATACTTCCCAACTACTGATGTTATCAATACATGAAAATTACATCTGACAAAGAAAATCGCAAAAGTCCTCTCTGGAGCCTGTTTCTGTTGATAATTGGAGGTGGATTAGCTTTGATGGGCGATCGCTGGTTAGCAACCCGCACCGCTTCAACCGTTTCGCCATCAATTGCTCAAACCCCTGCAAAAACCGCTCCTTCCCCCGCCACTAATATAAATAGTCAAGTCAATTCCAACCCCAATCCCACTAGCTGGTTAGCTCAAAAAGTGGCTGCAAAGCCCGTAGATTCTAACTTTATTGTCGATGCGGTCAATCAGGTCGGGCCAGCCGTAGTTCGGATCAATGCCTCTCGTCAAGCCCCCCGCCGAGGATTGGAGCAGTTTGAAAATGGCTTTCCCGAGAATTTTTTTGGGGCTGAACCCCCCAGACGCCGTTCTGATCGCCCGGTTGAACAGGGGACAGGTTCCGGTTTTATCCTATCGGCCGATGGGGTAATTATGACCAACTCCCATGTTGTGGAGGGAACTGATCGGGTGCAAGTGGTTTTAAGAGATGGTCGTCGCTTCGATGGCCAGGTATTAGGATCGGATGCGGTCACCGATGTGGCCGTAATCAAAATTAATGCTGATAATTTGCCGAGTGTTAAAATTGGGGATTCCGAAGCCCTATCCCCGGGGGAATGGGCGATCGCGATTGGCAACCCGTTAGGATTAGATAATTCGGTGACGGTGGGAATTATTAGCGCCACCGGACGGTCGAGTAGTGATATTGGTGTTCCTGATAAACGGATTGGTTTTATTCAAACCGATGCCGCCATTAACCCCGGAAACTCCGGGGGGCCACTGCTCAATGCTAAAGGAGAAGTGATCGGGATGAATACCGCAATTATTAGTGGTGCTCAAGGTTTGGGCTTTGCCATTCCAATTAATAAAGCTCAACAAATTGCCCAACAATTAGCCACAACTGGACGGGCTGAACACGCCTATTTAGGAATTGAAATGGTCACACTCAGCCCGGAATTATATCAAGAATTAAAAGAAATCCCTGATTTAGAGTTTCCCATTACTCAAGATAATGGTGTGTTAATTATGAAGGTAATTTCCGGTTCCCCGGCGATGAAATCTGGATTAAAACCAGGAGATATTATTGTAAAAATTGATGAAAAACCTATTACAAAATCTGATAATGTTCAGGAATTAGTTCAAAATAAGAATGTCGGAATACCCATGAAAGTAGAGCTAAACCGTCAAGGACAACCCCTAATATTAGAAGTGAAAACAGGCAATATGCCCCAGGGGTAGAGGAGGGGAGCACCGGGAGCACCGGGAGGCACCGGGAGCACCGGGAGGTAGGGGAGTTGGGGAGGTAGGGGAGTAGGTAAGTTATTTATTGTTGAATGGGAGGAGGTTTATGAGTGGAGTTTTAGAGATTTGTGAGTTGGGAAATCCGGTTTTACGGTGTTGTGCTGCTCCGGTTAATAATGTTAGACAGGAGCGAATTCAAAACTTAATTGATAACTTAATTATTACCGCATCTCAAGCTAATGGTGTGGGCATTGCGGCGCCTCAAGTGGGAGTCAGCGATCGCTTATTTATTATTGCCTCCCGTCCCACATTACGCTATCCTAACGCACCCTTGATGGAACCCACAGCCATGATTAACCCTAAAATTATTAACCATTCTCACGAAACAATTAAAGACTGGGAAGGCTGTTTAAGCGTCCCTGGAATTAGGGGATTAGTTCCTAGGTATCAAGCCATAGAAATTGAATATACTAACCGAGAAGGAGAATTATGCTATCAACAATTAACAGATTTTGTCGCTAGAATTTTTCAACATGAATACGATCATTTGAATGGAATTATATTTGTAGATCGGGTTGAAAGTACCCAAGATTTAGTTACTGAGGTTGAATATCAAAAACGGATCACTGATTTTCACGGATTTCGCTGATTTCACAGATTAGATTTGTTCTAATCCTTTTTAGGAAAATTAATTAACGCCCTGACCATTAATTTAAGTCACTGATTTTCACGGATTTCGCTGATTTCACAGATTAGATTTGTTCTAATCCTTGAAATCCTTGCAATCAGTCTAAATTAGCAATTTTGATTTTGCGGAATAGTTCCATTGATTATTGTAGAATATTTATAAGTCAATTTTAGGAAAATCAATTAACGCCATGACCATTAATTTAAGTAAAGGTGAACGAGTTAGTCTATCTAAAGAAGCACCCGGTCTTAAAAAAGCCGGAGTGGGACTAGGATGGGATACCAATACCTCGGATACGGGTGCAGCTTTCGACTTAGATGTATCAGTATTTATGGTCGGGAGTAATGGTAAAACTCCCAATGAACAATATTTCGTATTTTATAATAACTTAAAATCTCCCGATGGTTCAGTAGAATCTTTAGGAGACGATCGCACCGGAGAAGGCGGCGGGGATGATGAAACGGTTTTGGTTGAGTTAAATACCGTTGATCCGACTATTCAAGAAATTGTCTTTGTTGTCACTATTCACGAAGCCGAAAACAGAAGACAAAATTTCGGACAAGTTCGCAATTCCTATATCCGAATTTATAATAATGAAACCGACGTCGAGATCACGCGCTATGATTTAGAGGAGGATTTTTCCAGAGAAACGGCCATCGAAATCGGTCGCCTCTATCGCAAAGACGGTGAATGGAGATTTCAAGCCGTTGGACAGGGTTATAATTCTGGTTTAGAAGCCTTTGTTCAAAAGTATACTTAATTAGTTTTAGGGTTAACCGTTAACCCGGTTTTTTGTTCACATTTTCAGGAATTGATTAACCATGTCAATTAATATCAAAAAAGGCGAAAGGATCAGTTTATCGAAAGAAGCCCCAGGGTTAAAACGAGCCTCCATTGGTTTAGGCTGGGATGTCAATACCAGTGATACCGGAACAGCCTTTGATTTAGATGCTTCTGTATTTATGTTAGCAGAAGACGGTAAAATTCCCATTGATGAATATTTCGTATTTTATAATAACTTAATTTCTCCAGATCAATCTGTTAAACATTTAGGAGATAGTCGCACTGGAGAAGGAAGCGGGGATGATGAAACCCTCGTTGTCGATTTAGCAAAAATCAATCCTGACATTCAAGAATTAATTTTTGTCGTTACCATTCATGATGCTGACCAAAGGCGGCAAAACTTCGGACAGGTGAAAAATTCCTATATTAGAATTTATGATGGCGACACTCAAACCGAAGTCACAAAATATGATTTAGAAGAAGACTTTTCCAGGGAAACCGCCGTGGAATTTGGTAGATTATATCTCAAAAATGGCGAGTGGAGATTTCAAGCCGTCGGACAGGGTTATAATGCGGGTTTACAAAGTTTTGTAGACAAATACGTTTAATTTATTTTTGAGGATTATAACAATGGCGATTAACTTAAAAAAAGGTCAAAGCATTATTCTCGATAAAAGCGAATATGACCTGTCAAAAATGGTCATGGGCTTAGGGTGGGATGTGTCTAAAAAAGGAATATTTGGCGGGATATTTAGCGGATCTGCCGATTTTGATTTAGATGGATTTGCCCTATTATTAGATGAGCGAGGAAAATTAAAAAATCTGCAAGAAGATGTGATTTATTTCGGACATTTAGCCACCAAAAATAATACCGTAGTTCATACAGGAGATAACCTCACCGGAGAAGGTGCGGGGGATGATGAACAAATTATTATTGATTTTAAAACCCTTCCCCAAACCTATCAACAAATTATTTTAGGAGTGAATATATACCACGCCGAAGACCGCCAACAAAACTTCGAGATGGTTAAAAATGCCTTTGTCCGAGCCATAGATGCTAAGGGTAAGGAAATTGCCCGTTATAGTCTTTCCGGTGAACCCGCGTACTCTGGACAAACTTCTATGTTACTAGGAGAACTCTCTCAAGAAAACCGACAATGGAAATTTAAAGCCCTAGGAACACCCTTAAAAAGCAATTTAAACGAGGTTATTCGTTCCTTTGTTTAACTTATAGCAATGAGCCCGGAGCGTGTTGACAAATTCTTTGTGTCTTTGTGTCTTTGTGGTTAAATTAGACTTTACCTTGGTCAAGATAGCCACAAAAACTGCTATATTCTCAATAATTAGGGGCGGAGGACTCAGATATTAAATGATGATATTCTCATCACTTTCTATCCAAATTCTCCGCCCCCAGAACCGATAAATTTTCAACACTATTTTATGTTGAAAATCGGTTTAATTTAGCGTTTGCGATAGGGAACCATGGTTTCAATATTGATATCACCTAAAGCAACGCGAGTTACTGGGCTAACCTTAGGAGTAACTAAACCCAGGAATTGTGCGGGATCGCCGGCTTTGAGTTGTTTTTCTTGGGGAACAAAACGACGAACTGCATTTTGCCAAACCAGTTGCGGGAACCCAAGTTGGTTACGGTGGTACTCGTTGTAACGAGGGGTTTTCAGGTTAAAGGGAACTTCCCCTTGGTTGCGTTGAAGTAGTACCCGACGACGTTGGTAGGGAACCGTATCATACCCGAAGTTATCCAGGTATTCATCGCTATCGAGTAACTGATCAATAAACCCTTTAGGGCCTTTGTTAGCAACCACAATCGACCATGCGATTTTCTCGCGTTCACTATAAACATCCCGTCCTAAGACGCGCTGGACAACCAACTCAACGAAACGGTAGTTACTATTGGTTTGGTAGTTGCGACGCACGAAAGGATCGGAGATCACTAAACCCCGAATAAAATCCCGGACGTTAATTTGACCAAACTTAAGCTGAGACTCTAAAAGAGTTTGACGGTTGCTTTTGAGCATTTGATGCTCACTGTAAATCTGGCGATAAGCAGCCCAGATAATGTCATCCCACTCAGAAGCCGAAGGCATATTTTCAGCCGTAAACACTCTGGGTTGTTCATCACCCGCTACTTCAAAGCCAGCCACGCGAACGTTGCGGCTGGTCGGGCCATAGCTTAATAAAGGAAGCGCCACCTTAAATATCTCCTTAATTTTGAAGGTCAACTTTATTTTTTATCTTGCGGTCTACGAAGCCATGATCACTCAGGGCTTGGGAGCGACAGGGTTGGCTATAGTACAGATTAGGGGATTTCGGCAACCCATCTGGCATTTTTCTGAACCGATGCAACAATATGTAACATTTTTTGACATCACACACCCTAGACCGATTATGCTAAATTAAAGATTAAATCCCCTAGGGGGGGATAATTGTCAAGATATATTAATTTATGATAATCTACTTAATAAATCTTAAAGATCTTACTCAACATCCTACTAGGTTTTATTTTGACTACCATTCAACCGATTCAACCCACCTCTGGATTTCTTCAGAGAGTTCTGGCCAAAGTTAGGATCTCCCAGACTTGGCTGGTATTTTTCGCCTCGGTATTTCTCGTGAGTGTCCCGGTGTTTTTCCAAGCCCCGCTAGTCCGACAATGGCCAGAATTTAGCGTGATTCTCACCTTGGGATGGCTAGGAATCAGTTGGAGATTAATCAGACAACCCGCCACTTGGGTTTGGGGAGACCTATTATTCGGTTTTAGTTGGAGTTGGTTTACGGGTGCAATCTATTGGGGTTGGTTACGCTGGGAACCCCTATTACATTTACCCATAGAAGCTGTAGGTGTCCCCTTTGCGGTGTGGTGTTTATATCGGGGTTGGGGAAAGGTGGGAAACTGGTTCTATTTGGGTTCCCTATTTGGTACGGCGGTTACGGACGGATATTTTTATATCGCCGGATTAATTCCCAGTTGGCGTCAACTCATGCACGTTGAACCCGCCTTAGCCTTACCAATATTTCAAAACGCCCTACAAATGGTTACTACCCCCTGGGGAATTAGTTGGGCCGTGGGATTTGCCCTATTTTTATTTGGAGTTGGTGTTTTTCCGTTACAATCGAAGGAACAACACTGGTGGGCTTTTGGGGGAGCGGTATTAAGTACAATTTTGGTGGATAGTTTATTTTTGGTGGCGGCTTGTTTAGCCTAATTTAACCACAAAGACACAAGGACACGGAGAAAAAAACCATTTGTAAATACTACTATGACTGGGGATTTTTGATCTTTGTAAGGATGGTTTTTTGGTATCAAATATAATTCTTATTTCGGTTTATGACTACATCAAAACGGGATTCTGAGCATAAAGTTAACTCCGGGGGAAACCGTGTGGTTTATTCTGAGTTTGGGACGGGTACAAATTCAGCGGCTTTAGAACGTTCTCCTGGTTCTGTTCCTGAGATTCCCCCAAATCAACACAATTTGAAAATCCAAGCCACTCGTTCAGGACGCAAGGGAAAAACTGTCACGGTTATTAGTGGATTTCAAGTTAAACCGGAAACTTTGGAATTATTAGTTAAACAGTTAAAATCCCAATGTGGGGCGGGGGGAACGGTTAAAGAAAATACTATTGAAATTCAAGGTGATCATCGTCCTAAAGTGATGGAAACTTTGATAAAATTAGGATATAAAGCTAAAATTAGTGGGGGATAAATCGTTAACGTTTTGATGTTTGAAATTCCCGTTCATGAAACTTTTCAATCTACGATTCAAGGAGAAGGATATTGGGTCGGAACTCTGGTAGATTTTATTCGGTTAGCAGGTTGTCCGGTTCGTTGTCCTTGGTGTGATACGGGTTATGGGGATGGGGGGATGGATTTACCCCGTCAACTCCGATCTTTTGATTCGTTAATGGCAGAATTGCGATCGCCCAGGGTGGTAATATCAGGGGGAGAACCGTTGATATATGCTCAACTTCCCCGGTTAATTCAAACTATTGAAGCGACCCGAAGAACCGTTGCTATTGAAACATCGGGTTCTTTTTGGCAAGATATCCCTAATTCTGTTTGGGTCACGTTAAGTCCGAAACATCATGTTAGTCCCAATTATCCTGTAGTTCCGTTAATATGGAAACGCGCAAACGAGATTAAATTGGTGATTGAAACCGGATCGGAATTAGAGTTTTATGCTGAATATTTAGAGCTTAATGATCAAATTCCCGTGTTTCTACAACCGGAATGGAACCAACGCGATCGCACTTTACCTTTAGTTTTAGAATTATTAAAAAAATTTCCCCACTATCGGTTATCGGTGCAAATTCATAAATGGTTACAAGTTCCTTAATTTTAACAGGACTTACGCAAAAGACCAAAGAAACCGCGTTTCTGGCACTGATTTTGCGGATGAAATCGGTGATTTCTCGTTCAGAAACCCGGTTTCTGCTTAAGTCCTATTTAATCAATTTAATTTTGATCCTATTTAACTATGAAACCAGAATTCCGTTCCCACTATCCTCCAGAATGGCTAGAAAAACAAACTATTCCCTATCGCAATATTGTGGAGGTGAATGAACAAGTTTATCGAGAATCATTAACCTTTAATTATACCATTAAAACCACTTTACACCGTCAACATTTTAATCCGCCAATTTGGAAAGATTGCCATTTTCATAATTTTGAAATCAGCTTAGAATTGCAAGCTGTGAGACATCCTGAAGATTTGTATGGGTTGGATATGGTAGAAATGGAAAATCAATTACAAGTTTGGGCAAAACAGTTACCCGAAATTGTTAATGATCATCCCCTATGTCCCCATGGAACTACGGAGGAAATGTGTTTATATTTTTCTCGAATTCCCATTGATAATCATATCCAAATTATGCGGGTGAGTGTATCGGAAACGCCCAACCGAGTTACCACCTTAGAAGTTTATAAACCCTAAAGATAAAGAATTCAGGAATGTTCTACTTTTACCCTGTAGATGGGGATAACAAACGTTATACCCGGTGATTACAGGTTAAGGGAAATATGGATAAGTCTTTAAGAAAATGGCTTTCGGGAGTTCTCCTCGTTGCTCCTGTCCTATTAACGAGTTGTTCTCTAAATTTGTCCTTACCCCAATTAAATGAAAGCGATAAAGCCGAATTTGTCATGCAAACTATGACCACGGGACAACAGGCTTATTATCAAGCTAATGGTAAGTTTGCCAACTCTATTCAAGGGTTATCTTTGAATGCGAATTTAGACACGGGAGAATATCGCTATAGCGTGAATACCCAAGGTCAATATGCGGAAACCGTGTTGATGACGGCGGCGGCCAAACAAGACGGACTCCCTAGTTATGCTGGAGTCGTGACCGTTAGTCACACAGCAGGCGGTGTAATGGCGATCGCTAATATTTGCCAAACTGATCAACCCTCCACCGAACCCCCGGCTTTATCCCCAACTCCTGTACCCGGAGAAGGGTTAAAATGTCCGGCGGGTTCGAGTCCAGTCAGATAAAATTTCTTTGTTTTAAGAGCGGGTTTTTATGATAGTTTTGGGGTATTAAATAGCCAGATTATTTTTTTTCTGATATAACTCTAGTTCTTTCTGCCCCCAGCCCAAGGTGGACGACCGGGGCTATTGCGGATTATAATCGTTTCGCCATTGGCACGGGTAATTTGAAAAGCATCAAAATTGTCATCATCATACTCACCAGTTACAGTTAATTTTTCTCCCGGAGATACATTGATTGTATGATACCAACGCGGCCCGGCATCTACAATAACTTCGCCAGTATCATCGTTAAGAGTAAATTGATTGCCGACGACACTCTGAACTGTACCACTAATGGTAACTGTTCGTTCTCTCTGTTGAAGACTGTTGATCGGAACTTGAGCCTTAGCAGCAAAACTACAATTAATAACGACCGTAGATAGTGCCAATATAACTAACTTTTTCATGGACAAAACCTTTAACTATTGTTTGTACATGGATCACGAATCGGCATCGGTAATTTCCCGTGCCACACCTTTTGGTATAATGATAGGGACAATTGCGGTCAACCCTCCACCGAACCCCCGACTTTATCCCCAGCTCCTGTGCCCGAAGAAGGGTTAAAATGTCCTGCGGGTTCGAGTCCAGTCAGGTAGGATTTCTCCGTTTGCTGAAGTCGGACGGATTCTCAACCTTAACCGCTTCCGTGACGCGATGCTTCCCTCGAAGCTATACTTTAAATCAACACAAAATCTTAAATAAACTTCTCCCCCATCATGATATCTCAACAGACTGAAGAAAAGCCCCAAAAAATTGAAGCACGAGTTGCCATTTTAGAAACGGAACTTGCAGAGATGAAACAGATTTTATCTAGCTTGATTGAGCAGAAAAATCCTTGGTGGCAAAAAGTCGCAGGTAGTTGCGAAAATGACCCTACCTTTGATGCTGTCCTAGAATTAGGGAAAGAGTGGCGTAACTCTGCGGAGTAGATTAATCAGATTTGTTTATGTACATCCTAGACACCGACCATCTGAGCTTAATTCAGCGCAACGGACAACCGGGAAAAGGCATTTTAAAAAGACTAGAAACCCTAAAAAAAGTTGAAGTTGCTGTCACGATTATTACTTATGAAGAACAAACCAGAGGGCGACTTAGTTTTCTAGGACGAGCTAAAAATATAGATGAACAAGTTTTAGCCTATCAAGGACTACAGCAATTGGCAACAGACTACTGTTCAATTCCTATTCTCCCCTTTAATGAAACCGCAGCGATCGCATATCAACAACTCCGAAAATCTTACCCTCGTTTAGGGACTATGGATCTGAAAATTGCTGCTATTAGTTTGACACATCAAGCTATTTTACTTACCTGTAATCAGTCAGACTTTGGACAAATTATAGAATTGTCAACAGAAAATTGGTCAACTGAGCCGGGTAGCTTACCGTAAAGAGAGAGACGCGCCGTGGCACGTCTCTACGGGGGGGGTTAGGCTAGAACAAAATCGACGTCGTTGCTTCCGCCTGTTTCTCCTTGACCGGAGGTTAATTTTTGACCGTTGACCTCTACGGCAAAGGGGGTACTACCCAAGCCCGGAAGGTTATAATCGGTTTTTGCGGGGGTATAGCCGACACTGGCAATCATTTTCCGGCCGGAGTCCGTATATTGGAAGGCCATCATTTGATTTTTCTTGTTTTTATTATCTTCGGCCCAAATCACCATATATTGTTGATCTTGATAATCAAAAACCTTGGGTTCTCGGATGGGAACATAACGACCGACTTCGCCAAAACTGGTATCTAAAAAGGTCTGAACTTCACTGGGTTGAACTACAGCATAACTGACTTGTTCTGGAGAAGCGGCGATCGCATCACCTTTACTTTCATCCACAACATCTTCTTTACCTCGATTTTTGAAATAATCTACGGCGACTTTAGTTCCAATAGCGCCCGCCGTGGCAATTCCGGCGCCAATTAAAAAGTTACGAAGTCTGTTATCGGCCATTTTTTCTCCTAATTAAAATTTAATTGAGTTTTGTGTTTGGGAATTGACTCCATTAACAGGGAAATTTTAACAAATTTTTCTCCCTCTGTCATTGAACTTTTGACAGAGAGGGAGAACATCGGTTTAAAATTAGATTACCATTGGGGATTAGACTGTAATAGGGCTTCAGTGGCTTCGGCACTCAGGGGTTTAGAAAACAAATAACCCTGTCCATATTCACAATTAAATTGTCGCAGTTGCTCTAACTGTTCTTGGGTTTCCACCCCTTCGGCTACCACATCCATCCCCAAGTTATGGGCTAAACTAATAATTGCCAAAACAATTTCAGTTTCCCGACCATTTTTGCCCATATTTCTAATAAAAGATTGATCGATTTTTAGGGTATCTAAGGGAAAGCGATGTAAATAGCTAAGGGAGGAATATCCCGTCCCGAAATCATCTATACTCAAGCCAATATGATAGGATTTGAGTTGAGCGATAATCTCCAGGGTTTTACTATTATCAATTAAAACACTTTCAGTTAACTCAATTTTGAGATCACCAGGGGAAATTTGGGTGGTATTTAAAATATTTTCTACAATTTCAATTACATTAGATAAATCAAATTGTTTGGCTGAAAAGTTCACATTTAGGGTTAGGGGGTTAACTGAATTTTTTAGGGATCTTAGGGTTTGCCATTCTTGTAATTGTTGACAGGCTTGTTTTAATACCCAATTTCCGATGGGAACAATTAATCCGGTGGCTTCGGCTAGGGGAATAAAATCCGCCGGGGAAATCATTCCCTGTTCGGGGTGTAGCCAACGCACCAGGGCTTCAAATCCTTTGATTTTTCCGGTTGTTAAGTTAACAATAGGTTGGTAAAAAACGGCAAATTCCTGTTTAATAATTGCCTGGCGTAGTTCAATTTCCAACTGCATTTTGACTAAGGTTTGATCATGAATTTTCTGATCAAAAATTTCTAAACATCCCCTGCCTTTTTCCTTGGCTTCGTGCATGGCAATATCGGCATCTCTGAGGATGTTTTCCGCTTGATGATAATGGTTTGTGCCTAAAACAATCCCAATACTACTGGTTTTAAATACTTGATGTCCGTCAATTTCAAAAGGATTGGATAGGATATGATTAATCTGTTTTGCCAGATCAATTGCTTCTAGGGGAGATTGAATGGATTTGAGTAAAATTGCAAATTCATCCCCGCCTAAACGGGCGACAAGATTAGGATGGGAAACTAAGGATTGAATCAGATGGGAAAAGGCTATTAATAATTGGTCTCCTACATGACGTCCTAAACTATCATTTACCACCTTAAACCGATCCAAATCTAAACATAATACGGCAAATAAATCCTGATCATATTTTTGCACCCGTTCAATAGATTTATCGATTTCACTAATCAAAAAGCTACGATTGGCTAATCCGGTTAATCGATCATGGAAAACATCATATAATAGTTGAAATTCAGCTTTTTTACGCTCCGTAATATCATTACGAATTACAATATATTGATAGGGTTGATTATTTTCATCTAAAAAAGGAACAATCGTGGTATCAACCCAATAGTAGGTTCCATCTTTTGCCTTATTCCTAACTTCTCCGCGCCAAATTTTCCCAGATTGAACCGTTGACCATAAAACCGTAAAAAAGTGTTTGGAGTGATATCCTGAATTAACAATCCTATGATCTTGACCGATTAATTCTTCTCGATAATATTGAGAAATATCACAGAACTTGCGGTTAGCATAGGTAATTTTCCCTTGGGCGTCGGTAATCGCGACAATTGAAGATTGATCAAGGGCAAACTTAAAATCCGATAATTCTTTATAGGAGCGTTGCAGAGCTTCCTGTAGATCTCGATTTACAAACAAGGGAGCCAAAAATATCTTGATTTCAGCTTGAGTTTGGTTCAGAGTCCTAAAAATTAGAACCCGAAGCCACTGGAAAAACTGTCTTCCGGAATCCACCATTAAATTAAGGTTAGAATCATCAAGTATTGGCAGTTTACTAATTAATTTCATGGCACTTACCACAATCACAATAATATCATTTAAGCGGAATTAGGAACTTTTAACAAATTCTTTTGCTTGAACCAACTAATGGAATTAAACTTAAAATTTGGCGATTCTTTCACCGAAGATAATGGGGCTGTCTCTTTTTGTTTCTCTTTTTCCGTAGGGTTTAGGGACAAATCAGGCATTTCTTCGTGGCAATGACTACAATACCAATAAACTCCCCCGTGGCGAATATGGCGCAGGAGTGTAGATGAACAGCATGGACAAATCAGATTAGACATAATTAACCTCCTCAAAATCAAGATCTGAAATAATAACAAGTAAAAACGCTAAAAAACATCAAGCTTATAACTACATTTAAACCCTAATAAAAACCGCGACTTAGGAATTATGAATCTTAAAAATTGCTTCGAGAATTAACCGATCGCCGATCGAAAGATTCTGCCATAATTCCAGTCTAGCATTTTTCGTGAGTTCAAGCTGTAAAGGGGCTGTAAACCAAAAATCCTGATTAAAAATAAACCCCTGGGATTTGAGTTTAAAACCAACCCATTGCACGGCATAATTATTGACATCTAACTCCGGCATTAAATAATCAGAATGATCCAACACCCAGAAGCACGCTTCCCTATCTATTTCTGCAAGTCGATAAATCCCCTGGATTAAAACCCACTCAATCCAACGGGGATTGGGCAAAACTGTTAAAAAATCCTTCAATGCTTGGATATATTCTGGGTTTTGAGCTCGGAGCACATCAACGGCTAATTCCACATAGGACTGATCAATCTCACCTTGATTTTCCCTTCCTTGATTTGATGAGTGAATCACATTTTCCTGTCCCAAACTACTAAGGTTGTAAAAAGGCTGATTTAACGATGAACAGGTTGAAAACGTGACAATGGGACACTTGCTATGGAAGAATTCAGAAAAGGGATCAATCGAAGTTGGGATGTTGTCCAACGAAGTTAGACTTTTAGGAGTTAAATACATGGGAAACAGTTCAACCTAAAACAATGGCTATTGCCTATATAAATAACTCTACCGAATAAATGTGAGGATTTTGTGAGGAAAAAATCCTCATCCTGATTATGTCATAAATTGTTAAGGATCAATCCGTCCATTGCAAGAGAGCACGAATTTGATCCACTAAATCCATGGCTTCAAAGGGTTTAGTAATCACCCCTGTTACTCCTAACTGAATAAATTGTTGTTTCTCGCTCATTTTTGCCTTAGCAGTTAACAAAATCGTAGGAATATGCTGGGTTTCGGGATTGGCTTGTAAATGCTTAAAAGTGGTAGCCCCATCCATATCGGGCATCATCACATCTAAAAGAATGGCATCGGGTTGGACTTTCTGGGCTAAAACCAATCCCTCACTCCCACAGCAAGCGGTGATCACTTCCCAACCCCCGGCAACTTCCAGGCAAATTTGGATAATTTCCCGCACCCCATCATCGTCATCAATAATCAGAATTCGTTTTGTTGTCATGATTCCACTTTTGTTGGTATTGCCATCGGTAGGGTGAAGTAAAAACAACTGCCCTGATCTACTTTACTCCGTACCCAGATCTGCCCACCATGTTGTTCGACAATGGAACGACAAATGGCCAAACCTAACCCGGTTCCACCTTTTTTACGAGAGTCTGAGGCATCGACTTGATGAAAACGCTCGAAGATTTTTTCAATTTTATCAGGAGGAATGCCTCGACCTTGATCTTGAATTTTAAATAAAATCTTGGCTTTTTCTTGAAGATTTTCTGGAGATTCCATCTCTACACTCAATTTAATATTATCCCCGGACTCGGAAAATTTGATCGCGTTACTTAATAAATTAGTTAGCACTTGTAATATCCGATCAGGATCGGCATAGAATTCTAAATCTTGACTACTAAACTCTAAATTAATCCCGCTACGACTAGCCATAACCTGCATTTGTTCCGTAGCCTGAAATAGTAAATCCGTCGAATTCAAAACTTGTTTATTCAGACAAATTTTTCCCGATTCTAAGCGTTCTAATTCTAAAATATCATTAACTAATCTAACTAAACGTTCGGCACTTTCGGCGGCAATTTTCATCACGTGGACTCCCCGTTCGGACTGGGGAGCAATTAACCCGGTTGATAATAAATTTAACCCGCCATGAATCGAAGTTAAGGGGGTTCTCAATTCATGGCTAACCACGGAAATAAACTCATCTTTCATGCGTTCAATGGCATATCTTTCGGTAATATCTTCCCCAATACTCATCATCCCGATCGCATTTCCTTGTAAATCTTTTAACAGCGTATGATTCCAACTAATAATTTTTTCCTCTGCCAATTTTGTCATAATTAACTGTTGACTATAGGGTTTAAAATGATAGTCTAATAGTTCTGCAAAGTCTGAGGCACTCAGCCTTTGAGCCGAATTTTCTTGAAAATCTGATAACCAATTTTTTCCTAAAACTTCCGTTTGGGTGTAGCCCATCACTTCCAATAAAAACGGATTAACATATTCAACTTTCCCATTCCGATCTAACCCAACCACTAATAACCGGACATTTTCTAATAAACTTCGCCACCGTCTTTCGGCTTCGAGCAAATTCGCTTGACTTTGTTTTTGTTCGGTAATATCCCGAGCCATCGTAGAGAAAAGATACACCTGTCCTTCATGATTTTTATGGGCAATAATCAATTGAGATAGGGGAATTTCTCGGCCATCATAGCTGGTCATTGCGGTTTCACCAATCCAAGATCCGTCTCGAATTGCCGTAGGAAATCCTTGATTTTCAATAATTTCAATCGCCCATTGGGGATGATTTTGAGGAATATATTGATCGCTGATTTTTTCCTCTGGATCTAATCCTAAAATTCGTCGAGCCGACTGGTTATAATAAACAATTTCTCCCCCAGGTTTTGACGAGAAAATAAAGTCGGGCGTGGCTTCAATAATAGCAATCAGTTTATCTCGTTCGGCTTCGGCTTGTTTGCGTTGGGTAATATCTTGCATCACCACCATTCCGGCAAAAATTTCTTGCTGTTCGTTGCGCACGGGTAAGGCTTGATGATAATAAATTCGTCCCTCATATTCTACTTCAGAAATTGAGATTTCTCCAGCTAAAGCCGACCGATATAGGGGTTCTACAATCTCTAATAGGGCGGTTGGTAAAACTTGCCAAATGGTTTTTCCTTCTAACATTTTTCGAGATAATCCCTTGAAAACTAAGCCCATACCATCGGCAATGGTATAACGCAAATCCAGATCAAATAAAAATACGGCTCCATCGGGAAAATTCTTAACTAAGGTGCGATATTGTTCCTCGCTTTTTCGCAGTTTAAATTCAGTCCGATGCCGCTGCATTAGTTCAAATTGTAAGCGCTCATTGGCGGTTTCTAATTCGGCTGTGCGTTGAGTCACTCGTAATTCTAATTCTTGATTATTTTGTTGCAATAATTGTTCGGTTTCTTTGCGATGGGTAATATCTTTGGCAATTCCCCCCCGACGATCTAATTGTCCGGTTTCATTTAAAATGGGAAATCCCCGATCCCAAATCCAACGATAGGAACCATCGGGACGCAAAATCCGATATTCTAAATCAAATGCCTGACCTTCGGGATTTTGCCGGGCGAGTAAAACCCGATTTTGATCCTGGGGATGAATGGTATTAATAAAGACTTGGAAATTCTGATAGATGGTGTCAGGGTTTCGATGCCAAATTTGTTGATAGGCAGGACTCAAATAGATAAACTGATTACCTAGAGCATTGGTAATCCAAAAAACATCATCAATATTTTCAGCAAGTTGGCGGAATTTTTTCTCGGTTTCAGCATGGGAAGCTCGAATTCTTAATGCCATAATTCCATAGACAATATCATCTACTAATTCCTTTAGTAATTTAACTTCGGCTGGATCAAAGGCATTAGTTTGAGTGGAATATAAATTCAGTACCCCAAAGGGAATTGATGATATCTCTGCGTTCAATTCCGGTTGTAAATGTTGGTTGTGAGCCTCGGTTGTCATGATTAAAGGCAGGGCAATTGAGGAGGTATAACCCCGTTTTTGAGCTTGTTGTTTCCAGGGGGCATAATTGCCATTGTGATCAAAGTTTTGAAAGACAGCAGTTTTCCCGGTTCTAACGGCCGTTCCCGACGGCCCCTGACCCCATTGACTGTCATCCCAAGTTACGCTTAAATCGTCTAAATAACCCGCTTCAAATCCGGCTTTAGCCACCGGAATAATTTGTTTATCCGAGGTATATTGGGTATAGCCGACCCAAGCAAAATGGTAGCCCCCAACATTAATTAGAGTTTCACAAATATCATTGAGTAATTCACTTTCTGTGGTAGCTCTGACTAGGGCTTGATTACAGTCGCTAATAGTTCTTAAGGCTCGGTTGACTTGATGTAATTCTTGTTCGGCTCGTTTGCGATCGCTAATATCGGTATAAGATCCCACCATCCGCACTAGGTTCCCCCCCCGATCCCAGAGGGCTTGACCCCGATCTAAAATCCATTTGTAACTGCCATCTTTGCATAAAACTCGATGCTCCGTAATATAAAAGGGCGTTTTTTGATCTAAATGTTCTCGAATGGCTTTCATTACCCCGGGTAAATCATCGGGATGGACTCGTTGATTCCATTGGGTTAAATGATCACAGATTTCCTGTTCATGATAACCTAACATTTCTTTCCATCGAGGGGAGAAAAAGACCTCCCGAGTTTGGATATTCCAATCCCAAATTCCGTCGTTATTTCCTCTTAAAGCCAGTTGCCATCGTTCTTCACTTTTTCTTAGAGCTTCTTCTGTTTGTTTGCGTTCTTCAATATCTTCTAATGCTAATAAAATATAGTTTTTTCCTTTCCATAATTCATTCACCGGAGAAACAAAAATTTGCACCCAATTGAGTTGACCATCGGGGAGAATACACTGTTTTTGTACGGAAAAGGTTTCGATTAAACCTTGGTCTTGAATTTCTTCTAGCCAATTCTTTTCGTCTGCATTGGGGTGATGAATAAAATCATTAATCTGACTACCGATTAATTGTTCCTCAGAATATCCGGTAATCCGACAATAGCGCTGATTTACTCGCAGCAGTTTTCCCGATTGATTCACTAAGGCAAAGCCAACAGCGGCTTGTTCAAAAATACTGCGGAATCGTTCTTCACTTTTGACTAATTCCTGTTCGGATTGTTTGCGATCGCTGACATTTTGAGCCAGGGACAATAAGGAAACTAAATTCCCATCTTCATCTCGAACAATGGAATTGTACCACTCACAATCAATCACTCTGCCGTCTTTAGTGCGATTTTCGGCTTCAAAAATTTGGTGATTATCGGTGCCATCAATTAGATGAATCATTTGTTGATTCATTTGCAAGATATTAGTTCCAAAAACTCCTTTAAACGTAGACCATTGTTGACCCAAAACTTCCGCCGATGTCCAGCCAAAGATCCTTTCCGCTTGGGATGACCAGCGTTTAATTTTGAGTTGCTGATCCCATTCAATCACGGCTAAGGGAGAATTATCAAAATGACAGGATAAACATTGATGAGCCTGTTTTAATTGAGCAATTAATTGAGCCTGTTTTAAAGCAATTCCGACTTGATCCGCCAGTTGTTTCAAAAAGTTGATTTCTAGGGTGGTCCATTCACGGGGTTCGGCACATTGATGCGCCATCATAAACCCCCATAATTTCGGTTTGGGTTTGGGGAAATTATCGGTTAATTCTGAATTTTCAATTTGGGTAATAATTGAATTAATTTCTTTTTTTTCTAACCAAATTGGCACAATTAAACTCGCTTTAACCTGGAAAAATTCCATCAATTTTAAATAACAATCTTCTAAATTCTCTTGACCCAGATCGCTAAAACTAATCACCCGATCCGGTACGGCAGCATCGGACAGATATGGGGTTAATTCCGGGGTATAAATTGTCTGGGATAATAGGGATGACCATTGGGGCATAACCGCTTCTTGAACCACAGTTCCCCCCTTCTGGGGATGTAGTTTTAACATAATTACTCGATCAACATTTAAAACTTTTTGCACCTCCTCAACGGTGGTTTTTAAAATCAAATTTAGTTCTAAAGATTGCCTAATTTTTGAGGTGATTTCGGTTAATAGGTTTAAAAACTGATTTTGTTTTTGAATTTCCGCCAAGGCGCGTTTTTGTTGGGTAATATCCCGGCTGGTTGCTAAGAGGGTTTTAACTTCTCCCCCCTGTTGAATTTCCGGCACAATTAAAGTTTGAAAGACTCGTATTCCTTCGGAGGTTTCTAAGTCAAACTCAAATTGTTGAGGCTGTCCTGTACCTAACGCCTGTTGACAATTTTGATCCCATTTTTTAGCAACTGGATCAGCAATTCCTAATTCCCAATTAGTTTTTCCAATAAATTTTTCTTGATCAATTTGAGTGATAAAAGCCGTACGACGGTTAACAAAAAGATAGCGTAATTTTCGATCCAGACGAACAATACAATCCCCCGCATTATCCATTAATGTTTCTAGTTCGGTTTTGCGAGTTTTAAGTTGGTTTTCAATCAGTTTGCGTTCTTCAATTTGTTTTTTTAAGCGTTCTTTAGTTACCTGGAGTGCGGGGTTAGGATTTAGGGTTGGGGATGGGGTTTTTTCCGATACTTTTTGCCGAACTGCTTGTACCGTGGAACATTGACTTAGATCTTTAATTACGGCTATAACTTCTGTTTTTGATAGGGGATAAATCCCAACTAAAATTTGATAATCTTGGCGATTTTGATCGCATTTATAAATAATATGTTGAGCTACTTGACTTTGGAGTACCTGTTGAATTAGGGGGGTAAATTCCGAGGATTCCTGGGGATTTTGTAGCTCTTGCAATATCTGAGAAAATGGGTTCGATTCCGAAGATAAATTAGGAGCTACTTCCGTGGGTAAAATATAAATTTGTTGCTGTGCACAGTCAATGATCAGGATCAGATCATGAATCATTCCCAAAAATTGATTAATCTGCCATCGTGCATCCCAGGTTGGGGACTGGATCACCTGGTATCCCCCATTCGGAGAATCAGAACAAATTTCTGAAGTCGTCATAGTAAAAATTAAATTAATATTAAATTTTATGGGGGTTTGTGGAATAATCTATTTTATATTTTACTAATTATATCGAATTTTATCGGATTGTAAACCCAAATTTTCGATCAACTGATACTCAATTCGACAATCGGTTTTTGAATGTAGTCATCTTTTTCTTGGCTAACTTGTCTAAAGATTAGTAGAGTGTTTAGGGTAAACAGTCGGTCATCCATAATCTATCGTTAACCGATATACTGAACATCAGTTCATCAAAGACGCTCAGACTGTTGTTTTTAAGGAGAGTAGGTTCGTGAACGCTGCTGAACAGGCGAATAACGTGGTAGTTGCCAGCAAAATTGCATCGGTTGTGACTTTATTTAAAACTCAATTTCCCGACGCCCGAGTCGATCTTAAACCCTGGACAAATGACCCCCAGACACGGGAACTGGTTGATCCTGATTCTATTGATATTGGGTTTCACTTCCCCGGTCGGAGTCGGTTATTGCAAAGTCGTTGTATTTTAATTGAAATTCGGTTTTATCATGATCCGATTGATCAAACCCGTCGGGTGATTGGTGTCGAAGCCGCCGGATATGACCATCAAGGACAACAGTGGAAAGTCTCCACTATTGAAAATTGGAATTTTGTGGGTAAAACTGAACCCGAACCCGAATCGGCGGAAAAATTAAAACTCTTTTGTCGGCAAATTTTCCAACTGTTTAATCCTAACCCGTAGTAAGTCCTTTAGGACTCAATCTTTTATCAAACCATCTTTCTATAAACTAAATCACAACGTTGGGTTTCGACTCCCGTTGTCGGTTCATAGCCCGAATGTTCATAGAGTTTTACCGCTTCTTTTAAAACCGATGCGGTTTCGATCCAAATTTCCTTAAACCCCTTTTGTTTAATAATTTGTTCTAATTGTAATAACAGAAACTTTCCTAATCCCTTTCCCCTTGCTTCTGGTAATAAATACATTTTTCTAATTTCCACCGCCTGATTTCCCCGTTTAATTGGGTAAAATCCCGCCGTTCCGACTAACTTTTGATCCTGTTCTATGACCCAAAATTCTCCCCCAGTCTGTTGATAATATTCCTCGACTGCATAAACATCTATATCCGCGCCATTAGGTTCTGACCCTAAACCATATTCGGTTAAAATAGTAGTAATTAAACCCACCACTTGCTGACGATCCTGGGGTTGCCAATCTCGAATATAAAAATTGTGATATTGAGTGTTCATGGCATTACAGACCCGTGATTTCCCCTAACTTCAAAATATCCTCACAATAACTTAATAAAGTATTAAGGCGGTTTTGAAGGGGGATCAGACGACTGTTAAAGGTGGCACTTTGACGGGAGGCTTGCAGAAATTTCATATCCATTTCCAAGAGTCGCATCTGTTTATGGGTTTCAGTTAAATAGGATTGAATTAAAGACTCAACAGGGGGATCAAAATCACCATGGCTGATCCCCATAATTTCGGTTTCAAAGGTGGCTTTTAGCTGCTGAAAACTTTGTTTTAAACCAATGGGATCAACTGGAACTAAAATTACCTTGATATCAAGCTGTTTTAAGCTATTTTGGAATTGCGCGATCGCATCACAGGCAGATTTTGACAACATATTATCAAGAAACTTGTCTACAATTATTAAATAATAGATAAGTATTGTGATCCGGTTTTTGCCCCTTTTTAGCTAAATCCGATCCGCTACCCCATAGACCAAATCCTGATGTTAAGGGAGATTGGCGGTTGAGCCTCTGCGGTAAAAATGGATTAAGAGGTAGATTAAGCTTACCTTAAGAGGTGTTATTCTTCTATAAAGTGCGATTCAATTCCGTGAAACTTCAGTATTTCACTGCTTGGGGCTTTTTATTCCTTGTACGGATATAAAAAAGCACATAATTTTTAGTTATCTGAT
Organism: Oscillatoriales cyanobacterium CG2_30_40_61; assembly: GCA_001873365.1. GTDB lineage: Bacteria > Cyanobacteriota > Cyanobacteriia > Cyanobacteriales > Microcoleaceae > Planktothrix. The sequence goes on along the minus strand of MNYZ01000012.1, from coordinate 44,521 downwards.
GATTTTATCAGTATTATTACCCTTTAGGTGTAACTGTCATGAATATTCAAACCCTTTCCAAAAAAGACTTTTCCTATGATTGTAGCATCCCCGATTGGTTGCAACAATGTATGGAGATATCTGGAAATCTAGTCAAATCTGATACATCTCCTGCTACAAACGGCGATTTAATTGTCCGGGCGTTTGAATTTGCCTATCAATTGCACCAAGGACAGTATCGCAAATCAGGAGAACCCTATATTAATCATCCCATTGCCGTAGCGGGTTTATTGCGCTATTTAGGGGGGGATTCGGCGATGGTGGCGGCGGGTTTTCTCCATGACATTATTGAAGATACCGAAGTCACCCCGGAAGAAATAGAACAGCATTTTGGGGCGGAAGTTCGCCATTTAGTCGAAGGCGTCACCAAACTCTCTAAATTTAATTTTTCTAACACCACAGAACGTCAGGCGGAGAACTTCCGGCGAATGTTTTTAGCCATGGCGAAAGATATTCGGGTAATTGTAGTTAAACTCGCTGACCGACTCCATAATATGCGAACTTTGGACTTTTTACCCGAACATAAACAGCGTAGCATTGCCTTAGAAACTCGCGAAATTTTTGCCCCCCTGGCTAACCGTTTAGGGATCGGTCGGCTAAAATGGGAATTAGAAGATCTATCCTTCAAATATTTAGAACCGGAAGCATACAAAAATATTAAGGAATTAGTTTCCGATCGCCGAGCATTTCGAGAAGAAAAATTAGCCCAACTTGCTCAGGTTTTACGAGACAGACTAGAGAAAGCGGGAATTAAATGTTATGAAGTCAGTGGACGTCCTAAACATCTGTATGGCATTTATAAAAAAATGAACCAAAGACAGAAACAGTTCCATGAAATTTATGATATTGCCGCTTTACGGGTGATTGTTGAAACCAATGAAGAATGTTATCGGACGTTAGCGATTGTTCATGATGCTTTCCGCCCAATTCCGGGTCGTTTTAAAGATTATATTGGATTACCTAAACCTAACCGCTATCAGTCCTTACATACCGGGGTAATTGGGAATACGGGAAGATCCGTTGAAATCCAAATCCGCACCGTAGAAATGCACCATATTGCTGAATATGGGATTGCCGCCCATTGGAAGTATAAAGAAAAAGGTAATTCCAATCTGGGTGAAGTCACGGGAATGGATGATAAGTTTACTTGGTTACGGCAATTATTAGAGTGGCAAAGTGATTTAAAAGATGCTACAGAATATCTGGAAAGTGTTAAAAGTAATTTAGAGTTTGATGATGTTTATGTGTTTACTCCAGAGGGAGATGTAATTGCTTTAACTCACGGGGCGACCCCGGTTGATTTTGCCTATCGAATTCATAGTGAAGTTGGGAATCATTGTAAAGGAGCAAAAGTCAATGAGCGAATTGTTACCTTAGATACTCCTCTAAAAAATGGCGATATTGTGGAAATATTAACCCAGAAAAATATTCGCCCTAGTTTAGATTGGTTAAATTTTGTTAAAACTAATACCGCTAAAAACCGGATTCGTCAGTGGTATAAGCGATCGCACCGAGATGAAAATATTGCCCGGGGACGGGAATTATTAGAGAAAGAAATGGGAAAAAATGGCTTTGAATCCCTACTTAAATCTGAACGTATGCTCTCGGTGTCTAAGCGCTGTAACTATCATAATGTTGATGATTTATTAGCGGCATTAGGTTATGGGGAAATCACTTTAAATTTAGTGGTGAATCGTTTGCGGGATGTGTTGAAATCCCAGAGTCAAATTCAAGCTGTTTCTCAAGAATTCACGACCACTTCTTTACAAGTTCCTAACCTACCTACCTATTCTCAACTTCCGTCTTCTTCCCCAAGTAATTCTCCGATTATGGGAGTTGAAGGGTTACTCTATCATATTGCGGGGTGTTGTAATCCGATTCCAGGGGAACCGATTATTGGAATTGTTACCCGCACAAAAGGCATTTCCATTCATCAACAAGGATGTTCTAATACTATAACGGTGGAGGGAGAAAGATTCGTTCCTTTGAGTTGGAATCCGAATTATCAACCTGGGGGACGTCCTCAAACCTATGGGGTGAATATTTGTATTGAAGTCTTGGATCGAGTCGGGGTTTTGAATGATATTTTATCCCGTTTGAAAGATAATAATATTAACGTTTGTAGTGCTCAAGTGAAGACTTTTCCCGATGCTCCGGCGTTAATTGAGTTGGGAATTGAAATTTGCGATCGCGAACAATTTGAACGCACTTGCGCCCAAATCAAAAACATCAGCGATGTCTTAACCTTGCGTCGGATTAATAGTAAATAAGTCGAAAACTGGTGATTACATCCGTTTGCTCGATCCCCCTAAATCCCCCTTCCCAAGGGGGACTTTGATCCCTCCTACCTCCTTGTTAAGGGGGGTTAGGGGGGATCGTTTCCCCCTTTGTTAAGGGGGGTTAGGGGGGATCTAATTTTAAGACACAGAAACCACCTGTTCAACGCTTTCATTCCCCATTCTATCCACCGCCCGAACCGCATAAGTTCCGGGGTTAACACGAACAGAAGTAGTATCTTTATTTACTACTTTAACTAACTGCCAACCCGGGGAAAATTGTTGATAAATTGCCCAAGAACGGATATCATTAGTATTAGCAGGCATCCAAGAAATTAGACCAGAATTAGTTTCAATTTGGCTAGGAGATTCCGGGGGTTGATTATCCAACCAAGGCATAATCGGAACTAACGCAGGAGTGGGATAAACTGCACTTTTGAAAATTTCATTCACCCCCTGACGATTATCTCGGAATATCTTCATACTAAAAAAGATATTTCCTAAAGATAATTGAGGGGCGGTTTGTCGAGAAATTGCCACTTGTCTTTGTATTTCAGAAATAGACCATTCATTCTCAATTCGATATAGGGCATTTCCTGCATAAATATGACGTCTTTGAGGATTATTTTGTAACCACCAATTTAACAGGACGGGATAACTTTGTTGAGGGGGATCAATTTTCCAATACAGTTGAGGTGATAAATAATCCATCCACCCTTGTTCTACCCATAGTTTAACATCTGCGTAGAGAGAATTATATTGATCAAGTCCAACTGTTCCAGGGGCAGCACCAGGGCGATAAATGCCAAAGGGACTAATCCCAAATTTAACATAAGGTTTAGTCGCTTTAATGCCATCATGAATGCGTTTAATCATTAGATTAACATTTTGTCGCCGCCAATCGGCAAGTCCTAAATTGCCTCCGGCGGCACGATAGGAATTATAGGTTTGACTATCAGGAAAGGGAATGCCATCTTTAGGATAGGGATAGAAATAATCATCTAAATGAACGCCATCAAGATCATACCGTTGTACCACATCCATAATTACATTATAGGTTTGATCTTGAACTTCCTTTGCTCCCGGTTCCATCCACATTAAATCTCCATATTGATAGGCATATTGAGGGAATTTTGCCGCTATATGATTTGGTGCAAAGGGCGCATTTCCTCTTAATCTTGCCCGATAAGGATTAAACCAAGCATGGAGTTCAATATTGCGTTTATGGGATTCTTCAATCGCAAATTGTAGGGGATCATAATAGGGATTTGGAGGGGTTCCTTGGGTTCCAGTTAACCAAGCACTCCAAGGTTCTATACTAGAACTATATAAGGCATCTCCATTCGGACGAACTTGCAGAATTAAGGCATTTAAGTTTAATTCTTGCATCTTATTTAGGATAGCAATTAGTTCAAATTTTTGTTGATCAACTGATAAATTTGATTTAGACGGCCAATCAATATTGGCAACGGTTGCTACCCAAACTCCCCTAAATTCTCGTTGATGACTAATGGAATTTGTCGGATTAATTATCCCCTGGGATAATAAATTTTCCGATAGTTCTTGTCGGACTGTTGGGATATTAACGGAAGTAGAAAGAACCGGAAATTGAATTAAGGTTATTCCCAAGAAAATACAACACAAACTTAAGGCTAAATATCGTTGAAATTTAGTAATTTTTCCAAGTCTAATTTTTTGAATTTGACTTGTAAGTGAACGGGTTAAAGATTTCAAGCGTTTAATTCGCCCATACCCCAAATAATTCTGGGGTTTAATAGAGTTCCAATTCATGTTTGTTGTTTAAGGAGATGACCAGTATCAGTTATCAGTAAATAGTAATCAGTTATCAGTTATGAAATCGTTAACAGTGATCATTGATAGGTCAAGTATTAATTTAACTTCTTTCACTGATGACTGATGACTGATGACTGATGACTGATAACTGATTAATAGCTTAACGAACAAGGTTACATCTTACAAGGGAATGATCCCAATAATAAAAAATTAATATCTTCCCTGAGTCAATACTGGACAATTTTAGGTACAATATCTGAGTACAACTTAATCAAGGAAAAAACAATGACTCAGGTTAAAATTGGCATTATTGGGGGCAGTGGGTTGTATAAGATGGAGGCATTTACCGATGTGGAGGAACTTCATATTGATACTCCCTATGGTCAACCTTCCGATGCTATTTTAGTAGGAACTTTAGAAGGAATGCGCGTGGCATTTCTGGCCCGACATGGACGAAACCATAGATTTTTACCGACAGAATTACCCTATCGAGCTAATATTTATGCTCTCAAAAGTTTAGGAGTAGAATATATTATTTCCGCTTCGGCGGTGGGTTCACTGAAAGAAGAATTTAAACCCTTAGATTTAGTGGTTCCTGATCAATTTATTGATCGAACTAATCAACGAATTTCTACTTTTTTTGGTAATGGTGCTGTGGCTCATATTACCTTTGGTGATCCGTTTTGTCCGCAATTATCAAAAGTATTAGGAGAAGCGATCGCTAGTTTAAATTTACCCGATATTGATTATCATTTATCGGGAACTTATGTTTGTATGGAAGGGCCAGCATTTTCTACCAAAGCTGAATCTAATTTATATCGAAGTTGGGGCGGAACAATTATTGGGATGACCAATTTAACCGAAGCCAAATTAGCCCGAGAAGCCGAAATTGCCTATACAACTTTAGCATTAGTTACCGATTATGATTGTTGGCATCCAGACCATGATCATGTCAGCGTTGAAATGGTAATTCAAAATCTCCATAAAAATGCGGTCAATGCTCAACAAGTCATTCAAGAAACCGTGCGTCGTTTAAAAGATAATTTACCGAAATCCGCAGCCCATTCTGCCTTAAAATATGCGGTTTTAACCCCCTTAAATCAAATTCCTTCAGAACGCATACAACAGTTAGAATTATTGTTGAAAAAATATATCTAAACCCCAGGTGGCATCAGCCACCTAAATTATAATAAATTAATCCCCCTAAAACCGTTGTTGCGCCGTTGTTGCGCTTAAGGGCATCTTTTCTATAAAACTTTACATTAAAAGGATAAATAGCTAATGATTGCTCATCCCCAGCGGCAATTGATGACTCCCCAGGAGTACCTGAAATGGGAACAACAACAACCCCTGAAATATGAATATATTAATGGGCAAGTTTTGGCTATGACCGGGGGAACTCTTGCCCATAACTCTATTGCCCTAAACCTCGCCGCAGCGCTCAAAAATCACCTACGGGGGAAAAAATGTAAAGTCTTCATGGCAGATGCTAAAGTGGGAGTTTCAGAAAATGGCCCCTTTCACTATCCTGATGTCATGGTTACTTGTGATAGTCGAGATCAAACTGCTCGCCAGCTTGTCTATCATCCTTGTCTAATTGTAGAAGTATTGTCACCCGGTACAGAACATATTGATCAGGGCAAAAAATTTAGGAATTATCGTCGAATTGATACTTTAAAAGAATATGTTCTGATTGAAGCAGAAACAATGAGTGTGGATTGTTACCGACTGAATGAGAAAGAAAAATGGGAACTCACTGCTTATTCCCTGGAAGAAACTATTGCCAACGAAACAGATTTGGAAGTTCACTTAACCAGCGTTAATTTCCATTGTCCTATTTCTTGGCTGTACGAAGATGTTGTTTTTCCTGAAGACAATACAGAGCCATCTGTTGAAGGTTAAGCAGATAATTGATATAATCATATAAATTAATTCGTCTTACCCGCATGATCATGTTAGCCACCTCCCCCACCTACACAATTACTTGGGAAAAGTTGCCAGATGATTTTGTGCTACCCGATGACCCTGTGGATAATATCAATCAACCCGCCCTCGCCGCCGCCTTAACCGAAAGTTTGCAACTGGCCGGAAAACTACCAGAAACAGCCCTCACACCGACGAACTACGGTATTTGTGCGACTATCAATGGCAAAATGGCTGTTAAAGCCCCCGACTGGGCCTATATTCCCCAGATTTCCGTGAGTCGAGGGGAAGTGGTTCGCAGTTATACCCCGCAACTCCAGGGGGAAATTCCGGCTTTGGTATTAGAGTTTTTATCCGATACCGATGGCGGAGAATATTCAGTTAAAGAAACCTATCCCCCCGGAAAATTCTTTTTCTATGAACAGATTTTGCAAGTTCCCAATTACGGAATTTTTGAACCCAACTCAGGGAGCTTAGAATTATATCGTTTTGGTGATACCCAACGGTATAAACTGGAATCGGCCAATGAGCAGGGCTGGTTTTGGATACCGGAAATGCAGCTTTTTCTAGGAGCCTGGCAAGGAACTCGGGAAAACCGTCAGGGCCATTGGTTGCGCTGGTGGGATGAACAGGGTAATTTGCTATGGTGGGGTACAGAAAAGGTTGAACAGGAACGGCAACGGGCCGAGCAGGAACGGCAACGGGCCGAGCAGGAATATCAACGGGCCGAGAGATTAGTAGCCCAACTGCGCGCTGCTGGAATTGAGCCTGTAGAATAGGACAAAATATAAACTGTTAACTGCTACTCCCAGAAGGTTTTATGATTAGGACAGGTAAATCAAAATCATGCTTGAACACCTCAAGAGGATAAAGGGCCGATGCTCTATTTAGCGGAAGTACAAAAGCAGAGTAACAAATTTGGTCTGGGTGGCGGGAGGACAGAACTGAAGCTATTGGCTTGTCAGCGAGGTGAAAACAATTGGAGTGCTGTATCCGGGGATGAGGTCGTCCTGGCTGAAGATGCAAATAATTTCAAGGATGGAACTTTAGTTTTAGTCGATCTGAATACGGGTAAACAGGTACAGCGCATTCAAGAAGCTGCACGCCAACTGGTGGGAATTCTCCAAGATTTTTCTCGGTTGCAAGAAAAATTCAAAACCCAACAGGAAGAAATTGAACAGTGGAAAGAGTCCTTGACTTACCAAAGTCAGGAATTAAATCGTCGGGAAATGGAAATGGAAGCCCGACGGGAACAAATGGAACAACTGGAGGGAGAATTAGAGCGACTAGAACAGCAGCGTCAAGAAATTGATCGCTCTAAGGATGAAAGTAACCGTCTGCGTTCTGAAATTGATCAAGCCCGTCAAGATATTCAAACCACTAGGGCCGCATTACAACAGCAACGACAACAGCTTGAAGAACAACAAGCCGCCTTGCAGTCGTCTCCTTCCTTAAATAAGGAACAGTCAGAACTCCTCGGTAATTTACTGAATCAACTATCTAACCCGATTTCGATCTCACCCCTACAAACACAACTTGATCAGTCCCGGGAACAGGTAGCCATTGCTCTGAATGGGCTAGAACAACATCGCCAACGGTTACGGTCACAACGTTTAGAAGCGGAACAACTTCAACAAACCGTAGATACTAAGACCACAGAGATTGAACAGCAATGGCAGCAATGGCAACAGGCCCAGGATACCTTAATCCAAAACCGGGCGGAGTTAGCCTGTGAACAACAGTTACTTCAAACTAAACAGGACTATGCCCAAACCTTAAAAACCCTGATCCAAAACCGTCAAACCCTATTAGAACAGTTACAGGATTTAGCCTCCCGTCAATCTGAAAGTGATCCGGTTGCTGTTAGTGTCAAGGTAGATGTCCAAGCCTTAGAAGCGATGTCCTTGGAACAATTACAAACCGAAGTCAAACAACTGGAAAAGGAGTGGGATCGCTGGTTTCGGATGGTGGGAGAACAGGAGGAGGAACTCAAATACAAGCTCGAAGATATTGGGAAAATTCAGGAAAAACTCAAAACCGTTAGTGATTCTGAACGGGAAGATTTACAAACCGAATTAACCGATGAACAAGACGCCTATCAAATGCTGAATGAAACCTTAGTTGGTCAGCGGCGTACCCTCAAAGAACGGGAGGAACATAAAACCCAATATCAGGCGGTTTTACTCCGTCGCCAAGGGATAACCCCCGTAAACCATGGAGGGGCTGTTGATTTAAAATTGGTGATTGCCACTTTGGAAACCCAACAACAGGAACAAAAACAACAACTCCAAACCTTAGAAACCGAACTTCAACAATTGAGTTCTAGCTTTGAACAACGGCAAACCGATCTTAATAGTCGCACCAGCACCACCGAACAAACCCGCCAACAGTTAGAAACGACCGAACAATCTTGGATCGAACAGCAACGAATGGTAGCCGAACTTTGGGGCCGGATCAGTTTATATCAGGAAATGTTACAACCGGTTCAAGATTCTTGGAATCAAGTTCGCCAACAGTTAGAACAAACCACAACTGAATTAAATCAGTTGCTCGAAATTTCCCAAAACCAAACCCAGACAACGGAACAGTTACGGCAAGTTTTATCAGTTATCAGTTAACAGTCATCAGTTATCAGTGTAAGAGTTATCAGTGTAAGAGTCATCAGTAAAGAGTTCATTGTCAATAGTCGTGGGCTAAAAACTGATAACTACTAACTGCTATAGCGCTACGATGAGCGGGAACAGGGAACACCGGATCTGGGAACAGGGAACAGGGAACAGTAAGGAGTGAAAGGGTTTCAGGATTCAGAAATGTCCTAACCATAGCGCGTAGCGCTATAACTGTTAACTGTTAACTGTTAACTGTTAACTGTTAACTGTTAACTGTTAACTGTTAACTGTTAACTGTTAACTGATGACTGATGACTGATGACTGATGACTGATAACTGATGATTATTCTTCCTCAAAACCTGATTCTGCTGTTAAATCAGAGGTTGGATCGTCGGTTTCCGGGTCAACGGGGATACAGATGAAGTTATCATCCTGAGTATAAATCAGGTTCTGTTGACGGAGTTTCCCCATCAACCGGGTGACAGTGACCCGTGTAGTCCCGATCGCACTGCCAATTTGAGAATGAGTTAATGACCAAGGGAGACGGTAACCCTTAAAGCCATCCTCCCCATCACCACTGGTATAATACTCGCCGTATTCTTCAATCAGTAAGGTTAAAAATCCCAGCAGTCGGTCAATGGTACGTCGTTGACCCAATGTACTTAACCACAGTAATTTCCGTTGATGCTGATACCGAAAGGCATCGAGGACTTCCCGACGAAAATGGGGCCAGTTATCCAAGTCATGCCAATACATCCATAAAACCGTTGTATCATCGGCGTGACTATAGGCTTGCAAGCTAAAAGGCGACTGGGCAATTAATTCAAAGGGTTGACCCGCACCTACAAAACCCAGAAAAGCCTCGTCTAAATTGCGATTACGCGGTCTGGATTTGGGTCTGCTCTCGGCATATTGGAGTTCAGCGCTACCCACTAACCGGACAGCCCCTCGTTGCACTAAATACAGTAACCCAGGACGGGCTGGAATCCGTTCATCTTTAGTGAAACTACGACAACGATAATGTTCCTGGGCCCAGTCGGTAATCCGTTGCCAGGTTAAAAACGGTCGGTTAGAATCGGTCGGAATCGGGGAAGACTGTATCATTAGATCGGCTCATTAAAAATTTTCAATCAAAATCAAAGGCACCGAGGGCGGTTAAGACACCTAGGAGTTAAACGGTGTATTTGATACTAGAAGTAGATGGGTTTGAGACATTTTAACCAATGTAGCAAAAAACACATCCCTTTGGGAATCAATAATCAATTATTTTCAAAAATAAATTTCAAAAAATTTTGGTCATGCCTTAACCTAATCTGCTGATAATATCAGATTTGAGCAACTTGGCAAGGAGTTTGATCACTGATGTTAAGTCTAGCAGGTAGGTTAAGGGCACAACTGAGACAAACCTGGGATTGTTTAGGAATTGATACGGCTGACTCTCAGGAAATTCCCGTAAATTGGATTAAAAATCAAACTGGGGTAATCTATGGATCGGCGATCGCCCTAAAATTAGCCTCGGGTTTGCATCAATCCCCTTTGGATCTGGCCACCTCCATTGGTCTGAAGTTCCCAACCCTCAACTTAGGTAAATCACCGGAGGTCACAATTCAGGTATTACCCTCGGGACTGTTGCAGTTTGAGTTCACGGATGTGGGAATTGCCGCTTGGTTAGAACAAATAATCCGCCATCCCTGGACGCCCACTCCAATTCAGGATCGGCAAATTCTGCCCGATCAATTTTTCATTCAATATAGTCATGCTCGCTGTTGTTCCTTGTTGCGTTTAGGCGATCGCGATCAGTTAATTACTTTAGAAGTATCTAATTTAATTTCTACATTACCCCTAAAAATCAAGCCAAATTCTCCTCCGATTCCCTGGTTAAATCCCCAAGAAAAACTACAATTTACCCAAAGTTATGAATATCAGCTACTAACCGAATCGGTGAATCTGGTTGATCTTTTGTTCTGTGACGCTATTCCTCAAAATTGGCAAAAAATTGCCGAACAATTTAGCCAACATTTTCAACAATTTTATCGTTATTGTCAAATTTGGGGAGAAGTCAAACAAAGCCAACCTGAGTTAGCTCAAGCTAGACTAGGTTTAGTTTTTATTACCCAATTTCTCCTCAAAATTTTATTAGAAGAAAAATTAGGAATTATGGCTCCCCTAGACCTGTAGTCAGCCCTTTAGGGCTAACTAATCCACTAAAAAATCCGTCAGAACTTCATCCGGCTCATCCTGATCATTATTATCGGTTAAAACTTGGGAAAAATTAGAAATAGGGGAAAGAGAAGGTTTAGGAATCACGATTTTTTCAATACCCAGTAGTTTAGCTTCTAGTTTAGCTACTTGATTTGATAACGCTTCTAAGGATTTAACTTTTTTCTGTAAATCTAATAATTCTTTTTGCAGATTAAAATATTCTACATCGACGGACTGACTACTCAAAGACACTCTAGTTTTATCTAAATACTGACCAAGGGCTTCTTGAATTAATTCTTCTAAGGAATGTCCGGTTTCTAGGGATAATTGATGCAGTTGTTCAGCCCATTCTAAAGAAACAGTTGCTTCTATTTTTGTATGATCTAATGTCATGAATATTCAGGATTTTAACAAGGAACGGTCGGTCAAGTTTGCAGAAATTTAGGGTAATTTACTCTAGGATAAAAACACCCATCTGAGGGAAATAGGGAAGGAGCAATGGTCAATAGGAAAGTATTTTATTGCCTATTCCCTATTAGTCATAGAAAATAATTGACCGTTAATTATTGATCAGAATTCGGAAAAGTCCGCTTAAATTCTTCAATTAATTCGTCAATTTCTTCTAAGGCTTGATTAACGTCTATTCTAAGAGTTCCTAAATTGGGTTTATCCAAAAGTTTAACGAGGGATTCTCGTTTACCTTCAATTAAAGCAACTCTTTCTCTAATAGTATTGGCATCCATGTTTTTTTCCTCTGTCAATAAATCAGTTATTAATTTAACATCCTACCGTTAACTGTCCCAATATTAGACAACGGAGAATTTTAAGTTAGAAAAACCCTGGTCTGGCAGGAGAACTGCTCCTACTCAGGGTTATAAACTTATTATACCCTATAAAGATGATAAAATCGAATATAGCACCCAAAAAAACAGTAAATTATTTAAGTTCTTGGAGACGATTTAACACCTCTTGATGGGCTGCTTTTCGACCTAATTTATCATAGAGTTCCGCCGCTTTTTGAAAATCCGATCTAGCGTTAACTTTATTCCTCAATTTCAGATAGGCTAAAGCTCGATTATAATAGGCATCGGCAAAACCAGGATTTAAACGAATGGCTTCAGTATAATCCTCAATTGGATTAGGGGCGCGAGTGGGTTCACCAATATTAGCGGCTAAAAGAGTCCGGGCAATTCCGCGATTAAAATAGGCTTCAGGATTGTTCGGATTTAATGCAATGGCTTGATTAAAAGCATCAATCGCATCCCAGGTTTCTCCTTGATCTAATAAAGTTAATCCTTGAAAATAAAAAGCCTGATAGGTTTTTGGAAAATCCAAGGAAACCGGGTTAGCTTCTGGGAGTTTTTCATCAATAACTAAATCCGATGATTTTAAGCCCGTTTCTAATAATTTTACAATAAATAAATTAATCGGAACTGCCGCATTAAATCCGGTTTTAATCGGAGCCACATCACCGGAACTGGTTTGAGCAAAGCCAAATTCCCCCTGTCCATGTAAGCCCACCACCCGGGCTTCCGAATCAAAAACCGGCCCCCCACTCATCCCACTCCAAGTCACCGCTTGATAGCGTAAATTATAGCCTTCTGGACGACTTTTTGGGCGACTTGTCACCAATCCTGGGGATAATTCGGGTTCCCTTTCTACTCCGGTTAATCCCCCGGTGGCGGGATATCCATAAACATAAATCTGAGCGCCAATAACCGCTTGTTCAGAATTACCTAATGTGGCAATTGGATAGTTTTGAGAACTTTCAAATTGAATAATCGCTAAATCCGGTTCTTGATCATCATTTTGTAGCCGAACAATTTTGATCTGGGGATGACTATTGCCATCGGAAGTTCGCACAGTATATTTAACATTTGGATCTTCTACAACATGATTCACTGTTAAAACCGTATAAACCCTGTTATTTTTAGCAATAATTACCCCCGACCCATCTCCTAACGGACTATTAATTTGCACGGTAATGGGTTCGGCAATTTCTGCCACCTGTTGGGCCGTTTTTGCCATAACAATTGTTGATTGACTAACCACCAGGGTGACAACCGTTGCTGTTCCCGTTAGTAGATAAAGCAGGGAATCAGATGAAAACGACCCTAAACCCATGATGCAACTCCTCCGTATGAATGGGCTTGATTTTCCATTATCCATTACCCTGAAAAAATTTCCGAAAAAATCAGCAAGAGGACAATATTATTTATGGACGTAAATTGACTTAATTTTGTTCATCATTTTTCTTAATTCTATCTTAAGCTAATATCAATTCTGTACAAACAATATAACATTTCTGACTCCCTCCTAGAGATTTTTCTGGTCATAGCTGTTTGGCTCTCAAAGTTTCTCATCGCCAGAAGCAAGATGCCGTGGTATGTTCAGGGGATATTTTCTCGTTTTTATGATCTGTCTAATCAATTAGGCGTCAAAACCGGGGAAACCTTTGAGAAGCCAAAATACGAGCAATCTGAACCTAAAGTTTTATCTGGAGAATGTTTGTAGTTGGGCTTTAGCTTCCCCCATCAGTGCAGATGAGCAAGTTGTGGATGAGTTTCAGTTGTTTTCGGGGGTGATGTTGTGCTATAATCTTATGAGATAATCAATTAAAATTGCCAATTATAAAGAAAACTATGGCTAGTATTATTCTGCAAGTTGATGAAGAAATTAAAGCGGTATTTGAACAGGCTAACCCGGAAATTCAGAAACAGCTAAGTGATATTATTCAATTATTTTTGAGAGAAAAATTATACAGCAAGACTTTGACTGAGGTGATGGCAAAAATTTCAGACAAAGCACAACAGCGAGGCTTAACACCAGAAATTTTACAAGATATTTTAGCAGATGACAATGACGAATAGATTTGTCATGGATACGAATGTTTTAATCAGTGCTTTGTTCTTTAAATCTTCAGTCCCTTTTCAAGCGTTAGAATTGGCGGAAAAGCCAGGAATAATTTTATATTCTGAACCAACTTTCAAGGAATTAGAGCGAGTTCTAAATCGTTCCAAGTTTGACAAGTATCTTTCTCAGGAAGAAAGACGAGTGTTTTTGCTTAAATTTATCAGTACATCCCAGTTAGTAAATATTACAGAAACAATCACTGTTTGTCGAGATGAAAAAGATAATAAGTTTTTAGAGTTGGCTGGTAATGCTAATATAATTATTACAGGCGATTTGGATTTATTGGTGTTAAATCCTTTTCAATCTATAGAAATTCTGACTCCAGATAGGTTTGTTGATAGATTTTCTGAATAAATGAGGTTCAGAAACCGGGTTACTTAATTGAATCTTGAGTAAAAGGAATTAGTAGGCAGAAACATCTGCTGCACAGACTGAGTGATTAATAATTGCTTGAGTTAATCCTTCTAAAGTATATTCTCGCGCTTCAATGTCTACCCGTCCCAACAAACTTTGACAGCTTTTAGAGGTTTGGGGGCCAATCGAAGCAATACAAATTGTATCTAAATAATCCGGGGTTAAAGATTGTTCCGGTAGGGTTTGAATCAGTTGACAGAAATTTTTAACGGTTTTAGAACTAGCAAAAGTAATCACATCAATTTTTTTAGTTTGTAACGCCTCTAAAACTTCAGGCGAAATCCTCTCAGGACAACCGGATTCATAGGCAGAAACTTCTGTGATGATTGCTCCTTTTGCAGTTAATTCCTGTACTAAAATTTCCCGTCCTCCGGTTTCAACTCTGGGAAATAAAATTCTTTTTCCTGCTAATGACTCTGGGAAATGTTCAACTAGGGAATCTGCTATAAAATCCGGCGGAATAAAATCAGGTTTTAAACAAAGTTCTTGCAAACTGGCGGCGGTTTTTTTTCCGACTACGGCGATTTTAATTTGATTTAAACTGCGGGTATCTTTTCCCAGAGCAATTAAGCGATTAAAAAAGTATTCTACTCCATTAGAAGAAGTTAAAATTAACCAATCAAAACTATTTTCTAATTGTACAATAGCTTGATCTAAACTCTCCCAACTCGACGGAGGTGTAATTACTAAAGCGGGCATTTCAATAACAATTGCTCCTTGAGCTTTTAATAAGTCACTTTGGAGACTCGATTGTTCGATAGAACGAGTCACTAATATAGTTTTACCGAATAGAGGTAGTTTCATATTAACCGAATTTAAAATAGAATTTTTAGACTGTTTTTCCTGTTGCCAAGGGTATTGATCTGGGTTAATAAAATCCCGTAACCGGACGACTTCACCCACCACAATTACACAGGGAGAGAGGGATTGATTGGCTGTTATTTCTACAATATCATTTAATCTGCCAACCCAAACTTTTTGTTGCGGACAACCGCCCGATTGAATAATAGCAATTGGGGTTTGGGGGAGTCGTTCATGGCGTAAAAGTTGATGGACAATTTCGGCTAAATTCCGTCCTCCCATTAGAATAACTAGGGTTTCTATCTGGGAAACAATTTGCCAATCTAAGGCCTCTAAATCATGGGCAGTGAGGACGGCAAAACACCGACTCATTACCGGGTCAGTTAGGGGAATATGGGCAAGAGTTGGAGCCGCCAAAGCCGAAGAAAGTCCGGGGATTACTTCAAATTGACATTGGGATTCAATTAAGGCTTGAATTTCGGAAGTGGTGCGTCCAAAAATAAAAGGATCACCTCCTTTTAAACGAATAACTTGTTTTCCTAATTGACAATATTCAACTAATAATTGATTAATTTCTGCCTGAGTTGAACTCGGTTTTCCACCTCGTTTTCCGACTTCTAATTTTAAACTATTTTGAGGGGCTAAAGTCAGAATAGAATCATCAACTAAAGCATCATAAATAATTACTTCTGCTTGGGAAAGTAATTGTTTTGCTTGTAGGGTAAGATAGGCAATTTCTCCTAGTCCAGCCCCGATTAAATAAACTTTTCCAGTTGGGTTAATCATTGATAAATTTTATAAAAATTAAGGTGACAATCTAATTTTATCCTAATTTCAGGGTGTGAAACTTTAAGAAGTGTCACAGAGGCGATCGCCATCTGAATATTGTTATCCATAATCGGGATTAAAAGAGAGCGGGAAAATCCTACTTTTAAATAGAAAGCGATCGCTCAATTTCATCTATAATGAATTAGGGTTAATTACCATGAGAATACAGTTTAATTATGGTTTTTTTGGTTTGGGATTAACGATCATTTTGTTAATTTTGTTTAGTGTGCTACAATGGTTACATATTTCGGCAGGAACTTTTTTAGATTGGGTAATTGGCTGTGCGATTTTTTGGTGGTTATTATTAATTGTAACCGTTCCTTGGACTATTCATTTTGAAGCTAAAGAAGTTTTAGCCGAAGCAGAAGAATCGAAAAAAAAAGGTATTCCCGTTGAAGCCAAACAAGTGGAATATGTAACAGGGTTAAGCCGACGTTCCCTGGGGGTGGCTTTAGGTTTACATCTATTATCAACTTTAGGACTTTATGGGTTAGCTTGGTCGGGAATTAGTTTGGTGGGTTATTGGGGTGCGGGGGCAGCTTTATTATTAACAATTGTCCGGCCCTCGGTGCGGGCTTACCAATATTTATCAATCCGATTAGCTATGGTTCGCCGTCAAATATCCTATCCCCGTGAGGATGTGGTAGAACTGCGAAATCGCTTTGAAACTGTAGAATTAACTTTGAAAGAATTACAACGCCAATTAAACCTCAAATATGCGGATTCTTGGGCTTCTGAACAGGAACAAAGATGGCAAGCAACCCGTCAAGATTTAACCCGATTAACAGCAGATTTAGAAACTTTAAAAGCGACTAATTTATCCGAACATGACCGATTAGAAAAAGAAGCTAAAAATGCGATCGCCCAATTAACCACCGATGGACAATTTCTCAATCATGTTAGAGAAATTATTCGATTTGTCAAACAGGCGTGAACTATCCAAACTGACTCAAAACCGAAATTAAAATTTACTGCATTCTGTCAATAGTTCGGTATTGAATTGCCTCGGCAATATGGGCGGGTTTAATATTATCTTCCCCCGATAAATCAGCAATGGTGCGAGCAACTTTTAAAATCCGATCGCTGGCTCTTGCTGATAGCCCTAATTTCCTAATCGCATTTTCTAATAAACTCTGTCCGACCGTATCCAATTTACACCATTTTTGAATATGGCGACTTTGCATTTCCGCATTTGATTTTAACTGGGGTTCATCCTGAAAGCGTTGAAAAGTTCGCTCGCGGGCTGTGATTACTCGTTGTCGAATATTAGCAGAATTTTCTCCTTGAGATTGTTGTAAAATTTCCTCCGGTTTTAATCGATTAACGGCTACTTGTAAATCAATCCGATCCATCAAAGGCCCCGATAATTTTGCCCAATATTGTTCTCGTTGACGAGGCGAACAAGTACAAGGTTGAATAGTATCCCCATAATAACCGCAGGGACAGGGATTGGTACTCGCAACTAAAGTAAATTTAGCCGGAAAAATTACCGATTGTTTCGTGCGAGAAACCGTAACAAATCCATCCTCTAAAGGTTGTCTTAAAAACTCTAAAACATCCCGTTTAAATTCTGTTAATTCATCGGCGAACAAAATACCTCGGTGAGCTAAAGAAATCTCCCCTGGTTTCGGATAGGTTCCTCCCCCAACTAAAGCCGGGCCAGAAGCGGAATGATGGGGACTTCTAAAGGGGCGATCGCTCACCAAAGTTCCCCGATTTTTTAATAGTCCCGCCACCGAATAAATCCGAGTCACTTCTAAGGATTCTTCAAAACTTAACGGGGGTAAAATCCCAGGTAAACGCCGGGCTAACATAGTTTTTCCACTCCCAGGCGGCCCGACAAAAATTAAATTATGTCCTCCGGTTGCCGCAATTTCTAACGCCCGTCTAGCGTGGGCTTGTCCTTTAACTTCACTTAAATCTAAGCCAATTGTTGTTTTTTGAGATAATAAATCCGATGCGGTTAATTTAACGGGTTGATAAGCACTGGGATGATTTAAAAAATCTGTAACATCTAATAAATTTTTAAATCCATAAACCGATAATCCCTGAACAACAGCCGCTTCTTGAACATTATCTTCAGGAACAACTAACCCGGTAATTCCCATTTTTTCGGCTGCTACGGCGATCGGAAGTACCCCGGCAACGGGTCTTAATCCTCCGTCTAAACTCACCTCTCCTAAAAATAAAAAATCCCCCAACAAATCAGCCTTAATTTGTTCCGATGCGGCTAAAATTCCCAGACTAATTGGTAAGTCAAAACTCGGCCCTTCTTTGCGTAAATCCGCCGGGGTTAAGTTAATTATAATATTTCGCATCGGGAAGGCGTATCCGGCATTTTTTAAAGTCGCTTTTACCCGTTCTCGTGATTCTTGAACCGCCGCATCGGGAAGTCCCAAAACCATGATTTTAGGCAGTCCCCCGGAAATATCAACTTCCACCCCGACTTTAACCGCATCAATTCCAATAATAGAGGCACTCCAAACCCTGGCTAACATAGTTTTTAACTCTTAGGTTTCAAACCAATCATATCATCGTTACCATGACCCGGAGCGACCATAGGAAAACAATCTTGATTCCGAGTTACCCGCACATCTAATAACATGGGGCCATCATTAGCTAATAATTCAGCGATCGCATTTGCTAAATCTTCCCGTCGTGAAATATTCAGGGATTTAATATTATAAACGTCGGCTAATTTAGCAAAATTGGGACTACCTTTTTCTAAATTCGTGGCTTCATAGCGATCGTCATAAAATAAATGTTGCCACTGGCGCACCATGCCTAACCAACCATTATTTAAAATAATCACTTTTATCCCCACATTGTATTGAGAAATAGTTCCCAACTCCTGCATATTCATTTGAAAACTACCATCCCCACTAATGCAAATTACCTGTTCCTGGGGTAAGGCTATTTTTACACCCACTGCCGCCGGAAGTCCATAACCCATAGTCCCTAAACCTGCACTAGAAATCCATCGTCGCGGCTCGGTTTTCAGGAATTGAGCCGACCACATTTGATGTTGTCCCACATCCGTTGTGTAAAAAGCATTGGGGGCTTGACCAGCAATTTCTACAATCACTTCTTGAGGAGAAATTCCAGTTTCTGGTTGGGGAATTTCCAAGGGATATTCTAAGCGTAGTTGGGCTAAATATTGACACCAATCCTGAGTTTTTTCAGGATCGATACTATCTCCTAATTCATGGGCGTGACGCAACAAATCAACTAAAACTTGACGCACATCTCCCACAATAGGAACATCTGGTTGGCGTGTTTTTCCCACTTCCGCCGGATCAATATCAATATGAATGACTTTGGCATTTTTCGCAAAGTCATTGCCTTGACCCGCCACGCGGTCATCAAAACGTACCCCTAAAGCTATTAATAAATCACATTCAGCGACAGCAAAATTAGAGTATGCTGTGCCGTGCATTCCCAACATTCCTAAACATAAAGGATGATTTTCATTGAATATTCCTTTTCCCATTAAAGTAGTTGTGAGCGGAATTTTAAATCGTTCTATTAATTCTTGAATTTCGGCATGGGAATTACTAATAATCGCTCCCCCACCGACATATAATAGGGGTTTTTTTGCCTTTTGAATTAACTCTAAGGCTTGATGAATTTGGCGGGGATTTCCTTTCACCGTTGGCTTATATCCAATTAGTTTAACTTGACCGGGTTCAACGGGACGATAATCAATTTTAGCAATGCCCACATCCTTGGGAATATCAATTAAAACTGGCCCGGGTCGGCCACTATTAGCTAAGTGAAATGCCTCTGCCACAATCCGAGAAATATCCGCCGGATTTCTCACTAAATAAGAGTGTTTAACAATGGGTAATGTGATCCCATAAATATCAATTTCTTGGAAGGCATCACTCCCTAAAGACCCCCGTGGCACTTGTCCGGTAATTGCCACCATCGCCACGGAGTCCATATAAGCCGTCGCCAAGCCCGTGACTAGGTTTGTGGCTCCGGGGCCAGAGGTCGCCAAACAGACCCCCACCCGACCCGTTGCCCGGGCATAACCATCGGCGGCGTGGGCGGCAGCCTGTTCATGGCGGACTAGAATATGTTGTAAATCTCCCGCCTGTTCTGCTCGATAAAGTTGATCATAAATCGGTAAATTTGCCCCGCCGGGATAACCAAAAATATGTTTAACACCGTGACGTTTGAGGCTATCAATTAAGGCAAAAGCTCCCGATACTTGTTCTTGATTTTCCATATCTTTCTCCTGAGAATTATAAACTCTCGGTTAAGGATTAATTAACCTAACAAAAGGATGATTTTGTCATGAATTATTGTTTTATTTTTGCTGTAAAATTTATACTTCTATAATAAGGCAAATTTAGGAAAGAAAAGCTGTATTTTTTATTAAGTTTTAGAAAAGTAAAATATTGTCACAAACCGGGTTTCTAGGTGAGTTGCTGGTGATCATTATATCTAGCTTCAGAAACCCGGTTTCTGGTTTGGCAAGTTACACTACCGTAACCACCCCCGCAGGAGTTTCTTGCTGCTGTTTCAGTAATAAACCATATTCTAAACCTTCCACAACCGCTTGATAGGAGGCATCAATAATATTAGTAGAAACTCCCACTGTTGTCCAGCGTTGCTGACCGTTACTGGACTCCACTAGAACCCTAGTTTTTGCCGAAGTTCCTGAACCCCCATCGAGAATTCTAACTTTATAATCCCGTAGTTGAAATTCTGCAATCATTGGATAAAAATTAACTAATGCCTTTCTTAAAGCCGCGTCTAAAGCCGATACGGGGCCATTTCCTTCGGCGGCTTCTAAGATATCTTGACCATTAACAGTCACTTTCACGGTTGCTAAAGCATGGCAAATTTCATCACTGGATTTATCACAATGTACCTGGAATCCTTTTAGGGTAAAAAAGGCTTTACGGGTTCCTAATGCTTCTCGCATTAATAAATCAAAACTCGCCTCCGCCGCTTCAAATTGATAACCCTGATTTTCTAAATTCTTCAGTTGTTGTAAAATTTTCCTACTGGCGGGATTATTCCGATCTAAATCTATACCAAAGGTTCTAGCTTTGGCTAAAACATTACTTAAACCTGCTTGATCTGAAACCACAATTCGCCGTTGATTTCCAATAGTTTCCGGGGGAATATGTTCATAGGTTAAAGGATTTTTTTGTACCGCAGAAACATGAATTCCGCCCTTATGGGAAAAGGCTGATAATCCCACAAAGGGCGCGTGATCATCCGGGGCTAAATTGGCTACTTCACTGACAAATCGACTCACTTCTGTTAGTCTTTGAATCTGTTCATCTTGAATACAATTATAGTCTAATTTTAACTGAAAATTGGGAATTAAGGTACAAAGATTGGCATTTCCACAACGTTCTCCATAGCCATTAATAGTTCCTTGTACCATTGTTACTCCTTCTAATACGGCTGCGATCGCATTCCCAATTGCTGTTCCCGAATCATTATGACTATGAATCCCAAATTGCAGGGGAAAAGGTGTTTCTAGGTCTTTTGTGGCTTGGATTGCATCCCGCACAATTTGAGTAATTTCATGGGGTAAAGTCCCGCCATTGGTATCACAAAAAACCAACCATTCTGCCCCCGCCTTGGCCGCGGTAATTAAGGTTTGTAAGGCATAATTAGGATTATTTTTATAGCCATCAAACCAGTGTTCTGCATCATAAATTACCCGTCTTCCTTGACTCCTAAAAAATTCAATTGTATCCGCAATCATCGCCAGATTTTCCGTTAGGGTAGTTTGCAATCCTTCGGTAACGTGCAAATCCCAGGATTTCCCAAATAATGTTATCCAAAGAGTTCCGGCCGATAAAATTGATTTTAAATTATCATCTTCTGCCACCTTACTATTAGGTCGTCGGGTCGAACAAAATGCCACTACTTCCGAATTAACTAAGGGTTGTTCTTGCAACTTCCAAAAAAACTGTACATCTTTAGGATTTGCCCCCGGCCATCCCCCTTCAATAAAAGGGATTCCTAAACTATCTAATTGACGCGCAATTCTCAATTTATCATCAAGAGATAGGGATAATCCTTCCCGTTGGGCGCCGTCTCTTAATGTGGTGTCGTAGATCCAAAGGGGATGAGTCATAGGTTCTAAAATTTACAGTTAACAATTAATTGATAGGGCGGCAAATATCAGTAGTTTATTATTAGTGCTGTGACCTCTAGGGGTTTGTAATCATCCATCTCAGCTAATTTTTTCTTTTTCAATATTATTTTACTTTTAAATCTATCGTTTTGGGCTTGAAAAAAGTAACAATTTAGTTAAGAATCATTGCATAACTTTTATTCAGGGAAAAATGGTACAAATTCAAGCTCAAGGGAAAACGATTACTTGCGATCGCGGTGCGAATCTCCGTAAAGTCCTATTAGAAAATGGAATTGATCTCTATAATGGTCAAGCCTCCTTGATTAACTGTCACGGGTTTGGGACTTGTGGGACTTGTTGCGTCGAAATTGAAGGGGAAGTCTCCGAACCCCAATGGAAAGAAAAAACCCGCCTTTCCCTTCCTCCCCATTCCTCAGATAAACAACGCCGTTTAGCCTGTCAGGTTCAGGTTTTGGGCGATATCAAAGTTAAAAAATATGATGGTTTCTGGGGTCAGGGTTCCGAAAGCGTCTGGAATGCCTAATTAACAATCCAGATTCTGGAGCACCTAGTATGCTAAAAATTCAGAAATTTTAAAAACTTTCAATCCAAATGTCTACTAAATTAGCATTTGGATTGAAACTTGATCATATTATTTTATGTTGTTAATATTATGCTAAACTAACATTAATGTAAGATATAGCACCATGAGGGTTTGATCATGCTAAGTGGTATTAAACAGGAAGTGGTCGTTGGCAAGGATGGCAAAATAGAGATTAAAACCTCTGAGTTAGCCGAGGGAATGGTTGTTGAAGTGATTGTTTTAGTTAAACAAGATATTTTTGAGGCAAATACTAAGCTATCTATTCAACAAGATGAAACAGAGTATTTGTTGTCTACAAAAGCCAATCGTTACCACCTAATGACGGCGATTCAAAACATTAAAACCAAGGCCAACTTGGTCAGTTTTACCCCTGAAGAATGGGATGAAAAATATAACATTCGCTCCTTAGGCATTTGAACAATTCAACTACTGGGCGGCACAAGACAAGAAAATTCATTGAAAGATTATCACCTTGATTAATGATATTCTGCGTCAACCCTTTACTGGACTTGGCAAACCCGAACCTCTAAAGCATGAACTGAAAGGATATTGGTCTCGACGAATTACAGACGAACATCGTTTAGTGTATGAAGTAACTGAAACTGAAATTATCATTTTGAGTTGTCGATTTCACTATGATGAATCAAGTTATTGACGTTCGCTCTCTCACGGATTTTCTCATCTGATTGTTGTAGTGATTGGGAAAGGTAATTAGAAAAGGTGTGATTAACATTATGATCCTAACCGATATTTCTATGCTGACTCTTTCAAAATTTTCTGCATTCTTTCTCCTCTCGGGGACTGTATTTTTGACTTATACCACAACAGCAAATGCAATCCCCCATCATATTAATACTGAGTTAACCCAAGTTTCTA
The DNA here is from genome assembly GCA_001873365.1 of Oscillatoriales cyanobacterium CG2_30_40_61. Classification (GTDB taxonomy): domain Bacteria; phylum Cyanobacteriota; class Cyanobacteriia; order Cyanobacteriales; family Microcoleaceae; genus Planktothrix. Next base: position 21,135 of record MNYZ01000012.1, on the reverse strand, counting down.
GCCAAGCTCCTAGCCAATTAATTGATCAGTATACCGACCATTTCTTCTATCAAGTGAATCCTGAATTACAGGGTCGGAAACTAACCAGCAGAGATCGAGAATATATTCGAGAATGGGAGAATTTACGCGCCGTTATTGCACCCATGATCAGACCTACTCGGGAAGTTTGTCACGGTGCAGAACAGGAACCTGAAGATCTTTGGGACTTCAATTTTCAAGGTATGCCTAACTCCTATTCTAACCCCTATGATTATTTAGCAGATATAATTTTTTATAATCGCTATCCTCAACTAATTGGAAAAAAACTTAGTCCTGGGACTTCTGAAGCCAAAGAGTGGTCAATCATTAGAGAGAGGCTTTTTGTATCTACCTGTGGGCTTTGAAATCCTATTCAATTCGATTTTTTATAACTCCTGATCTCAAACACATTCCTATTTTATTGATCCTGCCATGTCTATCAAATCTAATAAAATTTCAATAGCAACAAAAGTGATAATTATTACTATTTTAGCAACCTCTATCAAACCCCTGATCACCCCTAATCTCTTACAGCCCGCTTACGCTCAAACTCAACCTCAAATAAGGACTGTAACCCCAAGTTTACCAGAGTATTGTGCACCCGATAAATACAAATCATTTTTTGAGAATTTTGTGCGCGGTCAAGATTATCAAGGAAAAGAAACCCGCTTAACTTATACCGCAGATACCATCGAAGTTCGGGAGTATGAAAATCCCAGTAATCTTATAGAAATGTTGAATAAAAAAGATGATGAATTTAGTATTGATCTTAGAGATTACCGTTGGGTTCAACTTGTCCCTTCTGCTGTAGATAATAGTCCTTATACCCGCTTGCAAATTGATTTAATTCGCATTAATAATAATACCTTTCGAGTTAACTATATCAAAGCTCAGTATGCCTATAATTCTAATCGGGGTGGAGAAGAATACCTAGATTACACCTATGGAGAACCAGGGGCTTATATTTTTGAGCATCGAAATGGCTGCTGGAATTTAACACAAAAGTTACGATAAAAAATTGCAGTTAAAGGGGATAATGGTAAAACCAAGATCAGCACAAGGAATTGATCAACTATGACAAAAATACAACTACATTTCAACGGTAATTTTTCCCTTAAAAAAGAAGAAATCAAAAGAATCCTAAATGCGGCTTCAGAAACGGAAGGGTTAAAAGATACTTTACAAAACTTAATGGAAAAAACGGGTTTAGGAAATGCCAAAGTAGGAAAAATTAAAACTTGGTCAGTTAGAGCAGGTTTAATTAAAGACAATTATTTAAGTCCCGAGGGAAAAATAGTTTTAAAACATGATCCTAATTTACAATCAATTATTACTGATTGGTTAATGCACTTTTACTTGAGTTTTGGGAATCAAGGTTTAAATAAAATACCAGAAAATCCTGCTGATTGGGGAGGCTGGACTTATTTTGTTTATACTTTTCTTCCTCAAAATCTAACTTTTACTAAAAATACTTTAGACAAAAATAGTATTTCTATCTTTGAAGAACCAGATCAAGTAATTTCTCAAAGAATGAAATATATTTTAAGAGCCTATACGGAGCAACAAGCCCTAGCCAATTGTCAATTTATCAAGGAAATTAAATCAGATTATTATGAATCAGGAAATCCTAATCTTCCTAATTCTTATTTAATTGGTTACTTACTGGCCAAACTTTGGCAACGGGATTTTGGTCAAGAAACCTCAGTTTTAACCGAGGAGATTATCAAACAAAAAATGGGGATTTTGCCCGTTTTAGGGATTCAACCCGAATCATTACAACAACATCTTAATGCTATAGAATCTCTGGGAATTATTGAACAAAGACGAACAGTTGCACCCTATCAAATTATCCGGCGCTGGGATAATCCTTTAACTTTATTAGAGAAAGCTTATGTCAATCATTAATCATCTATATCTCAAAGATGCCAAACCGACCGATATACCCCATTTGTTATTATGGGATACTCCTAATGATTTGGAAATAAATCAACTTTTGTTTAACAATAATGCTCAACAAATCAGTTATCGTGATAATTTATTGGGTCGGATTAAAAAGAAACAAAAATTCTTAATGCTGCATGAAAATTTAGATCAAGAATTAGAAGCCATTAAACAAATTTGTGAATATGCCACAAAACCTGTTATATTACTAACAGACCTTGATATCTTGATAACCTATCTTTACACACAACCAGATTCTCCCATTAGTTTATTTTGGAAACAATTAGAATATATGAGACATTTACAATCTATTCTCTGGATTCTACTACCTTCTAAACTTAGTCCGCCAAATTGGAATAAAAGACATCTTGAATCCGTTGTTAGTGACGGCCCTAATTAACTTAAATAGGAGGGCTAAAGCCCAACAACCAAACACACCCATAACCAGGACTTTAAAACCATGCAACTCCATCAAATTGTTAGAATCAATGAATCGGGAATTGTAGCTAATGCCGTTAACTTTGGGATGATGGCTGATGCGGATAAAAACTTACAGTTATGTCAAGGATTTGTTTTTAATTACAATCAGGGTAATCCTAAATCCTCAACATTAGGTGTTCTTGATGCTATTCAGAAAAGTTATCAGAGTGTTAATCAAGCTAATATCCATTTATTTGTGCAAGATTATGGTAAGGGAAAATCTCATTTTGCCTTAGTTACAGCCAACTATTTTAAACAATTATTAGATAGTCCCGAAGTTGAAGGAATATTAGAGCAAATCAAAATCGCCTCAGAACATAATCAAGGAATTGTAGAAGATTTAACAACCTATAAAAGACGTAATCCTAAACATTTAGTAATTTGTATTAGTGGAGATGATGGCTTAGACTTGAGACAAATATTTTTGCGATCGCTGCGACAAACCTTAGAAACAGAAGGAATTACGGATTCTTTAGCACAACAAATATGTCAAAAACCCTTGGAATATTTAACCCAACTAACCGACCTTCAAAAACAAATAGCTAATCAATATTTAGCAAATAACGATCATCAGTTCGGAGATTTAGATAGTATAATTGATTCATTAGAGCAAGAAAACTATCGAGTTGTTTCTACAGTAAAATCAATTAGCTGTGAGCTAAACAATGGATTTCCTATTGATTTTGAGACAGATTTAAGTATTGAAAAAATTTTAGAAGAATTAATTAATAAATTATGCTCTGGAGCAAATGCAAAATATTCGGGAATTTTGATTTTATTTGATGAACTTAATTATTATCTTAAATCTTGGGCGACAGATTCAGTCAAAGCGGGGGGCGCGTGTTTACAAAGTATTACAAATATTTGTGAGAATTATAAAAGCAGAATTGCCTTAGTTTGTTTTACCCAAATTCGCCCTTTAAAATCAGCCCCAAATCAATCAGTAGAAGACTACAACAAATTAGCATCTCGCTTAGAAATTGCTGAAAGCACTTATGAACCAATTTCAAACTTGGAATTAGTAATTAAAGGATTATTAGATCAACAAGTTAATCCTAATGTATGGAAGCAATTTTGTCAAATATGGGATAATACTCTTTTGGGAGATAGTAGAAAAGCCCATGAAAGCAGAATTAATATTTATCGCGAAAGGGGCTGGAAATTACAAGATTTTCATACCAATTTAACCCTCGGTTGTTTTCCCCTTCATCCCCTGAATAGTTATCTACTTTGTAACTTAGATTTTACCCAAGGACGTACAGCAATTCAATATATTAAAGAGGATGTTAAACAATTTATTAATTCTGAACCAGTCGAAAAGAATGGCAAATTAAACTATATTCCGGCTATTTCCTTAGTAGATGCTTTTGAAAGTAACTTTGCTCAACTAGAATTTTCTCGCTATTATTCAGAATATCAAAAAGCCTATGATACTATTTCCTCCTCAACTACAGAAGCTGAAAATGCGGTTTTAAAAGGACTTTTCTTATTTTATGTGAGTCAAAATAAACTGAATAAATCCGAATCAGAAAAACATGATGTCATTCTTAGTGAATTAACAGGTTTATCGGAAAAAGAAACTAAAGAAACATTAGATATATTATCTCAGAAAAAACAAGTCATTTATTCTAATACTGGAGATAATACTTATCGTTTTTATTCCGGTAGCAATTTACTAGAAATTACTCAAGAAATAGAAGAAGAAGTTAGTAAAAAACTTAATGAGATCTCGGTAAATTTAGCGATTAAGCATTGTCAAGAAGAAGTTAAAACTTATTTTCAATTTCAAAAGATTGAAGGAACAGATTTTATTAACAAAAATCAATTACTGAATGATGAATGGTTTTTTGAATATAAATTCTATAACATTCCTGATTTTAAACGATTATTAAATAGTCATCAAGCGGTAGAAAACTTAGAAGGAAAAGGAATTTTTGCTTACGTTTTAGCAGAAACTCTTGAAGAATTACAAAACCTTCGCCATCAAATTAATGATTTGCTTTCCCAATCAAAACATAAAAAACAGATTGCTGTTGCTATTCCCGATAAACCGATTAGAAATATTTGTAAAGACCTGTTAAAAATAGATATCATTACCAGAAAAAGAAGAAGTGAAAAACAAGAATTAGGAATAGCTTATGAACAATATAAAAAACGACTTCAAGAAACAATTAAAAGGGAAGTTAAAGCAATAATTGGTTCTTCGACCTATTATTGTCTTGAATTAGATCAACTTACTAATGTTCAAAAACAAAATCCAGAGGGTATAGTTAGTCATCTTTTAAAACAACTTTATCCTTTTGTCCCTCCCCTGGCAAAAAATGATAAAATGGCTCTAAACAGTTCTACTGGAAATACTATAATTAGTTATACAGCTAAACGATTACTAGAAAACGAGCTTAATCCTACTAAATTTCCCAATCAATCCTATAATACTTTAGTTAACCAAGTATTTGTGAATAGTTGGGGATTATTTACAACTACTTCTCAAAAATATTCAGTCCAAATTCCTACCAATAAAAATGTTAGAGAAGCATGGGATAGAATAGCTAAATTAACGGCTTTAGGAGACACAAAACGCACATCTATTAATATTAATAAAATTTGGCAAGAGTTATCTAAACCTCCCTTTGGCTATAATGAATATACATTTACGATGCTATTTGCGGGATGGATAGCTTATCATCGTGGTGAAGTTATTTTATACGGAAGTTTTGGGATTCCTAAAAACAGTAAAGAGCAGGTATCAATTCAAGAAAAATCAATAAAAGATTGGGCGACAACTAATGTATTTGATAAACCCAAAGATTTTGTTAATAAATGGATTTTAGCCCCTGGAAATACACCTCGATTAATTCGGAGTCAGACTGTTGCTTGTCCTGAAATACCAGTAACAATTGATTATCATCAAGCAGAAAAACTGATTAAAGAGATTGATCAATTTATCAATTCTGCTGATCCTGATCAAGCAAAAGTACAGGAAATTACACCGAAAAGAAAACAAATTTTAGCTGAAATCAAAAAAATTAATGATTGGTTTCAACCCGTAGAAGAAACCGAAAACTTACCCGATGATGTCAACCTTGAAACCTTACTAAAACTTTATCCTAGTCTTCAACAACAACCCCACAATATTAATCTCGCGTCACCCTCTAAATCAGATACAGATAGTATTGTTGTTAATCGTACTTCTCAACAAAAACAACGTCAAGCTGATGCTTTACAAAAAGTTCAAGATAAAATTGAAGAAATGGTTATACAATTAAGTGAAAAATCAGAATCTCTAAAAACACAACAAGAATATGGACGCTATCAAGGAGAACTTGAAACAGCAATTGAAAAAATCACTCAAGTTTCGTTACCTGAACATTTAATTAAAACCTTAAATTATTCTCTGAATGTTGTTGCTAAAAGAAAACTAGATGAAATTAAACATCAAACTGAAATCAAAGACTGTTTGGAAAAAATAAAACTTCGTTATGATTCTCTGAGTATCAATGGGAGTCAAGAGGATTATATTAAAGCCTTGAGTGAAATTGAAAGCTTAACTAATAATCTTGAAGTTGTTAAACAAGAATCTCAGTATCAAACAATCATTCAAGATATTGAAAATAAACAAACTGATTTAGAAACAACTCTTAAAATTTGGTCGGAAAGATTAACAGGTATAACTAAAAATCAAGCTCTTAAACTGTCTCAAGAAGTTAGTCAGCAAAAAAATCGTTTTACTCAAATTGAATCTGCTCAAAAAGTTAAAAAAATATTAGATGAATTAGAGCCAATTATTTTAGAAATTGAAAATTTAGAAGAATTTGACAAAATAAAACAACAACAAGATACTGATATTATGCAACAGTTACGCCAAAATAATCCTAAATTCCTAAATACTATGATCTTATGTCAACAAGGAATTAAACAAATAAATAACTTACGCTCTCAGCTTAACTATCCTGAAAGATTTAATACGGAAATAGAACAATTGATTAATGCTCTTAACAATCAAGTTTTTGATTTTCAACAACAATTTGAACACTTAAAAGAGCAAATTTCTAAAGTAGATACAGATCAACATTTAAGTCAGCTTCAAACTGATTTAGCGAAATTAGACTTAATTTTTAAAGATTCTGATAATTACCAAGATTATCAACAGTTATTAGAAGTGATTAAAACTCAATCTATAGATCGACAAAATAAAAGTAAAGAGGAACAAATTATTGCTTTATTTACACAACTTCTTCCTGAAAGACAACAAATTTTATATGCTCAATTAGGAGAATATTTATCTAAAGGGGAAAAAATTAATGAGTAAAATTATCTTAGATCCTACGGGATTATATCAACCAATTACTGACTATATTGTTATTACTAACGAAGTCGAATGGTTGCAATATTTTACTCTTGAATCTTCCGCTTATTGGATTAAAGGAAAAAGACTCTGTGATTGGACAAAAGAATGGTTAAGAGTATGGAATAAATCCGATTTAATTATTGAGATAAAACAACACCCTCGCCCAAAAGTAGAAGCTATTTTTGCACCTTTCCCTATCCCTAATAATTGGGATAATCAACATATTTTAAACATGATTAATCAGCTTGATAGTTATGCTTCCAATCATCCCATTGAATCTTTCTTAGCTGATCTAACCAATACGGAGGAAAATTTTTGGTTAACTGATAATCTATCGGTAAAACATTTAGCAGAATGGTTAGGTATTGAAGTTCTCGAAGACTATCAAATACTTGAAAATGTTTGGAAATATAAAATTAGTCATAACCATGAAAATGATAATTTAATCAGTTATTATCAAAGCAAAAATAAGCATCAAGTTTTAATAAATTGGTTAGGTTTAGGTTCGGATTTTGAGATTATTAATATATTGGGTCAATACCCTTTAAATATTCCTGATGTTTGTTATCAAGAATTTAGTGATTTTTGGCGACAAAAAATTTATCAAACAGAAGCTAGGATTTTAGATGAGTTAATATTACATAAACAAACTGGTAATCATATAATAGCTTCCATCGCCTATAATAGTTTATTGGATCAACCCACCTGGATAACTCCCGAAAGAATTAATAAAATTAGTTTTTATTTAGGGGGTCAAAAAACATCCCAACTACAGCAAAAATTACCTCCTATTCAACCTTTACCCCTATCTATTGATGGGAGTCCTCAAGATGCTTTAGAATGGGTAACAGAATCTTATTTACCATTTAGACTTTGGGAAACAACAATTAATTATACTCCCAAAGACAAACAAATTAGTCAGCAATTAGCAGATAATTTTGTTAACTGGATAATCAAAAATTACCCAGAATTAAAAATAGATAATGTTGATCAGTCATTTTTAAATTATAATGGGACTTATCAACTGCAAAAATTAGCCCAGGAAAATATTGTGATTTGGGTAGTTGTTGATGGTTTGGGATGGTTAGATCATCAAGAATTAATTGCAATTTTGACCCAAAATAATCACATATCACTGGAAACAGATATTACCCCTTACTTTAGTATCCTTCCTACCAAAACTGAATATGCAAAATGGAGTCTTTATTCTCAACTTTTACCACAACATCCATCTTGGAAACCTAACGCAAAATCAGGTTTTTCTATGGTAAAATCAGGAAAACGTTATACCGATCAGAATAAATATGAATTAATCCAAGATTTAAAAGAGAATAAATATCGGATTTATTGTTGGGATACAGATCAATTAGATGAACTTTATCATCAAGAAAAAGATTGGAAAACTTTATATCAAGTAGAAAGAATCAGTCGTTTACAAGGAATTGCTAAAAATATTCAACATTTTTTAGATAACTGTTCTAATTTTGAAAAGGTAAAAGTTGTTATCTCTAGTGATCATGGTCAAATTATGGGAGAGGTTCAAAAATTATCTGATTGTCCAGAAGAATTAGAATCAAAAGGTAGAATGGCGATTGGGAAAACTAATGATTCTCGTTTTGTTGTTCTTGACCCTAGACGTTTTGGGCTTCCTCACGATATTAGTATTGTCAGAAATTCCGACTGTATTAGTGCATTTAATTCTACAAAAGACAAGGAAATTATTGGTTCTCATGGTGGCTTATTTCCCGAAGAAGTTGTTGTTGGATTTTCAGTTTTAAGCCAATCCTTACAACGTTATCCAGTGATAGTAAATTGTCGCGGAGAGGGGAAAGCAAAACAACCAGGAGAATTAACGATTACGATTAATAATTATAATCCAGTATCCTTAACTAATCTTTGTTTATCTATCGATCAATTAAATGATTTCAAAACAGGAAAAATGTTAGATATCACCATTAAACCCAATGATCAAGTTACCCATAAAATATCTATTCGTGAATATCCAGAGTTAGCACTCGATAAAAATGAAATAACGATTCAATTATCAGGTAAATTAACTTTTGTTTTTGCTAATAGTGATTCCGGTGAATCAAATCTTGATTCGGATTCATTAATGACTATTAAACAAATTTTTAGTAGCGGTATTCAAGGAGGTTTAGATGACTTTTTATAATAACTATAACAATGAGTTAGTAACTCAAGTTTTTACTACCTTAAGTATAGATAAAAAACGTTTACCCGCCAGTAAATTAACTACTTTAGGTATTCCTAGTTTTGTCGCTGAATGGTTATTGGATAAAATTGTCCCTGGAACTGGTACTTTAAATGATTCAGAACTAGAAAAAATTAATACTTTTGTCAAAAAGGCTTTTCCCCGAAAGGATGATCAAGAAGTAATTAAATTCAAACTAACCCAAGGAGAAATACATAAATTAATTGCTTTACTTCAAGTGAGAATAAAATTGGAACCAAACGCTAAACAAATTCCTGAACCTTTAGCTAATATTCCCGTTTTAAATTTATCCGATTGTGAAATTTCTACTGATATCGTAGAACGTTATCAAATGTTATTGAGACAGGGAGTATGGGGTAAAATTACTTTAAGATATAAAAATACTACGGATGATAAATTTAAAGTATCTGTGATTGATTTTGACCCCTTCCAATGTTCTGAAGTTAACCTTACTACTTATGCTGAATGTCGCTCAAACTTTACCACAGAACAATGGCGAGATTTAATGTTTTGTTCCATGGGTTTTAACCCCGAACATCCCAGCTATGATCATCGAGCAAAAACCTGGATTTTAACTCGTTTATTACCTTTAGTAGAATCTAATTATCATTTAATTGAACTAGCACCAAAAGGAACGGGAAAAAGTTTTGTTTATGAAAATATTAATAATAAAGTTTCTGTGATTAGTGGAGGAAAAGTCACCCCTTCTCAATTATTTATTAATGGAAGAACCAAAGAAGTAGGCTTATTAGGGCGTTATGATGTCGTGGTTTTAGATGAAGTTCAAAGTTTAAGTTTTGATAATCCTGATCAGATAATTGGGCCTTTAAAAACCTACCTGGCTAATGGACGTTATAATCGTTCGGGATTTGCTGATATTGCTAGTGATTGTTCTTTAGTATTATTAGGAAATATTGAATTAAATGAATATCTCCGTCCTAAAAATGAATATAATTTAATAGAAAATTTGCCCAAATTCTTCTCAGAAACAGCACTTTTAGATCGTTTTGCTGGGATTTTACCCGGGTGGGAAATTCCTAAATTTCAAAGCGATATGATCGCTAATCAAATCGGGTTAAAAATGGATTTTTTTGGAGAAGTATTATTATCTTTAAGAAAAGATAATCGCTTTAACCAATATGCTCAACAACATACTCAATTTGGTGATAATATCATGATCCGAGATCAACAAGCAATTCTCAAAACAGCATCAGGATTTTTAAAATTACTTTATCCTCATTTAGAATTAACCTTACAGGATTATCAACGGGATTGTTTAGAACCCGCCCGAGAACTTCGCCAACAAATTCGCAATTTACTATATAATATTGATGACGAATTTAAGCAATACGAAAAAGATATTTATGTGGATGTTCAATAATGCTTAATATATCTTGATTAAGTTTTCTCACCCGGCTTGGAATTAGATGATATAATAATTAATAGCGATCGCATTGGTGAGACTAACAGTATGGTTATTAGTCCTGTGATATTAAACCTAGATCGGGTTCAACTTAGCGATGAACATTTCTATCAACTCTGTCAAAATAACCGAGAATTAAAAGAGGAATATTCCTACAGAATTATCTGGAGAGGAGATATTACCTGGGTTTAGTTTGAATTTATCTCTTTTTTAGATAATATTTTTATTAAAATTATCTTTAAACAATTATATGGTTCGTGGGCTGGCGCTGACACACCCTACAATTAATTAGGGTTTATCGTCTTGAACCGGAGCGGGAATAGTTTGCGAATCGGGATTGGGTTCAGGGTCGGTAGCAGTATCAAAATATTGATAAATAGTAGAAGAAATTTGACGAATTAGTTCATTAGCTTGGGGATCATCCGCTTCTCGTTGTACTAAAACCCCAACTAAATAGCGTTTACCATTAGGCATATCAATTAAACCAATATCCCCACAAACCGAGTCAATATTTCCCGTTTTATGAGCAATAAATGCCCCCTCTCCTAAACCACTAGGTAACAAAGAACGATTGCGAGTTTCCTGCATAATTCTTAACATAAAATCGCGGGATTTCAAAGAAACTAACTTGCCTTGATTAATGTCCGCCATCAAATTCACTAAATCCTTGGCACTGGTTTTATTTGTTCCTTCCAAATCAGGAAGAAGATTGTGCATTTGAGTTTGTTTTAATTGCCAGGAAGCAAACTGTTGATTCAAGGATTCAATCCCACCCAACCGATCAATTAACATATTAGTGGCAGTATTATCACTATTTGTAATCATTAAATTAGCCGTTTCTAAGGCTGTAAATTTACTCCCAACTGGTTTATCTTGTAGTTCTCCAGAACCCTTAGCAATGTGTTTTTCTTCCATAGTTAGGACTTCATCTAAACGCACCCTACCTTCATCTACTGCTTGGAAGAATGAGACTAAAATCGGAACTTTAATGGTACTAGCAGCCGGAACTGCTTCTTGCCCTTGAACATCTACATAGTTTCCCGTATCTAAATCCACTAAAAATACCCCGGGTTTTAACTTAGGTGAATCCTTTGCTAAACCCAGAATTGCTGTTTTTAAATCCGAGGCTTCTTGAGTTAATTTTAGGGATGAAACTAAAGCATTAGAAGAAGTAGAATTTTGTTGTTGTTCCAGGCTTAAATTTACGGTTTGATCAGCAGCAATACTAGAACGACCCAAGGCATTTAAAGCCGAAAGAATTGTTCCCGAAATCACACCAATTCCTATCCCTAAAATTAGTAATCGGGTGGCATAAACCATCGGAGATACCCGACGTTTTTTTCTCACCCGTTTTACTGATTTATTCCTAGGGGTAAGAGCAGGAGTAGGAGCCGGAACCATAACCCCCTCCGGTCTGCGACGGGGAGCCGGATCAGCCGGCTTACGAAAGGGCAAAACAGAAGCACCATTAGCCCCATTGGGCGGGCGTTTACCTGGGGTCGGTCGGGGCTTACGAGATTTAGGCGCAACTGGTTTTTGTCGCAGTTGAGACAGCAAAGGATCAAAAGACTCCGAACGACCCAAATCATTATTCTGTCGTAGTTCTGGGGATGGCGAGCGACGAGGAGCCGTTTTTACCGGATCAGTCGGAGAACGACGAGATCGACGTCTCGGTTGCGGTTGAGACGTTTTCCCATTGCGAGATTTTGGCTCAGAGGACTTAGAGCCAGACTTGTTAAAGGAAAAGATTGAGAATAACGACTGACGAGGAGATCGTTGAGCCACACCTAAACACCTGACTAGAATTTTACTTTTCAGTAGAAACGTGCCATAGCACGTCTCTACCGATGACTGATTACTGATAATGCCCATTCTACTTGACTGAGAATCCCACGCAACATAGCCACTTCTTCCGAGGTTAAATTAGCTCGATTATACAAACGCCGAAATTTTTTCATCCGACTATTGGCGGTATGGGGATAGACATATCCAATCTTCAGTAACATCGCTTCCAACTGTTGATAATAACCCTCCAACACCTCCAAGGGAACCGTAGAAACCGGGGAAGTTTCTATAGAATTGTTTGTCCTCTCTTGAGGTTGTAACACACAATATCGTAATTCATAACAACACACCCCCACGGATTGGGCTAAATTTAAAGAAGGATAAACAGAACTAGACCGAATTCGCAGAAACCTTTGAGCATAACTCAATTCATCATTATTTAAACCCCGATCTTCTGGCCCAAAAATCAAAGCCGAGGGACAATCTAATAACCAGGGTAAAACCGTTCTGGGATCTTCTAAATCCGTAGGTAAAGCATCCGATCGAGATCTAGCAGTGGTAGCGATCGCCCGTTGACATCCCACTAAAGCCTCTGGTAAGGAGGAAACCGTGATCGCCCCTTCTAAAATATCCCCAGCATGAACCGCCATTCTTTTGGCTTCATCCCCCAGGGGATCGCACTTAGGATTAACTAATACTAACTGCCCAAGCCCCATATTTTTCATCACCCGGGCAACAGAACCCACATTTAAAGGCCCGGCGGGTTCCACTAACACAATCCGAATCGGGGTTAAGGGGGTTAAGGGTACGGTCTGTGACATGGAAATGATATGATCATCCCTGATTAGAGCAACTTCAATAACTTAGCATGGCACGCCAGCGATCTAAGTCCGACTTACCGACGAAAACCTGTCCCGTTTGCGATCGCCCCTTCACCTGGCGAAAAAAATGGGCCGACTGTTGGGAAGAAGTCAAATACTGTTCCGAACGTTGTCGTCGTCGCCGTTCTACTTAAAATTTATCCCTTATTAAGACATTCATGGCCGTTCAACCTAAACTCATTATTCATGGCGGTGCTGGTAGTTCTCTGCAAGGAAAAGGAGGATTAGAAGCGGTACGCAAATCCCTTTATCAAGTCATTGACCAAGTTTATCCCCTGCTCCTCCGGGGAGCCAGTGCTAAAGAAGCCGTAGTCCGCGGCTGTCAACTCCTAGAAAACGATCCTCGGTTTAATGCGGGTACGGGTTCGGTACTGCAATCCGATGGCCAAATCCGCATGAGTGCCGCCTTAATGGATGGAAACCTCCAACGTTTTAGCGGGGTGATTAACGTTTCCCGGGTGAAAAATCCGATCGATTTAGCCGTGGTTTTACAAGACGCCTCCGATCATGTTTTATCCGATTATGGAGCCGCCGAGTTAGCCCGAGAACTGCAATTACCCCTATATAATCCCCTCACCGACCAACGTTTGCAGGAATGGCTCGAAGACCGCAAGGATAATTTTAGACGCACCATGGCCAATGTGGTTTCCGAACCCGCAGGCACCGGAACCATCGGGGTTGTGGCCTTGGATCAAAAGGGTCAATTAGTCGCTGGGACGTCCACCGGGGGTAAGGGATTTGAGCGAATTGGTCGGGTTAGTGACTCCGCCACTCCGGCGGGAAATTATGCGACAAATCAAGCTGGAGTGAGTTGTACGGGCATTGGGGAAGATATTCTCGATGAGTGTTTAGCCGCTAAAATTGTGATTCGAGTTACCGATGGTCAGTCTTTACACACCGCCTTTAAAAAATCCTTCGCCGAAGCCCAAGAGCATCAACGGGATTTTGGGGCTATTGGAATTGATCGAACTGGGGCACTCGCCTGGGGAAAAACCTGTGATGTGATTCTTTGCGCCTTCCACGACGGCCAAAATAAAGGAGATAGTTTAGAAGCTGATAAAGGAACTCAGGTTTTTTCAGATCACATTTAACTGCGCCAACTATAAGGGAGAAAGCCTATCCTGCTTCTCCCTATTACCTATTACCTATTACCTATTACCTATTCCCTATTCCCTATTCCCTATTCCCTATTCCCTATTCCCTATTCCCTGTTCCCTGTTCCCTGTTCCCTGTTCCCATCTGCTATATAAGCAATCGGATCTATTAATTCCAGTTCAGCAAAGGCGGCTAATCGTAAACGACAGGAATCACAAACACCACAGGCTTGTTCCTCTCCTGCATAACAAGACCAAGTAAATTCCCAGGGAACCCCTAAGCGATTTCCGAGTTTGATAATTTCTGTTTTTTTTAAATGAATCAGTGGAGATTCAATCGTAATCGGATCACCTTCTCGACCTTGTTTTGTTCCTAATCTAAAGACTTCTTCTATGGCTTGAATATAATCGGGACGACAATCGGGATAACCCGAATAATCTAACGCATTAACTCCAATATAAATCTTACTGGCGGCGATCGCTTCTGCATAGGCTAAAGCAAAACTTAAAAAGATAGTATTGCGAGCCGGAACATAAGTAATTGGAATAGTTTTAGCCATTATTTCAGAAGATCTATTCTGGGGTAAATCCAGGCGATTATCGGTTAAAGCAGATCCCCCCCATAGACTCAAATCAAAAGTAACTACTTGATGTTCTACAACTCCCGCAAACTCGGCAATTTTTCGGGCTGATTCAAGTTCCTTACGATGTCGCTGTTGATAATCAAAAGAAATCGCATAACATTCACAACCATCCGCTTTTGCTTGGTATAAAACCGTCGAAGAATCTAAGCCACCCGATAATAAAATAACTGCTTTCACTTGAATGATTTATCCTTTTTATTTGTGTTGATTATATCTGGGTTAATTTTAGCAAAAATTCATGTCATCTTACCACCCCTGTTGCAAGTAACAATTTTTACAATTAAAAACCCGTATTTTCTCGGAATATTGAAACTGTCTAAAAACATGATTTCCAAACTCAGTTTTTACCCTGTTTAAAAACCAAGAGTTAAAGATTTATATTTTTTTGTAAAGTTTTATTATACAAAATACTTCACATTTTATTGTGAAAATATTCGCTATTATAAAAACTAAAGACAGCAATTATATATTCATACAAGGTAATCATTACTATGGCTACTATCTCTAAACTAGAATATCATCCCACACGCTGGCTGACACTGGTATTAGCCGCCCTGGGATTATGGATGGCGGGAAGTTTAATTCTTGACTTTGTAATTATGCCAACCATGTATGTTTCTGGGATGATGGAAGAAACTGGATTTACCTCGGTGGGAAGTCTAATTTTTTCAGTATTTAACCGGGTTGAATTAGTTTGTGCCGCGGTTGGTTTAACGGGTTTAATTGCTTTAGCGATGAATCTTCCTGAAAAATTCAGTAGTCGCCTACGGACAATCACCGGATTATCGCTATTTCTGTTAGCTATTGCCATGGTTTACACCTATATTCTCACCCCTCAAATGAGTGCATTAGGAATTAACTTAAATCTATTTAGTGGATTCAACACAATTCCCGACGGCATGAACCAACTACACTTAAGTTATTTTACCCTAGAAATGATTAAATTATCCGTTTTAGGTGTCATTTTAGGCTGGTGTTATCGCAACCACAGTAAACTCGATCTTACATTCTAAATTGATCATTAAAATTATAATAGGTTGGGTTAAGAAAACAAAACCCAACCTATTTTTTATATATTATAGCAGTCGGAATAACGCTGAGGAAATGGATTACCGCTTTCGCGGTAATGACAGCCCATAAGTCTTAACAGCCCTGGCGGTTGCTATAATTAAAATTAACTGAGTCTAGGATATCCCATGACAACCCAATTCTCCATCACAGAATCTCAACAAACTTCTGGTTTATACGAAGAAGATTATCATTTGTGGTTAATGAATACTATTCATCAGTTACAACATGGAAAGTTAGCCGAAGTTGATAGGGTTAATTTAATTGAAGAATTAGAAGCTATGGTCAGAAGTGAAAAAAAGGCTATCAGAAGTAATCTCAGAATTTTATTAATGCACTTATTAAAATATAAGTATCAATCTGATAAACGAACCAATAGCTGGCTATTTACTATTCGAGAACATCGCAAAAGATTACGAGATGATTTTGAAAATAGCCCTAGTCTGAAACGGTATTTTTACGAAACTTTTTTCAAATCCTATGAAGATGCTAGAGAATTAGCGGCGGATGAAACGGGATTATCAATTAATACTTTTCCTGTAGAATCACCATTTTCCCAAGAAGACACCTTAAACCCTGATTATCTACCGGAGTGATACTAATTCATCACTTTCTTGATTAGCTAATTTTAAACGATCTTTAAATGGTAAAACTTGTAATTTATGACTCAAATTATATAAATCAACACTCTGATATTTCCCTGTAAATAAAGGAATTAACGCTTCAACTAACGCCACAATCCCATCAGGAGGAACTGCATTCCCAATTTGGCGACGAATTTCTGTAAATGTTCCTTCAAAGATAAAATCATCTGGAAAAGATTGTAACCTAGCGCGTTCACGATTGGTTAATGCTCTGGGTTCATCGTAATGATATCCCCAAGTTCCGCCGCCACCTCCTGCGATAATAGTAGTTGAAGGTTGGTCAGGGTGCAAACGTCGATAAACATGACTAATCATACCTTTGACATAATATTCACTATCTTTAGGAATATCGGTAAAATTGCCACCGGGTTTAATCCGTTTTAAAATTTCAATAGTTCTCGGTTGGATTTTTTGATGTTCATTATTATTAGGAATATTTTCTACTCCTGCTAAGGCGTCCGATGCAGTTCGATAGGGATATTTTCGATTTAACCCATATTCCGGTTGAGGATGAATAAAGTTAAATCCCGTATCTTTTCTAATTCCTACTAATAATACCCGTTCTCGGAATTGAGGAACCCCATAATCAGCAAAATTATAGAGTTTCGGTTTAACTAAATATCCAGGTTCTATATTTTCAAAGTCAGAAATAATCCGTTGAATTGCTTGATAATTATTCGCACTGAGTAACCCTTTCACATTTTCAGCAATAAACGCTTTCGGTTTTTTGTCTTGAACACATTTCAGAAAATAAGTATATAAATTTCCTCGTTCTCCTTCTAACCCCGGACGTTTCCAAATTATTGAAAAATCCTGACAAGGGAAACCCCCCGTAATTAAATCAGCATCAGGAACTTCAGCAATATTAATATTTTCAATTTGATTATGAACAATTACATCTGCAATATTCCGGCGAAAAGTTTGACAAGCATCTCCATTAGCATCAATCGCCCAAATAACTTTAAATCCCGCCTTATGCAAAGGTAAATCCATCCCGCCACATCCCGAAAATAAAGACAGGGTGGAGGGAATATGCTCCCATTTAATTTTTGATAACCGTTCAGTTAATGGCATTATTTATTTAAGATTATGTTGTTGAAATGAGTACCCATCAAGAGAGAGCCCAAGCGCAAAAACTTTAAACTAAATCCGTGAAATCTGTGTTAATCCGTCTAAATCCGTGATCAGGCTTTACCCATTGCAATAATAGCATTTTGTCCCCCAAATCCAAAACTAAAACACAAAGTATTTTTGACAACCATAGAACGAACGCAGGTAACAAAATCCAAATCAAATTCCGGTGTTTTTAAACCCACACAGGGGGGGAGAAGTTGATCATTTAATGTCATTAAACAAAACGCCACTCCTAACGCTCCTGACGCCCCTAATGTGTGTCCCGTTGCGCCTTTTGTGGAACTCACTGGAACCCCTGGGGGAAATAATTGTTTAATTAATTGAACTTCATGGTCATCATTTAATTTTGTAGCGGTTCCATGGGTATGAATATAATCAATTTCATCACTCGATAAATTACTATTTTTTAAACAGTTTTGAATGGCTGCGATCGCACTTTTTCCCACTCTATCCGGTTTATTACCATAACAAGCATCTGCTGTCAATCCAAATCCTAATATTTTTCCATAAATTTTAGCCTTTCGCCGTTGGGCTAAAGCTTCTGATTCTAAGATAAAAATAGCCGCAGCTTCCCCTAAAATAAATCCCTCTCGATCGCGATCAAATGGATAGCAACCTGTGCTTGCTAAGGCTCCCATTTGTTCAAATCCTGCTAAAGTCAAAGGAGTAATAGGTGCTTCCACAGCCCCGACAATTACCCGTTCACACTGTTGGGTTTTTATCAGTTCAAATCCTTGGGCGATCGCCCAAATTCCTGTGGAACAAGCCGCCATTGGTGATAGAATAATTCCAGTTGAACCTATTTTTTTAGCTGCATTTAAAGCAATATTAAAAGGTAAATAGTCTACAAATTTGCTGAAATTAATCCCTTCATCCTCTCTTAGTAAGGATGGGTAAAATCCGGCTAATTGTTCTAATTTTCCCTGATATCCCCGACTCGAACCGATGACAATACCACAGTCTAATAAAGGCGGGTTTAAATTAGCCATAATTAAGGCATCGGCGAGGGCTTTTTCTAATAATTCCGTAGGATCGGAAGGAATATTATTAATTAAAGCCAGGGGTTTAGTCGGAAGTTCACCGAAAGGTTGATGGGGTAATATTCCCGATTGGCCGGATAACAATTGTTTCCAGGTTGTCTCCAAATTTCCTAATGCAGAGATTAAACCAATACCAGTAATAACAACATCCATTGTTTATGAAATACCCGAACTAAGCAGCCTGGATTTGAAAGTTATTCTGATTGACTTTACTTAATTTTAACCCAAATTTTTCAAGCGTTTTTTAATCCAAACTTTATCGTATCTAATTTCTTCATATAATCAATATTGAATACCTAGAAGTGGCGATTTTTGAGGGTGGGTATTATCTCTATACAAGAGGGTGGATAAAATTTAACAATCTCACCCACCCTGAGAAACGCAATTATTACATTTCTTAATAATTTATTAATTTTTCAGGTTTTCTAACCCTTGGGTGACTTTAGCCGAGTCAATCCGATCGCCCTGTTTAATCTGATCAACCACATTCATGCCATCGGTAACATTCCCAAAAACCGCATAACTCCCATCCAAAAAAGGTAATTCCGCTAAAGAAAAATAGAACTGAGAAGAAGCAGAATCGGGAAATTGAGAACGAGCCATGGCTACAGCACCGCGACGGTGGGATAAAACCGGTTGGGTGGTGATCCGAGCACTTTCTAAGGTTTTACTATAAATCGGCTGTTCCGCGCCTTTGGGCTTAATTTCCAAAGGAATCATCCGTTCTTTAGAGGTAGCCGGATCAATAAATCCCCCAGTTCCTAATCTAGCACTGGGAAACTTGGGATCTTTACTCTGAGGATCGCCCCCTTGAACCACGAAGGGATCGGGCTCACGGACGACCCGATGAAAAGCCAGACCGTCATAAACGCCCTTATTGACCAGATCCACAAAGTTTCCAGCCGTAACCGGGGCGTTAGTTCCATCCACTTCAATCGTAATCGGCGATCCGTTGACCGTCATCACCACCGTGGCTTTTCCGTTTAATTGAGGTAAATTTGTCATAGGTTGAGTAGGATTTTGGGAAATCGGTGTAACTGTCTGATCACCAGCAGGATTGTTATTTAGGGTTTCGGCCGAGGGTGGATTAGAAGCACAACCCCCAACGATTAATACACAAATCAGCAAAAGCGGTAAAAACCAGTGCTGTGTGTTGAGTTTCTTCATCTTGAGTTTCAATGTTTTTATAGTCGGAGATTCTACAGTCCTTCTAAGGGGACTTGTAAAAATTTAGCTAATTCTGCTCCCTGGTTTTCCACATCGGACAGGGGCAGGGGTTGGCCCACACGGGTTAAGGGAATTTGGCGACGGTCTTTGAGTTTGAGGTACAAAGCTCGACGGGGGTTGATTCCATCTTTGATATCAACACGAATCGATTGAATCTCACTGAGGTTGCTATTAAACTCCACCCGGCGGTTTTTCCCAGGAAACCCCCATCGGAAAATATTCACTTTTCCCGTATCCCGGTTAAATTCATTGTATCCCCCGCCTAAATCCCAGAGAATCACTAACCATAAATACAAAGCCAGTAATAAAGCAGCGGCTCCATATAACCCCATGACAATGCCTTGGGGGATGAAGATGAGTTGAGTGGGATCGGCGAAGGGTAAAAGATTAATTTTCAAATAGCTGGAAATACCGGATAGAAGGAAACCTGTACCCCCCATGGTGATCACACTGGCCCACCAGTAGTTGCTGAAGCGACGGGAACCCGTAACTTTCTTAGAGAGGATTTGATTGGTTGTGGTCTTTGTTTGGGTACTCATGAAATTAAGAATGTGAATCTTGAAAGCCAACACCTTTGCCAAAATTGTTAACTGTAATATATAGTTATGTTAACTTGCTTAACAGTCTACCGCTAAATGTCCCCCGGTTAAACGAGGGAAACAAGCTGGAGCCGATAAGCATTAGACCAATTACTGAACAGTTGATCCCGCAAGGGATAGAAACTATTTTGTGAGACCTTTGGCCGAACAGAGTTCGGGATGATTCCCACAGAAGGTCAAACCAGTAAGAAGGTCAGCCCAAACAAAAATCGGGACTCCGATTGATTGCTGGGTACTTCACGAAGGATAATGTTTTACATAAACCCTAGAGGATCGTTCATCCAATGACTATAGCAGTCGAACGGCCGCAAGTTGACAGAGGCGTCTTTGACGTCCTCGACGACTGGCTCAAACGCGATCGCTTCGTCTTCGTGGGTTGGTCAGGGATTCTGCTGTTCCCCTGTGCTTATCTAGCCCTCGGTGGCTGGTTAACCGGAACAACCTTTGTCACTTCCTGGTACACCCACGGTTTAGCAAGCTCTTATTTAGAAGGCTGCAACTTCATCACCGCCGCCGTCAGTAGCCCCGCTAACAGCTTAGGACATTCCTTGCTGTTCCTCTGGGGCCCGGAAGCTC
>MNYZ01000018.1 GCA_001873365.1 Oscillatoriales cyanobacterium CG2_30_40_61 | reverse complement strand
TTTAGAGAATTTTTATCAGAAATAAATGGTGATAAAGAACCTGATGATTTTTTAATTACTTGTATTTTATTTGCTCCTAATGCTCCGCAACAAAATCCGGTTGAAGATATTTGGTTACAAGCGAAAAACTTTTTGAGGAAGTATTGGTATTTATGCAGGTCGTTTAAGATTATCAAATTTTTGTTCGAGTTTTTTACTAAGGAACATAAATTTGATTTTCCCAAAATTCATCAGTATACTTATATATAGAAAATCATTTAGGATTGCTATAGGTAATAGGTAATAGGTAATAGGTAATAGCCACCCGATTAAGTATATGGAGTAAACATTTAAGTGTTAAGAATTAAAAATTTAGGGTTGAGGATTTTAGTTAAATGTTAAGAGTCTCTGAAAAAATCAAGAATTGAGTATGGGCGATGCCGGATGTTTGACAGAATGTAAAGTTAAATTACAACTGTGATTAAAATGTTGAGAAATTTTCCAAAATTGAATCAATCCCTTAATCTGGAAGTTTAAAGTAATATTATCAAGAGAGAACCAATGCCAGATCTGAAAAAGTATCGTATTCGATGCACACTAACTTATGGTGATATCTATAGCCAAATTATCATCTGGCTGATTGTCATTTTCATCGCCTTAGCAACTTCATTAGCACTGTGGAGTACAACCCGTCAAATTTATGCCTTAGCGACGGTTGGCCTAATTGTTGTGCTGTCTTTACCTTTCCTGCTCTTTGCATTCGTCACCACTTTATTTAACCATATTGAAATTCTATCCGTAGACCCGTTGATTGAAGACGAACCCAGTCGTGCTGAATTTCCGGCTTCCTAAACGGTACAGATCAGTTATCAGTGTAGGGGCGGGTTCATCAAAATTTAGGTGATTAACAAAAATCTAAAAGAACCCGCCCGTACCAGTTACCAGTTATCAGTTAATAGTTAAGAAGTTTACAGTTAATTTATTAACTCTTACACTGATAACTCTTACACTGATAACTCTTACACTAATAACCGATAACTAATTAAAATGCTAGAACATGATGTGATTATTGTTGGGGGCGGGTTGGCAGGATGTCGGGCGGCGGTAGAAATTGCCCGGACGAACCCCAGCTTAAATATTGCCGTTATTGCCAAAACTCACCCCATCCGCTCCCATTCCGTGGCCGCCCAAGGGGGTATTGCCGCTACCTTAAAAAATATTGATGAAAGTGATAGTTGGGAAGCCCATGCCTTTGATACAGTAAAGGGTTCAGACTATTTGGCTGACCAAGATGCTGTCGAAATTTTAGCCAAAGAAGCCCCAGATGTAATTATTGATTTAGAACATTTGGGGGTCTTGTTTTCCCGTCTTCCCGATGGCCGCATCGCTCAACGCGCCTTTGGGGGCCATTCCCACAACCGCACCTGTTACGCCGCCGATAAAACTGGTCATGCGATTTTACACGAACTGGTAAACAACCTGCGACGCTATGGTGTGCATATCTATGATGAATGGTATGTGCTGCGCTTAATCTTAGAAGACGGACAGGCAAAGGGTGTGGTGATGTTCCGCATTAATGACGGACAGTTAACCGTTGTGCGGGCTAAGGCGGTGATGTTTGCCACGGGGGGGTATGGTAGGGCATTTAATACCACTTCCAATGACTACGCCTCAACCGGGGATGGGCTGGCGATGTCGGCGAGGGCGGGGGTTCCTTTGCAAGATATGGAGTTTGTCCAGTTTCATCCTACGGGATTATATCCTGTGGGGGTATTAATTTCCGAGGCTGTGCGGGGGGAAGGAGCCTATTTAATTAATAGTAATGGGGAACGGTTCATGGCGACCTATGCCCCGAGTCGGATGGAATTAGCACCTAGGGATATTACTTCTCGGGCAATTACTTTAGAAATTCGGGCGGGGCGGGGAATTAACCCCGATGGGAGTGCCGGAGGGCCTTATATTTATCTGGATTTACGACATTTAGGACGGGAAAAAATTATGAGTCGAATTCCCTTTTGTTGGGAAGAAGCTCACCGTTTATTAGCTATTGATGCGGTGGTGGAACCGATGCCTGTGCGTCCAACTGCTCACTATTCTATGGGGGGGATTCCAACTAATATTGATGGAAAAGTTTTAAGCGGTGTTGATGGTTTTGTGGATGGCTTATTTGCTGCTGGGGAAGCCGCCTGTGTGTCGGTACATGGAGCTAATCGTTTAGGCAGTAATTCTTTATTAGAATGTGTGGTTTATGGAAAAAGAACCGGGGCGGCTATTGCCCAATTTGTCCAAAATCGCTCATTACCAACAATTGATGAACAGGGTTATTTGAAAGAAGCCCAAGGGCAATTACAAGGGTTATTAGACCAATCAGGAGACTACAGAATTGGGAAACTGCGCCAAGAGTTTCAAGATGCTATGACCGCCCATTGTGGTGTGTTTAGAACCGATAGCGTCATGCAGGAAGGTTTAAGCCAAATTCAGGAATTGCAGAATCGTTATCAACGGATTTATTTAGATGATAAAGGCAAATGTTGGAATACAGAATTAATTGAAGCGTTAGAATTAAAAAGTCTGATGATTGTAGGAAATATAATTTTAACTTCTGCCTTAAATCGTCAAGAAAGTCGAGGGGCTCACAGTCGAGAAGATTATCCTCAACGCAATGATGAAACTTTCCTAAAACATACCTTAGCCTATTATTCACCTGCGGGGATTGATTTAGCCTATCGTCCGGTAAAAATTACCCTATTTGAACCCCAAGAACGTAAATATTAAGTAGTGAGGCGTTCACGCCTCCTAGCCCTAAAGGGCTTACTACTAAAGGCGACTTGGCTCGTTTAGTTCCTATTTCTCAACAAAATGTACCTCGAATAGCCGGACTACATCAAGGAGAAATATGGACAAGTAATGATTTTGATGCACCATTACCAGAAGATTTTTGGACAGCAGACAGTCATTCAAGGTTTAGAATAGTAAAAAAATAGTTGAGAGATGGTATGCAGCGAATATATGAGGCTATATTGAAGGGAAACCTTTTAGAATGGGCGCGGGAGGTTCCCAAACAGAGCGATCGCCCTATCAGAGTTTACGTTACTTTACAAGAAGATCGATCAAGTCTAAGTGCTGAGTTTCGTCGCCAAAAAACAGTTGAAATACTGGAAAAAATTGCAGCAAGTAATATCTTTGCTGATATTAGCGATCCGGTGGAATGGCAGCGAGAATTGCGTCAAGATCGCCCACTTCCTGGTAGAGATAAATAATGCTACTTGATAGTAATATTATTATCTACGCTTCCCAATCAGAAAACGCACAGATCAGGCAGTTTATTGGCGAACATGACATAGTTTTGTCGGCAGTAAGTTACGTTGAAGTGCTGGGTTATCATCGACTAACTGAAGATTATAGATTGTATTTTGAGGAGTTTTTTGGTGTTGTGGAGGTTTTACCGATTTCTAACGCTGTACTTGATCAAGCAGTGGCGTTGCGACAGATGAGGAGAATGACGCTTGGGGATGCTATTATTGGGGCAACAGCTTTGGTATATGGCAAAACTTTAGTGACAAGAAATATAGACGATTTTCGGTGGATCGCTGAACTCACATTGATTAACCCATTTGAAACTTAAGAAAGAGAAAGATGGGCGATCGCATTTTTAAAAATGAAGTGCGATCGCTTTTCCCTCGCTCCTAAATTGCTATAATAACAGTCAGCCCAAAAATCTCAACATCAAGCATGAAGATCAGAGTGCGATCGCATATTTATTAACTGTTCTTGATATGATGTTCAACATAAGAGCGCAGCACGGCATTCATTAGAGATTGATAACCTTTTCCTTGGTTTTTAAACCAATCTAATACATCGCTATCAACTTTTAAAGAAATAGCTTGTTTTGTCAGTGGTGTTACGAGTTTTGCTTTTTCCCAGAAATTCGCATCTAATTCAGGAATATCAGAGGTATCGATCGCAGATTCTGGAATATTTTCTAATTCCTCAAGTCGTTTGGGCGAGATAGTCATAGTAGGTATTTTTTTCTTGACGAGTGGCTTTTCTTGCAGAGATGATGCGGATAACTCCATTTTTTTCAGTATGCGCTACGGTGACGATAACGACACCTTGTATGGCACCAATACTGATTTCTCGGATTTCTCCGTAGTCAAAACGCTCATCAATGGCATTAAAAACGATTCCATCAAAGATTTCTTGAGCTTCTTCAAAGCTAATGCCATGTTTTTTGAGATTTTGGGCGTTTTTATTTTCATCCCATTCAAACTGCATGATATTGTATATACAAAACGCAGTTATAATATAGCATAACCAGATCGCACTTTAGGCAAAAAAGGAAGTTGATCATAAAAATCGCACTTTGGGAAAGAAAGGGGCGATCGCACTTCGTAAAATTAAGGGCGATCGCTATATTTTAGATGAAAGAAAAGGTTACATCAATCATCAAACTTCAAACTTAATTCAACGCGACCCTTACTTTTCATTTCATCCAGAATATCAGCCGGAATATTTATCACGAGTTTAACTTTAGCACTCACAGTATTGACAAAGTTTTCTTCTCGTTTTTGACTATAGGTTTTAATTTCCATCAATTCTTGTCTGTAATCAAGAGTTAGACGGCTTCCTAACACAGAATATCCATCTTGTTTAAGTCTTATGTGGATATTTTTAATATCCTCATCCAGTAAATCAAAATTTAAAGTTTCCCTCTGGATACTACTAAAGTTGTCAATATCAACAACATTTTCCTGCAAGGCTTGTGATATCTTTTCACCCGCATTTTTTACGGTATCGAATATTTTCCAAAACTTGTGTCCTAAACTTTCTGGTTCTGACATATTAATCCTCTCAAAATAATCAAAAAAATCTTGATCCTTGACGTAAGGTGAGATACCTTTTTCTAGAGTTTTAAGTAGATGCTCGCCCTAACTCATACTTTGTTTTGCGCTCAAGTTGCTCTTTTAAGTCTTCAGGAATGTCACTTTGGTGAATTTCTTTTTGATCCGAAAAAAGATGGGTAACTTTGGTATAGATATTTCTAGCGAAAATTTCAACTTTCTGGTAATAGCGTTTGCCCTCTCTAACTAAGTAAACAATAGCATCTGAAGTCACCTCAATAGCTCGATTTATCCCAGCTAGTAGATATCCTATTACACGGTTAGCCCAAGCTACGATTTCATCCCAAAAGTAACCAACTCCAACCCCTACTAGAGCAGCAGCAGCAATAAAAATCCAATCGATAACGAAAAGCATGATTTATTCCTCCTCTAAATCTGAAGTGTTTTTGTCTTCTATCACAACTGTTTCCACTAAATTAATTTTTTTGTGGCGCAGTTTGATAGTTTTGTACTTGTTGATTTCATCATTGATCAGGACTTCATCAATAACATTCGTTTTCCCAACTAACAATTTCAGACCCAGTTTAATAGTGATATTTCTAATATCACCACCACATAAACCCTCACTGATCTCAGCAGCTTTCTCGTAACTGATGTTTCTGGGAATTTTTTTAGATAAATGAAATTCCCACAATTGAGTTCTCATTTCCTGGTCAGGTACAGGAAACTCTACATTAAATATAATTCTCCTTAAAAAAGCCTCATCGTAGTTTTCAAACAAGTTAGTTGCAAAAATGATCACACCATTAAACTTGTCTATCAATGTTAATAATGTGCTTTTGGCAGAATTTACACCATGATCTGCTGCTTGCGATAAGTTAGAAATTCTTTTACTTAATACCGCATCAGCTTCATCAAAAAACAATAAACTATTACCTTCCTCGGCTAGTTTGAAAATCTTTGATAAGTTCTTGGATGTTCCACCTACCAATTCAGATTCTAATTCACCATAGTTGACTTTAATGATGTTAGTCCCTAATTTTTGGGCAATGGCTTCGGCTGTAATGCTTTTACCAGTTCCAGGAGGGCCAAAAAAATTAATACTTAAACCGTTACCTGTTTTGAGAAAACGATTAAACTCCCATTCCGACAATAACTTATCCCGATTATTTACATAAGCAATCATCTCCTCAATTTGCTCTATGGTACTTTTTGACAAGGCTATTTCATCTAATGTCCACCGAGGTGTCTCGATCAGACTACTTGCCTCATCTTTGCTGTTTGAGTCTTTTTTATCCTTGACTATTTCAAATTTCATCTTTTGATGTTCATTTGTGATGTTCATTTGGCTTGCTTGAGGCATGACCATAGCGCCCGTATAGCAGTAAACACTCCTATCCTAAAGCAAGTGATCGCTACTTTGCCGTATGAAAAGTACGGAATTTCGTCACCCAGTCAAAGTACGAAAGTATGAAAAATATGGTATAATATGTTTAAATCTAGTATTTATTAGGTGTATGGATATTGCGGAAATCTTAGAACTGGCAGAGGATATAGTATTTTCAAAAACCGGAAAACATTTAGATCGTTTGCAAAAAACTGTATTAAAAGGCACTGTCCAAGGTCAAACTTACTTAGAAATTGCTAAGGATAATGGTTTTAGTGAAAGTCATATCAAAAACGTCGGACATGAATTATGGCATCTTCTCTCATCAGCATTAGGTGAAAAAGTTACCAAGGCTAATTTTAGCTCTATATTTAAAAATTTAAAAAACAATAATAAATTTATCGTTTCAGGAGTTTGTCAAAATAATTCAACATTCAATAATATTAACATTTTTACATCTGAAGAGCAATCGCCCACATCTCCCCAAAACTACCAACAAACTCCTAAACAACCCTACATAGACTTAGGCGACGCACCGGAAATATTCAGCTTTTACGATCGCACTTCCCAACTCACCACCCTCGAAAACTGGATAACACAAGATCGTACACGCTTAATCGCACTTCTAGGAATCAGTGGTATTGGCAAAACCACCCTTGCCCTCCGCCTAATAGACCAAATCAAAACCCAATTTGATTACATCATCTATCGAAGTCTCCGCTTTTTCCCAACCTTAGAAAAATATCTTTCCAAAATCCTAAAAATTTTCTCCGAATCATCAGAAATACCCCAAAATATCGAAACCAAAATTTCCCAAATCCTCGATTATCTGCGAAAATACCGATGTCTAATTATTCTCGATGACGTGCAGGCACTTTTTAGCAGTGGTCAACTTGCTGGACAATATAAATCAGGCTATGAAGATTATCAGTTATTTTTTAAACAAATTAGCGAAGTTAATCATAATAGTTGTTTTCTATTAATTAGTTCCGAAAAACCTAGAGAAATTGCCGAATTAGAAAAATCAAATTCCCCCATTCATTCTTTAGTTTTAGGGAGTTTAGGTCTAGGTGCAAAAGAGATTTTAAGCTCCCATCAATTATTAGAATCAGAAACCTGGGAAACCCTAATTAATATCTATCAAGGCAACCCTCTCTGGTTAAATATAACCGCTGCCCTGATTCGAGAATTATTTAGTAGTAAAGTCGCTGATTTTTTGCAATATGATATGCCCCTTTTAGATGAATCATTACAATCGCGTTTAGAGCAATTATTAGGAAGATTAACAGAGGAAGAAGTTACGGTAATCACTCAGCTTTCCCAAGAAACAGAAGGGGTTCTCCTATCAAACATATTAAACAAAATAAAATTATCTGATTCCGACTTAGTTAATGCGATAAAATCCATGTGTATGCGATTTTTATTGGAGACACAAGAGCGGGAAAAAATAACTTTTTTTAGTTTAAATCCGGTGGTGGCGCAATATGTCAAAACTAGGCAAAAGCACTAATTTATTTTCTCATTCCCAGGCTCCAGCCTGGGAATGCTATGATTGAGGCTCCGCCTCTATTATTTATTGGTGGGGTGAGCCACCGTTTTAGCATTTCTAGGTGGAACCTATAAACGAGGGAAACAGTGAACACAGATTTATTGAAATGGGCGGGTTTATCAAGATTATCTGTGAGATTTGAAAGATTTTGTCGAACCCGCCCCTACGGGTTTTGTGAGATGTAGGGGCGGGTTCGTCGTGATTTTTGTTATGATCATTAACTCAAATAAACCCGCCCCCTCTGTCCACTTACACACCCTAAAATTATGAATATTATCGAGATTATTAAACAAGATTATCAACAATTTCCCGATAACCAAAGTTATCATATTTATGCTGATAACGTTTATTTTAAAGACCCGATGAATCAATTTAACGGGTTAAAACGTTATCAACAAATGATCGGATTTATCAAAACTTGGTTTTTAGATATTCAACTAGATTTACATAATATTACTCAAACTAATAATTTAATAGAAACCCGTTGGACACTCAGTTGGACAACTCCCCTCCCCTGGAAACCCAGAATTTCTATCCCGGGACGGAGTGAACTCAAACTAACTGCCGATAACCTAATTGAAAGCCATATCGACTATTGGGACTGTTCGCGTTTGGACGTGGTGAAACAGTTATTCTGGATGAAAACCCGCTAAAGTTAAATAATGTAAACAAATTTTAAGTTTAAACCGTATGCGCGTAATTTTAATGACGGGTAAAGGTGGCGTGGGTAAAACCTCCGTGGCAGCAGCAACAGGCTTACGCTGTGCCGAGTTGGGACATAAAACCCTAGTGCTGAGTACCGACCCCGCCCACTCCCTCGCCGACAGTTTTGATATGCCCTTGGGACACGAACCCCGTCTAGTCCGACCCAACCTTTGGGGGGCAGAATTGGACGCCCTAATGGAACTCGAAGGCAACTGGGGGGCGGTGAAACGCTATATTAGTCAGGTATTACAGGCGCGAGGACTCGATGGTGTCCAGGCGGAAGAATTGGCTATCTTGCCCGGAATGGACGAAATTTTTGGTCTAGTTCGGATGAAACGCCATTATGATGAGGGGGATTTTGAGGTTTTAATTATTGATTCTGCCCCAACGGGAACGGCTTTGAGACTGTTAAGTTTACCCGAGGTGGGGGGTTGGTATATGAGAAAATTTTATAAACCGTTACAAGGGATGTCGGTGGCTTTGCGTCCTCTATTTGAACCGATTTTTAAACCTTTAACCGGGTTTTCTTTACCTGATAAAGAAGTTATGGACGCGCCCTATGAATTCTATGAAAAAATTGAAGCTTTAGAAAAGGTTTTAACCGATAATATGCAAACCTCGGTACGTTTAGTTACTAACCCGGAAAAAATGGTAATTAAGGAATCTTTACGCGCCCATGCCTATTTGAGTTTGTATAATGTTTCGACGGATTTAGTTATTTCTAATCGGATTATTCCTGAAGAAGTGACCGATCCTTTTTTCCAAAAATGGAAAGATAATCAAAAACAATATCGTCAAGAAATCCATGATAATTTTAGCCCCTTACCCGTTAAGGAAGTGCCGTTATTTTCCGAGGAGTTATGTGGGTTTGAAGCCCTGGAAAGATTGAAAGAAGTTCTATATAAGGATGAAGATCCTAGTCAGGTTTATTATCAAGAAAATACACTTAAAGTGGTGGTAGATAATAATGAATATACGCTAGAATTGTATTTACCTGGAATTCCTAAAGAACAAGTTAAATTGAATAAAACTGGGGATGAATTAAATATTAGAATTGGTAATCATCGCCGGAATTTAGTGTTACCCCAAGCCTTAGCTATGTTGCAACCTTCGGGGGCAAAAATGGAAGACGATTATTTAAAAATCAAGTTCGTAAATGGGGTGAAGGTGTAATTTAGAAACCGGGTTTCTCGGAGAAACCCGGTTTCTAGTTAATTGATAAAATCATTGACAAATGGTTCAAATACTGATAATAATTCAGCTTGACTCACAACTAATGTAGGATAGGATTGAGTGCCATAATTTCGATCAATTTCTAGGGGAAAAGGTTCGGGAGAGAGGGGATACCAAACCGCACCCGCAGCTTTAACAATTACCCAACTTCCGGCGATATCCCAAATTTTAGGAGTGGCTTCAACGCCCCCTAATGTTGCACCGATGGCTACCGTGAGGAAATTATAAGCCGCCATGCCTAACATCCGAATTTTACAAGGAATTTGGGGTGCGATCGCAATACTTCGAGAACATAAGTTAAAAAAGTGATTAGAAGTCAAATTATCATAACTGGCGTGGATCGGTTGACCATTTAAAAAAGCTCCTTCTGGGCCAGTTAACCCCGATTTACCATAGCAAAAACCATGAAAAGTTTGCTGTAAAGGCGGTAAATGAATTAAACCAAATACCGGAGTTCCTTGATAGAGTAATCCTAGGGAAATCCCCCAAATTGGAATACCTCTGGCAAAATTAGTTGTACCATCTAAAGGGTCAATTACCCAACACCAGTCCGTATTGGGAAAAATATGTTCAGCTTCTTCACTGAGCACCCCATGGTCAGGAAAAGTATTAGCGATGCGGGTGCGAATTTCCTGATCCGCCCATTGATCAGAGCGGGTGACTAAACTACCATCGGCTTTTTCCGAGGCTTGGACTGTGCCAAAATCGAGGAGTAACTGTTGTCCAACTTCCGTGGCGGTGGTGAGTGCAAAGTTAAAAATCTGATCCCAAAAATTAGTCATATTTCCTAAAGTAATGTCAGAATAAAAAACAATCCAGATAAAATCTATTCAGTTAAACCGCTTATGATGCTGAAATCAACAACTCGCCATATTCATATTTATACGGCGGAAATTAAAGATGAGGAGTTAGTGAACAATGAACAAGTATTGACCTTGGATATTGATCCCGATAACGAATTTAACTGGAATGATCAGGCTTTACAACAAGTCTATCGCAAATTTGATCAGTTAGTTGAAGCGTCCAGTGGCGAAGACCTGACCGAATATAATTTACGTCGAATTGGGTCAGATTTAGAGCATTTAGTGCGAGCGCTGATCCAAAAGGGTGAAATTAGCTATAACCTCAACTGTCGTGCGGTGAACTATAGCATGGGATTACCGCGAGTGGGCAGTCAGTAGAAGTATAAGCATCAAGGGTCTGTATCATTCTTACAGACCCTTGATAGTTGGTTTGTAGATACCCTAAAGATTAATGATCATCAT
Organism: Oscillatoriales cyanobacterium CG2_30_40_61; assembly: GCA_001873365.1. Taxonomy (GTDB): domain Bacteria; phylum Cyanobacteriota; class Cyanobacteriia; order Cyanobacteriales; family Microcoleaceae; genus Planktothrix. Next base: position 80,216 of record MNYZ01000018.1, on the reverse strand, counting down.
AAAACTAGGTTACTCATCCGGTGCGGGAGATGGTTTTTGCGATCGCTGACGTTGTAAAAATTGTTTCAGGGAAAGTTGACGGTTACTCATAAACCGATTCCAAGAACCCGGAAAAAACTGATCCATGGTTTCAATTAAAGCCCAAACCTCTAAATTAATCATCTGGTAATAGTGACCGTGAGACTTTTTAAGTTGAGTCAGGCGTTCATTAATTTCCAAATCAGGTAATAACTTAGGGTCATCGGAGGGGCCAGGGGGAGAATCACTCATGCTGTAAGCATCCTTGCCCGGAGCCAAGAAAAATTAACAACAAACGGTCAACCAGATGGTGATGCTCAAAGGCTACAATAGCTCAGATTACCTGATCTTGATTGCCAATTGGTGCTAATTTTTAGGGTGAGTTATAAAAATCGAGGCGGATTGCCCATTTGTTGCGGTGCTTTGTTGTCGCCCCGTGACAGTGAAGTAGAGAACAACAGTCAACCATCCTAAATTTTAGAAGATCACTTTTGAGTGGCAACGCCAGGCGTGAGGAACCCAAATGCAAAATCCTGTAGCAAAACCCTATCTGTGGACTGTAGGCGAAGGAATCGAAGATCAACCTTCGGGAACGCTGATCGCAGATCGCTACCTCCTCAAAACCAATAGAATTGTAGTGGATACGCGGCCAGAACTCTTGCCAGACATACCGAGCGAGATTTCTGATCAGATTTCTCCCTATCTAAAATTATTTGCCTATCGGTTGCACATTCCCCAGGTCTATGGAATTATCTCCCCGGCTAAGGCAGAAACGAATAAACCGATCATTCTCTTGGAAAAAGGGCCGATTGCAGACCATGGGGAAACCTTAATGCCCACCTTAACAGCCCTGTGGCCCGATGCCACCGCCATGCGCCAACTGAATTGGTTATGGCAAATTGCTCAACTTTGGCAACCCTTTAGTCGTCAAGATGTCGCTTCGAGTTTGCTCAATTCCCACTTACTGAGGGTTCAGGGCAGATTTGTCCGGTTGTTGCAATTAGACTTAGACATCCACAATCCTACCCTCAAACAATTAGGTTATTTTTGGCAACAGTGGGTTCCGACCGCCCAGCCTCAAATCCAAAAATTCCTCCGACAACTGACCCATCAAATGACATCGGGGGAATTACGCACCTCCACCCAACTAATCCAACAATTAGATCAAGCCCTGTCGATTTGTGGACGGGGTTATGAGCGTCGGATTGAAATAGCCACCGGAACCGATGCTGGCCCGACTCGTTCCCATAATGAGGATGCCTGTTATCCCGAGGGGGGTAAACCCATCCAAGTTCCCCCAGGCGAAAGGGCCCTGGCTATTGTTTGTGATGGCATTGGGGGACAAGACGGCGGGGAAGTAGCATCTTCGATGGCGATTGATGTTCTGCGTCAGCAGGTGGAACAAATGCCCCTACATCAAGCCCATTGGGATCCATTATCCTTAACTCCTAAATTAAAACGGGCCACCTGCATCGCTAATGATGTGATTTGTCAACGCAACGATGTGGAAAAGCGTCAAGGTCGCGAACGCATGGGAACCACCTTGGTAATGGCTTTAGCCCATATCCATGAAATTTATTTAACCCACTTGGGGGATAGTCGGGTTTATTGGATTAGTTCCAGTGGTTGTCATCAAGTGACGGTGGATGATGATGTGGCTTCTCGCCAGGTGCGTTTAGGTTGCGCCCTCTATCGAGATGCTTTGCAACAGGGGGCTTCTGGAGCCTTAATTCAGGCTTTGGGGATTACTTCATCGGTGACGCTGCATCCCACGGTACAACGGTTTGCCCTGGATGAAGATTGTGTATTTTTATTGTGTTCTGATGGGTTAAGCGATCGCGATCGGGTAGAACAACATTGGCAAACGGAAATTCTACCGGTTTTGCGTCAAGAAGTGGATTTAGGGACGGTTCGGGATCGTCTAATTGAAATTGCTAATACTCAAAATGGCCATGATAACGTGACTCTGGCTTTATTATTAATTACGATTGTTCCCAAGGATGATCCCGATGCCCAGAAAGAGGTTTGCATCCCTCCGGTGATTCCTTTAACCGACGATTCGGGGGATGATTCTTCCGACACCAGTGATGCAGAAGATTCCTTTATCGAAACTAAAATTGCTGGTAATCGGCCGGAGGAGTCAAGGGGGAGTAAAATTTGGTTTTTATCCCTGGGGATTGCTGTGTTATTAGGAATTCTAGGGGCTTTGCTCTATGGTTTAGGGGTATTAAACCCGAATGATCCTCAAGCACGACCCACGGAGGCGCCTACTCCTGCTGATACTTCTTTGATTACTCCTGTCCCCACGCCTACGGCTTCCCCCACCAGTCTGTTAGCCCCACAATCCTTGATTCAATTGGGAAACCCCGCCACTAATTCCTCACCTATTACTCTCCTGAGCGAATTTGGGAAAACCACGATTAAGGGAACTGTCCCGGAGGGAACGATATTTCAGGTTCAGCGAAAAGAGTCTACTCCCAAAGCGGGAACCTGGATAGAGCTTAAAATTTGTTCGACTCCGACTCCCAAGGAAGGGACGAATGGACAATTAGAGGTTGATCCAACGGCCACCCCTATTCCGTTATCCTTAGAAGCAGGGAACCTGGGTTGGTTACCGGAACAGGATGTTAATAAACGTCTGATCCCTGGCTTTTCTGCGTTGGCTCAGGAAAAAGGACAGTGTATTCGTTAACCCAGGATGACTCAACTCCGGTTTTTGATTGACTATTTGATCGAGATCACTATGGAACTTTGTTTGTGATCACCCCAGTCTCACAGCAAATATCAGTACAGTTGATGTATCAGGATCACGACAGGTTTAGTAAAATTCCCTGATACTAAGTATTATCAGAACTTTTCAACAATAGGACTGTACCATGACTTGTATTCGTGTTCGTGATGTGGTTCAAGAAGTGATGTCTACGGGCTATCTAAGTTTGAATCTGGAAAACAAATTAAGACTAATGCTCCAAACTACCCATTATGATTCTGAGGATATTCATGCGTTTGCTAACTTACAATTAGCAGCAATGTCAGGAAAAGTCAAGCAAGAATCCCGCGAATTATACCAATTGGCAGTTATGGAAACTGAATAAATGGGTAGGGAATTTAGACAAAACACCAAAGAACTCATTTTTCAAATTGTAATGGCTTTTCTTCAATCCCATAATTTTTGAGTAATATCAATAGGTTATCCTGAATTTTTAAGATAATCTAATATAAGTTTGATTAAAATAAAAAAACTAATATTAACATAGCCAAGATAATAGATAAAAGCATATATAATTAACGATAACCAAACCTAAAATGGAAACCCCCTAATTATTTATTAATATAATCGAGAGCAACACTCACCCAGGTTTGTGATCCCCATCACTCTCGATATGTTAACTCAGTCAGGGGCTATTTTGCGTATGATCACGGATATGAGATCAACGTATCACAACCATAACCCCCGTAAAATCACTGACTTTTAGCAAAAATACTTAGATTATAAGAACACAAGTTAAGACAGTTTACCTGTGAGAACAACTAAAATGATTGTGGCTACTAAATCAACTCAAACCTTTCTCAGTGCTAATGGCTCACTCAAACCGATTCCTTTATCTACAAAATTTGGTGAGATTGAGTTAAAACAACTCTGTAAAATCGCTGAACACAATCAGTGGAAAATGGAAAATATCGAGCATCGCATTACTCAAGCTCGGTTAATGGTCGATGCAAATTGGGCTACTCCTAAAGATCATACCCTTTTAGAATTAGAACAACGGGGAAAATTATATCTAGTCGATGGGATAGAATATTGGGTGGTAGAATTGAAGCAAAACCAGGCGGCGGGAATTTACTTAAATCCAGATACTTATACAGTAGAAGTGATGATTATTAATTTAGAATGGTTTGCACCCCTTCATCGGGAAAAAGTAACAACCCTGAGAAGATTGGTGGAGTTAACGGGGTCAGATTATCCTAAAAAATCACCTAATCATTATTAAATGATCAGATAGGATAAACTAGAGTGTAGTTCATCTGTGTCAGAGGTTGAGTAACGCTATGGGACTATTTGATCAAATTTTAACAGCTTTGAATGATCCAAATACCGTAGGAAACACCAACCAAATCAGCAGTATTCTGAATACTGCTCAACAGCTTGGTAATCAATTAGGAATTGCCCCTGAAACCAGTCAAATGGTGATGTCAATGGTGGGGAGTTCCGTGCGGTCTTCTTTACAAGAAAAACAAACCGAAATCGGAAATGATGGGGTACAAAATCTAGTCAATCAATTCGCTGGAATCACTTCTAACCCCCAAGCAGTGGAAATGTTATTTTCTGCAACTCAGCAACAGCAATTAATTCAAACCGTTTCTGAACATACCGGGGTTAGTGCTCAAACGATTCAATCAGTTTTACCCATGGTTGTTCCTTTAGTTTTAAACCTGCTCAAAACCGGAACCAATCAACAACAATCTGCATCGGGTTCTAATTCGGTTTTAAATAGTTTTTTAGATGCGGATGGGGATGGAGATGTGGATATTGCTGATGCCATGCGTTTAGGGGGACAATATTTTAAAGGTTAAAAGGAATTAGGAGTAGGGAATTATAGATGATTTCTGGTTTCCTACTTCTGCAAAATATAGCAATGGGGAGAGTTTTTAAAACTTTTTGGTGTGTTTGTAGTTTAATTAATCTTAATAAAAATCATGGTTATTGAATGGTTGAAATTCCAAGTTCCCCCGGAACAATGGGAGCTATTTATCCAAAAAGATGAGGAAGTTTGGACAGCCGGACTGCAAAAAATTCCTGGTTTTGTGGGAAAAGAAGTTTGGTTTGATCCTAAACACCATGAAATTGTTATGGTAATTCGTTGGCAGTCTCAGGAACAATGGCAAGCTATTCCTGAAAAAACAATTCAAGAACTTGACGAAAAAATGGGGTTTTTCAAAGTACCTATTTTAGAAAGTAGATCCTATCAAATCAGAAAATTTATGCACTAAAAACCGGTTAAATTGTTGATGAGAATTTATCAAATAAAGCCAGAATAAAATTCAGACTCAAAAACCCTACTCCTAGGAATAAAATCACAAAAGTAGTAACACTCAAAATTGATCTCAATGGAGCGGATTTTGGATTTTGATTTGGTTTCATTCGGATTAATCTCCTAGGAATTACTATTTTCGGTTGATGGGGCTACAGTTGGGACGAACCTGGTTTTCTAACAGGAAAGATTGAGTCTAGGCGTTAAAAGTGTTAAAATCCAGACAACCCAAGGGCATTCAGCGATAAGTTCAGAGGATTTTGTAGTCCCAAAACATCTTAACAGTTAAGGACTCACCGAACCGATAATCAAATTGTCAATTATTAGTGCGGATATCCATGATTTTTTGTATTCTGGAGCTAACCACTGTATCCCCAAATTCCCAGTAAAATAGATTATTATGTTTCCCCCAGCTTCTTCCGCCCATCCCAATCGACCCCATGCTATAACTTCTAGTGCTATGCCGATGCCTAACTCTATCCTTCCCAAAACGGTTTTTGCTACCCTAAAACAACGGCATTGGTTAGAGTTGGCAGAGTATGTTTCCCTGATCAGTTCGGCTATTGGTTCGGGAGTGGTGGCCCTTTCCGGTCAAGCGTTTTATGGAGTTGCCCCCCTGACCTTAGCCCTATCGCTGAATGTTGCTAACCGTTATCGTTTAGAGCAAGAAACCCATCAACATCAAATCGAAATTGTTCAAGCTCAAAACTCGGTTGAAACATTAGAAAAAAATACCGTTAAAGTTGTGATAGGATTGAGACAACAACTCTTACAAGAAATTCAATCCCTCCAACAAAAATTAGAAGCCTTTCCGACCACTGAAGCCTTAGACTCCGCTTATCGAGCTAAACAGATCGCGGCTTTAGGACAATCGGTAACATCAATGCAGGAAAATATTTCCCTAGTATTGGAAGAAATTAGAGAACAATTTCGGCAAGAATTACAAACATTTTCCTCAACTGAAACGGCTGATTTAGAGTCCTTAAAAGCAGATTTTCAAGGGCGATTTTTAGAACTTCAAAATGTGATTAATCAATTACAACAGGAAAAATCCGTAGAATCCGATCTAAATTTAGCTCAGATTCAAACCCGATTAGATGAACTCACCCAAGAACATCAAGAGGTGATTAAACCCCATCTAAAACGGTTATTGTCGGTGGTTAAACAGTTACAAACTACTAATACTAGGACTTTACCCATTCCCCCTAAACCTCTGCCTAAAAATTCCCAATCTTAATTGCGATCGCTCCGGGCTAAAAATTAAATACTTCTGTTAAAAAATCGTAATTATTTAATTATTTCTCCTGGTTGAATAGGGGGATAAATTGTGATATAATATAGGAAATAGTGCGAGACGTTCCTGTTCCGGTGTTCCCTCTGATAAATATTATGTCTGCAAAAATTCCTGTTACAGTTATTACTGGATTTTTAGGAAGTGGAAAAACCACCACAATTCGTCATTTATTACAAAATAATCACGGGCGAAGAATTGCCGTTTTAGTCAATGAATTTGGAGAAGTTGGAATTGATGGCGAATTAATCCGATCCTGTCAAGTTTGCGATGATGAAACCGAGGAAGTTAACCTAGTAGAACTCACCAATGGTTGTTTATGTTGTACGGTGCAGGAAGAATTTCTCCCCGCCATGCAAGCCCTGCTCAAACGACGGGATAAAATCGATCATATTGTGATTGAAACCTCTGGGTTAGCCCTGCCTAAACCCCTAGTGCAAGCCTTTCGCTGGCCGGAAATTCGCACGGGGGCAACGGTGGACGGAGTGATAACTATAGTGGACTGTGAAGCGGTAGCAAATGGCAGTTTAGTCGGGGATATTCACGCCCTAGAAGCCCAACGTCAAGCCGATCCGAATTTAGATCATGAAACCCCAATAGAGGAATTATTTGAAGATCAATTAGCCTGTGCGGATTTAGTTTTATTAACCAAAACCGATCATGTTGATCGAGATAATCAACAAAAAGTTGAAACCTGGTTAAAACAGGAATTGCGAGCAGGAGTTAAAATTGTTACCTGTCAACAGGGAAATATTCATCCCGATGTGATTTTAGGGTTTAATGCGACGGTAGAAGATGATTTAGAAGCTCGTCCGAGTCACCATGATACCGAAGAAGAACACAACCATGATGATAATATTAATGCAGTTCCGGTGATTTTAAACCAAGATTTTGACCCAGAAGATTTAATTCAACGGTTAAAAACCCTGGTAAAACAACAGGAAATTTACCGAATTAAAGGGTTTGTTTCTGTTTCTAATAAACCCATGAGGTTAGTGTTACAGGGAGTCGGTGATCGGATTGAAACCTTTTATGATCGTCTCTGGAAACCCTCAGAAACCCGTCAAACTCAATTAGTATTTATTGGGGAAAATTTGCAAGCCTCTGAGATTAAAAATTCCGTTTTAGGAATATAAATTACCCCGTAGGGGCAGGTTAAACTTAATCTTTGTTACCTATTAATAATCTACCTAAACCTGCGCCTAGGATTTATATTATTAGATTTAACTTAGGGAACTTGCTTTAATGCTTGCTGAAGAACTTCTATTCCAGCATTAGTTAGATGGGCGTTTTCACTAATATAGCGTTTCCAGGCTTTACTTCCCGGTTGTCCGGCAAATAACTCTAAAAAATGGCGGGTCATACTATTTAATTTTACCCCTTTTTGTAACCAATACTCAATATAAGGATACATGGCTTCTAGGACTTCCTGACGGGTGAAAGGAGGAGTTTTTTCTCCGTAGATTTCTTGATCCGCCGTTGCCAACAAATAGGGGTGATCATAAGCAGCACGCCCGATCATCACAGCATCAACAAATTGCAATTGATCCTTAACTTCTGCTAAGGTTTTAAACCCACCATTAATTTCAATAAATAAATGGGGAAACTCCTGTTTTAAATGATAAACTTCTTCATATCTTAACGGGGGAATAGTCCGGTTTTCTTTAGGACTTAAACCCTGTAACCAAGCTTTGCGAGCGTGAACAGTAAAATGTTGACATCCGGCGTTAGCAACTATTCTCACAAAATGCGCCATATCTTCATATTTATCCTGGTGATCAATCCCAATTCGATGTTTAATTGTCACCGGAATATTAACGACTTTTTGCATTGCTTCCACAGCTTCAGCAACTAACTCCGGTTGTGCCATTAAACAAGCTCCAAAATTGCCATTTTGCACCCGATCACTGGGACATCCCACGTTTAAATTAACCTGATCATATCCCCGATCTTCAGCTATTTTAGCACAAGTTGCTAGATGGTTGGGATGATCTCCTCCTAACTGTAATACCAGGGGTTTTTCTTCGGGAGAAAATCCTAATAATTGGTCTTGATCTCCATGTAAAATTGCCGCTGTTGTCACCATTTCAGTATAGAGCAAAGTTCGCCGGGTGATTTGTCGCATAAAATAGCGATAATGGCGATCAGTGCGATCCATCATTGGTGCAATACTGAGGGGATAACCATGATTTAAGGGTACAATTGAGGTGGAAATATTCATGGGATTTAGGATTTTGTGGCTTTTAATTCTAAGGTGATTTTGAGTTTTCCAGTTATGGGGTTAGAAGGTTGCCAAGTTAGGAGCGATCGCCGAATTTGATCAATAATCATTGCTTGTTTTATATTATTATCTAAATTCAGATTAGAGTCAAGATCATCAAAAATTGCTCGTTGGACATTTCCTTGATCAATAATCATTTCAAAAATCACTTTCCCATTAATTTCATTGGCTAAATTTAACCCTTGTAAATAACGGTTTAGGTCATCAATTAAGGTGCGATCGCTAATTCCTGTAACTTCAACAACTGTTATTTTTACAGGACTATTTACGACTGGATTAATATTTGTGGGTTGCGGGTTTATTCCCGGAATAGGAAGGGGCGGCGGCGCAATTTCTGGACTCCGTTGACTGCCATAATTATTATAACCAGATGCAGAACGAGTTCGTCCTAAACTCATAGGAGGGGCTGTCGGTAATTGGGTGGGTTTGGGAGTACCAAAAATCCCGTCATAACTAACTCCTTCGGGCAATTCTAGGGGAACTTCTACGGTTTGACGAGTTCCATTAGGATCGACTCGAACTTCTTCGCTCACGGCGACAAAAGCGGTATATTCAGATAGTAATTGATAGGATAAAGCGGTGCGTGTTACCCCTTCAACTCCTGATTTTGTTTCGCCGGAAAACATTTGATTCATTAGTTCTTTAATTCTCGCCCTTCCCCACAATTTACCAATGGCAATATTCCCAGATTCGTTATTATTGATCTCAGGAAAATTAACGGGTAAGGTTTGTTCATAGCGATCGCCTTTTGCGGTTATTCCGGTAATTTTCAATAACCCATTACGGCGATCTAATTTACGTCCAAATAAAACTAAAGGTTGATTATCAAACAAATCTGATAAGCTGATCGGATAAATTTCAGGTTTTAATCCTTCCCCTTGCCAACTAATTTCTAAATCTGTTAAAATGGGGTTATTAATCTGTTTAAAAAAACTTTCCACCACAGCTTCTGTCGGTTCATCTTGACGAACAATTTGGGTTGTTCCCCGGCCAATTTCTCCCAAACGATTAAGTAAAAATCGATTAACAGAACTCCCCACCCCAAAGGCATAAAATCTATTTCCAGGTTTAAGTTTATTTTGAACTTCTGCAATTACTTCCTGATCATTTCCAATATATCCATCTGTTAATAAAACCAGACTGCGTAAGCGACCCTGGGAGGGAGAGGGAAACCTCATAACCGTCTGGATTCCATTTAATAATTCTGTCCCGCCATTAGCTTCTAATTGATTAATATAATTAATCGCTTTTTGTCGGTTATCTGGGGTATTTTCTAAGGGAGTTTCTGATAGGGTATTGGTAGTATTAGCAAAATCAATAATATTAAAAGTATCTTCGGGATTTAATCCTTGAATAAATCGTTTCATTAATTCTTGAGATTTTTTAAGCGGATCTCCCTGTTGGGAACCGGAAGTATCCATCAGAAAAACAACATCTTTAGGAATAATTTGATTAGGATTATAACGAATTGCAGGTAACAAATAAGCGACAAAATGTCCCCCCTGTTGATTGGCTTCTGTTAACACCGTTGCCCTTGTATTTTCTCCTGAAATTTGATATCTTATAATCAGATCTTTATTAGGAATTTGATCGGATTGATCTAAACTAAGAAATATCCGATTTCCCTGCTGTTTGGAAACAATTTTATGGGAAATTGAACGAACATTTTCAATTGCAACCCCGGCATCAATTTCCAGATTAACTTGAATTTTATGGGGGGATTTTGCCTCCTGCTCAATAATGGGAGGAGTGATCCGATCCGCATCGGGAACTTGATTGGTATTAGGTTGATTTTTATTAATTAATTGACCGGGAATATAACGGGGGCCAACTACCATCGGAAACACAAATTCATAGTTTCCTCCTTCAAACTTTAATTGATCAATATAGCGAATAGTTACGGATATTTGTTCGCCAGGTTGAATATTAGCTACAGATTGAGTAAATATATTATCTCGTTCCTGTTCTAATAATGCGGTGGTGCGACCTTGAGCTTTAGCTCGTTGATAGATTTCCTTGGCGTCTTCTCGGGTTTCAATTCTGGACTTGATGGTGCGATCGCCGATTTTAATTACCATCTGATCAACGGCGGCTTGATCGGGGAGAGGGAATACATAAATTGCTTCTAAAGGTTCTTGAAAAGGATTTTCAAAGGTTTGAGAGACTTCAACCTGTGAAACATTCCCGGAAATTTTAGCCTTAACTTGGGTTTGTTTTAGGGGAAAAACTTGGCTTTTCGTTGCAGACTGAACATATAAACCCCCTAATAGTTTCTCTGAGGGTTGTTGAGGAAGTTGTGCTAATTCTAACTCTGAAGATTGACTATTCAACTGTTCAGGTAAACTCGCAAAAGTTGGGGTAGTATTTTCCATAAAATTTAAACCACTAAAAATCATAATTCCCCAGGAAAACCCGGCTATCTTTGATAAAGATTTCATAAATAAAATTGTCATTATTTGACTTAGACTATCAATTAAGTATACTAACTAAGACCTGATCATGATCATAAACGTTCCTGAACCAGATCACTTTTTGACAATCCTAAGACGACCGGAGGAAAAGTTATACTTCGCGTCTATGAATGATGATTATATCCTTTTTTACCTCCTGTGAATCATCAAATTTTCAGGAAAATTCAGCAGGGACTCAATAAACGGCTATAATCTGAGGTTAGGTTATGAATAAAACCGATCTAATCCGTTCCCAAATTATTTACTATTGAGTTCTAATGGTTGCCAATCAAACCCTAATTCGGATTTTTATAAGTACGGGAGAAGTCTCTGGCGATTTACAAGGATCAATGTTAATTGAAGCCTTATTCAGACAAGCCAAAAATCAGAATATCCCTATAGAAATTATAGCATTAGGCGGGGAAAAAATGGCAGCAGCCGGAGGATTATTATTAGGCAATACTACCGGAATTGGTTCCGTTGGGCTTTTAGAATCTATTCCTTATATTATTCCGACTTATTTAATTCAGCAAAAAACCAAACAATATTTAAAAATTCATCCTCCTGATATTGTGATTTTAATTGATTATATGGGGCCGAATATTGGTATCGGAAATTTTATTAAAAATCACTTCCCCAGTGTGCCGATTTTATATTATATTGCCCCGCAAGAATGGGTCTGGTCATTGGGTTCAAAGAGTACGGAACAAATTATTAATTTAACTGACCAAATTTTAGCAATTTTTCCAGAAGAAGCCCGTTATTTTCAATCAAAAGGTGCAAAGGTAACTTGGGTGGGTCATCCCCTATTAGACCGGATGAAAGGGGTTCCTAGTAGATCAGAATCTAGGATAAAATTAGGAATAGAACCGGATGAAATTGCGATCGCCTTACTTCCGGCTTCCCGATGGCAAGAAATCAAATATTTAATGCCGATATTATTAGAATCTGCTAAACAAATTCAAGATAAAATTCCAGGGGTTAAATTTTGGATTCCGGTGTCTTTACCAGAATATCATAAGGTCATAGAAACCGCCATTAAAAACTATCAATTAAATGCAGTTTTAGTTTCCACAAATTCCGAAAATCATCAAACTTTAGAAGTGATATCCGCCGCGGATTTAGCAATTACCAAATCAGGAACAGTTAACTTAGAAATTGCCTTATTAAATGTTCCGCAAGTTGTGGTTTATCGGGTAAGTAATTTAACCGCTTGGCTGGTTCGTCGTTTCTTAAACTTTTCAGTTCCGTTTATCTCCCCTACTAATTTAGTCCAAATGCAAGCCATTGTGCCTGAACTTGTTCAAGAAGAAGTAACCCCAGAAAATATTGTGCGAGAAGCCATAGAATTACTCACCAATCAACCCAAACGACAGGAAATATTAAATCACTATCAACAGATGAAACAAGCATTAGGAGAGGAAGGAGTATGCGATCGCGCGGCTTTAAAAATTCTGAATAATGTAAAATTGAGATAAGATAATATAATATTTAAAAGGAGGATTACGCAGATTAACCCTGCCCTCGACTTGATTGGGGGACAAATTAAAATCCGTGAAATCCGTGAAATCCTCTTAAATCCGTGATCCCTATTTAAAAAAATTAGGAACTAGGTAGGGAAACAATATCACCCTAATACCTAATTCCTAAACCCTTGATTAATTTTTTATGGGTTTTATCGTTCAAAATTGGAAGAACTATCAACCTGATCATCAGAATAATCCACAGGTCGATATTCAACATAATCGCTTGAATTATCTTGCACCCGACGATCTTCAGAATAGCGATACTCCGAAGAAGCAGACGGACGGCGACGAGACCGCGGCGCATCAGAAGCAGAGCTTGTCCAATCCTCTCTATCTACCGCAGGGGATGCGGGAGGGCGGTTAGAGCGACTTTTGGCAGGTCTTTGTTGCCGTTCTCTAGGGGGTTCTCCCCAATCCGAGGTCGGTTCTGGACGGGATTCTGGACGGGATTCTGGACGAGATTCTGGACGGGGACGACGTTTGCGAGGAGGCTCGGCCGAGGGAGGATAGTCAACGGCGGTGCTTTTGCGACTAGAGGGACGCCGACGAACCGTATCATCCTCATAATTATCGGCTTTACTTAAACGAGTATCACGACTCCCGCGAATTTGACGGGCTCTCGGCATATATTCGTCCGTCGGTTCGAGTTCGTCTAATTCCGCATCCACCCGATAAACGTCACTGACATAGCGTTCATCGTCAACAATTGGCCCTCGTTCCTTAGCCTGGACAACCGCAATTCCTCGGAGGCGAATACTTTCCACCGCAAAGAAAACCGCACTTCCAGTTAATAAAAATTGACCAAAGGCTAGAATTGGATCAAGTCGCCATCCTTGAAATAAAAGAATCCCGCCACACAGTAAGGCAATGGCGGCAAAGAAAATATCATGATCCCGTGCTAGTTTGGGCCGCCAAGAACGCAGGAAATATAATCCAGCACCAGAAACCGCGAGGGCAATGCCCACTAGGCTGCTGAAATTTAAACCTAAATTAACCATTATTTCTTCTCCTATGCCAGTCCTATCTTAGCGATTTCTTTTGAAAATCTCTACCGATTGGTGCTTGGGACTGGGTATTTTTGGCAATAATAAACATTAGGGGCTATCGATTCAGATCAAATTCTGATTCTTAGCCCCTAAGTCTATAAGTTTAACCAGGATTTTGGCAAGTCTGCCTAGACCCGTTTCCAGATCACCAGTCTAGGAACGAATGACTTTATCTTTTTGGCTGATAAAGAGCAGACCGATGGTGGCAGGAATTACCACAATTAGGATTCCAGCGAGCAAACTATAGAAAAAGTTCATCAATGAAGGTGTCATAACAAATGCGATCCTTGTCTTAGAATGATTTCTTGGTTTACCAGTTTAACAAAATTTCACAATCTTGAGAAGGTATTCGTCTGTTTCTGAGAAAACTTCCCAAAACCGTTACAATTGATCGGGTAAACGGTAACAAAACTTAAAATATTTTTGCTGATCCTATGGACACAACAACGATTTTAACCTGGGGTTTAGGTTTAATTTTGGGTTTGATGACCTTTTTGTTTATTTTCAGAATCGTCCTCACCTGGTATCCCCAAGTCAATCAACAGCGTTTTCCTTTTAACCTAATTGTTTGGCCCACCGAACCCTTTTTAGTCCTTACCCGCAAAATTGTTCCCCCGGTAGGAGGAGTAGATATTACTCCGATTATTTGGGTGGGACTATTTAGTTTGTTACGAGAAATGCTCCTGGGTCAACAGGGATTATTACGCATGATCTGAACTCCTCAACAAACAGTAGCATAAAACAGATATTTTCCTTTTCACCCTAGAGGGTGAGAGGTTAACCTTTGAATATTAGTTGATCAGGATTTAGATCAAAACGGTGTATTATGTCCGAAGATCCTGGTCGTTTTGTCCAGAATCCTAATAACAACTATATTGTCTAAGTCTATTTATGTTAAGCCGAATTATTCAATTTTTCAAACGACTGATTCAACGACTATTCGGGAAACAACCTACTCCTCCATCGCCATCGGTCGAAACTATTCCAACTCGCACGGATACGGAATATGAAGCCCTATTTCTGCAACTGTTGGACACTTTACAACCTACTAGCAGTCGGGGACAAATTAAAGGATGGTTAATCGGTAATCGGGTTCAGGAAACGGAGTTAGTAGCTTGGTTGGAAAGGTTTGGAACTCGTCTACAGGAAACACCCAGCCAACACGAAGAACTCGCACGACGCCTGGTATTTTTAGCGAGTCTGGATATGGGCGATTTAGGAGATGTGGCGGGAAGTATTGGTAGAAGCATTTTAGCTCAATTAACTCCGCAAAGCGAGCCTACAACTTCAGATGTTAATGAGGTTAAACCTATTATTGATGCAGATTTTCTTGAGGATGGGGTTGTAACTCCGGTTACTCCTGCTGAAAATACTGAAGATTCTCCAATTATTGATGCAAAATTTATTGGGGATGGTGTTGCGATTTCAACTGAAGAAGTAACTCCAATTATTGAAGAAACTCCTGTTAATTATCCACAGGAGATTATTCCCGAAACATCTACAATAGTTGAAGAAACTCCTATTAATTATCCACAGGATATTATTCCTGAAACATCTACAATAGTTGAAGAAACTTCCGTTAGTTACCCACAGGATATTATTCCTGAAACATCTACAATAGTTGAGGAAACTCCCGTTAATTATCCACAGGATATTATTCCTGAAGTACCTGAAATAATTGAGGAAACTCCTATCAGTTATGCACAGGATATTATTCCCGAAACATCTGCAATAGTTGAGGAAACTTCCGTTAGTTACCCACAGGATATTATTCCTGAAGAAACCTCAATAGTTGAGGAAACTCCTATTAATTATGCACAGGATATTATTCCTGAAGAAACCTCAATAGTTGAGGAAACTCCTATTAGTTATCAACAGGATATTATTCCTGAAACATCTACAATAGTTGAGGAAACTCCTATTAATTATGCACAGGAGATTATTCCTGAAACATCTACAATAGTTGAGGAAACTTCACCAGAAGTTAAAGAATGGTTTGAGCAAGGAATTAAACAAGATGAAGCCGGAGACTTTCAAGGAGCTTTAGACTTATTTGATCAGATACTTGAGCTACAGCCTAATAATGTTTGTGTTTGGTTTTATCGAGGAAATACCCTCAGAAGTCTAGGGAGAATAGAAGAAGCATTATCATCCTTTGAGCAAGCGATAATACTGCGACCTGAGTATGCAGATGCTTGGAATAATCGAGGTAGTGTTTTAGAGGTTTTAGATAATATGCAAGAAGCCTTAAAATCCTATCAAATTGCCGTTGATTTGCAACCCAATGATCCCTATATTTGGAATAATCGCGGAAACGCTCTATCGGATTTAGGAAGATTAGAAGAAGCCTTAGAATCCTATCAACAGGCGATTCAATTAGAGCCTAATTATTTCAACGCCTTATATAACCGAGGAATTTCACAACTCAATTTAGGACAATTAGAAGCAGCCTTAATTTCCTTTAATCGTGCGTTAGAATTGCAACCGGATGATGCCGATGTTTGGTATAATAAAGGTCTGACATTACAGGATTTAGGACAAACAGAAGCAGCCGTTGCAGCCTTTGAAAAAGTCAGGGAATTGCAACCGGATGAAATCGAAGGTTAACATCAAAGTAGGGTGCGTGTATTAAAATACCCGCACCATTTCACTAAAATTAATATTTATGCGTTTTAACCCCTATTTATCGAAGATTGTAACCGTTGTTGCGATCGCATTTTCCCTAAACAGTTGTAGCAGTAAACCCGCCGACTGCATCAAACTAATCGGTATGATCAATGAAGCTCAAACCTTAGTGATCAATTTGAGTCCTAAACTAGATGGGAAAACCACCCAACAACTATCTCAAGAATTAAACAGTATTGCGAAGGAAATAGAAACCCTAACGATTAAAGATAAATCCCTACAAACCTTTCAAAAAAACTCAACCCAACAATTTAAAGACCTCTCCAACAGCCTCAAACAAATCGCTGAAGACCTAACCATTGCGGAGAAAGCCCCCGTTACTCCCGAAGGGAAAAAACAACTCCTAGAAGCTCAACAAAAGGTCAAAGAAGCCGGAGAAAAAGCCAAACAAATTGCTACAAATAATGAGGCATTATTGAAAGAATTAGTCAATTATTGCCCTATTAAAAAACCCTAATAATGAATTTCCAGACTTAAAACATAACGACCCATTTGTAGATTTTCTGACCAGAGTTCGTATTCCAAGCGCACATATTCCGGTAGAGGATGTCCGACTAACTCTAACTTGCGAGTAAAATTCCGCAGACGCAATTGACCCGCCATAGCCTGTAAATCCGTTTGTAAATAATAGCGACTCAAGCCATACATTCCCTGTTGCCATAAATGACGATAACTATATTTACCCTGTCCCTGCATCGTCATCACCGCCCGATAGGGAGACACCTCCAGCCACAATAACCGGGGTTTTTGGGGAGGTTTTGCCGTTTCTTGGGGCAAAATATCAGGCTCCCATTCTATTAACGCCGGTTCATGTAACAATAAATGGAATTGATCTCGCTCCTTCTGATAGAGAGTTGCCGACCCTTCAATTAAAGAGCGCAGGGGTAAGTCTATGGCAACTAAAGACAGACTCACGGGGACACGATAGTGTGTTAACATAATTCATCTCAATATTAGGTAAAATTCTCAACGTTTCTAATTTGCTTAGAGTCGAGAAAGCGGTAGGATCACTTTTAGAAATCAGTGACCTAATCTAAGATCATAAAATGCAAGAGACTATCGTAACAACAGAAAATAGAGAAACTGAGCAAATATTAACAATACACCCCCCCAAATCGGGATTATCCTTACAAGGTCGCATCCGCATTCCTGGGGATAAGTCAATTTCCCATCGCGCCTTAATGTTAGGAGCTTTAGCCAAGGGTGTCACCACCATTGAGGGCTTGCTGTTAGGAGCCGACCCCCGCAGCACCGCCCAATGTTTTTCTCAGATGGGGGCGGAAATTTCCGAGTTAAATTCCGAACGGATAGAAGTCAAAGGCATTGGACTAGGTAATCTTCAAGAACCCCTAGAGGTTTTAGACGCCGGAAATTCCGGTACAACCCTACGATTAATGTTAGGAATACTCGCCTCCCACCCCGGACGATTTTTTAGTGTTACCGGGGATAGTTCCCTCGTCCGTCGTCCCATGTCCCGAGTCACCAAACCTTTACAACAGATGGGGGCAACTATTTGGGGTCGTCAAGGGGGGTCTTACGCGCCCCTAGCGGTTCAGGGTCAAGCCCTGCGCCCGATTCATTATATTTCCCCCATTGCTTCAGCCCAGGTGAAATCCTGTATTCTGTTGGCCGCCTTAATGACCGAAGGAGAAACCACCGTCACCGAACCCGCCCTGTCCCGGGATCATAGTGAACGAATGTTAAGGGCATTTGGGGCTAATTTAACCGTTGAACCGGATACCTATAGTGTAACGGTTAAGGGGCCAGCAGAACTGTATGGTCAGCAGGTTGTGGTTCCGGGGGATATTAGTTCGGCGGCTTTTTGGTTAGTGGCGGCGGCCATTGTTCCCGGGTCAGAATTAGTCGTAGAAAATGTGGGGGTCAACCCAACTCGCACGGGGATTTTAGAAGCCTTGGAAAAAATGGGAGCAAATCTGCAATTAGAGAATGAACGGACTGTGGCGGGGGAACCTGTGGCGGATATTCGGGTTAAATATAGTCAATTAAAAGCCTGTGAAATTGGGGGGTGTATTATTCCTAGATTAATTGATGAAATTCCGATTTTAGCGGTGGCGGCGGCTTTTGCTGAGGGAACAACTATTATTAGAGATGCGGAAGAATTAAGGGTGAAAGAAAGCGATCGGATTACCGTGATGGCGACTCAAATGAGCCAATTGGGAGCTAAAATTAGTGAACGTCCCGACGGTTTAGAAATTACCGGGGGTTTCCCTTTAACCGGGACAGAAGTTGATAGCGATACCGATCATCGTATTGCTATGAGTTTAGCGATCGCCGCTTTAAATTGTCAAGGAAAAACCACTATTCACCGCGCCGAAGCTGCCGGAATTTCCTACCCAAATTTCGTGGCTACCTTAACGGAAATTTGTACGGTTTAAAATTGTCGCAAAAACTCAAGAAACCTGGTTTCTGATTAGTTGAGAAACCGGGTTTTAATAAGATAATAAGAGCGATCGCATCTTTAAAATATACTTTTATATTATTTTTGTTGAGATGCGATCGCATCCCTCAACCTACTTATAAACACCTCCTCTATAATCGATCTCATAAACCATTAACTCATCATCCTCAATATTGATGTTGAAGATCAGTCTAATTTTACCGATCCTCAATCTTAAAAATCCTTTCCAATCCCCTTTTAATTTTTTAATATCTAACTCTCGAAAAGGAATAAGCCCACTAATTTCAATAGCAGAAACTAGCTCTTTTAATTTTTGCCTAATTTTTTCTTGTTCTTTTTCAGATAAACTATTTAAAAATTTAACAGCATTTTTACTAAATTTAACTTTCATTGTTCATCCATGTCGTCATATCTACAAAATCAGCCTCATCATATTTGTCTGGGGAATCAAATTTTTTAATAATTTCTTTCATCTCTTGATCACTGACATCAGGGATTAAAACTTGCATTAACGAGAGACGTTCTTCTCTAAGAACTTCTCGAATGCTTTCTTTCATGAGTTGTTTTAAGGTTTCCATTTCCATAAATGTAGAAAATAGATAAGTAAACTAGGTCTGATTTTATTTTATCATAGATTCGCTAATTTTTTAGAATTATCTTAAATGAAGCGATCGCATCCCCAATTTAACCAATCATTTTGATAACGAATCAATTAATTTTGTTAATCACAGCAACTTTTAATATATTCTCGCACCACAGGAGATAAACCAAATAAAACCTGATCAGATTCTATTATTTTTATTAAATAGCGTCTCGTCAAAGATTCTAAACCATTAATTAAATCCATTGACGATAACGATAAACTTTCTCTTAAATCTTCTCTGGATACCGGGTGATTATCCTGACTTAATTTTATAATAATCTGTTGTTCAATTCGGGATAATCGCTCAAATATTTGATTTAAACGGGATTTTATACCTTCTGTTATGATTAAGCTATTTTCATGTAAAAATTGAGATAATTTACCGCTAAATATTTTTTTAATTAAACCTGCAATATCTTTTAAATAAACCGGATTTCCTTCATACAATTCAATCAGTGTTGACCAACTCTCCTGATCTTGTAAACCATAGTTTTTCAGAATTTCAATACTATCTAAACCTTGTAATTCCAAACACTGAATGGGATATAATTCTTCATCCAAGGAGATCATTTCTTGGCATTTTTCCTGACTGATTAAAATTAAACTGCTTTTGTGTTCAGTTTCGGTTATCATTGTGAAAAAGGGTTGATAATCTCGATACTCATTTTTATATTGTCCGGCTGATTTTTCTTTAATAAATAATTCCTGCACATCATCTAGGATGATTAAACATTTTTGATCACGAAAAAGATTTAAAGTTTGAGTTAATTTATGGTCAGATAAAATAGAATCAGGATTAATACTGGTTAAAATTTCAGCCATAATACTATCTAAAGATGGGGAGAGTTTGATATTTTTCCAGATAATAATATCAAAGTATTGTAAGTTCAGGTCAACAAATTGTTTAACTAGGGTGGTTTTCCCAATACCACTTAATCCTAAAACTGAGATTAGACGAGTATTCTGATCAATTAACCAGTGGGATAGGGTGTTAAGTTCGGTGGTGCGATCGTAAAAATAGTTTATTTTAGGAGCTATTGTTAAATCGTGAAATACTCTGGAAGTATTAGAAAGTTTGTCTAATAGAAGTTCTTTCGTATTATTATGAAAACTCTTTGAACAAAAATTAAAATTATGATTAATACCAACTTGTGATGAGGGTGAAGATATCACCTTTAATCTTTCTATAGTAGAGCAAAAATTAGATTTTTTAACATCTTCCCCTAGCTGTTCTGATAAAATATGTAATAATTTATGACCAATATCTTTAACCCGACTCTCACTCCGATTAGATTCCTCTGCAATTGTCTTATAAGTTTGACCTTGCCACAACCCCTTAATTACTTCCTCTTGCAGATCATCTAAATGTTTTCCGGTTTGAGCAAAGACTAACTCATTTGCTAATTGTAAAGCCTCTGTAACAGTCATAGAGTTACGATTTAGTCAGGAATCTAGCCATTATAACCTAAAATCTGATAGCACTTAATCGAACATTTTAGAACAGTTTAGAACTTTACCCTAATAATTCGCAACAAAAGTCACGATTAAATCGTACATTTCAGGATTTCTAAAATCACAATTTTAAAGGACAAATACAAATTCAGGGGTCTGCGCTGCAATTTATTTTTTTGAAGATCTGTTAGAATAATTAACTCTATGAAACGGAGAAAATTCATATACTATAGTGGTCTGGGGAGTGCTTCTTTTATCGTTAATTTAGGGTTACATAACCCCAAACGAGCAGATGCTTTCTTGTTTTTCTTATTAGCTAACCCGGTTTTACGTTTAGTCATGGGAGGCTTGGCAAAATCGGCATTTTCTTTCTTTCAAAAAAGACAGCAAGAATGGTGGGATAAAAGGTTAGAAGTTCAGTTAGCACAACGGGAATTTTTGCATAGACAATTTCAAGATGTTACGGTTGCGGAAATCAGAAGTCCTCAATATTCGGTAATAATCGGATCAGAACGTCGTGAAAGTTTAGGAAATAATGCAGCGCTGGTGTTTCCTCGGATTGAAGATAGTAGACCCACCCTATCTGCATTTTCTGGTGCTGCTTCTATTGGAATGGCGATCGCGGCTCAATATTTACAGGAAAATACACGCCTAACCACTCCTCAAATTCAAGCTGCTATTTTACTTTGATGATTAAAATTCCACCTATTAGGGTCAATTTTGCTTAAATATTTATTAAGCATAAATTTTAACATTAAGCATTGGCAAGTGACTCAAAATAAACAATCTAAATAGTTTGACATCCAATTCATCGTAGGGGCGAGGCGCGCCTCGCCCCTACAGGGGAATATAGATATTTTTTGAAATTAATAATCAGCACGAGTTTTTTTAAGAAGAAAATAAAATTATATTTAAAACCCAAAAAATCTCCAAGCCAAGCACTTAAAAGAATTAAAATCAGGTTAGCGATCGCATAATTCCTCACCCACCCCACCGCCGCCCCTAAACTGGCCCAACTATCCGTTAGGACATTTACAAACCTATCCGCCGAAAGGGATCACAATTAAGGACATACCCAAGTCAAACTTCCCAATTCTGTATTGATCAGAAATCTTCGATAAAATTACGGGTGTCCCTACTACACATTTACCCCAATAACGTTACATTAGGTTGTAGTATCTCAATAAAAATTTACATCGGGACATTAAAACCTATCATCGTCTCCCCACCAGGGATGACAACTCCATAAAAATAAACGTCATAAGGGAGTGAGCAGAAAAAATGTTTGAATACTTCTCGGATAAGGCAATTAAGGCGGTGATGTTAGCTCAGGAAGAAGCCCGACGCCTGGGACATAACTTTGTAGGAACAGAACAAATTCTTGTGGGCTTGATGAGCGAGGGAACCAGTGTCGCCGCCAAAACCTTGAAGGCGCAAGGGTTAGGCCTGCGGGAAGTCCAAAAAGAAGTTGAAGCAATTATTGGCCGTGGGTCGGGTTTCCTCCCGGTAGAAATTCCCTTTACCCCTAGGGCCAAACGCATCTTTGAAACCGCGATGAAAGAAGCGCGACAAATGGGGAATAACTATATCGGCCCCGAACATATCCTACTCGGATTACTCCAAGATAACGAAGGAGTGGCATCAAAAGTCCTAGAAAATCTGGGGGTTGACCGTTCTCAAGTGCGGACTGAAGTGATTCGCTCCCTTGGGGAAGAAGCCACCGTCGCCCCCGGAGGAGGAAGTCGCAGCAAGTCCACCAAAACCGCCACCCTCGACGAATTTGGTACTAACCTCACCCAACTAGCGGCCGAAGGCAAACTTGACCCAATGATTGGTCGTCAACGGGAAATTGAGCGGGTGATTCAAATTCTGGGACGACGCACAAAAAATAACCCCGTGTTGGTGGGTGAACCCGGCGTCGGCAAAACCGCCATTGCGGAAGGCTTGGCCCAACGCATTGTTAATAACGATGTTCCCGATGTCCTCGAAAACAAACAAGTGATCAGCTTGAACATGGGAACCCTGATCTCAGGAACCCGCTTCCGGGGGGAATTTGAAGAACGCCTAAAAACCATTGTCGAAGAAATTCGTACCGCCGGAAATATCATTCTAGTTATCGATGAAATTCATACCATTGTGGGTGCGGGTTCCATCGAAGGGACTATGGACGCCTCCAATATGCTCAAACCCGCCCTCGCCCGGGGTGAGTTGCAATGTTTAGGGGCGACTACCCTGGATGAATACCGCAAATATATTGAACGGGATGCGGCCCTGGAACGGCGGTTCCAACCGGTGATGGTCGGCGAACCCACCGTGGAAGAAACCGTGGAAATTCTGTTCGGGTTGCGTCGCGCCTATGAACAACACCATCAATTAACGATTTCCGATCAGGCATTATACGCGGCGGCGACCCTATCCGATCGCTATATTAGTGATCGCTTTTTACCCGATAAAGCCATCGATTTAATCGATGAAGCGGGTTCCCGAGTCCGGGTCATGAATTCCAAAGTTCCCCCCGAATTGCGCGAGTTAAAACGGGAATTAACTAAAGTTATTGGCGAAAAAGAAACGGCGGTAAAACTCCAAGATTTCGATCAAGCCAGTGAACTGCGCGATCGCGAATTGGAAATTAAAGATAAACTGGAAACCCCCACTGAAAAAACCAATATAGCGGGTACAGGTTTAGTCGTAACTGAAGACGATATTGCCGAAATTCTAGCCGCATGGACAGGTATTAATGTCAATAAATTAACCGAATCGGAATCGGTAAAATTATTGAAACTCGAAGATATCTTACATGAACGTTTAATTGGTCAAAATGAAGCGGTAGGGGCCGTTTCTCGCGCTATTCGTCGCGCCCGGGTGGGATTAAAAAATCCCGATCGCCCGATTGCTAGTTTCATTTTTTCTGGCCCCACGGGAGTCGGAAAAACCGAATTAACTAAAGCCCTAGCTACCTATTTCTTCGGCTCAGAAGAAGCGATGATTCGCCTAGATATGTCGGAATATATGGAACGACATACGGTGTCTAAATTAATCGGTTCTCCCCCAGGATTTGTTGGTTACGAAGAAGGCGGGCAATTAACTGAAGCTGTCCGTCGTCGTCCCTATACGGTGGTGCTATTTGATGAAATTGAAAAAGCCCATCCCGATGTCTTCAATTTGTTATTACAAATCTTAGAAGATGGTCGTTTAACCGATGCCAAAGGTCGCACGGTCAGTTTCAAAAATACCTTAATTATTATGACCTCGAACGTGGGTTCTAAGGTAATTGAAAAAGGCGGCGGCGGTTTAGGATTTGAATGGGCTGCAACTTCGGAAGCCGATCAGCAATATAACCGGATTAAAAACTTAGTCCATGAGGAACTCAAACAATATTTCCGGCCGGAATTTCTCAACCGTTTGGATGAAATTATTGTCTTCCGGCAATTGCAAAAATCTGAAGTTAAACAAATTGCTGAAATCTTACTCAGAGATCTGCTCGCCCGGTTAATGGAAAGAGATATTACCTTAACTGTCAGTGAAGGCTTCAAAGATCATTTAGTTAATGTGGGTTTTGATCAGAATTATGGAGCCAGACCCCTACGTCGAGCCTTAATGAATCTGTTAGAAGATGCCTTAGCTGAAGCCTTATTAGCTGGAACAATTAAGGATGGCGATCGGGCATTTATTGATGTGGATCAAGAGGGGAAAGTTACAATTTCACCCGGAGATCATGCCCTGAATTCTATTAATGAATACGCCGTTACCCATTCCTAATTAACTCTAATTCTCATCCAACCCGTCTTACTCCGGTAGGGCGGGTTTTTTAGATCAAGTTCACCCTCCTAGTTGAAGATCAATAATTGAGCCCTGAAGGGCTCACTACGGTGTTGCGACTTGAAGATCAAAAATGGAGGCGTAAACGCCTCACTACGATGTTAGGATACAATACAAATCAATTAACAAGAATCGTTCAGGATACTGTTGTGACAGAAGCCAAATCCTATAAAGATAGCGTCAACTTGCCCCAAACAAAATTTGATATGCGGGCAAACGCCGTGAAGCGAGAACCGGAAATCCAAGCATTTTGGGCCGAACAGGAAATTTATCAACGCCTATCACAAAATAACCCCGGTGAATTATTTATTTTACATGATGGCCCCCCCTATGCGAACGGGACGCTGCATATTGGTCATGCTCTCAATAAAATTCTTAAAGATATTATTAATCGCTATCAAATTTTACAGGGTCGTAAAGTTCGTTATGTGCCCGGGTGGGACTGTCACGGTTTACCCATTGAATTAAAAGTATTACAAAACATGAAAGCCGGGGAAAGGGAACAATTAACCCCCTTAACTTTGCGTCATAAAGCCAGGGATTTCGCCCTACAAGCCGTTGAACAACAAAAAATTAGTTTTCAACGCTATGGAGTTTGGGGCGACTGGGAACACCCCTATTTAACCTTAAAACCCGAATATGAAGCCGCCCAAATTGCGGTATTTGGGAAGATGTTTTTAGAGGGATATATTTACCGAGGACACAAACCCGTGCACTGGAGTCCGAGTTCTAAAACCGCCTTAGCGGAAGCGGAATTAGAATATCCTGAAGGTCACGTTTCCCGCAGTTTATTTGCAGCCTTTAAACTGTTAACAGTATCTGAACCCCTGCGGGAATTATTAACGCCATTTTTATCAGAATTAGGGGTAGCCATTTGGACAACAACTCCTTGGACAATTCCGGGTAATTTAGCGGTTGCAGTTAACCCAGCCTTAAATTATGCCGTGGTAGAAGTCGGGGAAACTGACAAACCCGTAGCTTTTAAATATTTAATTGTGGCAGAAGATTTGGCCGAACAATTATCAGCAACTCTGGGTTATTCCTTAACTATTAAAGCCACGTTTAAAGGGCAGGATTTAGAAAATTCTACCTATAAACATCCCCTATTTGATCGGGAAAGTCCGGTAGTTATTGGAGGAGATTATATTACCACGGAATCCGGTACGGGATTAGTTCATACCGCCCCCGGTCACGGTCAAGAAGACTATATTGTGGGTCAAAAATATGGCTTGCCAATTTTATCCCCCGTGGATGATCAAGGAAACTTTACCGATGAAGCCGGAAAATTTGAAGGATTGAATGTTTTAGGTGAGGGAAATGGGGCAATTATTCAGGCTTTAATTGAAGTTAATTCTTTGTTAAAAGAAGAACCCTATCAACATAAATATCCCTACGATTGGCGCACAAAAAAACCCACGATTTTTCGGGCTACAGAACAATGGTTTGCTTCCGTTGAAGGGTTCCGAGATGCGGCTTTAAAAGCTATTTCTGAGGTGCAATGGATTCCCGCCCAAGGGGAAAATCGGATTACTTCCATGGTAGCAGATCGCAGTGATTGGTGTATTTCTCGACAACGGAGTTGGGGGGTTCCAATTCCGGTTTTTTATGATGAAGAAACCAACGAACCGTTATTAAATGAAAGCACAATTAATCACGTTCAAACTATTATTGCCGAAAAGGGCTCGGATGCTTGGTGGGAGTTATCAATTGAAGAATTATTACCCGCAGAATATCATAATAATGGCAAGACCTACCGCAAGGGAACCGATACCATGGATGTGTGGTTTGATTCCGGGTCTTCTTGGGCGGCGGTGGCTAATCAACGACCGGAATTAAAATATCCGGCGGATATGTATTTAGAAGGTTCTGATCAGCATCGGGGTTGGTTTCAATCGAGTTTATTAACCAGTGTTGCTAACTATGGTCACGCTCCCTATAAAACCGTATTAACCCATGGATTTGTCCTTGATGAAAAGGGGATGAAAATGAGTAAATCCATAGGAAATGTGGTTGATCCTGCAATTGTGATTGAAGGGGGGAAAAACCAACAGCAGGAACCCCCCTATGGCGCTGATATTCTGCGGTTGTGGGTGTCCTCTGTGGATTATTCTTCGGATGTTCCCCTGGGTAAAAATATCCTGAAACAGATGGGGGATGTTTACCGTAAAATCAGAAATACTGCTCGATTTTTATTGGGGAATTTGCATGATTTTGATCCGGTTAAAGATACGGTGAAATACGAAGAATTACCGGAATTAGACCAATATATGTTACACCGGATTACGGAGGTTTTTACTGAAGTAACAGAATCCTTTGAAAGTTATCAATTCTTCCGATTCTTCCAGGTAATTCAGAATTTCTGCGTGGTGGATTTATCTAATTTCTATTTAGATATTGCCAAGGATCGGTTATATATTAGTGGAGTTGATGGGTTCCGGCGTCGTAGTTGTCAAACGGTGTTAGCGGTGGCGTTAGAAAATTTAGTAAAAGCGATCGCACCCGTATTATGTCATACCGCCGAGGATATTTGGCAAAATATTCCCTATTCGCCGCCCCAGACTTCGGTATTTGAAGGGGGTTGGGTAAGGTTAGAAAAACAGTGGGAAAAGCCAGAATTAGGGACTTTATGGCAACAGTTAAGACAGATTAGAAGTGATGTTAATGTTGTCTTGGAAAAAGCCCGTCAGGATAAAATGATTGGCGCCTCCTTAGAAGCCAAAGTATTGTTATATGTGGCGGATGAAAATGTGCGTCAGCAGATGCAACAAATGAACCTCAAAACCACCGAATTAAAAGCAAATAATGGGGTAGATGAATTGCGTTATCTGTTCATTTGTTCCCAGGTGGAACTATTAGATACTCCTGAACCTTTAAACGGTTTACCCTATAATCAACAGTTTGAAGATTTGGGAATTGGTGTGGTGAAAGCCGATGGGGAAAAATGCGATCGCTGTTGGAATTATTCCGTCCATGTTGGGGAATCAAAAGAAGATCCTACCATTTGCGAACGGTGTGTGGAGGCGTTAGCAGGAACCTTTTAAAACCATAAAAAAAGTAGTAAGCCCTTTAGGGCTTTCTTCCCCAGACTAAGCAGTCAAACCTAACACCAATCACAAAATATGAAAGTATTAACTAGGTGTTAGATTTCGGTGTTGATGGTTAGAAGACTAAGCCCTGAAGGGCTTACTACAAAAGGGTTGCATTAATTAAAGATTCATTGTATACTATAATTGGTGTGTCGCCTAAACTAAAGCCAGTAATGTATGGAAACAAACTCGGCTGATAATTTAGCTCGATTATATGGCGAACTTTTTGTCCTACTTCAGCAAGAAGAAAAACTTCGTCAAGAAACAGAGCGCAAATTGGAAAAAGCTAAAGCAGTTATTGATCCTAGAAAACAGTTTAATAACTGGCTAAAAACCAATTCAGGTCAGACTTGGAAGCGTAAGCAATTTGAACTTCAAGGAAGTATGTGTGCAGCTTGTAAAACCTCACTTCGGTTTGAAGATGCGGTTGTACATCATGTTCTTCCACTAAAAGATTTTGGATCAGCTGCTAACAAACCTGAAAATTTTAAGCTATTACATCCGGGTTGCAATTTAGCAATTGGCACAAAAATTGTTGATTTTTAAAAGAGGTTGTCATTATGCCGAGTAAAGAAGAATTAATCAAACAACTGGCTAACGAGTTTAACTGGACACAAGCAGATATGAGAAGGGCGCTTGATGCTTCTCAAGAGAATGTAAACACAAGGGAAGAAGCTATTTTGTGTATGATGCGCTATGCTGGCCAAGATTTAAAAAAACGTAATTATGAAGTGGGCGCTCAAAAAAGAATCAATAATCAACAGAAACAGCAAATTAGTGGCCTAGTGGAACAATTAACTAAGATTCAGAATTTTTATGCTAATCAATTAGTTCCATCATTAAGATCAACAATTCAAGAACAAGCCAATTATATTAGCGATCTTCTTAAACAATTTGGTCAAGATCAAGGAGGTAAAAATGGGTAGTAATTTAAACACAATTACTAAACTTCATCTTCAATCTTTTGGTTTTTCTGAATACTATATCAAAGAGCTAGTCAGAGAATTGAAAGCGGTATCAACAAACGGAGGTTTAAAAGAATATTCTGCATCAGATATACAATTATCTGTTGAAAATAGGCTCTCAAATTCAAAAATTAAAGCAGAAAATCGAGAAAAACTTCAGCGATTTTTGACCTGGTTAAAGGGTGAGTCTAATGTTATTGCAGTAGACTTCCTTAAAGGCTTATCTCATGAAAAAAGGATAGAAGTTTTGATGGGTCGTCTTCAAGAATTAGAAAAACAGGAGCAAACTTTAAAAGAAGAAACAGCATCAATTATTATGAAAGCTCGACAAATGGTTGCCACTCAGTAAATACATTCTATTAACTATCATAAACCCGTCGTCTATACTGATTCAATAAAAATTCATCCCTTGAAACCTGGTTTCCGAATCTTGTGGAGCCGGGGGATAGTTTGGGTTAAAATGGGAAAGCCACTGTATGTTAAGTGTGCCTAGATGGACAAAATTGGTGATTCTGACTCCTAAAAAATGTCCGATCAGGTGAACAGCAATAGCAACGTCAATAAAAGATGCGATTCTCAAAAATATTAATTGCCAATCGAGGGGAAATAGCTTTACGGATTCTTCGCACCTGCGAGGAGATGGGTATTGCAACGGTTGCTGTTCATTCAACGGTTGATCGCCACGCCCTTCATGTCCAACTGGCCGATGAAGCCGTTTGTATCGGGGAACCCAGCAGTAGTAAAAGTTATCTAAATATTCCCAATATTATCGCCGCCGCCCTGACCCGCAACGCCACGGCCATTCATCCGGGCTATGGATTTTTAGCCGAAAACGCCCGATTTGCCGAAATTTGTGCCGATCATGATATTGCTTTTATTGGCCCCACACCCCACGCCATGCGGTCAATGGGAGACAAATCAACGGCCAAGGAAACCATGCAACGGGTCGGAGTTCCCACCGTACCCGGCAGTGATGGACTTTTGAGTGATGATAAAGAAGCCCTGCAACTGGCTCGTAAAATCGGTTATCCGGTAATTATTAAAGCCACCGCCGGGGGTGGAGGTCGGGGGATGCGGTTAGTTAGGGAAGATTCGGAACTCCCTAAACTCTTTGCCGCGGCCCAAGGGGAAGCCGAAGCCGCTTTTGGCAATCCGGGGGTATATTTAGAGAAATTTATTGAACGTCCTCGCCATATTGAAATTCAGATTTTAGCTGATAATTATGGCAATGTAATTTACTTGGGAGAAAGGGATTGTTCGATTCAAAGACGTCACCAAAAACTATTAGAAGAAGCACCGAGTTCTTTTATTACTCCTAAACTGCGTCAAAAGATGGGAACCGCGGCGGTAAAAGCGGCTAAATCGATTAATTATACCGGGGCGGGAACCGTTGAATTTTTAGTAGATCAATCGGGAAATTTCTATTTTATGGAAATGAATACCCGGATTCAAGTAGAACATCCGGTTACGGAAATGATCACCGGATTAGATTTAATTTCTGAACAAATTCGCATTGCTCAAGGGGAAAAGTTATTATTAACTCAAAATCAAGTAATTTTGCGGGGTCATTCTATTGAATGTCGGATTAACGCTGAAGATCCCGAACACAATTTCCGCCCCCACCCTGGACGCATTAGTGGTTATTTACCTCCTGGGGGAAATGGGGTGAGAATTGATTCCCATGTCTATACGGATTATGAAATTCCTCCCTATTATGATTCCTTAATTGGTAAGTTAATTGTTTGGGGGCCAGACCGTCCGACGGCAATTTTAAGAATGAAACGAGCGTTACGGGAATTTGCAATTACCGGAGTTCCCACAACGATCGGATTTCATCAAAAAATATTAGAAAATCCCGAATTTCTCCGAGGGGAAATTTATACCAATTTTGTGGAAAAAATGATCAAAAAAGGGGAATAGAAAACTAGAGCTTTATTCTCCTTTGGGAAAGTCCCCCTTGGGAAGGGGGATTTAGGGGGATCTAAATCTTGGCTATAATTCAGAGGTTTTCGGTAGTCGTTGACGGACTTTGGGCGAGCCGTCCCCCTACTATAGTTTTGGAATCTAACTCTCCTTTTTAATCGCAGTAAATAAAGCGGAATAATCATCGTTTGATTTTCCGAGTTTTTGAGTTTTTTCTAATATGGCTCTCACTCCTTCTAAAGAACTGGCATTTAACCCCATGGTGGCGGCTTCTTTTAAGAATAAATTCGTGTCTTTTAATAAATGTTTGGTGGGAAAATTAGGGTTTTGATAATTTTCTTCTAACATCCGTTGTAATTTTTTATCAAAAGTAGGAGCATATAAGGCACTCTTGCGTAAAATCTCCATAAACAGTTCGATATCAACTCCTTGACCTTGAACAAAATTTAGACTCAAGGCGAAGGCGGTTGTCAGGGAAGCAATTAACTGATTTAAGGCTAATTTTAAAGCCGATGCACTTCCCACTTCCCCAATATATTTAGGTTCTCCTAGGGGTTGTAAGACATGAAACCACTGTTTAAACTGGGCTTCGGTGGAACCGACCATAATTTGTAATGTCCCCGATTTGGCTTCAGGAATACTTCCTAAAACCGGTGCTTCTAAATAGTTTCCCCCAGCTTTAATAATTTCTTTTTGGATATTTTTACTTTCTGTTGGGGAAATTGTGCCCAGGGAAATAATTGTTTTTCCTGATAAAAATGATTGAAATTCTGCTCGGAATAATACCGACTCAATCGCCTCTTGATTGGTTAACATTAATAAAATACAATCACTAGCAGCGATTAAACCTTGGGGAGTTCCTGCTACTGTTGCTCCAGCTTCTCTTAATGGTTCGACTTTGGATGTGGTGCGGTTATAAACTGTCAGTTTAAATCCCGTTTCCAGAATTCTGAGGGCGATGGGTAATCCCATTAACCCAGTTCCAATGACTCCAATTCTCATGTTAACTCCGATAGAATAATAGGGCTATAATTCCAAAAATACGATTAGCTAATCAATTAAAACATCTTCCGAGAAATCACCGCCTAGATGTTGCCAATCGATATCGGGAATTTCATTAAATCCTTGTTTGAGACATTGTTCCCAAACTTTACGGATTTTGGCTAAATAGGGATCACCTAAACGCAGTTTGACAAAGTTTTTAATTTCTAAACTATCTTTTTCATACAAAACTAAATTAATCGGTGGCCCCACAGAAATATTAGATTTCATCGTAGAATCAATCGAAAGTAAAGCACATTTAGCGGCTGCTTCTAAATGGGTATTAAAACTGAGGGTGCGATCTAAAATAGGTTTACCATATTTAGTTTCTCCGATTTGTAAAAAAGGGGTTTCTTTGGTGGCATGAATAAAATTACCTTGGCTATAAATCAAAAATAGACAAGGTTCTTGTCCTTTGATTTGACCACTTAATAGCATGGAGCATTTCGGTTCAATCCCGTCTTTTTTCAGCCAATGCTCATCAATCTCTTGAACTTTTCTTAGTTTTGTCCCAATATATCGAGCCACTTCATACATGGAAGGAAGACTATGTAAATTGACATCTTCCTGACTTTTGATATCCCGATCTAATTCGCTAATAATCCCCTGGGTAACGGAAAGATTTCCGGCAGTACATAATAGGATAACCCGATCGCCCGGTTTAGAGAAATCAAATAATTTTCGATAGGTAGAAATATGATCAACCCCCGCATTTGTGCGGGAGTCGGCCGCCATTACGAAGCCCGTATCTGTAATAATTCCTAAACAATAAGTCATAAATTAAGTTGAAACACCATAAGCAGAATGCCAGACTTTAGAGCATAGACTTCTCGGATGGAACCTGTCAACCGACATCAACTGTTAAGGGAAGATGAAGATTTTGTTTTGTGTGATGCAATCCCAAAAACCTTTACAGGCTACCCTCCTAGGAGTATAGCGTCTAGCCTTTATTGATTCGGCCCCGGGGGGGGGATAGTCAGTTATTTTAAGAAATGTTAAACTTCTTAACATATAATGTAGTTATGTTAAGACTGTAACGGCAAATTAGCGTTATAGAGCTTAAACATTGGAAAAACCCCCAGGTACTAACACCTAGGCTAACCGTCCATACTTGATCACGAAAGATATCGTTTTTCGCGATTCGAGTAGGGGCTTGACGTATCAAACCTGTATAGGTTAAGGTATCCAGCCGGAGATGAGCCATGAAATTTGCTAAAACCTCAGACACAGACTCTGTACGCGCTTATCTACGAGAAATTGGTCGCGTTCCCTTGCTGACCCATGAGCAAGAAATTGTCTATGGCAAACAAGTACAACACTTGAATGCTGTTCAAAATCAGTGGGAAGATCTAGCCACCCGTTTAGGTCGGGCACCGAGTCCCGCAGAATGGGCGATCGCCGTGGGACTATCGGAAGCGGAATTGGAACGGGTAATCGAACATGGCCAAAGTGCGAAACGCAAAATGGTAGAGGCGAACTTGCGTTTGGTGGTATCCGTTGCCAAAAAGTACATTAAACGGAATGTAGACCTACTGGACTTAATCCAAGAAGGCACAATTGGGATGCAGCGTGGTGTGGAAAAATTTGATCCTACTAAAGGATATCGTTTTTCTACCTATGCCTATTGGTGGATTCGTCAGGCGATTACCCGGGCGATCGCTGAAAAAGGCCGTACCATTCGTCTCCCGATTCATATTACCGAAAAACTCAACAAAATTAAAAAAGCCCAACGTCAATTGGCCCAAAAATTCGGCCGAGCCGCGACTATGGCGGAATTAGCGGTGGAATTGGAACTTACCCCGCGACAAATTCGGGAATATTTAGAACGGGCTCGTCTACCTCTGTCCTTGGATTTGCGGGTAGGCGATAACCAGGATACCGAGTTAGGAGATCTTTTAGAAGATCCGGGCACATCTCCAGAAGATTTTGCCTTGCAATCTTCCCTCCGCGGCGATTTAGAAGTGATGATGGCTGATTTAACCGAACAACAGCGTCAGGTGCTATCCCTGCGATTTGGTTTAGAAGATGGGCAAAGTTTAACCTTAGCTAAAATTGGCGATCGCTTGAATATTAGTCGAGAGCGAGTCCGGCAAATTGAAAGAGAAGCTTTAACAAAATTGCGAAAACGTAAAAAAGATATTGACGACTATATGGCGAGTTAAATTCTCAATTTAGGGGAGAACATCAACCAAAAGCATAGGGATATTGGCTCAAAACATTTATACAGGAAAAGGAGGTAAGAATGTCCTAGGATATCGATCTTTATGGGTGATCAGCACCGTATAATTAAGAAACCGTCGGAGATGAAAGTCACCCATCACGGTTGGGAAAACGAGTCGGAGGGGCGATCTTTCGACTGAGTTTAACAGATTGTTTCAGAATTTCAGAGTAACCCTTCTATGACCGTACAAGTTTTAGTTGAAAAGAAAAAGTTAGAAAAACCTCCCTTTGAGATTCACTATTTAGGCGATCGCGCCTTAAGAAATTCTGCCAAAAGGGTAGCGCGGATTGATGATGAAATTCGCCAACTGGTGCGGGAGATGTTACAAACCATGTATAGTGCGGACGGTATTGGTTTAGCCGCCCCCCAAGTGGCGGTGAATAAACAGGTGATTGTGATCGACTGCGAACCCGATAACGCGGCTACTCCTCCCTTGGTCTTAATTAATCCGATAATTACTAAATCCAGTACACAAATTTCACCCTTTCAAGAGGGATGTTTGAGTATTCCGGGGGTTTATATGGATGTGACTCGCCCGGAGGAGATAGAAGTATCTTTTAAAGATGAAAATGGCAGACCGCGCACCCTAAAAGCGACGGAATTATTATGTCGTGCCATTCAACATGAAATCGATCATTTGCAGGGGGTTTTGTTTGTCGATAGAGTCGAGAATAAATTGGCTTTAAATGAAGAATTGACCAAGCATAAATTCTCCCCTAAAGCGGTTAAATCTGTTAAATAATATAGGATAATTTCAGATGGTCGGCACTCCCAAAAGTATGGTTTTGTTATTAGGATCTTGTGTGGCGGCGATCGCGGCGGTGGGTTCAGTTTTTGAACTCTCGTCAGGCGATCCCCAACTGGGGGGTTTAACCACCAGTGTAATTTTAGCCATGAGTATTCCTTTAGGTGTATTTCTATTTTTGGCGGCGGTTAAAGATGCTCAAATGAATCAGGAATAAAGCTGTAGGGGTAATTCATGAATTACCCCTACAGATCTTAAATTCTAACCGCAGCGTCATAAATCAATTGATTTGCTTGAACGGATTTTTCTAAATCAACCATGGGTTGAGGATAATCAACTCCTAAAATTACCCCAAAGCGTTTTTGTTCCACGGGTAATAATTTCCCAGGTTGATGAACTTTTGATGGCGGTAAATCCCTTAATTCGGGGATCCAGTGTTTAACATAATCCCCATTAGGATCATAATCTTTGGATTGTTTGAGAATATTAAAATAACGGAATCCTCTGGCATCATTACCCACTCCGGCGGTATAATTCCAGTTACCCCAATTACTACAAACATCATAATCAATTAATAGGGATTCAAACCATTCTGCCCCCCTTTGCCAATTAATTCCTAAATTTTTAGTCAGGAAACTGGCTACATTTTGCCGCCCTCGGTTTGACATAAATCCTGTGGTTAATAATTCTCGCATATTCGCATCAACTAAGGGAAAACCTGTGATTCCCTGTTGCCATTGTTCAAACTGTTTGGGATTGTCTTTCCAAGGAATAGAAATTCCCTGTAGACCTTGAGGATAAAATATTTTATTTCCATGTTTTAAAGCAATAAATTTAAAATAGTCTCGCCATAATAATTCAAAAATTAGCCAGTAAGTTGAATCATTTTTTACCCGTTCTTTTTCGTAGGTTTGAACTGTATTATAAATTAGTCGGGGAGACAAACAACCTAAAGCTAACCAGGGGGAAAACTTAGAAGAATAATTTGCCCCTAACATTCCATTGCGGGTTTCTTTATAGGTTTTCAGACAATCCTGTTCCCAAATATAATCTTTTAAACGGTCTAATCCTGCGGTTTCTCCGCCTTTAAATTCCATCACTGCCCGAGGATCAAAAACAGGTATTTCTAAACCTAAATCTTGAATTGTGGGTAATTCTCCTAATTCAATTTCGGGTAAAGGAGGTAATTGTTGAGGGGAAGAAAACGGACTATTAATAATTGATTGAGATTCAACTTGCTTTCTAAATTGAGTAAAAATTTCTGGAAGTTTAGGAATAGAAAAGGGTAAATCTGTGATAGAATAAAGGGTTGCACCCCAATAGGATTTAACAACAATCCCCAAAGCAGCTAAGGCAGTTTTTAAATTTTGTTCTACGGTTAATTCTTCGGAAGTGGCTTCTTGATAATAATAGACCGCATCAATATTTAAGATTTTAACTAATTCAGGAATAACTATTTCTGGCTGACCTTGACGGATGATTAAATCACTTCCTAAATTTCTGAAAGATTGACGTAAATCTGTAACGCTTTCTAATAAAAATTGAGTGCGAAAAGCTCCGGTTTTGGGGAATCCATAGCAGGTTTTTTTAAACTGTCTGGGGTCAAAACAATACACAGGAATAATCTGTGCTTTAGTGTTTAATGCTGAGGATAGGGGTTGATGGTCATGAAGCCGTAAATCGTTTCGATACCAGATTAAAATGCGTTTTGGGGTCACAATAATTAGCCGTCTAAAGGGTTAAGTTCGTTTTAGCAGTCCATCTGTTAGTCTAACCCACGGATTTACAAAACGTTACACTTAATCCATTCTAGCGGAATTCTCCAGGGGTTTGACAACTAACCAGCGTCCGGTTTTAGGGTCGCGGTAACTGTTGTAGGGGTTAGAGCGCAGAGGTTTAGGATAAACTTTCATAATCACCCTCCAAATCCTTAACGGTGGAAAGAATAGAGATTAACTGAATAATTTAATTATTCCGTATTTTCCCGGTTAAATCAGGGACGCTCATCTCTAAAATTCTGTGATAATAACGTTCAATTTGAGTGACAATGAACATAGAAGCAAGTGAGGGAAGTCCAGGGGATCTTGTGCTCTTGATCATTTAATTCTACGTTTAGAGATTATTTATTGTGATTAATTGCTATGAAAACTACAAAAAACTTTATTGTTATTGATACGGAAGGACAACCAATTTTAAGAGAATTAGCCATTGTCAATGAGCAAGGAGAATTAATCTATGAAGCCTTTGTGGAAAATCATCCCCAAAGTCCTAAAATTGCCCATCTAACTAAACCGTTAAAAGTAATTTTAACAGAATTTCTGGAAATTGCTCAATCTCAAGTGATTATTTGTCATTATGCTCAACATGATATTGAAATATTGAGAAATACTTTTAAAGCCGTGGGAATCTCTGCTCCCCAATTAGATTTCCAGTGTAGTTTTGAACTAGCTCAACGCTATTTACCCCAATTAAATAGTCATTCTTTAGAGGCTTTAAGTAAACATTTAAGACTTAAATTAGAGGGTCAATTTTTCAAGAAAGATTCTGCCCATAGAGCTAAATATGATGCGTTATTTACCTATCAACTTTATAAACATATTGCAAATGAATTTCTGAAAAAAGAATTAAAAACCCAACCTAACCCTTTTGGAAGCAGTCGGGTTGATACTCCTTTTCAGGATCACCCGGATTTTCGCGGAATTTTTGCGGAAGAATGCGATCGCTTAAAATCTATTTTAGCAGATATTAAATTAGACTTTAATCATCAAACAAAAGGGGCGATTGTGATTGGGGAACCCGGATCAGGTAAAACCCATCTGATGATGCGATTAGCCAAGGATTTATTAACCAAAAATAGATTATTATTTATCCGTCAACCCAATAATTCTGATACGGTTTTATTTCATACCTATAGTCGAATTTTAGAATCCTTAATCCAAATTGTTCCAAATAGTATTCACACTCAGCTTGAGTATTTATTGGCTAATAGTTTTGCCGAGATTATTAAATCTACCGATAACTATTTTACCTCAAAAACCCAAAAAGATGAAAAGATCTTACAACTAATTCAAGGGGGAAATTTAAAGCTATTTACCGACTTATCCCAAGCGGAAACCAAGACCAAACGGGAATTTTGGCAACATATTGAAAAACGGGCTTTAGAGTGGTGGAATAATAACTTTTCCGCCGCCGGTTACGCCCCTAAATTTTTACAGGGAATTGTGAAATTTTGTGGCTATACGGACTTTAATCGGCGTCAAATTATTACCCAATGGTTAGCCATGAATAATCTCCCCCAAGAAGAATTAGACCGGGTAGGTTTACCCTCTTGGGAAGATGAATTGAGTCGGGAGGAAGCATCTTTAGAAGCGTTAAAGGTTTTGGGGTGTTTATCCCTATTAGATGAACCTTTAATCATTGTTTTTGATCAGTTAGAAGGATTAGGATTAAAACATAATGAACGGTTATTACACTGTTTTGGAACTGCGATTAAAGAGATTTTTACCCATATTCCGAATAGTTTAATTATTTTAAATCTATTTCCTGATCGCTGGCAACAATTTAAACAGGTTTTTGATGGGTCAATTATTGATCGGGTATCCCAGTCCCAGGTGTTTCTCAACCGTCCTTCTAATCAAGAGTTAAAACAGTTATTGAATTTAAAATTACAAGGGTTAGATGTCACCCTGGATGATTTATTTGAAGTGGACGAAATTACTGGAATTTTAAATCATATTTCTATTCGGACAGTCCTGAATGTGGCGGCGGATTATTACCGCTATAAAGTTGATGGAATTCCTCTCCCGAAACATCAACTAATTCCCGTATTACAAACCGATGAAACCGAGGTGGAAATCCGGTTAAAACAGTTAGAAATTGAACTGGAACAAATGAAACAGGGAATGACTCAAATTATCAAGGTTTTAGAGGAAAAAAATCAGCAAAATTTAGAAGTATTTAACGAGGAATTATTTGGGTTTATCCCCTCCTTTGATTCCGCGTCTAAACGTCAACTCAAAAATTATTTAAACGCGCAACGAATTTGTTTAGAAGCGAATTTAGCTAAACCTAAAATCCTCACCGATAGTGACGATTTAGGAAAATTAATCACGATTTTAGAAGCCTTAATGTTAGTTATTTCTCCCTTGAGTTTTGATGTTTTACACTTAGGAAAACGGGTGATTCCTGAACATTTAGTTATTCAAACTCAAACCCATAGTTTTGTCGTGGGATTTTTGCATCTAGGTGGAGCGCCCTTTTTCCATAGAATGAAAAACTGGAATGAGTTATTGATTTTAAAACCTAATTTTAAATTTATTCTCTGTCGAGATCAAACCGATTATCCCATCAGTGGTCAGAAAAGCCTATTTGAGTTAGAAAAACTGCAACATTCTAAAAATGGAAAATTGATGGTTTGGAATCAAGATTATCGAGTTTTGTTTGAGTTATTTTATCAAATGATAGTAGATATTCAAAATTATGATTTAGAAGTCAAACTAGAAGAAGCTATGGATTTTATTTTATCAGAATATCAAGATTATTGGCTATTTCAGAATATTACAAAAGATTTGAGTTGAAAATCATCGGAATCAGTGAATTTTAATTCATTCCCGACATGGGGTTTCAAAAATCATAGCCCACAGGGAGGAGAACAACAATCCACAGGATCGCGGGTTGCTCCTCCCATTTTTGTGCTAAACTATCTGAAGATATTTGCAGGTACTCAGATAGAAACCTAATGAAATGACATTTCAGCCCAGTTACTTCAAAGCCGATTTCTTCAAAGTCCTGTCTAACCCTCTGCGGATCCAGATTTTAGACACCTTGCGTGTTGGGGAAAAAAGCGTTAACGATATCGCCCAATGGATTGAAGTTGAAGCATCTTCAGTCTCTCAGCAATTAGCAATTCTGCGTCGCTATAATTTGGTAAAAGCCCGACGACAGGGAAACTATATCTTTTACTGCATTCGTGATCCAGGGATTTTTAAAGTTCTCGATGCCGCCCTAGAAGTTTTTAATAACCATCTCCTAGAAGTGCGTGATGCTTGAGAAAATCTCGAAGATCCGAACTCTGAAGCTGGCCAATGACTATCACAACATTAATTAGAGTAAATCACCGCCATGACAGAAGAAGTAATTAAACCAAACTTGGGCTTAGGTAATATTTTTGGCTCTTGGCGAGGTGATTTAACCGGAGGAATTACCGCCGCCATTGTCGCCCTACCCCTAGCCCTAGCCTTTGCCGTCGCCAGTGGAGTCGAACCCAAGGCCGGACTTTATACCGCCATTATTGCCGGGATTGTAGCCGCTATCTGTGGGGGGTCACAGGTACAAATTACCGGGCCCACCGGAGCCATGGCCGTAGTTTTGATTGGAATTGTCAGCAAATATGGGATTGAGAAGGTTTGGATCGCAGGAGTCATGGCCGGAATCATCCAGGTGGCTCTGGGAGTGACTAAATTAGGCCAAATCGTTAAATTTATTCCCTATCCGGTCACCACTGGCTTTACCAATGGGATTGCGGTGATTATTTTTTGTAGCCAACTGAATAATTTTTTCGGCTTAGATTTACCTCGAAGTGAACACTTCTTTCCTGGTCTATTAGAAACTTTTAGCCATTTAGAAAATATTAATTGGCCAACGGTCGCGATCGCCAGCGTTGTGATTGTCACCAAACTATTTTGGATCAAAATCACCCGTCTAATTCCGGGCTCTTTGGTCGGATTAGTCTTAGCAACCGGATTAACCGCCTATTTTCACCTGAATATTCAAATGATTGGCGAAATTCCCCAATCTTTGCCCCTTCCCCATATTATTCCCCATTGGCAAGATTGGAGCTTACTCCGAGAATTAATTAATCCCGCCTTAGCATTAGCGGCGTTAGGAAGTATTGAATCCTTACTATCGGCGGTGGTAGCCGATGGCATGACCGTTAGTGATAAACACAATAGTAACCGAGAACTGATTGGTCAAGGATTGGCTAATATCGTTGTTCCCTTTTTTGGGGGAATTCCGGCCACTGGAGCCATCGCCCGCACTGCTGTTAACGTCCGCTCTGGGGGGAGGACTCGTCTTTCGGGAGTGATTCACGGTGTTGTCCTGGCCTTGATTGTAGTTATATTGGCACCTCTAGCTGCTCAAATTCCCCTAGCTGCCTTAGCGGGAATTTTGATGGTCACCAGTGTCAGAATGATTGAGTGGGAAACCATTGGCTTGCTTTTGAGAGCCGATTACGCTGATTTTGGCGTGATGTTACTGACTTGGGGGATTACCATTGGTTTTGATTTAATTCTGGCTGTGGAAGTGGGTTTAATTGCGGCTAGTGTTTTGTTTATCAAGCGCATGAGTGAAATGGATTTGGCAAAAGTGCCCGAATCCGAAGCTTTTCCCCCTGGAATTCCTTTAGAATTAACTAAAGAAATTGCCGTGTATCGGGTTGATGGCCCTCTATTTTTTGGAGCGGCGGAACGATTTGCTACCTTCTTAAGAGAAGAACCTCAAGTCAAGTATTTAATTTTACGACTCCGGTTTGTTCCTAATATTGATACCACCGCTTTAGTGGCTCTCGAAGACATTTATCAAGACCTAAAACGTCGGGGTTGTCGTTTGATTTTAAGTGGTATGCAACCTCAAGTTCAAGAACGTTTAGAACGAAGTGGTCTTTTGGATAAAATTGGTCAAAATAACTGTTTTGAAACCACTGATGCAGCTATTCGCTCCCTGGAAGAACCTATTAAAGAAAAAGCACTGGAATTTCAAACATGAACCATAATTTTAAGGGATTCACCGGATGTGACTGTGGGGGGAATTGTTCCCATTTGTTAAGTCGTCGTTGGTTTATGCGATCGCTATTAACAACTATTGTTTCTATTCCTCTGTTAGAATTTGCTAAACCCGCTCTGTCTGAGAATCATCACGCCAAGGCTTTAGTATTAAGTTGTATTGATTTTCGGTTTATGAACGCCGAACAACAATTTATGTCTAATATTTTACCTCAAAAGTATGACTGGACAGCCCTAGCCGGAGCTTCCTTAGCAATTTCTGGTTTTCCCCATCAAGAAGAATCAACGGTTTTTTGGGATCAATTAGAGTTATCCTATAAACTCCATGATATTGAAAAAGTGATCATCTTAGATCATGAAGATTGTGGAGCATACTCTAGTTTAATTGACCCTAACCTGCATGAAAATCCCGAACGGGAATATCAAGCCCATGTTGATTATTTA
This sequence comes from Oscillatoriales cyanobacterium CG2_30_40_61, assembly GCA_001873365.1. Taxonomy (GTDB): domain Bacteria; phylum Cyanobacteriota; class Cyanobacteriia; order Cyanobacteriales; family Microcoleaceae; genus Planktothrix. The sequence continues at coordinate 38,346 of MNYZ01000018.1, read as the reverse complement.
AACCAAGCCTATACAGCAATTCGGGAGCGATATCCGAGTTTGGATGTGGAACTCTATTTTGTTACCTTAGACTCGCAATTTCAAGCGGTTACTCCCAAATCTGGTTTTTCTGCTTCTAGCGAAATCCTGAATCGACAGAGGAACCCTGGAAAGATATAATTGGGATAGTCTTTATTTTTAGTAAATGCCATGGCGAGACTTGATTATGTTCCATCTCAATCATCTTCGGGTTATCTAGGAAAAGGCGCAATCCTACTGACTATTTTAGCCGGAACCATGGCATTTACCAATCCCCAACGGGAGGAATATATTAATTATGCTTCCGATAAATTATCCGCCGAAATTAAAAAATCAATTTGTAAAGAATCCCAAGTTCCTGAATTTTTAAAAGGATTTTCTAGTGCATTAGTGAATACTTGTAATACCTTAGTAGTCAACCAACGTCACCTAATTAAAGACACGGTAGATAAATCCACAACGCGACAAAATGCGATTTTATTTAGTGTTTATACCACCGAAATAGCCGGATATAAATATCAAACATTGGGGGGATTTGGTAATTTTATGACCTTTCCCACAAAAGATCCTAATTCAACTCAATCTACTTCCAAAGAATCAAGTTGAGAACTTCGATCAATTTCCGACTTTAAGCGCAGGATAAAACTATCTCGGTTAACTTGATTTAAAATCTCTTGAATAGCGGTATCAATACCCTGTTCACCCCAAGTACAGCCTTTTTCTAAATAGACTTGCGCCGCCTGACCAACCGTATAGGTTAGATAGGCAGAAATTGAGGCTTGAGTAATAGCAATTCCGGCATAATTAGCGAGATCCGTTGCTAACCCAGCCGCACTTTTACCAAATCCCAATATCCAACCACTACCCATTTCAGCTAATAGTAACCCTCCCGAACTTAATAGAATTTTTTTCCATAATTTCCCCGCTTGATAACTGGTCATGGGTAAACCATATAAACGGGCTAAAGACCGAATTAAAATTAAATCGCTAATAGTTGCACCCAAAACATCTAAAATTGCAATCGGATTTAAGGCTACGGCTACGGCTTTATAACAAGTAAATTTCCAGATTAATTCCTCTGCTTCCGTCGCTTGTAATTCAATACTTTGACGAGCGATAATCCTTTCCGCTTCTCTCCCTTGAACTAAAGCATTTAAAGCTAAAAGTGAGCGTCCTTCTCGATTTAATAGCTTTAAAATAATCTGTTTTAATTCATCAATTTGGGAAGCGGGAGATTCCCATTGGTATGTTATTCGACCATCCGGCCATTCAATTCTTAACTGGATGGGTGCGGGTTCGGCTGATACCTTGACAATTTCAAAAGGTTGAGATTTATTAGAAGATTCAACAATAGAAATATCTTTACCTTTGGCTAGATTTTGTAAATTTTGATAGATTTTTTCCCGTTCTATTTCTGTATATAAATCAATTTTATTAAAAACAATAATTAATGGTTTATGAGCATTTTGTAATTCTAATAAAGCCTCATATTCAGTTCTAGTTAAATCCCCCGCTACCACAAATAAAATTAAATCCGCTTGGCGGGTAACTTCCTTTGCCATATCCCCCCGCACCTGTCCGGCGACTTCATCTAATCCTGGGGTATCAATTAACTCAACTTGAATCGGATTTGATTCGTCAATATTATCAATCCGATTTGGTGCTTCAATCTGAGATAAAGGCACACTCCAACGAATAGAACGGGGCCATTGAGTTACCCCATTTAACGGCCCAGTTTGGAGAATTTTTTCCCCCAATAAAGCATTTAAAACCGCCGATTTTCCGCGACTGACTAAACCAAATACCGCAATTCTAATAATTCCTTGTTCTAGTTTTTCTAAATTAGTTGAGAGGATTTCTAACTGTTTTTGTAAGGTGGCTTGTAATTCAGGATGGGAACTGCGTCGCCCCCGTTGTAAATGGTGATAACGGGATAAAGTTTGTTTTAAACTAGAACGAGCTTGATCAAAATGATTCATTATTAATAGGGAATGGGGATCACGGATTTAAGAGGATTTCACGGATTTCACGGATTTTAATCTGCGTTAATCTGCGTAATCTTCTTAAATCCGTGTTTATTTATGAAGAAGATAAAATGTCTTCTAGGGCAGGTTTAACTGTTGGATATTGATAATTAAAATTGTAGGATAGGGTACGTTTGGGTAGGACTTGTTGACCTTGGAGAATAACTTGGGCGGCATCTCCTAATAACATTTCTAGGGCAAAATCAGGAACCGGAAGCCAAGAGGGACGATGGAGAACTTCCCCTAAAGCATGACATAACTGCCCCATTTTGACCGGGTTGGGGGCGGTGGCATTTAGAACTCCTTCGATTTCGGAATTGGTTAAACTTAATAGAATTAAATTGACTAAATCCTCTCGATGAATCCAAGAAAACCATTGTTCCCCCGAACCCAATGGCCCCCCGGCAAACAGTTTAAAGGGAGTCAGCATTTTTCCCAAGGCTCCCCCCATGGCTAAAACAATCCCCAATCTTAAAATAACTAAACGGGTTCCCCCTTCCTTGACCTGTTGGGCCGCGGTTTCCCAGGCGAGACAGACCTTGGCTAAAAAATCCTGTCCAGAGGGGCTATGTTCATCAAATAGGGCGGTTTCGCTGGTTCCGTAATATCCGACGGCCGAAGCACTAACCAGGACGCTAGGTTTAGAATTAGCTAAAGCGATCGCTTCGACTAATTTCTGGGTAGCCGTGGCCCGACTTTCTAAAATTTCCTGTTTGCGTTGCGGTGTCCATCTTTCATCGGCAATTCCCGCCCCGGCTAAATTCACTACTCCATCACATCCAGAAATTGCCTGTTGCCAAGCCCCGGATATCGTGGGAGTATAACCAACAATTTCTAACTGGGAATAGACAGAACTGGGAAATACCCGTTGAGCTTTTTCCGGATGACGGGTGAGAACTAATACCGAATGTCCTGACCGTTGGAGTCGCTCTACTAAACGACTACCGACAAAACCTGTGGCTCCTGTAACTGCTACTTTCATTAAAATGACTATTAATGGCTGAATGCTCGCACCTTTTTCTATAGATTAACAAATCTTCGACCCCTTCTCCCGAGGGGGGAACAAGCTAACATAAAGAAAATTAACTGAAACCCTGGGTGATCATCCCAAACCCCCGCTAAAAAATCATCATGCTGATCCGAAAAAAATCTAAGCTGCTTTTGGCTTTTGCAGTCCTAAGCGTATGTGGGAGTGTCGCCGCCGCCCTTTACTTAACGGTCGGGCGCTACAAAGCCTATAGTCCCTTAGAAAGTGGCAAACTAATACCGGATGAAGCCATGATCGCAACTTATGTATCGGCAACGCCTGATGTTTTATCAGAATTACAAAATTTCGGCACACCCGAAGCTCAAGGGTTAGTGAGTCGGGGAATCAAAATTTTTCAACAACAGAGTTTAGCTCAAACCCAGATTAATTTTAATCGGGATGTTCAACCTTGGATCGGGGGGGTGATGGTGGCTTTATTGCCTGCTGATGGGGGCAAACTGGGTTCGGAGCCCCAACTGTTGATGGTTGTGGGAATTAAAAATAAATTGAAAGCCTGGCATTTTGCCCAAAAATTACAGGCTTCACCGGAGATTAAATCTCAACGGAGTCAATATCGAGGAGTGAGTCTATCGAGTTATACCGAAAAAACGGGAAAACAATATAACGTGGCGGTGATCAACGATCATCTGGTAATCGCGGTGAGTCCTGAAACTGTGAAACGGGCGATCGATACCTTCATGGGTTCTCCTTCCTTGGTTAGTTTATCGGGAAAATCTGACCTTTTTTTTAAAAGTGCAAATCTTGCTAATCCTTTATTGACGGTGTTTATTGCCGATTATGATCGGTTAACGAAGGATTTGAGTGGCACTTGGCCAGAAGTTTTGAGTTTATCGGGTCAGTCCCTATCTTCGCTGAAACCGATTCAATCGATGGTAATAGGAGTCGGGGTGGAGTCGGATGGGATTCGCTTAAAAGCGATGGCTCATTTACGTCCCAAAGCCACGGTATCCCCAAACCTACCTGAATTCGGGAAAATGATGGATCGCTTCCCCAGTGAAACCGTAGCCCTGGTTAATAGCCATGATCTGCATCAAATGTGGTTACAGTTGTTAACTTTGGGGGAAAATAACCGGGATCTCAACAGGATCATTAGTCAAATTCGTTTGGCACTGCAAGCGATTAATTTGGATGCGGACACGGAGGTGTTTGGCTGGATGGATGGGGAATTTGCTTTGGCTGCGATCGCTTCTGAAAAAGGGGTATTAGCGTCCTTGGGGTTGGGGGGAGTGATATTAATTGAAACTAGCGATCGCCCGGCCGCAGAAATAATGTTAAATAAACTCAATACTCTGGTTGCCCGGGGTAATCCTCCGATTAATATTGAACAACGGAGTTTAGCTGGAATTGAGGTAACAGAATGGAATGACCCGAAACAGGGAACTTTATTTGGACATGGATGGTTAAGTCCCAATATTATGTTTGTTGCCTTTGGCGGGCCAGTGGTGGAAGCGATGACTCAGAACCCCACCGACCCCCTAAATCAAAGCCAACGGTTTCAAGAGATTAGTAAATCCCTACCCAGTTCCCACCATAGTTATGTCTATTTGGATATTGAAAAAATTACATCCTGGGCCATGGGATATCTGTTAGCGTCTCCGGCGATCGCCCTGCAACCGAATAAAATGATCCTGCTCAGTTCAATTCGGGGTGTGGGGATCAGTGCCAGTTTTCCCGATACTGCTGAGGTTGAAGTGGAGATGTTATTGGGACTCAAACCCAAAACCTAACAACTGATACCTGGTACGGGCGAGTTCTTTTAGATATTTGTTAATCGCCGCGCATCTCGATGAACCCGCCCCTACAACTGATAACTGATAAATAATCACCGTATGCGTATACTAATTTACTCTTATAACTACTATCCTGAACCGATTGGCATTGCTCCTCTGATGACCGAACTCGCCGAGGGTCTGGTCAGGCGCGGCCATGAGGTGCGGGTGGTGACGGGAATGCCCAATTATCCCGAACGTCGGATTTATCCGGGATACCAGAATAAGTTGTATCTCACCGAAGAACGAAATGGGGTAGTGATTCAGCGCAGCTATATTTGGGTGCGTGGCCCGAAACCGGGATTATTGGATCGTCTCCTGCTTGATAGTAGTTTTATAGTCACGAGCCTGGTTCAAGCGTTTAAAGGTTGGCGCCCTGATCTAATTTTTGCCACGGTTCCGCCTTTATTGGTCAGTATTCCGGTGGGTCTTTATGCCGGGGTGCGCCGTTGTCCGGTGATCTTGAATATTCAGGATATTGTCTCAGAAGCTGCCTTGCGGGTGAAGTTGGTTAATCCCGATGGTATTGTAATTAAAACAGCTAAATTTGTGGAAAAGTTTACCTATGTCAAGGTAAATCGGATTAGTGTGATTGCGGATGGTTTTGTTAATAAATTAGTCGAACTCGGCATACCAAAAGATAAAATTGTTTATATTCCCAATTGGGTAGATACTAATTTTATTAAACCTTTATCAAAAACCAATAATTCTTTTAGGATTAAGCATCAACTTGAGAATAAGTTTGTGGTTCTCTATTCGGGAAATATTGCTTTAACTCAAGGTTTAGAAACGGTCATTAAAGCCGCCAAATTATTACAGTCTATTCCTGAAATCTCTTTTATTATTGCCGGGGAACAGGAGGCTTTACAACAGTTAGAAAAGGTCTGTCAGGAACATCAAACGGAGAATGTCTTATTAATTCCCCTAGAACCCAGGGAAAAATTACCGGAAATGTTGGCGGCGGCTGATGTGGGATTAGTGGTGCAAAAACGACAGGTGACGGCTTTTAATTTACCGTCAAAAATTCCGGTTTTATTAGCTAGTGGTTGTGCTATTATTGGTTCTGTTCCTGATGCGGGAACCGCAAAAGATGTAATTCTTAAAAGTGGCGGGGGAATGGTGGTACCCCCCGAGGATGCCCAGAGTTTAGCCCAGGCAATTAGGGATCTTCAAAACAATCGAGCACAATTAGAATCCTTGAGTCAATCTGGGCGAAAATATGCAGAAGAACATTATGGCATTGAACAGGCGTTAGACGAGTATGAACGGTTATTTACCCAGGTATTAAGCCAGGAATAGCCGATTTTGTCTTTAACCTCAGTCTCCAAAATCGAAAATAATGATTAAAATGATCACTAGATCTAAATTTGATTGTTACCCTTGATTGCATACGAGGAATAAAAAAACTGAATGGTTGATAACGCCCAAACCCAATACGCTGTTGAGCAAATGATATCTGGCACCAATGTTGATGAGCATACCAGTCGGGAAACCGCCCTAGCCGCCGCCCGAGCCGCAGATGACCGGAAAGCGGATAATGTTCTGGTACTGTGCGTGTCGGAGGTCTCTTATTTAGCCGATTATTTTGTGATTGTAACGGGTTTTTCCCAAGCTCAACTCCGGGCAATTTCTCTGGCCATTTCAGACCAAGTGGAAATAGAATTAGAACGGTTGCCCCTGAGAGTCGAAGGCCAAAACGAGGGTAACTGGGTTTTAATGGATTATGGTGATGTCATTGTCCATATTTTGTTGCCCGAAGGCCGAGATTTCTATAAATTAGAAGCATTTTGGGGTCATGCCGAGCGAGTTGATTGGCAATTCGAGTGAACTACCCACACTTCTGGCACGAGTAAGTGTGGGCTTCCAGTTTCAATGGGGATAGCATCTGAAGAAACAGAAGTTTCATCAGACGACTTACACCCCCTCAACATGGCAGTGTCGCTAGTTCCTAACGACAAAACTTGTACTGAGCGTAGTCGAAGTATCCGCAAGGCTTCATTTTTGATATTGATAGAAGCATTTATATCTCGGTCATGAGTTGTTTGGCAATATTCACAAGTCCAACTTCTAATATCAAGCGGTAAACTACCTACTTGATTTAGACAGACGTTACAAGTTTTAGAAGAAGGGAAAAATCGATCAACTTCTTGATAGGTTTTCCCTTCTTTTTCGGCTTTGTATTTGAGCATTGTACAGAACATTCCCCAACCACAATCACTAATCGCTCTGGCTAATTTATGGTTTCTCACCATATTCTTAACTGCTAGATTTTCTACAGCAATCACTTGGTTTTCGTTCACTATCTTGCGGGATAGTTTGTGGAGAAAATCTTCCCGGCAACGAGAGATTTTAGCGTGGACTTTAGCAACTTTTAATTTAGCTTTTTGTCTACCCTTACTTCCTTTTTGTTTGTGGGATAATTTCTGTTGTTTTCGTTTTAAGTTGCGTTGATGTTTAGCAAAATGTTTGGGGTTGCTATACTTGTCCCCATCGCTAGTAATCGCCAAATGAGTTAACCCTAAATCAATCCCAATTGCTTTTCCATTGGTTGATAGGTTGGGTGTTTCCTTGCCGTCATCAACTAAGATAGAAGCATAATATTTCCCATCGGGATTTTTTGAGACAGTAACGGTTTTAATTACGCCTTGAAATTCCCGATGACGCAAACAATAAACTAATCCGACTTGACCAGGTAGTTTTAGATAATCCCCTTCCAACTTGACGTTTTGGGGATAACTGATTGATTGTCTGCCATGCTTGGATTTGAACCGAGGTAATCTCGCCCGTTTCTCAAAGAAGTTTTTGTAAGACGTAGATAAATTGAGAGCGACAACTTGTAAGCATTGGGAATAGGCATCTGCCAACCAAGGATATTCCTTTTTTAGTTGAGGTAACAATCCTTGAATCACTTTTCTGGATAATCCTTTTCCCGTTTGCTTATAGGTTTCTTGGCACAAGTTCAGGGCATAATTCCAATACCAACGGCAACAACCAAAGCTTTTGGCTAAGGCGATTTGCTGTTCGGTATTTGGATAGATTCGGAATTTGTATGCCTGAAACATTGTCGCTTTCAAAACTCTTGGATATACTTTAACATATTATTGTTAATTTTGTCGGGATTGACAAACGCAAAATTAACTTGGGGGAGTCCATGTAACCCACACTGATTTGGTGGTTGTTTTTTTTGTTTTGTGAAATTCAGTGTGGGACTTATCGCTCCCCCAAACCCCCTCGTAAGTTAAAAAACGTCTAAAATCCTACGGGTTTGTAGAATCTGTTGGGTTATTTAAGACTTCAATTTGTTGTTCTATCTTTTCTTTCGCTTCCTTTGCGGCTGGATAATCTGGACGATATTGTAAGGCTTTTTGATATGAAGAAATAGCCTCGGGATATTGCTTTAAATTCATCAAGGCATTACCCCGACTGTACCAAGATTCTCCATGATTGATTTGTTGATTAATCGCCTGATCATAGGAAGCGATCGCCTCTTGATAATCACCTAAATTATATAAAGCGTTGCCTCTATTATACCAAACTAAATAATCATTTTGTTTAATTTTTAAGGCTTGATCATAGCTAGAAATTGCTTCTTCATAGCGTTTCAACAGATGCAATGACCATCCCAAATTATACCAAGATTGATGATCATTGGGTTGAAGTTTAACCGCTTTTTCAAAGGATTCAACGGCTTCTTTTTCCTTATCTTGTTTTAATAATCCCTGACCGCGACTATACCAAGCGGCGAAAAAATTAGGATTAAAACGCACTGCTTTATCGTAGGAATCTGTCGCATCTTGATAGCGTTTAAGTTGCATTAAAGCATTCCCTCGGTGATACCACCCATTCGGATCATTCGGTTTAACTTTAACCGCTTGGTCATAAAATTTAAAAGCATTTTGATAATCTTCTAAATAATGATAGGTTTTTCCCGTTTTAGATAAGGCGTCAAAGGAATCAGGAAACCGATCTAAAACCACTTGATAAGATTGAATTGCTTCTTCATAGCGTTTTAAATTGAGTAAAATATCCCCTTTTCCTAACCAAGCTTCTACCTCATCGGGATTTTGTTTAATCGCTTCTTCAAAAGCAGTTAAAGCCTCCGAATACTTTCCTAAAGCGCTCAGAACTTTTCCTCGACCGATCCAAGATTCAGTATAATTTGGATCAATTTGAATCGCTTTATCATAGGCTTCTTGAGCTTGAGAATATTGTTCCAATTTATATAAAACTTTAGCTTTATTATTCCAGACTTCTTTATAATCTGGCATTAACTCCAGAGCCTGATCATAATGTCTTAAAGCCTCGGAATAACGGTTTAATTGAGATAAAGTATTCCCTTGGTTATAGAGTTCTATTGCATTAGACGATTTCAGAGAAGACCATAAATAAAATCCGGTTACTGTCCCCAATCCTATTAATCCCAATGTTGCCATTATAGTCAAATAAATTTTTGTTTTTTTGGGCTGATTTTTTAAGGGATTAAGCCAAGACTTAAAAGCTAGAACCGTTGCTATATTGGGTTTATTTAAACTTTTTATAGCTTCTAATGCTTCCTGGGCTGAAGTATAGCGTTCTCGAAAATCATACCGTACCATTTTATTTAAAACTTCAGCCAATTCTGGACTCAAACTAACTTGATTTTGCCAAATAATTTCCTCCGTATCGGGATCAATTTGTAACTGATGGGGCGTAATTCCTGTTAATGCTTGAATCCCAATCATTCCCACCGCATAAATATCACTGCTAAGTTTAGGATTTCCCCTAGCTTGTTCCCCCGGCATATAACCAGGTGTTCCAATCCCCACACTCAAACCACTCTGACCCGGAGCATTTAACATTTGGGTGGTAATTTGTTTAACCGCTCCAAAATCAATTAATACTAACTGATGATCTTTTTTGCGTCGAATTATATTTTTAGGACTAATATCCCGGTGAATAACATTTTGCTGATGGACAAAATCTAATATTTTTAAAATATCCTGTAATAAGATAATCGTTTCCGATTCATTTAAACTGCCTTTAGGCGGATTTGGGAGAACTTGAGTCAAACTCGAATGAATGGAAGGATCAGGAGGCGGTAGGGTCGGGGAAACAGAGAAATTAGGGATTAATTCTTGGGTTAAATCGTGACCTTCAATAAATTCTTGAACTAAATAAAATTCTTGATCTTCTTCAAAAAAAGCAAATAACTGGGGAATTTGTTCGTGATGTCCTAAACGATATAAAACTTGAGCTTCTGTTTCAAATAAACGCCGGGCAATTTGTAAAGTTGTGGAGTTTGTGGCGTGGGGTTTGAGTTGTTTAACCACACATTGATGACGATCGGGAAGTTGAAGATCTTCCGCTAAATAGGTGCGTGCAAATCCTCCACCCCCCAAGGATTGCAAAATGTGGTAGCGTCCGCCTAGTGTGGTTCCCAGCATATCCCCGATTATGATTGCTAATATTAAGCGCTGAATCACGCCTGAGTTTATTTTATAGCAGGGAATCGGCAATTGGGAATAGATCCCCCTAATCCCCATTTTTAACGGTAGTTTAGGGGGATCTAATCGAGGTTATTATCAGGGGTTTTCAGCAACGCTTGATATCGGCAAAGAATCGCGGTATTAATAAACCCAATTAATGACTTGCGATAATTTCATCATCCGTTGAAAAGTCAACTTCTTTTTGCCCTAAACCTTGGGCTAAATAATCATTTTCAAAAGAATCTTTTAAACCGGAAATTAAATCAAATTCGGGTTTCCAGTTTAAATCCTGTATGGCTTTATGAACATCAGCAAAAAAGTGTTGGACTCGCATCGGAAATGCTTTCCGTTTGCCGAAATCAAATTGTTTAGGATCGTAATGGATTAGTTTAACTGAATCCAAGGATTTGCCCGCAGCAATAGCGCAAGATTTCGCTAAACCATCGAAGGTAACATAACGTTCTCCTGAGATATTATACACCTGACCAATGGCTTTTTGATTCCCTAAAACCGCGGCCATTGCTGTTGCTAAATCCTGAACATGACCTAACTGGGTAAGGTGAAATCCATTCCCCGGAATCGGAATTGGACGACCCGCCACAATCCGATCAAAAAACCATGATTCTAAGGGATTATAATTCAATGGCCCATAAATATAGGTAGGGCGAATTGATGTCCAGGGTAAATTTTGAGCTTGCAAATAACTCTCGGTTTCATATTTACCTAAATGACGACTTTTCGGGTCAGTTGCATCCCCTTCAATATGGGGCATTTGATCGGATTTTAAATACACTCCCGCCGAACTCATATAAACAAAATGTTGCACCCGATCTTTGAATAAATCCGCCAGGGGTTTTGTATCATTAAGTTCTCGTCCATTATTATCAAAAATGGCATCAAATTGTTGGTTTGCCAGTTTTTCTTGAATTTGTTGGGCATCGGTGCGATCGCCATGAATTTGTTCAATTCCGGCAACGGGTGCAGGTTTTTTCCCGCGATTAAATAGCACCACTTCATGCCCTTGTTCAACTAAGATTTTAGTTAAATACACCCCGATAAATCGGGTTCCACCCATGATTAAAATTCTCATTTTTACCCTCTAAAACAGTTTAATGATTAATCAAACTAGCAGAATTAATTTTTATTCTGATAGTTTTTTATTCACTCCTTTAATATTCATATCGAATAAGAGTACAATAGTCAACTGATGACCCATCCGTGATCATTAACCAAAATTTAATAGAGCCCGGTCGGGCTCACTACTAGCGGAATTTTTGAAGGCGATTAATAAATATAAATTGCGCCCGTGTCTTGAATATTAATTGCATTGTCTCCGGCGACACCAGGCGCAGTTGTTACCGTAACATTAACCATATTATCTTGCACATTAATTCTATAATCAAGAATGGCGGCTCTGGCTATAGAATTAATCACAATATCAGAATTAACCGGAACATTATTGATAGTAAAACTGCCACCGGGAGCAATTTGAGTATTAGTTTTTCCGGTAGTTAATCCCGTTTCTAAATTATATCCGGTTTGATTCAAAATTGTCACTTTAATCGGTTGATTGGGATTAATTCTGGCCACAGGTTGCCAAGCCCCAGGGGTATAGGTTTGGGAGGGTGTTCCTTGAATTACGGGGACTGGAATATCAATGGGATCTTGAGCTGGAGCCGAAGATAGGCATAAAAAAATACTACTGAAACAACCCATTAACAAAAAAGAATGGAAATGATGAGGTAATTTGATCATAAATTTCACCGAGTCTGTTCATTGAGATACTACTGATTTAATCATATCTATTCCTGAGTAGTAGTAACCGGAATTTTAATTAATTTCCTATTTAAACGACCCGACGCCCTTGGCACATCTGCGCCGGAGGATAGGAGATCTCTATTCCCTGTTCAATATTTACCTATCGTGAGAAAGATGCTATGGGTTTGAATCTATGGTACTTTTGTAAGAGTAAAAAATTAATCCAATATTGCAATGTTATTTCAACGTTCGAGTGGAATTTTACTGCATCCTACCTCTTTTCCTAGTCAACATGGAATTGGAGATCTAGGAAAATCCGCCTATGAATTTATTGATTTTTTACAAAAAAGTGGCTATAAATTATGGCAGATCTTACCCCTGGGGCCAACGGGCGAAGAACATTCTCCTTATATTATGAATTATAGCACCTTTGCGGGTAATCCGTTAATGATTAGTTTAGAAGAATTAGCCCAAGAAGGATTATTAGAATTAGCAGAAATTATTCCTTTAGAAACTCAAGATTCTAGCAAGGTTAATTTTGAAGCTGTTGTTCCGCACAAAACATTATATCTCAAAAAAGCCTACGCAAGTTTTCAACAACAATTAGAAGAAACACCTAATCCTACCTTTGTAGCCTTTTGTCAAAAACACGCTTCTTGGTTAGATGATTATGCCTTATTTATGGCTTTATTAGAAGCCCATGAAGGTCAATCGTGGAATTATTGGGAACCGGGTTTAGCCCATCGAGATCCCGAGGCTTTAAAAGCCAAAGCCGAAGTATTAAAAGCATCCATAACCTATCAAAAATTTCTGCAATTTACTTTCTTTAAACAATGGGAAAAATTACGTCAATATGCCAATCAAAAAGGGATAAAAATTATTGGAGATATTTCTATTTATGTGTGTTATAATAGTGTGGAAGTTTGGTCGAATCCCAATTTATTCCAACTCAATTCTGAAACCTTAGAACCCATTTATATCGCCGGAGTTCCCCCGGATTTCTTTAGTGAAACCGGACAATTATGGGGTAATCCGATTTATAATTGGGAAGAACTACAAAACACCAAATTTGCTTGGTGGATTGAACGATTTAAAGCTACCCTGGAATATGCAGATTATGTTCGGATTGATCATTTTCGAGCCTTTGAAGCCTATTGGCGGGTTCCTGGAAGTGAAAAAAATGCTATTAACGGAGAATGGATTAAAGCGCCGGGTTATGAGTTTTTTGATACCCTCAAACAACAATTAGGAGATTTACCCGTTTTAGCGGAAGATTTGGGAATTATCACCCCGGAAGTTGAACAATTGCGAGATCATTATCATTTTCCAGGGATGAAAATTTTACAATTTGCCTTTGGTGGAGATGCAAATAGTGTTTATCTTCCCCATAATTATATTAGCAATTGTTTAGTTTATACAGGAACCCATGATAATGATACAACTATTGGTTGGTGGGAAACAGCCAGTGCCACAGAAAAACAACATTTTGCTGAATATTTAGGTTATACTTACCCCGATGAAATCACTAATATTAATTGGGTGATGATTCGTTTAGCCTTAAGTTCTCTTGCGAGTTTAGCGATTATTCCTTTACAGGATGTTCTTGATTTAGGGCATGATTCAAGAATGAATGATCCGAGTCATAATGATGGTAATTGGCGGTGGCGTTATCAAAGTTCAGAATTATTAACTCAGGAATTAAGCGATCGCTTGCTCAAATTAAATCAACTCTATAGTCGATAAAAAGAGAAATATGGGTAGGGGAAATTCACGAATAACCCTTACCTAGAATCAATTTTTTCTAGGGTTTTGACTAAATCTTCGATGCTGATTTCAAACCCACCATCAACCTGTTTTCCCAAAACAAAAGCATACTTAATTCCCAAACAATCCGCCCGACCTTTATAAATATTATTAAATCGATAGGGCGGTTGTAATGTGAGAATCACGCCACCATCTGCTACCGTAAATAATCCATTCGCTAATTGACTCCCTTCAACTCCAATAATCATTTTTGCTCCTAAACTTTGACGCACAATTTCCCCGGCGGGCGTCTGTTCAGGATCAATAATAATAAAACCTTGACTCCTGAGAAATTCAGCAATTTTATCCTCATTAACTAAGCATCTCTGAGCCCCTGATTTTCCCCGGAGTAACATCACCCCTGGACTAACTAAAGATGAACCTAACGGCTTAATTTTAGTGCGAAGATATTGATAGCGTTGGCGTTTAAATTGATTTTGTGCATAATCTTCAATGATGATTAATTTCTTAAATTTAGCGTGGGTAACAGGGGTTGAATTAATCTCAAAAATATGACTATATTCAATTTGATTAGGACTAAGTTTCTGAGAAGTTCTCACCGCCATTGCTAATTCTCTCGCCGCCAAATTCAACAGCACATCATCGGTCATCCAATGACCAAAATAACGGTTTCCATATAACGTACAAGCGAGTGCTGCTTCAGAAATATATTCTGTTTGATATTGATTAAACCAAGATTCTTTCGTTGTTGTTAAGGGTAATTTCATCGCCCCTTTATAAATATATCCATTATGAATTTCTACATCTCTCAAGCGATAGGCGGTGGTTGCTTCGTGTTGGGTCAGACCTCCTTGTATGCGTTGTAATTCATTTTTGTATGTCGTTTGTTCGGCGACACCCGTAACCTTATCGAGTTCTCCAGGTAAATAAATTGCTGGGGGAGAAATTGAACTCTCAACCGGGCAAAGAGTCCATTTTTTATCTGATAAATCTTTATAGGTTTTACGTCCAGTTAAAAGACGCAATCCACGCTGTTTCAACAGAGGTAAATTGAGCATAGGTAAATTGAGCATAGGTAATAGGTAATAGGTAATAGGTAATAGGTAATAGGTAATAGGGAACAACGGATAATACTTATGGCTGTTTGATGTCAGTTGTCAATTATTAAAACCTATTGGGGATTGCCATATAATTTCGATAAAATACTATTTTTAAAATTTTCTGAGTTGAGATCAAATCATCAATTATAGTTACCGTATAATCTAACATAAAATTGTTTTATTAGCTGCTATTTCTTGAATATGATTAATCCGGCGTTGAAAGGTTTTTTCAAAAGTATGTTGTTTGGCAAATTCTAGGGATTTATAAGATTCAGCCATAATTAATTCTCGATTTTGGTTTAATTCGGCAATTTTTTCAGCTAATAAATCTGGTCGATTCATTTTTACTAACCAACCCGCCTGAGATTGATTCACAACTCCAACAAAAGCCTCATTATCATATCCGATAATGGGAACACCACAACTCATAGTTTCTAAATAGGTACAGGAGGGATCTCCTTGACGATGACAACAGATAAATAAATCAATATTGTTCTGGATAAAAGGAACAAGTTCTGTTTTGAACTCTAAAACTCCTAGCATTTTAACACAATCAGAAAGTCCTTTTTTAATAATCTGTTTTTCCATGGTTTCTTTCAGTTCCCCATCTCCACAAATAAACATCTCAAATTCAACCCCAAGTTGTTTAAGATGTTCAGCAACTGATATTAAATGATCCGCACCTTTGATCTTAATTAAACGTCCAGAAAATATTAACCGTAGGTTTTTTTTTTGCAAACACTCAGAAGTTTTTGCCATTAAATTATCACTACTAATTATCATATATTCGGCAATTCTAGTATCAAAATAAAGCAGGGGATTGGGATTAATTTTGTGATAGGATTGGTAGGTAGGAACACCATTACACTGAACCCCATCAGCGATCGCGATCGCCTTTCTTTGTTTCAACTCTTGAGAAACTTCCCAAGCATATCTTCTCAGTCTTAAAATCGGATTTTTAGTCGTGGTATTGATAATCTGGATTCGAGTTTTTAAGCTATATTCAGTGATATAAATACAGGGAATCTTATGCTGTTTACAAATTTTGCTAATTTGATTCTGTCTAAAACCTGTGCTAATCAGAAAAATTGAATTTTCCTGTAATTCTGGGCAGTCTTTCAGGAAGTTTAAGTCAATAATTTTTATTTCAAAAGGTAAATCATTGATATTAATTAATATATGGTCAAGATTATTATTATAAAAATTATCGTTTTCTAAGAGAACCACGATTGAACCCGACCAATATTTTTGATATTCAAAAACACCGTCAATAAACTTTTGAGTAATAATTATTTGATCGTCGGATACTTTTTTTACTTTCAAAAAAGGAAGTAAGATTAACTTTAATGGCTTCATGATTTTTTGCCTATAATATGATTAAAAAACACAAATGGGTTAAAAATTCCAGAGGGAGATTTAATCTCTATTTTCTGATATTGATAGGATCGCTTTAGCTGGGGCTGAAGTCTCCATTATACCCGTTAAATAGGAGGTAACTTACTGAATATGACCTGGCATTGGATCAGTTTGACTCCTGCATCCACTCAAAATAACAATAACCCCTAAAATAGAAACAGGAGATAGTTTGATCATCGGAATACCTAAAATGTAGTTAGCCCTTCCGGGCTTCCAAACATTGTATTAACATAACCTGTAAATTATTATTATGCCAACCTACACCGGAATTTCTAGCGAAGCCTTTCGTCATCCCCTGGATAGAGAAGCAGAAGTTGCTTTAAGAAGTGTTCCAGGCTTTGATTTAATTGCGAGTAAATTTGTAGAATTTGTCTATGAACGTCCTCAATATGTTTACTTAATGGGAAATGCTCTGCAAGTTGGGCCAAGACAATATGCGAGTATTTACCATATTTTTCGAGAATGTGTTAGAGATTTAGATATTATTCCCGAACCGGGTTTATTTGTCTCTCAAAATCCTCTAGTTAATAGCTATGCTTTGGGACAGGAACACCCCTATATTATTGTCAATACGGGTCTTTTAGATTTAGTTGATGAAGCTGAATTAAGAGCGGTTTTAGCCCATGAATTAGGACATATTAAATGTGGTCATCCGATTTTAAATCAGATGTCAATTTGGGCGATGGGTGTGGCTTCCATGATTGGGGAATTAACTTTTGGGTTAGGAAATTTAGTCAATAGTGGCTTAATTTATGCCTTTTATGAATGGCGAAGAAAGGCGGAATTATCCGCAGACCGGGCGGCGTTATTAGTAACAGATGATCTCAAATGTGTGATGACATCCATGATGCAATTAGCGGGAGTTAGTACAAAATATGCTCACGAATGTAGTTTAGATGAATTTATTCGTCAATCGGAACAATATCGAGACTTAGATCAAGATGGTTTGAATCAAGTTTATAAGTTTTTATTGTACAATGGAGGTCAGGGCATGATGTTAAGCCATCCCTTTCCCGTTGAACGGATTCAATATCTAAAAGAGTGGCATAATTCAGTCGAATATAGTCAAATTCGTTCGGGTCAATATCAACAAGCCACCACGGAAGGGTCGGTTAATGTGAAAGCGGAAAAATCTCAAGATGAAGTCGATGATTTACGCCGACAAATTGAGGAGTTACAGAATCAAATTAATCGGATTAAGTTTAAATAAATCTAGTAGTAAGCCCTTTAGGGCTCACTACGTTTTTTTAACTATTAGAGGAAGGAATATTAGGTTTAATTAATCGTTGAATACTAACGTATAATGCTAACCCAATTAATCCGACCGCCAGGAAAGTAAATAAAATCGTTCCCATAGTAAATAAACCCAGCACCAAAGTCCGAACGGCGGCGGACATTTGGATAGCGGTAAAATTCTCAGAATGAATTGGTTTGGCGGCAAATTTTCCAGAAATAGCATAGGTTAAATTATACAAACCGAAGGCAATGGCTGCATAAATTCCCGCATTACTCAGACAACGAAATAAATTAACTGATTCCGTTGTTGAGGAAATTTCGGAGGTTTTAGAAGTAGTTTTAGTCATGGTTTATGATTGGGCTAAACGAATACCAGTAGAGACAAATTTTGCTGTCCAAAACTCTAATTCTGGGTTGGCAATTTGGGTTTTAACTGCTTCTAAAACCCGTAGGGCTTCGGCTTCAGATTCGGTTAAGGCGAAAACCGTTGGCCCGGAACCGGACATCATCGTTCCCAAAACCCCCTGGGACTCAAAAGCTTGTCGCAGTTCCAATACTTGAGGATGTTCCGGTAAGGCGACTTTCTCTAAATCATTATGCAGTAATTGACCAATGGCCGCGCCGTCTGCGTGCATGATAGCAGAAACCATCGGCCCGGAATGAACTCGGTGTTGACGGGTTTCTAAATCTTGAGCTTGGGAAATATAGGTTTGGCTAAACTGTTGACGATAGGTTTTATAGGCCCAAATCGTAGAAATTCCCAAGTTCCGATATTTAGCTAAAACTACATACAAATGATCTAAATTTTTTAGGGGCGAAAGTTCTTCCCCCCGTCCGGTGGCTAAGGCCGTTCCTCCTTGAATACAAAAGGGAACATCGGAACCAATTTGAGATCCAAATACTTCTAATTCGCTTTGAGTTAAGCCCAATTGCCACATTAGATCTAAACCGACTAAAACCGCAGCCGCATCGGTAGAACCCCCGGCTAACCCGGCGGCAATGGGAATATTTTTTTTAATGTTAATTTCTACTCCCCCAAATTGTGCCATGGCCTCGGGGAATTGTTCAGTTAATAAGGCCGCCGCCCGATAGGCTAAATTAGTGTGATCATTGGGAACTTCTGCATGATCACAACGGACACTAATGGCGTCAATACCAATTGATTGAATATCAATTTGATCAGCTAAACTGATACTTTGGAGTACCATCGCCAGTTCGTGATATCCGTCCGGGCGATCGCCAATAATTTCTAAGTAAAGGTTAATTTTTGCCGGAGCAATTAAAGAATAGTAACGCATTTTTATTTGGAATTAGAGACAGAAAAGACAGGATTAAGCGTATTTTAATCGGTGACTAGATCGGTTATTTCCATCAAGTTAGCTAAATTAACCCATTGTTCAACGCTGAGGTCTTCGGCGCGAACTTGGGGGTTAATCTCTAATTGTTCCAGTAATTGGGTTAATTGATCTCGACTGATCACACTTTGTAAATTATTTCTTAACATTTTCCGCTTGCTGGAAAATCCTAATTTGAGTAAGGTTTCCAAATATTGCGGGTTAGTGGCGGGATGATTAATGGGACGGGGACTTAAACGCAATACCGCAGAATCGACTTTAGGGGCTGGATAAAAGGCCTTGGCGGGGACATCACAGATATATTCACAGTTGGCCAGATATTGGACTCGTACCGACAACGCCCCAAAGGTTTTAGATCCAGCATTGGCCGTGATCCTTTGAGCGACTTCTTTTTGCACTAACAGGACAATTAATTGGTATGGGTGAGGATTAGGCTCTGAAATCGTTCCTAATAATTGTTCAACAATCGGCCCCGTAATATTATAGGGAATATTGGCAACAACTTTATTAGGATTTTGAAAATTAGGAAAATCTTGGAGTTGACCGGCGATATCTAGGGTAAGAATATCTCCTTCTAGTAATAAGAAATTATCTCGATTGCCGAATCTTTTTACTAGATTTTGAGATAAATCCCGATCAATTTCTACGGCAACCACAGACCGAGCTACCGATAATAATTGAGTCGTGAGAATCCCCGTTCCCGGTCCAATTTCTAACAGACAATCCGATGGAGATAATAACGCCGATTTGACAATTTTATTTAGGGCTTTTTCACTGCGTAACCAATGTTGAGCGAATTGTTTGCGGGGTTGGGGCGATCGCATATAAATAATTAAATAAAAGGTTAATAGAAAGATCCCCCCTAACCCCCCTTAATAAGGGGGGAATTGGACAGGCAAAGTCCCCCTTGGGAAGCGGGGAATTGGACAGGCAAAGTCCCCCTTGGGAAGGGGGGAATTGGACAGGCAAAGTCCCCCTTGGGAAGGGGGATTTAGGGGGATCAGATCCGAGGTTAAATAAAACTGACCAATCTTGGCAAAGATCCCGGCTCTAAAGCTCAGGGAAAACCGATCAACCGGATCGCTTCACAAATGGCCCGAAGTATGTCAGTATCAATTTCACCCCTAACCATCGGTTAGGAACTCCTGTGACAACTCGCTCAACTTCTCACACAAAATAGGCCGTGTCAAATCGAACTCAATTACTGGTCAGTAGTGTATTTATGGCTGTGATTGCTATAAGTACACCCCAAATTGCTCAAGCTACGGAAATTGTAGCTCAAGCCAACCCCCAAGCTAACAAACAGCTTAATGATTTGTTAGAACAGGGTCGAAAGTTGGTCGATACCGGGGATCTGGAAAATGCCATTAGAATCTATACCCAAGCCGTCCCTTTAGATCCAAGAAACCCTAAGATCTATTCTGGGATTGCCTACTTAGAAGCCTTACGCGGTAACTTCCTGGTAGCATCTCAATATTATCAAAATGCCTTAATCCTAGAACCGAATAATGCTGATTTTCAGTATGGTTTAGGGTTTACTCTGGCCAATTTACAACAATACGACGCGGCGGCCGAGGCCTATCGTCGAGCCACCCTGCTCAAACGGGATAATATCCAAGCCCATCAAGGATTAGCAGCCACCCTATTCCGAAAAGGGGACTATGCGGGGGCGATCCGAGCCTATCAAACCCTGTTAACGGTTGATCCGCGTAATTGGCAAGCCTATTCTGCTATGGGTATGGCGTTTTTGAAGCAAGAAAACGTGATCAAGGCTTTAGAAGTGCTGCAACAGGCGGAGATGTTAGCCCCGAATGAAGCCAGTATCCAGATTAAATTAGGGGCTGCTCTGCTCAAATATGGCGATCGCAATGGTGGAATTGCCGCCTTTGAAAAAGCAGCCCAACTCGCCCCCCGGGATGGGGATGTGCAATTCCAAATCGGTGAAATTTTTAAGGTGGAACAGAACTTTGAAGCCGCCAGTCAAGCCTATCAACGGGCTTTAGCCTTAAAACCAACCCTGATGGCAGCCAACGCAGCCCTAGGGGAAATTCAACTAGCCCAGGAAGATTATGTCGGGGCAATTATTAGTTACCGTCGGGTGATTGAAAATAATCCCGAGGATGCTTCCGCCCATTTTAATATGGGAATGGCGCTTAAAGGTCGGGGAAGCCGAGATACACAGGCGATCACATTTTTCCAAAAAGCCCTGGAACTTTATCAACAACAAGGAAATACCGAAGGGGTGCAAAAAGCCCAAGCCGCCTTAAAGGAATTTCAAAAGAAAAAGTAGGGAACAATTAGGGGCAGTAACTCGCTTCTGCCCTGCTATGATACCTTTCAATTAAGCAGGACTTACGCACAAGACCAAAGAAACCGGGTTTCTGGCCGATGATTTTGCGGATGAAATCGAGACTTATCATTCAGAAACCCGGTTTGGTGCGTAAGTCCTATTAAGGAACAGTTTGATTTTTGCCCAGTCGTATTTTCTGAGAAATACTAAATATTATTGCTAAGTGAGGAGTCAAATATGACCATCAAAGTCAGCGCTCAACGTTTATCTCAATATTTAATCGGCGCTGGTATCGCAACAGCCACGTTATTTTTAGGGGGACAGCAACCCGGGATGGCCCAAACCGCCCCCGCCCCAGAAACCCTGAGTGCGGCTTCTTCTGGCACTATCCCGATGATTCCGAGTCAGTCCCTCAACCCAATTTTTCCGCCTTTGGATAACCCGGGCTTGTTTTTACCTTCTTTAGAACAGCCCAAACGTGTAATTTTACGCTTAGGTCAACGCCGGGTTTATCTGTATCAAGGAGAACAGGTGGTTGCCAGTTATCCGGTGGCGGTGGGGAAAGCGGGATGGGAAACCCCAACTGGGAGTTTTAAGGTCATGCAAAAGATTGAAAACCCGGTTTGGCAAGATCCTTGGACGGGAGAAGTCCGTTCCCCCGGGCCAAATACTGCCTTGGGATTGCGTTGGATTGGCTTCTGGACAGATGGAAAAGATGCGATCGGATTCCATGGCACTCCTACGGTCAACTCCATCGGACAGGCGGCTTCCCATGGCTGTGTCCGGATGCGAAATGAGGATGTAGTTGCCTTATTTGAACAGGTTGATGTCGGAACTCCGGTTATTGTTGAACCTTAATCTAGTTTAGATCTTATTGAGATTTTCACCGAATCAGTCAGAGTTAAAATCTGTTGCTGATTCTTTTTTTATTGTCTGTGAGGGCGGAAAGATCTGATAAGCTAAGGCTTATTAGGGTTATTCTCTCGAACAGGACTTACGCACCCAACCAAAGAAACCGGGTTTTTTTACAAAAAGACTTCGTTGTTACCCAGATATTTTCTAAAAAACCCGGTTTCTCGGGCCCCATGCGTAAGTCCTCTGGAAATTAATGCTCACCCAAGGGGAGGAAGAATAATGGTGCGGAAACGTCTTTCCGATATGGTACGCCAGGAAACGGAAAAAAGTTCAACGGCTGCCGAAGTGGAAATTGTACCTGATCAAAGTGTGGTGGTGACTGAATCAACTACCTTACCCACAACATCGGCAATACAATCAGACTTAGAGGAGCAAATTGTTGAGTTGAAATCGGCTTTAGAAACGGTTCAAAATCAGGAGCGATCGCTTCAAGAAAAAATCTTACAATTACAAATTGAATTAGATGAGAAAAATAAATTTATTGCTGGGCTAAAAACCGAAATTCAAGCAGCCGATTTAAAAGGAAAATTACAAAAATCTCAAGCAGCATCGTTACAATTATCTGAGGTAAATTCTAAATTAATTGAAGAATTAAAAACTCTAAAACAAGAAAATGAATCTTTGAAAACAGCATGGGAACCGAAAGTTAAACCTTTACCCCCGCAAGCGATTGAAAAACCCAAGGCTCATCAATTGAGTCGCCGTCCCTATTCTTCCACCTCTCAGCCGGTTTCCGGTGAGGATTTTTCTGATAGCACTTGGTTACTTTAGTTTTAATCCCTTGATTTTATTTAAGTCAGGACTTACGCACCAAACCAGGTTTCTGAACGATAAGTCTCGATTTCATCCGCAAAATTAGGGCCAGAAACCCGGTTTCTTTGGTCTTGTGCGTAAGTCCTGATTATATAAATACCTAAGTTTGTTTTCCTTTTAATAAGTAGGTGGTCATTTCTCCTTTACCTTTGACCTCAATGATTCCTCGCTTTTCAAATCGATAGTTTTGTTTTAACACTAAATAGGTAGTTTCTGTGACTTGAATTTCATCAGCAATACCATGGGACTCCATGCGGCTTGCAATATTAACCGTATCTCCCCATAAATCATAAATAAATTTCTTAATTCCAATCACTCCGGCTACTACCGGGCCCGTAGCAATTCCAATTCTAATATGAAAATTTTGTTCTGTTTTTAGATTGAATTCTCTCAAGGTTTTTTGCATATCTAATGCCATATTGGCGATCGCTTCTGCATAATCATCCTGGGGAAAAGGTAAACCCGAAACCACCATGTAAGCATCACCGATGGTTTTAATCTTTTCTAACCCATGGAGTTCGGCTAAATGATCAAATTTAGAAAAGATTTGATTCAGTAAATCAACTAATTCAGGGGGTTCAAAACGTCCTGAAAGTTCGGTAAAACCAACAATATCAGCAAATAAAACCCCAGCATCGGTGAAACTATCGGCAATGGTAGTGGGTTGCAGTTTTAACCGTTGGGCAATGGAATGGGGTAGAATATTTAAGAGCAAACTTTCTGAGCGTTCCTGTTCTTCTTTGACTTGGATATAGGCTTTCTCTAAGGCTTGACGAGAGTTAAATTCTGATCGGGCTAAACGATCATATAAATACACCGAAAGATTACAAATTAAACAAATCCAAAATAGATACAGAAACAGGAAATCAGCCGTCATCCAATCGGCGGGAAGCTCAACTTTTAGATTCAGTAAAATTTGACTACCATGATAATAAACAAATACCCCTAATTGAGATATTAAATGCAGCGGCCAATATACTGGAATTAAGGTGGCTTGGGAAAAAAACATTAGGGGCCATTCAATAATCGAAGCCCGGGCGACTCCATTTAAGGTTTCTCGAATTTGGGGGGTAATTGTAACTAACCAAGAAAATAGCAGAAACATTGAGGCTGAATGTTGATGACCCAGGGGAGTTCTCAGAATCAATAAACCGATGATTAAACCGCCCTCGACGACAATTTGTGTCCCTAACCAAGAGGGTTGAAAATGCTCAGGATGAAAGAAAAAATTGTTAATTTCTGAAACACTAAAGGTAAAATAGGAAAGCAGGGCTAGGACAAACCCTAAATTTAAGCGTTTTTGAATGAAATGCTTTCGCCAACTATCATAAGTTGGAGCCTGAGATAAAACAAAACCAGAAGAAAATATCTTCAATTTTGTTTGAATAAATGCCCCAAATTCTGATAGTCTTGATTCAGTTGTAGTCATGGGTTACTTGGGTTTCCTGAAGGAGATTCATACAATCTTACGAGGATCAATTATTTTCCAATTACCTAGAATTGAATTTTATAATAACTGTGAATAATAATCCACGCCAAGTTGCATTTTTAGCACTCCGAGACATTAACCGACGGGGGGCACTCGCAGATGTGGTTTTAGATCAATGGCTTCGTGAATCTGAGCTATCTGATATTAACCGACGCTTAACTACAGAATTAGTCTATGGTTGTGTGCGTAGACGGCGATCACTTGATAGTTTAATTGATTACTTGGCCCCGAAAAAATCCCATCAACAGCACCCGGATATTCGTACTATACTACATCTCGGTTTTTATCAAATTTGCTATCTAAATCAAGTTCCCAATTCGGCCGCGGTCGATACGAGTGTTGAATTAGTTAAACAGAATGGAATAACCCATTTTAGCGGTTTTGTCAATGGGATATTGAGACATTATATTCGAGAATCTGAAAAATGTACAAGAGAAACTACTAATTCTTTTAACTCTGTTTTTAAGCCCTTTAAATTACCCCAAAATCCCAGAGAAAAATTAGGAATTATCTATAGTTTTCCTGACTGGTTAATTCAATTTTGGTTAGATACTTTAGGATTGGTAGAAACCGAACAGCTTTGTACTTGGTTTAATCAATCTCCCGCCATTGATTTAAGAATTAATCCCCTGCAAACTACCTTAGAAACCGTAGAATCAGAATTTCAATCTAGGGGAATTTCTGTTGATAGAATTTCCGGTCTACCCCTAGGATTAAGATTAACCGGAAGTATCGGAGCAATTAAAGATTTACCCGGTTATGATCAAGGTTGGTGGTCAATTCAAGATAGTAGTGCGCAATGGGTTAGCTATTTATTAGATCCCCAACCCGGAGAAACTATTATTGATACCTGTGCCGCCCCCGGAGGAAAAACCACCCATATTGCCGAATTAATCCAAGATCAAGGTCAAGTTTTAGCCTTTGATTCTATTAAATCCAGAGTTAAAAAAATTAAGCATAATTTAACCAGATTAAAACTCAATTCTATTCAGACTCAATTCGGTGATATTCGCAAATTAGAGGGATATTTCGAGATAGCAGATCGGCTATTATTAGATGCCCCCTGTTCCGGTTTAGGAACCTTACATCGACGGGCGGATGGACGATGGCGACATGATCCTAAAAATATCCAAGACCTGTCTAAATTGCAGGCAGAACTCTTAGAAACAACTCAAAATTGGGTCAAACCTGGCGGCTGTTTAGTCTATGCCACCTGTACTCTCCATCCCCAAGAAAATGAAACCATAATTCAAAAATTTTTAAGTCAACATTCTAACTGGAAAATTCAAACTCCACCGGAAAGTTTTGGTTTAACTCCCGAACCCCAAGGCTGGATTAAAATTTGGCCCCATAGACAGAATATGGATGGATTTTTTATGGTAAAATTAATTAAAAATTAAACTTAATTATTATTGACTTTATGCACCTAATTTTATGCCATACAACCGTTGATTTTGATGCCCTGGGGGCGGCGGTGGGATTAACTCGAATTTACCCAGGAAGTCGGATTGTTTTGGCGGGGGGAAGTCATCCGGCGGTGAGGGATTTTTTAGCATTATATCGAGATGAATTTGCTTTAATTGAACGGCGCTCTGTGAATCCTAATAAAATTCATGCAATTAGTGTGGTAGACACCCAAAATTGCGATCGCTTAGGAAAAAGTGCCGAATGGTTGAAGTTAGCCAATTTATCCGCCATTAGAATATACGATCATCATCCAGATATCATATCTGATATTCCCGCCACAGAAACCTATATTGAAGAAGTGGGAGCGACTACTACATTAATTGTAGAACTGTTAAGAAATCAACCTCAAAAACCGGTTTTAACCACCGCAGAAGCGACGGTAATGGCATTAGGAATTCACTTAGATACGGGTTCCTTAACCTTTCCCCATTCCACCACCAGAGATGCCATAGCATTAGCTTGGTTAATGGAACAAGGCGCTAATTTACCCGTGATTGCCGAATATGTAGAACCCGGTTTACCCCAAAAATTACAAGAGTTATTAAGTTTAGCTTTAGAACAGCTACAAAAATCAACAATTAGAGGTTATACCGTCGCTTGGATATTATTTAAAACCGATGAATATGTGCCGGGGTTATCAACTTTGGCATCGGAATTAATTGATTTAACTGAAAGTGATGCCTTACTATTAGCTAATCAATATGGTAAGGAGGAAGGAGATCGGTTAAGTATTATTGGACGATCTCGGATTGAAAAAACCAACTTAAATCAATTGTTTAAACCCTATGGTGGTGGCGGTCATACCCGGGCGGCTTCCGTGGTTTTAAAAGAAGGCAATTTTACTGAAATTTTAGGGCAATTAGTTGAACAATTAAAAGCACAAATTCCCCACCCACCAACGGCGCAGGAATTAATGTCTTCTCCGGTGAGAACTATTCGCCCCGATACCTCCGTAGAAGAAGCCCATCGGATTTTATTACGTTATGATCATTCCGGTCTTTCGGTGGTAGATGAACAGGATCAATTAGTAGGAATTATTTCCCGTCGCGACTTAGATATTGCCCTGCATCATGGCTTTAGTCATGCCCCGGTGAAAGGCTATATGACACCGCAATTAAAAACCATTACTCCCGAAACAACTTTACCCGAAATTGAAGCCTTAATGGTGACTTATGATATTGGTAGATTACCCGTTTTACAAGACAAAAATTTAGTCGGAATTGTTACCCGAACCGATGTTTTAAG
The DNA here is from genome assembly GCA_001873365.1 of Oscillatoriales cyanobacterium CG2_30_40_61. Classification (GTDB taxonomy): domain Bacteria; phylum Cyanobacteriota; class Cyanobacteriia; order Cyanobacteriales; family Microcoleaceae; genus Planktothrix. The sequence goes on along the minus strand of MNYZ01000018.1, from coordinate 11,174 downwards.
GTTACTTCATCAACAACAACGGCCTCAAAAATCAATTTTTAAAGGCTGTATTCCGGGGTTGACTTGTACCAGCCTGGAGGAACTCTTAGCAGAAAAATTAGCCACACCTTTATTAACATTACTAAACCGCCTATCATTTTTAGCAGAAAAACGCGGATGGCAGGTTTATTTAGTCGGGGGTGCGGTACGGGATTTATTGTTAGCAGAATCGGAAACGACGGTATTACTAAATGATATTGATATTGTGGTGGATGGCTGTTATAAAAATGCTAATTTTAACCCAGATCTTGGATCATCTGTTTCCCCGGCGGTGGAATTAGCCCAGGATTTACAAAAACATTATCCCGCAGCAAGATTAGATATTCATGGACAATTTCAAACCGCCGCTTTATTATGGCATAATGACCCAATTTTAGATTCTCTTTGGATTGATATTGCCACCGCCAGAACGGAATTTTATCCCTACCCGGCGGCAAATCCTCAAGTAGAAGCAAGCTCCATTCGTCAGGATTTATATAGACGGGATTTTACAATTAATGCCTTAGCATTACGGTTAACTGCTCCCAAGGTGGGGGAATTATTAGACTTTTTTGGGGGAGTATCGGATTTAGAATCTGGAAAAATTCGGATTTTACACGCCAATAGTTTTATTGAAGATCCGACTCGAATTTATCGGGCGGTGCGGTTCTCGGTGCGGTTAGGATTTGAAATTGAAGCTCAAACAAAAGACTATATTAGTTATGCGATTAGTAGTGGAATTTATGAAAAACAACGGGAAGAAAGTAATAAATCCTTTGACCAAAATCGTCGAGTTCCCGCTTTAGAAACCCGGTTAAAAAGTGAGTTAAGATATATTTTTCAATCTGCCGATTGGAAACGCTCGTTACAACTTTTAGGGGAGTTAAAAGCGTTACGATGTATTCATCCAACTTTAGAATTAAGTCCGCAGTTATGGCGACAAGTACGGTCTGTTGATCGTTGTTTACAACGCTTTGATTCAGAAAAAAATTTAAACCATTGGGAAGTGCGTTTGGAGGTATTAATAGCCTATTTATCCCCAGAATATCGGGAAAAAGTAGCCCAGAATCTTCAGCTACAGGTGGGAACTATTGAACGGTTAAAAAGTTTAGAATTAGCCCAAAATCAGATCATTCAAACTATCTCTGAACTCGAAAAAAATAGTCAGTTTTTCTGGTTATTTAAACCCTATAGTTTATCGATGTTAATTTTGATCGCAGTGCAATCTCCTCGACCAGTTAGAAAGCGAATTTGGCAATATTTAACCCAATGGCGAGAGGTTAAACCCCCCTTAAATGGTAATGATTTAAAAGCCATGGGATATAAACCTAGTCATCAATTTAAGCAAATTTTGGATGATTTATTAACAGTTACCTTAGATGGAGAAATTGGCGATCGCCCTTCTGCGGAAGCCTTTTTACAACGGAATTATCCGTTACAATAAAAACTTCATATAACTAAACTAAAAAAAATAATTGCGGTTTAATTATCATTTTCTTGGGCTTGGATTTTTTCATAAAGACTATCAACAGTTTCTCTGGCAAATAATTTATCTTTAAGTTGGGAATAGTCGCCACTTCCTAAGTTACAGATTGTCCAAAAACGGCTAATTTTAGAAGTATCTAAATTTTCAATTAAAATATTAAATACTTCTTCTATAATTTGTTGGTCGTTGTTAAGATTAATTTTCATTGTCTAAGGTATTTTTTAATCGCTTTTTGAATTATAACCTCTAATATCTAGTAATTCTTATTTTATCATTTTAAAACCTCAACTAAAAAATGCACAAATAAAATTTTATTAGATTTTCAAGGATCAAGACATGATCTGACTTATCTTTGTTTTAAAACAATTAAAGTAATATCATCATAAACCTTATGTTTACCAATATGCGATCGCACATCATCAATCACCGCTTTCCTAATTTCTGCTGCGGTTAAATGCCAATGTTTTTTGACAATTTCACAGAGTCTTTTTAAAGAATAAAATTGACCTTGATTATTTTCGGCTTCCGTAATCCCATCGGTATATAAAACAGCACCATCTCCAGCATTTAATTTAATATTAATAGAACCTATAAAATCCGTAATATCCGCTTCTAAACCAATGGGAAATCCTAAATCGATTGTATCAATCGTTTCTACAAAAGGAAAACATTCTGGATCGGATTTGGGATCACATTCTAATTGCGATCGCACCAAAATTAGTTCCTCATGTTGACCACAAATACTTAAAAATCCGTTATAATAATCAATTAAAGAAAAGGTCAAATTTTTATCGGATTTCATCCGTTGAACATTTTTTTTGATCGATTTCATCTAAAATGTTAATCTGCTTCTGAATCTCTACTTTAATTTTTTCTAACTGAGTTTGATCTTCAGGACTAAAATTAGGATTAGCCATTAACAATTGAGCTTGATAAACCTGGGGATAAATTTGTCGTAAAGGACGGAGATAGGTATTTCCTAACTTTTCATGGACTGCAAAATCAATCCGACTCTGGACTTCTGAAATTAGAAGATACATCATCAAACTTAAAGGAATAATAAAAATAAAACTAATTAAAATAAATTTCTGAGGATATTTGAGTTTATTAATTAGAGCAATAGCGGGTTGACAAAAGTTAATAATTTTCATAGATTATGGATTTAATTAATATTTAAATCGAAGAAATGAACTCAATTGAACCTGATCTCTACCATGTTTTTTCGCTTCATATAAAGCTTCATCCGTAGCTAAAAATAAGGTTTCAATATCCATCACATCGACACCAGGAATAGCACTAGCTACCCCTAAACTAATTGTAATAATTGATTCTGGACGGTTGGGTAATTTATCCGTGTGAAAAGGTAGAGCTAAGGCTTTAATCTGCTCACGAACGGCCTCCGCAATATAAGTAGCACCTTTAGCATCGGTTTGAGGGAGAATAATCACAAATTCTTCACCACCATAGCGGGCCACCAGATCGGCCGGACGTTGAATTATATCACTAATAGCCTGGGCTACCGCGCGTAAACATTGATCTCCGGCTTGATGACCATAGGTATCATTATAAATTTTAAAATGATCAATATCACACAAAATTAAAGATAATGGGGCGATTTCTCGCATCATTCGTTTCCACTCAATATCTACGGAGCGATCAAATTGTCGGCGGTTAAAAACCTGTGTCAGGGTGTCAATATAAACCAGGGATTTTAAAAGTTTATTTTCTGCTTCTAGTTGTTTTAAATTAACCGGATTATTGGGATTCTCACTAATAATTTGTGAGCCAAAATACTGACGGTAAAGTTCACAAAATGCTGTACAGTAATTCCCATCTAAATTAACTAGACCTAAACTATATAATTGATAGGCAATTATGGGTTCTAGCTGTATACCTGCCCCAGAGGTAGCCACCCGCTTCATGGCGATCGCAAGTTCGGGTTTATTGTGTAGAATCAGCCACAGGGATTCCAGGTAGTCTTTATAAATTCCCTCTAGGGTTGGAGCCTTGTTTAATAATTCTTCTAGGCTGATTAAATTATTAGCTAAATGATAAATAGCTAAATGGACTAAATAGGGATGTCCTCCGACCAAATTGGTTAAATTTTGAATTTTAGTATCGCTTAAATTTAGGTGATAAAGTTCAGCTAGATTTTGAACTTGATTCACTGTAAACGGAGGCAGTTCAATCGATAATCCAATATTAAAAGGAGATTGATTAATATTTGAAGATACATAAACTTCAGTTGATTGAACCAAAAATAAGTGGATATTTTTCCAAGTCTGGTTATGTCGAGATTGCTCATACCAAAATCTAATTAAAGGTAAAAAATTTTGACTAATATTTGTATGTTCAAATACAATATTTAACTCATTAAAAACTAGAAATAGCGGGGAATTAATTTGTGGTAAAATATAGAGTTCAAAATAGAGAGTACAACTAACTTTACTTCCCATATCTTCATCCCAATAATCCTCTAATTTGGGATCAAGTTCTAATTGTCGAGCTACATTTATACACAGCCACCTCAGAAATTTATCACTATTTTGAAAAATTTCTTGATCAACTTGCATAAAATCAATTAAAACGGGACGATATCCCAGGATTTCTGCACGATGGATCAACCTCAGCATTAAGGAACTTTTGCCTAGTTTTTTGGCGGCTTTAACTCGCAATAAGCTCCCAGATTTTTCTAATTCTGCATAGGCTAATTCTTCACCCGGAGAACGACGAATATAAAAAGGAGAATTTAAGGCTAGAGGTCGGTCAGGAAATATTAATGTATTTTCTGGTGACATTTTGTTTTGGGAAGGCATAAATTATTAAATGGGTTGAGGTTAAATCCATAAATTAAATCAAGTTTCAAAAAAAACGATGCTAATTAAAGTATTAAAAGATATACTTTGATTAGTATATATCCTTACTTATTGAAATTCAATAGATTTCCCTAAATACCAATTAATATAAAGCTCGCACACCCATATAGGCTTAATCCGAACTAATGTTACAAAAAATACAGTTAACTTGTTGTCCTATCCTAGACCCCTGCTCAACAGCTTTCCCCGGGAGCAAAACTGTTAAACGCACTTTGGTTAAAGAGGATGCAGGGGGTCTAATTCAGGATTTAATCAACGGTTTCAGATACAATTGGCGACCTTAGCTAAAATCACCAACTAGACATCAGGATAAGCCATTTTATAGGGATTGACAATCCGATCAAATTCTTCACTGGAAATATACCCTAATTCCAGACAAACTTCCTTTAAAGTTAGATCTTTTTCCAAGGCAATATGGGCAACATGAGCCGCATGATCATAGCCAATTTTAGGAGCTAAAGCTGTTACTAACATTAAAGATTGTTCAACATAGCTGTTAATTTTATTGCGATTAACTTTTAATCCAGCCAATAAGAAATCGGTAAAATTATGACAACTATCGGACAAAATAGCCACCGATTGAATGAAATTAAAAATAATCATCGGTTTGAACACATTTAACTCAAAATGCCCCTGGGAACCCGCAATAGTAATAGCAGTATCATAACCAATTACCTGAGCGGCTACCATGGTCATCGCTTCGCATTGAGTGGGGTTAACTTTCCCTGGCATAATTGACGAACCGGGTTCATTTTCTGGTAAAATTAATTCTCCTAAACCGCAACGGGGGCCGCTTCCTAAAAACCGAATATCATTGGCAATTTTCATCAAGGAGCAGGCTAGGGTTTTTAAGGCTCCACTAGCCATAACTAGACCATCATGGGCGGCCATGGCTGCAAATTTATTCGGAGCAGAAATAAAAGGTAATCCGGTTAATTGACTAATCTGATTTGACACTTTTTCTGCAAATCCTTTCGGGGTATTTAATCCCGTTCCCACGGCGGTTCCACCAATGGCTAATTCATATAAATCGGGTAAAATAAGTTCCAGACGCTTTAAATCTGCATCGAGTTGAGCCACATAACCGGAAAATTCCTGACCTAAAGTTAAGGGAACAGCATCTTGTAAATGGGTTCTGCCAATTTTAACAATATCGGCAAATTCATCGACTTTTTTTTGTAACTCATCCCGCATTTTTCTGACACTAGGAATTAACCTTTGGGTCACAGCAATCGCCGCCGCAATGTGCATAGCCGTAGGAAAGGTATCATTAGAAGATTGGGACATATTCACATGATCATTTGGATGAATTGGGGTTTTACTGCCTAATATTCCGCCGGAAATTTCAATCGCCCGATTGGCAATTACTTCATTAATATTCATATTAGATTGGGTTCCACTTCCGGTCATCCAAACCCGTAAAGGGAAGTGATCACCTAGTTTGCCATCAATTACTTCATCGGCGGCTTGAACAATTAATTCAGCCTTATCTGCGGGGAGTTTTCCTAATTCTTGATTGGTGATAGCGGCGGCTTTTTTGAGAATCCCAAAGGCGGTAATCACTTCTTTGGGCATTAAGTCATTTCCGATGCTAAAATAATGGATAGAACGTTGAGTTTGAGCGCCCCAATAGCGATCGCTTTTAACCTCAATTTCTCCCATACTATCGCGTTCTTTGCGGGTCGGCTGTTCCGTTGTCATGTTGAGAGTTCTCCCGATTCTAGGCGATTAATTATTTTACTTTACTATAAACTAAGACCTAACCCCCCAGCCCCCTTCCCTACAAGGGAATGGGGAGAATATAATGTTATTAAATATCGTGATAATTTAATATTCCTAATCCTCCTCTCCTCTGCTTGTAGGAGAGGGGTTGGGGGAGAGGTGACACAACTTTTCAGCCCAGAACAAAACCGCTAAAAACTAAATTTAATAGCGTTTCATCGCCCTTTCCATCGCCCGTTTATCATCTTTTTGACGAATATCATCCCGTTTATCGTGGAGTTTTTTGCCTCGTCCGACAGCAATATCAACCTTAACCCGTCCCCCCTTGAGGTACATTTTCAGGGGAACTAATGTTAACCCCTTTTGTTCGACCTGTCCCAATAGTTTATTAATTTGTTCTTTATGTAACAATAATTTGCGGGTGCGGCGAGGATCGTGGTTAAAATAAACACTAGCTTTCTCAAAGGGTGAGATATGGGCATTCAATAACCAGGCTTCACCCCCTCGAATTAAAGCATAGGCATCTTGCAGGTTGACTTTACCCGCCCGAATCGATTTTACTTCCGTTCCCTCCAGGGCGATTCCCGCTTCATAGGTCTCTAAAATCTCATAAAGATAGCGGGCTTTGCGGTTGTCGCTAACAATTTTAAATCCTTCAGTATTTTTAGTCATATTTTTAACTTAGCAGATTTCTCATAGGAAGGGGACTGCTCTGACACTTCTGCCATCAGTCCCCCGGGAATTACCAGAAACTTAATTTAGGAAGGATACTACTTACCCATGCCTAACTGTTGGGCTTTTTGATAGACTTTTCCTTCAGTTAACAGCGAAGGCGCAATCACCACTTCCACCTGCTGCATTTCTTTAATCGTCTGGGCTCCCAGGGTTCCCATACTGGTTTTTAACGCCCCTAATAAATTATGAGTCCCATCATCAAGTTGAGCCGGGCCCCGCAGAATTTGTTCTAAGGTTCCCGTTGTCCCCACCCGAATCCGAGTTCCACGGGGTAACACCGGGCTAGGGGTCGCCATACCCCAATGATAACCCCGTCCGGGTGCTTCTTTCGCCCGAGCAAAGGGGGAACCAATCATCACCCCATCGGCACCGCAGGCGATACATTTACAGATGTCTCCTCCGGTAATTAGGCCCCCATCGGCAATAATCGGCACATAACGTCCGGTTTCCTGGTAATAATCATTGCGGGCGGCGGCACAGTCAGCCACGGCCGTCGCTTGGGGAACTCCTACCCCTAAAACTCCTCTGGAGGTACAGGCCGCACCAGGGCCAATCCCGACTAAAATTCCGGCGGCTCCGGCTTTAAGTAAATCCAGGGTGACATCATAGGTGACGCAGTTACCTAAAATCACCGGAATCGGCATTTCTTGGCAAAACTTGACTAAATCCAGAGGAATCACAGATTCTGGAGATAGGAAGGTAGTTGAGACTACTGTGGCTTGCACGAAGAATAAATCGGCCCCGGCTTCAGCCACCACCAAACCATATTTACTCGCTCCGGCTGGTGTCGCACTCACGGCTGCAATTCCGCCCCCTTTCTTGATTTCCTGAATCCGTTGGATAATCAATTCTGGTTTGATGGGTTCTGCATATAATTCTTGCATTAGGGTGACAAACCCATCTTTCCCGACTGAAGTGATGCGGTCTAAAATCGGTTCTGGGTCTTGATAGCGGGTGTGAATCCCTTCTAGGTTCAATACGCCCAAAGCCCCCAACTTAGACAATTCTACCGCCATGCGCACATCAACTACCCCATCCATGGCACTAGCAATAATCGGAATTTCTCGTTGAATGCCACCAATTGTCCAAGTTGTATCTGCCAAACCCGGGTCAAGGGTGCGTTGTCCCGGGACTAACGCAATTTCATCAATGCCATAAGCTCTGCGGGCAACTTTGCCCCGACCAATTACAATATCCACTCTTGTATCTATTCCCAAGACTCTATTTCTATTTACTGTAATACGAGTTTACCCGATTTAAGAAGGTAGTCCTATTTCTATAATTTAGCCCATTACAATATTCTTGTGTCTGCTAAACCAAGATTTTTTAAGGCTTGAAACCCATTTTATATATAACCCCTTAAATTTGATGGGAAAACTGGGGTATAATAAAAACACAGGTTTTCATTGAACTTACAGGATATTAACTATGACACTTCGACTTGGGGATACTGTCCCTAACTTTACTCAAGCGTCTTCTGAAGGCGACATCAGTTTTTATGATTGGGCCGGGGATAGCTGGGTGGTGTTATTTTCTCACCCGGCCGACTATACTCCCGTTTGTACAACGGAATTGGGCACTGTTGCTAAGTTAAAACCCGAATTCGACAAACGCAATGTTAAAGTAATTGCTCTGAGTGTGGATGATGCCGAATCCCATAAAGGTTGGATTCAAGATATTAACGAAACCCAAAATACCATTGTTAATTATCCTGTTTTAGCGGATGGCGATCGCAAAGTATCCGAATTGTACGATATGATTCATCCCAACGCTAATGCCACCCTGACCGTGCGTAGTGTCTTCATCATTGACTCTAACAAAAAACTCCGTCTGAGCTTCACCTATCCTCCCAGTACCGGACGCAACTTTGATGAAATTCTGCGGGTAATTGATTCCCTGCAACTGACTGACCACTACAGCGTTGCTACTCCGGCCGACTGGAAAGATGGGGAAGATTGTGTGATTGTGCCTTCCCTGAAAGACCCAGAAGTCTTAAAAGAGAAGTTTCCCAAAGGTTATCAAGAAGTTAAGCCCTATTTACGTCTGACTCCTCAACCGAATAAATAAACCCATCTTGAACAAAAAACCTGGTTTCACCAAGCCGGGTTTTTGGCATTAGTCCTGTTAATCCCTAAAATAAAAGAAACCCCTGACTAAATTTTAACTAGGACGTTGCTCATGGACATCAAAAACGGTTTTATTGGCACAATTGGGAATACACCTTTAATTCGATTAAATAGTTTCAGCGATGAAACCGGGTGTGAAATTTTAGGGAAAGCAGAATTTTTAAATCCGGGGGGGTCTGTGAAAGATCGGGCGGCTTTATATATTATTAAAGATGCAGAAGAAAAAGGATTACTAAAACCTGGTGGAACCGTCGTAGAAGGAACCGCAGGTAATACTGGGATTGGATTAGCCCATATTTGTAATGCAAAAGGTTACAAATGTTTAATTATTATTCCCGAAACTCAATCCCCGGAGAAAATGGAAGCGTTAAGAACTTTAGGGGCAGAAGTTCGTCCAGTTCCAGCCGTACCCTATAAAGACCCCAATAATTATGTAAAATTATCGGGACGTTTGGCTTCAGAAATGGAAAATGCCGTGTGGGCGAATCAATTTGATAATTTAGCTAATCGGATTGCCCATTATGAAACCACCGGGCCAGAAATTTGGCAACAAACCGACGGGAAAGTTGATGGTTGGGTGGCAGCCACCGGAACCGGAGGAACTTTTGCGGGGGTTTCGCTGTTTTTAAAAGAGAAAAATTCTCAGATTAAAACCGTTGTCGCTGACCCGATGGGAAGCGGTTTATATAGTTATGTGAAAACCGGAGAAATTACTTTACAAGGTAATTCGATTACAGAAGGTATTGGCAATAGTCGAATTACGGCAAATATGCAGGATGTGCCGATTGATGATGCTATTTTAGTTGATGATTTGGAAGCGGTACGGGTGGTTTATCAACTATTAAGAAAAGACGGATTATTTATGGGGGGTTCGGTTGGGATTAATGTGGCGGCGGCGGTAGCTTTAGCGAAAGAAATGGGGCCAGGTCATACCATTGTGACGGTTTTATGTGATGGGGGCGCTCGCTATCAATCTAAATTGTTTAATCAACAATGGTTACAGGAACGAAATCTCTGGCCAAATCATTTAAAATAAATTAGGATTTACGCACCCAACCAAAGAAAGCGGGTTTTTACTAAAATACTTGCTTGTGACCCAGATATTCTCTAAAAAACCCGGTTGCTCGGGCGACCTGCGTCAGTCCTATAAATTTAGGATTTAGGACTCTATTTTAGGGGGAATTCATGAATTCCCCCTACATCTGAATTCATTAATTGAAGTTGCTATTCCAAACCCGCATAGTTAGCGGTTGGTTCCTCCGTTAATTCGGCGGCGCTGCTGGTACGTTCTGGGAGGAAAACAATTGGCTTTTGACTCGGATCAACTCGGTTCCCTTGTTCCTGCATAATTCTTTGAGTTTCCTGGGGATCAAAATAGCGAGTAAATTCTTCCCGTTCTTTGATCACCCTTTCTTCTGTTATTTTGACCTCAGCCCGAATATCTTGAAGTTTTTCCGACGCCGAACGATGTTGGGGTAACATCTGAATTAATGCCGAGAGGGCAAAAGTAGATAAAATCAGATTAATGCCTAATTTAACGGTTGTTTCAACAGTCAGTAGACCCGGGTTGCGAATAGGTCGGCGCTTTGCGGTTCGACGCACGCGGGGACGGCGAACAGGGTCAACGGGCGTGATAATTTGGGGAACAGGTCGAATTGCAGACATGACTTTTCACGAATGTTATAACGCGGGGAACACTAACAGTAGGAGCGGGTTCTAGCTTTCCCAAAACGGGGTAAGAAGCGACATCTAATCAGGATTCTTATAAAAAAACTGTCCCGACACTTTTACCGAGTTAACACACAATACTTTATCCCATTCGGGCATGATTGTCTGCTATTTTGGTTCTTTTTGTCGAGACAGGTTTAGAAATTGACCCGTTACCAGTGAATTTTCACTAATAAGTTGGAAATTTTCTATTTATACAGTTCGGTCGCCAAACGGAAGGCTAAAATTCCAGGGATCAAGGCAACAACCAAGGCAATATAAACCTGAGTATCTGTTAATGCCATTGTTGAATAGCTCCTTCATAAATTGAGAGAATCGTTAACTAATGTCAACTAATTTGGGCATTTTGGGAAGGGGATCGTAACAAAAAGTTGAAAAGCGAAGGGTTTTGACAGTTATTTGACAGTTAATCGTTGACTGTTAATAACCGAGGACACCCTACCTCCCCTACTTCCCCTACTTCCCCTGCTCCCCCTGCTCCCC